>NZ_BAABII010000020.1:0-222897 GCF_039542665.1 Saccharopolyspora cebuensis
CGTCGACCCGCGGGTCGACGGCAGCCCCCTTCGGCGGAGCTCCGCCTCAGTCCAGGTAGTCGCGCAGCACCTGGGACCGGGACGGGTGGCGCAGCTTCGACATGGTCTTCGACTCGATCTGCCGGATGCGCTCCCGGGTGACCCCGTAGACCTGCCCGATCTCGTCCAGCGTCCGCGGCTGGCCGTCGGTGAGGCCGAACCGGAGGCGGACCACACCGGCCTCGCGCTCGGAGAGCGTGGCGAGCACCGACTGGAGCTGGTCCTGCAGCAGCGTGAACGACACGGCGTCGACCGCGACGACCGCCTCGGAGTCCTCGATGAAGTCGCCGAGCTGGCTGTCGCCCTCGTCGCCGATGGTCTGGTCCAGCGAGATCGGCTCCCGGGCGTACTGCTGGATCTCCAGCACCTTCTCCGGGGTGATGTCCATCTCCTTGGCGAGCTCCTCGGGCGTGGGCTCGCGGCCCAGGTCCTGGAGCAGCTCGCGCTGGATGCGGCCGAGCTTGTTGATCACCTCGACCATGTGGACCGGTATACGGATGGTCCGCGCCTGGTCCGCCATCGCCCTGGTGATGGCCTGCCGGATCCACCAGGTCGCGTAGGTGGAGAACTTGTAGCCCTTGGTGTAGTCGAACTTCTCCACCGCGCGGATGAGGCCGAGGTTGCCCTCCTGGATCAGGTCCAGGAACGCCATGCCGCGGCCCGTGTAGCGCTTGGCCAGGCTGACCACCAGGCGGAGGTTGGCCTCGAGCAGGTGGTTCTTGGCGCGCTCGCCGTCGCGCACGATCCAGCGCAGGTCGCGCCGCATCTGCGTGGTGAGCTGCTCACCGGCCTCCTCGACCTGGCGCACCCGCTCCGCGGCGTAGAGACCGGCCTCGATCCGCTTGGCGAGCTCGACCTCCTCCTCGGCGTTGAGCAGGGCGACCTTGCCGATCTGCTTCAGGTACGCCCGCACCGAGTCCGCGGAGGCGGTGAGCTCGGCGTCCTTGCGCGCCTGGCGGAGGGCCTCGGACTCCTCCTCGTCCCAGACGAAGTCGCCGGACTCCTTGCTCTCCTCGTCCGGGACCGGCTCCTCCGGGATCTCCACCTCGACGTCGGCGAGGTCGCCGACGTCAGGAGAGGTCAGGTCGGTCTCGATCGGTTCGTCGATCTCCAGGCTCTCGCCGTTGCCCTTGGCGGCCTTGGCCGGCTTCTTCGCCGGAGCCGACTTGGCGCCCTTCTTGGCCGTCGTCTTCGGCGCGGCCTTGCGGGCGGTCGACTTCGTGCCGGCCGTGCTCTTGGCGGTGCTCTGGGGAGCGGTCGTCGGTGTGTTCGACTCGACGGCTTCGGCCTGCTCCGCGCCGGAGGCGGCCTGCGCCGCGTCGGTCTGGGCCGACGGGGACTGGGCACCGCCAGTGGTAGCAGCGGAGCTGGAGCGTCGGGTTGCGGTTTCTGCGGCTGCCACGTACGCCCTTTCGCGACGGTCGATCAGGGCAGGCCGGAGGGCGCGAAACCTCGGCCGCCAAAGGTCGGGGACAACCCACCCGTCGAAACCCCCCGCGAACTCGAGAGAACCGCTGGTCGGCTCCCAGGTGGAGGTGTCGGCTCAAGTGGGCCGTGTTCCATTGTAACTGCGTTGAGCGAGTGCGGTTCCGCTGCAAGGCGGACTCCGCACCCGTTCCGGTGTGCTAGCCCCGGGGGAATTCAGCCGTTGAGGCTGGTGGCGGCGGCCGTGGCGGCCCCGACGATCCCCGCGTCGTTCTTCAGCTCGGCCGCCACGACCGGGGTGCGCGTGTCGAGCAGCGGGATCCACTTGTGAGCCTTCTTGCTCACCCCGCCACCCGCGATGAGCAGGTCCGGCCACAGGAACCGCTCCAGCGCGCGCACGTACCGGCTCACCCGGGGCGCCCATTCGGGGTACGACAGGTCCAGGGTGTCCTTGACCGATGCCGCGGCCTCGGTCTCGGCGTCCTTCCCGTCGACCTCGATGTGCCCGAACTCGGTGTTGGGCACCAGCGCGCCGTCGACGAACATCGCGCTGCCGATCCCGGTGCCGAAGGTCAGCACCACGACCAGGCCCCGGTGCCCGGCGCCCGCGCCGGAGCGCATCTCGGCGATGCCCGCCGCGTCGGCGTCGTTGAGCACCACGACCTCGTCCCGCCGCAGGCCGAGGCGCTCGGCGAACAGCGCCTGCGCGTCGGTGCCGATCCACCCCTTGTCGACGTTGGCCGCCGTGCGGGCCTCACCGTCCTTGACGACGCACGGCAGGGTGACGCCCACCGGTCCGGTCCAGGAGAACTTCTCGACGATCTCGGCGACCACGTCGGCCACCGCATCGGGCGTCGAGGGCTGCGGTGTGGGCACGCGCATCCTCTCTTCGGCGAGAACGCCCCCGTCGATGTCGACGGGGCATCCCTTGATGCCGGAACCGCCGATGTCGACGCCGAAACCGCGGGCACTACCCATGGCTGACCCTTCCTTTTCGATTCAGACCAAGGTGTGCAGACCTTAACCGCGTTGTGTTGCGATGTGCGTGTGGGATCCGGAAATGAAGTCGATGTGGAAACGTTGCGCGAGGTCGCGGTGCGGATCGCCGGGGAGGCGGCCGACCTCGCGCGCACCGTGCGTGCCGAGTCGGTCACCGGGCGTGCGGTGGACACCAAGAGCACCGAGACCGATGTGGTGACCCAGGGCGACCGCGCGGTCGAGCGGCTGGTGCGGGAACGGCTCGCCGCACTGCGCCCGGGCGAGTCGGTGCTCGGCGAGGAGGAGGGCGGGGCCGCGGCCCTCGAAGGCCTGCGCTGGGTCGTCGACCCGATCGACGGCACCGTCAACTACCTCTACGGCTACCCGTGGTACTCGGTGTCGCTGGCCGCCCAGATCGACGGCCGTTCGGTGGCGGGCGCGGTGGTCGAACCGGCGACCGGGCGGACGTGGAGCGCGGCGGCCGGGCGCGGAGCCCTCGTCGACGGGCAGCCGCTGCGGGTCACCGGCGCGCAGCGGCTCGACCTCGCGCTGATCGGCACCGGGTTCGCCTACGCCGCCGAGCGCCGGTCCGCCCAGGCCGCGGTGGTCGCCCGGCTGCTCGGGCAGGTGCGCGACCTCCGCCGCAGCGGCGTGGCCTCGCTGGACCTGTGCGCGGTCGCGGCGGGATGGCTGGACGGCTTCTACGAGGTGGGCCTGAACCGATGGGACTGGGCCGCCGGCGCGCTCGTCGCCGCCGAGGCGGGTGCCGCGCTGCGGCTGCCGGGCCCCGACTTCGCCGACGGCCTCGGCGACGGGATGCTGGTGTGCGCCGCACCGGGCGTCAACCGGGAGCTGACCGAGGTGCTACAGGCCGCGGACGCCGGCGGCGTCTGAGCGCGGGTGGCGCCGCTCCGCCGGGGCGGTCGCCCGCACGATGAGGCGGGCTCCGGGGTGCGGAACCCCGGAGCCCGCCTCATCGTCGGTGCGGCCTCAGCAGTGCACGTCGCGGGCCTTGGTCATCAGCTCGTCGCTGATCCGCGGTGGCGTGACCTCCCGCTGGGCCGCGTCGGCCTCATCGCGCTCGGGAACCCAGTTCTCCAGCTCCTGGAGCACCTGCTTGGCCTCCTGGGTGGTCTTGATGTCGTCGAAGCGGGCACCCAGGGCCAGGTCGACGCTCGCCCCCTCGCGGTCGTCCCGCACGAGCTGGGCGCACGGCACGACCAGGCTCAGCGTGCGCGCCGCGCTCACCCCGGCGCCGCCGAAGCGGATCTGCCCGTGGCAGTCGAGGTCGTAGTTGACGTACACCGGGTCGTTGGCGGCGTCACCGCCCTTGGCGAAGCCGAGGTTGCTGAGCTCGCTGCTCACCAGCGTCGCCTGGTTGCTCTCCCCGTTGCCGTTGAGCACCCGCACCTGGACGTCCGCGGGCGGGATCGGGTGGGCGTCGTCGAGGGCCTTGCGGGGCAGCATCTGGCCGAGCGCGGCGGGCTGGGTCGGCTCCTCGCCGGGGGCCGGCGGCGCGGTCGGCGCGCCGGGCGGGTTGCAGGTCGTCGCGGTCTCGATGTCCTCGACCGCGCCGAACACCTGCGTCCACAGCAGCACGGAGGCCACCACGAGCGTGGCGAGCAGCACGAGGGCGGGCACCGGCCGCCGTCGGCGGTACCGTGGGCCGCGCCGTCCCCACCTTGCACTCACCGCAGACACGTCTTGGCCCTCCCTGGATGATCCGACCCGTGTGCGCACCGGGTTCCGCTCGTCCCTAGATCAGCGTAGGCGCTGCCCGGTCGCCGCGCGGTGCCGGACGGCCGGTCGTGTCGGTACTGGTACCCGGCCGTGCCGGAACCGCCGTCCGGCGCTGCGGACCGGCGAGAACCGGCCGGTTCACCGCATCACGAGGCGCGTGGCGGGGCAACCGGATGGGAGCCGGGTAACCCGGACCGGCGGGCACGAGCCTTCCAGGCTGCCGCACGTGCCACACGTACGGGTGACCCGGTGGGTATCCGGTGGACGGATGAGCTACCCTCTCGGCGCCTCAGGGAGTGCCGGATGAGGCGAGTCGCTCGCAAACGGGGGAACTACCGCGTTCCAGGGCGAGACCACGATCACTCGTGCCCGCGGGCACAAATCCGGGTCCTGGAACGTTGACCAGCGGCACACCATTGCAATCTCCACACACGCAGGGGTGAAAAACGATGGCGACCGACTACGACGCTCCACGCCGCGAGTCCGAGGATCTGGCCGAAGACTCGCTGGAGGAGCTGAAGGCGCGGCGCAACGATGCGCAATCCGGCGTCGTCGACGAGGACGAGGGGGCTATCGCGGAGAACTTCGAGCTCCCGGGCGCCGACCTGTCCGGCGAGGAGATGACCGTCAAGGTCCTGCCCAAGCAGGCCGACGAGTTCACCTGCTCGAGCTGCTTCCTGGTGCACCACCGGAGCAGGCTGGCCGAAGAGCGCAGCGGGCGGCTCGTCTGCCGCGACTGCGCCGCGTGAGGTGACCGCCCGTCGACGGCGGGCGGCCCGTGCGGCCACCGGGCGGCAGCGGCCGGGAAGTCGCTGGGCACACGCGGGCGCGTGTGCCCAGTTGTCTTTTCCGGCCCGGTTCACCGGGTGAGGACGTCGGCGAGCTCCGCGGGCCGGCGGGTGCTGACCACCCAGTACGGGGTCGGGTCGTCGGCGTCGTTCAGCCATACCCGCACCGAGGTGCGCACCCAGGGCCGGTGCACCACGAACGCGGCCGGGTCCAGTTCCGGGCCCAGGGCGCGGCGCTGCTCGCCCGCGGAGCTGACCGGCTCGGCGTGCTCGACGAACCGCAGCGGCACGTGGGCATCGCCGACGTGCAGTTCCCCGGCCCGGACCTCGATCTTGGTCCGGCCCAGCCACAGCGGGACGAGCACCGCCAACGGGATCAGCACGGCGTAGGGCAGCCAGGCCCGCACGCCCGGGTAGCCCATGTGCACGGTGGCGGCCATCAGGGCCGCACCGACGACCGGCAACGGCCACGTCCACCAGGTCGCGTGCAGGCGTTCCCGGAACTCTCGAGGTCCCTCCGCCGTCCCCTGACCGGGGGTCGCCTCGGCGGGGGCCGTGACTTCTGCGCTTTCGGACACGGCTTCAGGGTAGTCTCGCCGCCCGTGTCGAACGTGAAGGTCCTGCTGTCCCGTCTAGACCCGGACGTCCCGCTGCCCGCCTACGCGACCCCCGGTGATGCCGGGGCGGATCTGGTGACCACCTCGGACCTGGTGCTGGAGCCAGGTGCCCGGGCGGTCGTCGGCACCGGTGTCGCCCTGGCCCTCCCGGAGGGCTACGCCGGATTCGTGCACCCGCGTTCGGGGCTGGCCGCGCGCGCGGGCCTGGGCATGGTCAACGCACCGGGCACGATCGATTCCGGGTACCGCGGTGAGATCAAGGTTTGCCTGATCAACCATGATCGGGAGGAGCCGCTGGCGTTGCGGCGGGGGGACCGGATCGCCCAGCTCGTGGTGCAGCGGGTCGAGCGCGCGGTGTTCCAGGAGGTGGACGAGCTGCCCGAGTCGCAGCGCGGCACCGGCGGATACGGGTCCACCGGTGGGCACGAGGTGCTGACGGTCCCGGCCGAGGGCGGGACCGATCACAGGACGGAGGTCTGAGGGATGTTCGGATTGGGCCGTCGGCGACGCGGGGCGCAGCCCGTCGAGGACGAGGAACCGTTCGAGGCGGTGGAGCCCGGAGGCGGTCCGCACGATTCCGCCGAGGCGCCGCCGGACGACGTGGAGCGGCTCGACCTCGGTTCGGTCCGCCTGCCGGTCCCGGAGGGCGGACAGCTCCAGGTCGAGGTCGACCCGACCGGACCGGTGCGCGCGGTGCACCTGGTCACCCCGGTCGGCAGGCTGACGGTGAGCGCGTTCGCCGCCCCGCGCAGCAGCGAACTGTGGCCGGAGGTCAGCGCGGAGCTGGCCGAGCAGCTCCGCAAGGACGGGGCGCGGGTGCACACCGAGCAGGGCGACTGGGGCGAGGAGCTGGTCGCCGATTCGCCGAAGGCCGCGCTGCGGTTCGTCGGCGTGGACGGGCCGCGGTGGCTGCTGCGCGGTGTCGCGGCCGGCCCGGCCGACCACGCGGCGGAGTGCACCTCGACGCTCTACGCGGTGCTCAACGAGACCGTGGTGGTGCGCGGGGACGAGCCGCTGCCGGTCCGCACCCCCTTGCCGATCGAGCTGCCCGAGGAGATCGTGCGGCACATCCAGCAGGCCCAGGCCCAGGAGGACGGCGGCGGGCAGGCGCCTCCGCAGGCCTGAGGGGCTCGGCGGCCCCAGTCCTGGGCGCGGGCCCGGCGGGCGGGCCGCTGAGCACACCCGGGTGGGTCGATCCGGTGAGGTTGGCCACGTGCCGTGATCAATTCGGATGTCGGTTGGCCCGTTCGTGCGGCACTTCCGAGTGAGGACGCTGGGCCCGCGACTACCGTCCCCACTGGGGCTACGCTGGACTGGCACGGGCTGCGAGGCCGAGCCCCGACCCGCACGGGAGTGCGAGATGAGCAACACCGGCGGCTACTGGCGTCGCCTCGTCCGTCGCCTCACCAGCGACGTCGCCGAGCTCGACGCCGACGACCTCTCCGAGCGGTCGGAAGCGGGCGGCGCCCGCCACGCGTGCGACTGCCGGGGCGGTGAGGAGGCGGTGGTGCTGGGCAGGCTGCGCAGCGTGGGCCGGTCGCCGAAGGCCTCGGCGCCGACCCTGGAGGCCGAGCTCTACGACGGCACCGACGAGGTGGTGCTGGTCTGGCTCGGCCGCCGCCAGATCACCGGGATCGAACCGGGCCGGGTGATCAAGGCCCGCGGCCGCATCGCGGTCCGCGACGGCCGCAAGGTGCTGTACAACCCCTACTACGAGTTGCAGAACACCGCATGAGCGAACGCAGCACGTCGCCCGGCCACGAGCCGGCGGACCGCCCGGACCAGCCCGGGACCGACCAGACCGGCCCAGCGGGCGGGCAGCCCGGCGGGCAGCGCGACCCCGAGCAGGCCGAGCAGACCCTCCTGGAGCAGATGGGCGGGGTCAGCGGCCTGGCCTACTCCGCGGTTCCGATCGTGGTCTTCGTGCTGGTCAGCTCGCTGACCAGCCTGATGCCCGCGATCTGGACGGCCATCGGGACGGCCGTGCTCATCGCGGTGGTCCGGGTGATCCGCAAGGAGCCGCTGCAACCGGCCATCTCCGGACTCCTGGGGGTGGCGGTGTGCTGCTTCATCGCCTACCGCTCCGGGGAGACCAAGGGCTTCTTCCTGCTCGGCATCTGGACCAGCCTCGTCTACGGCGGTGTCTTCCTGGTGTCGGTGATCGCGCGCTGGCCGCTGGTCGGGGTCGCCTGGTCGGCCCTCAACGGCCTCGGCTTCCGGTGGCGGCAGCAGCCCCGGGCGATGCGCGGCTACGACCTCGCCACGCTCGCCTGGGTGGTCGTCTTCGGCGCCAAGTGGATCGTGCAGCGCTGGCTCTACGACGCCGACCTGACGGGCTGGCTGGCCTTCGCCCGGATCGCGATGAGCTACCCGCTGACCGCGCTGGCGCTCGTGGTGACGGTGTGGGCGATCCGCCGGGCGGGCAAGGTGGCCGAGGAGCAGGCCGAGCGGGAGCGGGCCGAGGACCGCGCGGCCGAGGAACGCCTGCGCGCCGCGCACCCGGGGCCCGCGCACTCGCCGACCGCGCACTCGCCGACCGGGCAGCCGCGTCCACCGGGCCCCGCCGCGGGGTGACCGGCCGGGCCGGTTGCTCAGCCCGCGGGCTGGTCGTGCACGACCTCGCGCAGCCGCTGCTCGGCCTCGACCGGGGCGACGAACAACATCTCGTCGCCGGGTTCGAGCGGGTCGTCGGCCTCCGGCACGATGACCCGGCCGCCGCGCAGGATCGTCACCAGGGCCGCCTCGGCGGGCAGCGCGAGGTCGCGGACCCGGCGCCCGGCCAGCGGGGTCGGGTCGGGCAGCGTCACCTCGACGAGGTTGGCCTGGCCCTGGCGCAGCGTCATCAGCCGCACCAGGTCGCCGACGTTGACGGCCTCCTCGACCATCGCGGCGAGCATCCGCGGGGTGGACACCGCGACGTCCACGCCCCACGCCTCGGTGAACAGCCACTCGGCCCGCGGGTCGTTGACCCGGGCCACCACCCGCCGGACCGCGAACTCGGTCTTGGCCAGCAGCGAGACCACGAGGTTGACCTTGTCGTCGCCGGTGGCCGCGATCATCACGTCGCAGGACTCCAGCCCGGCGTCCTCCAGCGAGGCCAGTTCGCAGGCGTCGGCCTGCACCCACTCGGCGTCGGCGATGGCCTTCGGCTGGTAGTTCTGGGCGCTGCGCTCGATGAGCATCACCCGGTGCCCGCCTTCGAGCAGCTCCCGGGCGATGGACTGGCCGACCGCGCCGGCGCCCGCGATGGCGACGCGCATCAGTCGTCCTCCTCGGGGGTGCGCCGGGCCGCCGCGGTGACGTCGGTGACGGTGCCGGACAGCGCGGCCACGTAGACGGTGTCGTCGGCCTGGATCATCGTCCGCCGATCGGGCAGCACCCCGTTGCCGAACCGCATCAGGAACGCCACCCGCGCGCCGGTGGCGGTCTCCAGCTCGTCGACCCGGCGGCCCACCCAGCCCTCGTGCAGCGGGAGCTGGAGCACGGCGACCGACCCCGAGGGCTCCCGCCAGTCGGTCGCCACCCCCTCGGGCAGCAGCATCCGGAGGAACCGGTCGGTCGTCCACGGCACGGTGGCCACGGTCGGGATGCCCAGCCGCTGGTAGACCTCGGCCCGCTTCGGGTCGTAGATCCGGGCGACCACGTGCTCGACGCCGAAGGTCTCCCGCGCCACCCGCGCCGAGATGATGTTGGAGTTGTCGCCGTTGCTCACGGCGGCGAAGGCGGTGGCGCCCTCGATCCCGGCTTCGACGAGCACGTCCCGGTCGAAACCGTTCCCGGTGACCCGCTGCCCGGTGAACCCCCTGCTCAGCCGGTGGAAGGAAGCGGCGTCCTTGTCCACGACGGCAACGGTGTGATCGAGCCGCTGCAACGCGGAGGCGAGGGAGGCCCCGACCCGGCCGCAGCCCATGATCACGACGTGCACACCAGTCTCCTCGGCGGCTCGGCGGTCGATGTTCGACCACCTCATCAGCGTGACGGTACCCGGAGCGCCCCCGTCCGGTGGCCGGCCCGCGCTCGGTGCTCGCGGGCTGGTGCACCGTACCGGGTGAGGCGCTCCGGTCCGCAGGGGTGCGGCGGGGATGTGACCTGAGAGCGATTCGGACTCCTGCGCACGACGTCGCCCCGGAGGTTGCCCTTACGCTCTGTGCCGTGTCCAAGCTCGCAACCGCGGCGAAGCGCTTGATCGTCGGGCGGCCGTTCCGCAGCGATCGGCTGGCGCAGACGCTGCTGCCGAAGCGGATCGCGCTGCCCGTGTTCGCGTCGGACCCGATGTCCAGCGTGGCCTACGCGCCGGAGGAGATCCTCCTGGTGCTGTCCGCGGCCGGCCTGTCGGCGTACGCGATCAGCCCGTGGATCGGCCTGGTGGTCGCCGTGGTGATGATCGCGGTGGTCGCCTCGTACCGGCAGAACGTCCGCGCCTACCCCTCCGGGGGCGGGGACTACGAGGTGGTGACGGTCAACCACGGCCGCCGCTGGGGTCTGGTGGCCGCCAGCGCGCTGCTGGTCGACTACGTGCTGACGGTGGCGGTGTCGATCTCCTCGGCGGCGGCCCACATCGGCTCGGCCATCCCGTTCGTGGCCACCCACAAGGTCCTGTTCGCGGTCGGTGCCATCGTGCTGCTCACCGCGGTCAACCTGCGCGGCGTCCGGGAGTCCGGGTCGTGGTTCGCGATCCCGACCTACGCGTTCGTGGTCGGGGTGCTCGGCATGATCCTGTGGGGCTTGTTCCAGACCGTCGTGCTGGACCGGCCGCTGCGGGCGGAGAGCGCGGACTTCCAGCTCGTGCAGGAGGAGACCCAGGTGGCCGGGGTCGCCTTCGCGTTCCTGGTGCTGCGCGCGTTCTCCTCCGGCAGCGCCGCGCTGACCGGCGTGGAGTCGATCAGCAACGGCGTGCCCGCGTTCCGCAAGCCGAAGTCCCGCAACGCCGCGACCACGCTGGCCCTGATGGGCGGGATCGCGATCACCATGTTCCTCGGCCTGCTCGCGCTGGCCCGGATCACCGGCGTGGTGGTCGCCGAGGACCCCGAGCACCAGCTCCTCGGCGCGCCGCCCGGCTACGAGCAGAAGACCTTGGTGGCGCAGCTCGCCAACGCGGTGTTCGCCGGGTTCCCGCCGGGCGTGTGGTACCTGATCTTCTTCACCGGCCTGATCCTGATCCTGGCCGCCAACACCGCCTTCAACGGGTTCCCGGTGCTCGGCTCGATCCTGGCCCAGGACCGCTTCCTGCCGCGCCAGCTCCACACCCGGGGCGACCGGCTGGCGTTCTCCAACGGCATCGTGTTCCTCGCGGTGTGCGCGAGCGTCCTGGTGATCGCGTTCGACGCCGAGGTCACCCGGCTGATCCAGCTCTACATCGTCGGGGTGTTCCTGTCGTTCGTGCTCAGCCAGAGCGGCATGATCCGGCACTGGCACCGGCTGCTGCGCACCGAGCAGGACCCGGCCGCCCGCGCCCGGATGCGCCGCGCCCAGACGATCAACGGCTTCGGCCTGGTGATGACCGCGATCGTGCTGCTGATCGTGCTGATCACCAAGTTCACCCACGGGGCGTGGATCGCGATCGCCGCGATGGCGACCGCCTACGCGGTGATGACCGGCATCCGGCGGCACTACGACCGGGTGGCCGAGGAGCTGCGCGAATCCGAGGCCGACGCGGTCCTGCCCTCCCGCAACCACGCGCTGGTGCTGGTGTCCAAGCTGCACCTGCCGACGATGCGCGCGATCGCCTACGCCCGGGCCACCAAGCCGGACTCGTTGGAGGCGATCACGGTCAACGTGGACGACCAGGACACCCGGGCGCTGGTCTCGGCGTGGGACAAGGAGAATCTCCCGGTGACGCTGAAGGTGCTGGAGTCGCCGTACCGGGAGATCACCCGGCCGGTGCTGGAGTACGTGAAGCGGATCCGCCGGGACAGCCCCCGCGACGTGGTGACGGTGTTCATCCCGGAGTACGTCGTCGGGCGCTGGTGGGAGCAGATCCTGCACAACCAGAGCGCGTTGCGCCTCAAGAGCAGGTTGCTGTTCCAGCCGGGCGTCATGGTGACGAGCGTGCCCTGGCAGCTCGTGTCCTCGGAGCGGTTGCGGCGGCGCAAGCCGATCGTGCCGCCCGGTTCGACGCGGCGCGGCCTGGGGTCGAACGGGAAGGACAAGGAACGGCGTTGACCGAGAAGCCGGATTGGACCGGTAGGCGGCTGGAGGTCGAGATCGGCCCGGTCGCCCACGGCGGGCACTGCGTGGCCCGGTACGAAGGGCGGGTGGTGTTCGTCCGCCACGCGCTGCCCGGCGAGGTGGTCGTCGTCGAGGTCACCGAGGACGGCGGTGGCGGGTTCTGCCGGGCCGACGCCGTCGAGGTGCGCACCCCGGCCCCCGGCCGGGTGACGCCGCCGTGCCCGCTGGCGGACATGGCGCGCGGCAAGGACCGCTGCGGGGGCTGCGACTGGCAGCACGCCGATCCCGCGACCCAGCGCGAGCTCAAGGCCGCGGTGGTGGCCGAGCAGTTGCAGCGGATCGCGGGGATCGAGCGGTCCGTCGAGGTCGAGGAACTGCCCGGCGGGCCGCTGCGCTGGCGCAGCCGCGCGCGGCTGGCCGTGGACCAGCGGGGCCGACCGGGTTTCCGGGCGCACCGCAGCCACCGGGTGATCCCGGCGGAGGACTGCCCGATCACCGTCGCCGACGCGGTGCCCGAGGTCACCGGCCGCAACTGGCGACCCGGTGCCGAGCTGGCGCTGGCCGCCGACGCCGAGGGGGAGCTGCACGTCACCGCGATCGACCACAAGCCGCAGCGCCGCCGGGGCCGCCCGGTGGCCCGCCAGGTGCGCGGTGGGGGCGTGGCCCGCGAGGTCGCCGCCGGGCGGCCGTTCGAGGTCTCGGGGCAGGGCTTCTGGCAGGTCCACGTGCGGGCCCCGGAGACCTTCACCGAGGTGGTTTCGGCGATGGCCGCGGTGCCGCGGGGCGCGGTCGCCTGGGACCTCTACGGCGGCGTCGGGCTGTTCACCGCACCGCTGGCCGAGCAGGCCGGACCGGCCGGATCGGTGCTCCTGGTCGAATCGTCGCAGCGGGCCGTGGAGGACGCGGTCGGCAACCTGCGCGACCTGCCGCAGGTGTCGTTCCGCGCCGGGTCCGTCGAGGAGGTGCTCGACGACGGTTCGCTGGACGACCCGGACGTGGTGGTGCTCGACCCGCCGCGCAAGGGTGCCGGTCGCCGCGTCGTCGCCGGGATCACCGAACGGCGGCCGAGCCGGATCGTCCACGTGGCCTGCGACCCGGCCGCGCTGGCGCGCGACCTCGGGCTCTACCGCGAGGGCGGGTACCGGCTGGCGCAGCTGCGGGCCTTCGACGCCTTCCCGATGACCCACCACGTCGAGTGCATCGCGCTGCTGGAACCCGACGAGTGATGGCCGAGCCGCGTCCCGCCGCCGAAGGCCCGCCCGCCGAGCCGGTCCCGCCGCCGGAGCGGCCCGCGCCCGGCGCGGTGCGCCACCGGCGCGCGGTGGCGCACCTGCTGGCGCTGCTGGGCGTCGTCGCGCTGCCCGGCCTGGCGCTGTGGGCGGGCGGGGTAACCGGTGCGCGGCTGGGCCTCGGGATGGGCTGGATCGCGGTCGCCGCGCTGATCTGGACCGCCGACCTGCGCGCTCCGCGGCGATGGCCCGGGTGGGCGCTGCTCGCGGCGGTGGCCGCGGCGATCGCCACCGCGCATCCCGTGGCGCTGCCCGGGCTGGTGCTCGGCCCGGTGGTCACCGGCCTGGCGGCGCGACGGCTCACCCGGCCGCTCGGCCCCGACCTGGCCGAGCGGGACCACGAGGTGCCGGTCCCGCTGCGCTCCGCGGGGACGCTGCTGATCGGCCGGGACCGCGCGGTGCTCACCCGGCGGCGCGGTCACCTCCGGCAGGCGCTGCCGCTGGCCGAGCTGCGGCTGGCCCAGCCCGGGCGGCTCGCGGAACCGGAGCGGTGGCCGCTGCCCGGCGGTGCCGTGCTCGACCTGCCCGCCGGACCCGCGGTGCGGCTCGTCGCGGCCGGGCAGCAGTGGGTGCTGCCGGTCGACGAGCCCGGCCTGGTGGCCGATGTGGTCCGGCGCCGCCACACCGCCGCCTGGCCGCTGCGCACCGGACCCACCGACGCCGCCGGCTGGCGGCGGCTGCGCGCCTGGGCGGTGCGGCACGGCACGTTCACCTGGCACGGCCGGACGGGGCGGGCGCTGCCCGGCTGGCGGCTGTGGGCCGGGGCGTTCCTGGCGCTGGTCGGTTCGCTGCTGCTGGTCAGCGCGGTGGAACGCCCGGTCCACGCCTCGGTGTGGGTGGTCGCGGTGGTGGCGCCGCTGCTCGGCGCCGCGCTGGCGGTGGACTGGTGGCGGGTGCGCAGGCGGCTGGACTCGGCCGACCGGCATCCGCTGCCGCCGGACGCCGCGCCGTGGGGCGAGCAGCGCCCGGACCGGGCCCCGGTGCCGAGCTGGCGCCCGTGGGCGCTCCGCACCGCACGATGAGGTGATCTGGCGCACAGCGGCGGGTCGCGCGCGGTAGTGCCCCTGACCGCCGAACGGCGGAACGGGGGCGCTGGTGGATGTGCTGCCGGTGAGCGCACGGAGCAATAGACCGTACGGCTGATCTTGGCCCGGCGTGTGTTCCCCCGGTGGAGTGGATTTCGACTACAGGGCCGCCTTCCCCTGTCGCCTCCCGGCGGCTCCGTAGACTGGGTGCGGTCTGCGTCGCGCGGGGGGCTCACGACGGCCACCGCGCACAGCGGAGGACCGCGGACAGCCGACGCGAGACACGCGAGAGAACCGTCCGGCGAAGACAAGCGAGGTGGAGCGGTGACGCTGCTGGGAACCGTGCAGAGTCCGGCCGACGTCAAACGCCTGGGGCACGGAGAGCTGGCGGAGCTGGCCGCCGAGATCAGATCGTTCCTGATCGAGAAGGTCTCCCAGACAGGCGGTCACCTGGGGCCGAACCTGGGGGCGGTGGAGCTCACCCTGGCGTTGCACCGGGTGTTCGACTCGCCCCGGGATGCGGTGGTCTTCGACACCGGCCACCAGGCGTACGTGCACAAGATCCTGACCGGCAGGCAGGAGGGCTTCGACCGGCTGCGCAAGCGCGACGGGTTGTCCGGCTACCCGTCGCGGCAGGAGAGCGAGCACGACGTGGTGGAGAACAGCCACGCCTCCACGGCGCTGTCCTACGCCGACGGGCTGGCGCGCTCCTTCCAGATCAGCGGGACCCCGCGGCACGCGGTGGCGGTCGTCGGCGACGGCGCGCTCACCGGCGGGATGTGCTGGGAAGCGCTGAACAACATCGCCGCGGACCAGGAGCGCCCGGTCGTCATCGTGGTCAACGACAACGGCCGCTCGTACTCGCCGACGATCGGCGGGCTCGCCGAGCACCTCGCGGCGCTGCGGCTGAACCCGAGCTACGAGAAGGCGCTGCAGAGCGGTCGCCGCACCCTGCGCAACCTGCCGGTGGTCGGCCGCTCGCTCTACACCGGCCTGCACGCGGCCAAGAGCGGCATCAAGGACGCGATCAGCCCGCAGGTGATGTTCTCCGACCTCGGCATCAAGTACCTCGGCCCGGTGGACGGCCACGACCTGCGCGCGATGGAGCACGCGCTGTCGATGGCCAAGTCCTTCGGCGGGCCGGTGATCGTGCATGCCGTCACCCGCAAGGGCAACGGTTTCGCCCCCGCGGAGAACGACCAGGCCGAGCAGATGCACCAGGTGAAGGTGATCAACCCGGAGACCGGGATGCCCACCAAGCCGGCGCCGCGGAGCTGGACCGACGTGTACTCCGAGGAGCTGGTGCGGATCGGCGGTGAGCGGGAGGACGTCGTCGCCATCACCGCCGCGATGCTCGGGCCGACCGGGCTGAGCAAGTTCGCCGCCGCCTACCCGGAGCGCTGCGTGGACGTCGGCATCGCCGAGCAGCACGCCATGACCTCGGCCGCCGGGCTGGCGATGGGCGGGATGCACCCGGTGTTCGCGGTGTACTCGACCTTCCTGAACCGGGCGTTCGACCAGTTGCTGATGGACGTGGCGCTGCACCGCCAGCCCGTCACCATCACCCTGGACCGCTCCGGCATCACCGGCGACGACGGCGCCAGCCACAACGGCATGTGGGACCTGTCGATCCTGGGCCTGATCCCGGGAATCCGGGTCGCCGCCCCGCGCGACGCGATCACCTTGCGGGAGGAGCTGCGGGAGGCGGTCGCGGTGGACGACGGCCCCACGGTGCTGCGCTTCCCCAAGGGCTCGGTCGTCGACGAGGTGCCCGCCCTGGAGCGCACCGGGTCCGTCGACGTGCTGCGCCGACCGGACGCGGGCGTGACCGAGGACGTGCTGCTGGTCGCCGTGGGGGCCTTCGCCGGGCTCGGGCTGGCGACCGCCGACCGGCTCGCCGCCCAGGGCATCGGCGTCACCGTGGTCGACCCGCGCTGGGTCGCGCCGGTGCCCGCCGAAGTGGTGGAGCTGGCGTCCCGGCACCAGCTCGTCGTCACGCTGGAGGACAGCGGGAGGCACGGCGGCTTCGGCTGGGCGACGGCCGCCGCGCTGCGCGACGCGGGCGTCGACGTGCCGCTGCGGGACCTCGCCGTGCCGAACCGCTTCCTGATGCACGCCTCCCGCGACGAGGTGCTGGCCGAGCTGGGGCTGACCGACCAGGACATCGCGCGGCAGGTCACCGAGTGGGTGGTGGACCGCGGCCGCGCCGAGGACCCGGTCCGGTTGGCCGCGGGCGAGCAGGCCCCGGGGTCGGCGCGCAGCTGATCCGCGCCCGGGGGCGGACGCGTCGGCGCGCCCGTCCCCGGAGCAGCCGCGGTGCCGTGATCGGCTGTGGCAGGGTGGGCCCGTGCGCATCCTGGTTGTCGAGGACGAACGGCCGCTGGCCGATGCGATCGCCCGCGGGCTGCGGCGCGACGGGATGGCCGTCGACATCGCCTACGACGGCGAGAGCGGTCAGGAGAAGACGACGATCACCCGGTACGACGTCGTGGTGCTGGACCGCGATCTGCCCGGTCTGTCCGGGGACGCGCTGTGCCGGGAGATCGCCGCGTCCGCCGAGCTGACCCGGGTCCTCATGCTGACGGCCAGCGCCGCGGTGGAGGACCGCGTCGCCGGGTTGTCGCTGGGCGCCGACGACTACCTCGGCAAGCCCTTCGCCTTTCCCGAGCTGGTGGCCCGCATCCGCGCCCTGGGCAGGCGCGCCACGCCCGCGCAGCCCCCGCTGCTCGCCGCGCGCGAGCTGCGCCTGGATCCCGCGCGCCGCACCGTGCACCGCGGTGGTGCCGAGGTGGAGCTGACCCGCAAGGAGTTCGGCGTGCTGGAAGTGCTGCTGTCCGCGGGGGGCGCGGTGGTGAGCTCGGAGGAGCTGCTGGAGCGGGTGTGGGACGAGAACGCCGACCCGTTCACCACCACCGTCCGGGTCACCGTGATGACGCTGCGCAAGAAGCTGGGGGAGCCGGGCGTGATCGAGACCGTGGTGGGCTCCGGGTACCGGGTGCCCTCGGCCGGTCAGGGCTGAGCGCTCGTTCCCGGCGCGAGGGGCGGGAATGGACGGAGGCAGGCACCGGGACGGCTTCGCCGCGGGTGCGTGCCGCTGTCGGGGAGGAGTGCTGAGTGTCCCGGATCTCCCGGCGCGGCCCCGGGTTGCGGCTGCGGATCACGTTGCTGGCCACCGGCCTGGTCGCGGCGGTCAGCGCGGTGCTGCTGTGGCTGGGCTGGGAGCTGGTGGGCAACGTGGTCGCGGCGGTGCCCCGGCTGCCCGAGGGCAGCGTGGTGCGGGTCCACGGGGTCGACGTGCCCGCGGGCTCGCTGGGCGAGGCGTTGCGCGCCTCGGCCCGGGAGCAGGTGCTGGTCGTCGGCGGGTTCGCGTTCGTCGGGGTGGTGCTCGCGGCCGCGCTGCTGGCCTGGACGGTCACCGGGCGGGTGCTGCGCCCGCTGCACGAGGTCACCGATTCCGCCCGGCGCCTGTCGGCGGAGTCGCTGGACGAGCGGATCGCGCTGCGCGGCCCGCGCGACGAGGTCGCCGAGCTCGCCGAGACCTTCGACGCGATGCTGGACCGCTTGCAGGTCGCGTTCGACTCCCAGCGCCGGTTCGTCGCCAACGCCAGCCACGAGCTGCGCACCCCGCTCGCGGTGGTGCGGGCCGAGCTGGACGTCACGCTGTCCGACCCGGACGCCGACGTCGCCGAGCTGCGCCGGATGGCCGACGTGGTCCGGGACGCCACCGCCCGCGCCGAACGGCTGGTGTCCTCGCTGCTGCTGCTGGCCAGGACCGAGGGCGGCGGGCTGAGCTCCGGCGAACCGGTGGACCTGGTCGGGGTGCTGGACCGGGCGCTGCGGGTGGTGGACCCGGAGGTCCGGGACCGCGGGTTGCGGCTCGCCCGCGACGCCGAACCCGCGTGGGCGGCGGGCGATCCCGCGCTGCTGGAGCGGGTGGCGGGCAACCTGCTGGAGAACGCGGTGCGGCACAACGTCGACGGCGGCTGGATCGAGGTCCGGACCCGGGAGGCCGGGCGGTGGGCCGTGCTGCGGGTGGCCTCGTCCGGCCCGGAGGTGGCGCCGGAGCAGGTGGAGGCGCTGTTCGAACCGTTCCGGCGGGCGGGGGTGCAGCGCACCGCGCGCACCGGCGCCGGGCTGGGGTTGTCGATCGTGCGGGCGGCGGTGGCGGCCCACGGAGGTGCGGTGCGCGCCGAGCCGGTCCCGGGCGGGGGACTGGCGGTCACCGCGGAGCTGCCCGCCGCCGACCTGCCCTGATCACCACGGCACCCGATCGGTGCCGTGATGGGAACGGGTGAGGGGCACCTTCATCCGAGTAAGCCGGATGAAGGTGCCCCTCACCTGGAACGAAGACCACCTGATCGGGTGGTCGGGGTCAGGCCGGGACGGAGGCCACGCCCGGGGCCAGGAACCGCTGGCCGGTGACGCGCTCGGCGACGCCGGAGCGGTCCAGGTACGGCGTGATGCCGCCCAGCCAGAACGGCCAGCCCGCACCCAGGACCATGCACAGGTCGAGGTCCTGGGCCTCGGCGACGACGCCCTCGTCGAGCATCAGCCGGGCCTCCTCGGCCAGCGCGGCCAGCGCGCGGTCGCGGACCTGCTCCTCGGTCGACGGCGCGTCGCCCTGCTGCCACATCGCCGCGACCTCGGGGTCCACGACCTGGTTGCCGGACCCGTCGTCGATCCACACCGCGGCCTTGCCCGCGTCGACGAAGCGCTGCAGGTTCTCGCTGATCCCGAAGCGCTCCGGGTAGGCGGCGTGCATGGTGCCGTTGACGTGCTGGGCCACGGCCGGGCCGACGAGCTGGAGGAGCACCAGCGGGCTCATCGGCAGCCCGAGCGGGGTCAGCGCCCGGTCGGCCACGTCGAACGGCGTGCCCTCGTCGATCGCGGCGATGATCTCGCCCATGAACCGCGTCAGCAGCCGGTTCACCACGAACGCGGGGGCGTCGGAGACCAGCACGCAGGACTTCTTGAGCTGCTTGCCGACCTTGAACGCGGTGGCCAGCGCCGCGTCGTCGGTGCGTTCGCCGCGCACCACCTCCAGCAGCGGCAGCACCGCGACCGGGTTGAAGAAGTGGAAGCCCACCACCCGCTCGGGGTGCTCGAGCTTCGCGGCCATCTCGCCGATCGACAGCGAGGAGGTGTTGGTGGCCAGCACGGCCTCCGGGGAGACGTGCTGCTCCAGCTCGCCGAAGACCTGCTGCTTGACCGACATCTCCTCGAACACGGCCTCGATGACGAAGTCCGCGTCGGCGAAGGCCGACTTGTCCAGCGAGCCGGTGACCAGCGCCTTGAGCCGGTTCACCGCGTCCGGGGAGAGCCGGCCCTTGGCGGCCAGCTTGTCGATCTCGCCGTGGATGTAGGCCACGCCCTGGTCGATCCGGTCCTGGTCGACGTCGGTGATGACCACCGGCACCTGCAGCCGTCGGACGAACAGCAGCGCGAGCTGACCGGCCATCAGCCCGGCGCCGACGACGCCCACCTTGCCGACCTCGCGGGCCAGCGACTTGTCCGGCGCGCCCGCGGGGCGCTTGGCGCGCTTCTGCACGAGGTCGAAGGAGTAGAGGCCGGCGCGCAGCTCGTCGGTCATCAGCGCGTCGGCCAGCGCCTCGGTCTCGGCCGCGTAGCCGGTGTCGAGATCGGCGGTCTCGGCGAGTTCGATGAGCTCCACCGCCTTGGTCACGGCGGGGGAGGCGCCCTGGGTGCGGGCGGCCACGATGCCGGACGCCCGCCGGACCGCGTCGGCCCACGCCGCACCGCGTTCGACCTCGGGGCGCTGCACCTGCTGCTCACCACCGGCCACGCGCACCGCCCAGCGCACCGACTCCTCCAGGAAGTCGGCGCTGTCCAGCAGCTCGTCGAAGATGCCGAGCCCGTGCGCCTTGACCGGGTCGAGCGTCCGGTTCTGGCTCAGCGCGTTCTCGATGATCACGGTGACCGCGGCGTCCGCGCCGATCAGGTTCGGCAGGAGCTGGGTGCCGCCCCAGCCCGGGAACAGCCCGAGGTAGCACTCCGGGAACGCGATCGCGCCCGCGGACTTCGACGCGGTGCGGTAGTGGCAGGACAGCGCCAGTTCCAGGCCGCCGCCCATCGCCGCGCCGTTGACGAAGGCGAAGGTCGGGATCGTCGCCTCGGTCAGCCGCCGGAACACGTCGTGCCCGGTGCGGGCGATCGTCAGCGCGTCCTCCCGGCGGGTGATGCGCCCGATGCCGGACAGGTCGGCGCCGACGGCGAAGACGAACGGCTTGCCGGTGACCGCGATGGCGGCGGGCTCGGCGGCGAACGCCTCGTCGAGCGCGGCGTCCAGGCTGGCCAGCCCGGCGGGGCCGAAGGTGGACGGCCGGGTGTGGTCGTGCCCGTTGTCCAGGGTGATCAGCGCGAGCTTGCCCGGCAGACCGGGTGCGTCGACCAGGCGGGTGTGGGCCCGGGTGACGACCTCGTCGGGGAACAGCGCGGTGACGTCGTCGCTCACTTGTCGCCTCCAGCCTGGTGGTGGGGGTTCTCCCAGATGACGGTCCCGCCCATGCCGAAACCGATGCACATGGTCGTGATGCCGTAGCGGACCTCGGGGTGCTCGGCGAAGTGCCGGGAGAGCTGGGTCATCAGCCGCACGCCGGAGGAGGCCAGCGGGTGACCGCAGGCGATGGCGCCGCCCCACGGGTTGACCCGCGGGTCGTCGTCGGCGATGCCGAAGTGGTCCAGGAAGGCCAGCACCTGCACCGCGAAGGCCTCGTTGATCTCGAACAGGCCGATGTCGTCGATGGACAGCCCGGCGCGCTGCAGCGCCTTCTCGGTGGCGGGCACCGGGCCGACGCCCATCACCTCCGGCTCGACGCCGGCGAAGGAGTAGCCGACCAGGCGCATCCCGACCGGCAGCCCGAGCTGCTCGGCGGTCTCGCCGTCGGCGAGCAGGCAGCCGGTGGCGCCGTCGTTGAGCCCGGCGGCGTTGCCCGGGGTGACCCGGCCGTGCGGGCGGAACGGCGTCTTGAGGCCGGACAGGGCCTCGGCGGTGGTGCCGGGGCGCGGCGGCTCGTCGGCGGTGGCCAGGCCCCAGCCCTGCTCGGAGCGGGTGGCGACCGGCACCAGGTCGGGGGCGATCCGCCCGGCCCGGAACGCCTCGTCGTAGCGGTGCTGGCTCAGCGCGGCGTAGGCGTCGGTGCGCTCCTTGGTCAGGTGCGGGAACCGGTCGTGCAGGTTCTCCGCGGTGGAGCCCATGACCAGCGAGGACGGGTCGACCAGCCGGTCGGAGACGAACCGCGGGTTGGGGTCCACGCCCTCGCCCATCGGGTGCCTGCCCATGTGCTCCACGCCGCCGGCGATGGCCACGTCGTAGGCGCCGAAGCCGATCCCGCTGGAGACGGTGGTCACCGCGGTCATCGCGCCTGCGCACATCCGGTCGATGGCGAAGCCGGGGACCGACTTCGGCAGGCCCGCGAGCAGGGCGGCGCTGCGACCGATGGTCAAGCCCTGGTCACCGGTCTGAGTGGTGGCGGCGATGGCGACCTCGTCGATCCGCTCCGGCGGCAGCTCGGGGTGCCGCCGGAGCAGCTCCCGGATCACCTTGACGATCATGTCGTCGGCGCGGGTGTCGGCGTACTGGCCCTTGGACCCGGCCTTGCCGAACGGCGTGCGTACGCCGTCGACGAAGACCACGTCCCGGACCGCGGTGCGGCTGCGGCTGTCGGCGGCTGCCGACGCAGGTGCGGCCACGGCGTGCTCCTCACTCGGGTGGTGGATGTGCGACGGCCGGAGCTGTGGTGCTACCGACCGGTAACCGCAACTCTAGCGCTCATTACCAGTCGGTAACCACGGAGCCCGGGATGTCGGCTCGATCACACCACCGCTGCGGCGAGCGGGCCCGCCGGGGTCAGCCCGCCGACGTCCGCAACGCCTCGCCGAGCGCCTCGGCGGTGAGCCCGATCTGCCACTCGCGGGCGCCCTTGTCCCGCAGCACCGCCGCGACGCTGCCCGCATCCCGGTCCTCGGGCGGCGACCAGCAGGTCCGCCGCACCAGGTCCGGCAGCAGCAGGTTCTCGGTCGGCAGCGAGTGGCGTTCGGCGATCTCGGCCAGCGCCGCCCGCGCGGCCGAGAGCCGGGCCGCGGCGTCGGGATCGCGATCGGCCCAGCGGTTGGCCGGCGGTGGGCCGTCGTGCGGCGCCGACGCGGCGGGCAGCTCGTCGTTGTCCAGCCGCCGCGCCGCGCGCAACGCCTGCAACCACATCGAGGCGCGGCGCCGCTGCTGCTTGCCGCCGAAGACCGGCAGCGCGGTCAGCTCGCCCTCCGTCTTGGGGCCGGTCTGCGCGGCTTGCACGATCGCGGAATCCGGCAGCACCCGGCCGGGGGCGATGTCCCGCTCCCGGGCGAAGTCGTCCCGGGCCTGCCACAGCGACCGCACGGCGGCGAGCTGCCGCGGGCTGCGCACCCGGTGGATGCCGGAGGTGCGCCGCCAGGGCTCCGAGCGCGGACCGGGCGGCTCGGCGGTGCGGACCGCCTCGAACTCCTCCACGGCCCAGTCCAGCTTGCCCTGCCGCTCCAGCTCGTCGCGCATCGCGGAGCGCAGATCGGTGAGCAGTTCGACGTCGAGGGCGGCGTAGACCAGCCACTCCTCGGGCAGCGGACGGCGGGACCAGTCCGCCGCGCTGTGGCCCTTCTCCAACTGGTAGCCGAGCACCCGTTCCACCAGGGCGCCCAGCGAGACGCGCTCGAAGCCGGCCAGCCGCCCGGCGAGCTCGGTGTCGAACAGCGCGCTCGGGCGCAGGTCCAGTTCCGCCAGGCAGGGCAGGTCCTGCGAGGCGGCGTGCAGCACCCACTCGGCGTCGGCCAGCGCGGGGATCAGCGGGTCGAGCCCGCCGTCGATGGCGACCGGGTCGACCAGCACGGTCCCGGCGCCCTCCCGGCGCAGTTGCACGAGGTAGGCGCGTTGCGAGTAGCGGTAGCCGGAGGCCCGCTCGGTGTCGACCGCCACCGGACCCCGGCCGCCGGCGAGCGCCGCGGCGGCCGCGCTCAGGGCGGCGGGGGTGTCGACCACCGGCGGCACCCCGTCGGCGGGCTCGGTCAGCAGCACCGGCTCCGGGCGATCGGACCCGACGGACTCGGGACGAACAGATTCCACGGGTACCAGACCTTACGTGTTCGGGTCCGGGCCGTGTGGTGGTCCGCCCGAGCTCATCGGGTCCGACCGCGCCGGAGCGGGTGCGCCGCCGAGATCGGTGCTCGAAGAGCCCGTCCGGATCAGCGGATCACGCCGGCACGCATGGCCAGCGCGACCATCTGGGCTCGATCACCGGTTCCCAGCTTGCGACCG
The DNA here is from genome assembly GCF_039542665.1 of Saccharopolyspora cebuensis. Lineage (NCBI taxonomy): Bacteria > Bacillati > Actinomycetota > Actinomycetes > Pseudonocardiales > Pseudonocardiaceae > Saccharopolyspora > Saccharopolyspora cebuensis. The sequence goes on from NZ_BAABII010000020.1 coordinate 23,374, forward strand.
ATCCGCGACAGGTGGGACTTCACCGTGAGCGCGGACAGGTTCAGCGCCTCGCCGATCTCCTTGTTCGATCGGCCGTCGGCCACCAGCTGGAGGACCTCGACCTCGCGGGCGGACAGTTCCCTCGGCGTGTTGTCGGTCCCCGGCACCCTGGTGCCCGCTGCGAGCACCGGAGCGACGCTGGGATCGGCGTACACGCCGCCGTCGAGCACTCTGCGCACCCCGTCGGTGACCACCATCGGCGAGGCCGACTTCAGCAGGTACGCCTGCGCACCTGCCTGGAAGGCGGCCCGGACCGCGTAGGGGTCGTCGGACGAGGCGAGCACCACGATCCGCGGCCAGCCCTGGCTCCGGAGCTCCGTCACCAGTTCGATGCCGGTCCCGTCGGGCAGCCCGAGATCGAGGATCGCGAGGTCGCACGGACCGGTGGCCAGGGCACGCGCCCTGGCCTCGGCCATCGATGCGGCCTCGTGCACCGTGCCGGCGCCCATCTGCAGCAACCGGGCGGCGATGGCCTCCCGGAGCAGCGGATGGTCGTCCACCACGAGCACCGTGAACAGTTCTTCCCGCGGGTGCGGGACCATGTTGGCCGGCAGTGCACCGGCCGGCGTGGTACGAGCGGCCTGACCTAAGCCGACGGCAGCCACGTCACTACCTCCCTGGAGTCGGTCGTGCCCCCCGACCGGCACCGGGACTCTCGACCAATCAGCCGCGCCACTGATCGACCGAAAGTGGTGTCGTCGGAGGCAGCGTAACCGCCCAAGCGGGTCAGCGGGACGATCAATCGGGTATGTATCCCGATCGAGTTGTCACTCCGGCATGAGTGCATCGCTCATTCGGGTGACTCTCCGCGATCTGCGTAACGGCTGAGCGTTGCAATCCGACGTAACCTGAATGCGCACGGTGAAGAGCTTGCGCGGGCAAGCGGATCCCGCTCGCGCTCAGCTCTTCCCGAACGGGAACGGGCTCGGCGTGTCGCCACCCGGCGTGTCCGTTCGTCGCTCTGCGTGACCGCGCTGCTCGTCCGCCGCTCGGGATCCGGGGCCGCCCGACCGGTCCGCCGCGAGGCTCCCACGCGCCGGGAGCCGTCCCGCGGTCGGCTCCCCGCCCCGGGCCGCCGCTCAGTCGCGCCGGGACGGTTCCGCCGCCCGCGGCCCGAACACCGCGACGCCCTCCGGCGGCAGCCCCGCCGCGCTCGACATCAGGTCGTGGAACGCCGCGGCGTGCAGGTCCAGGTGCACGTCGGTGGCCGTCCACGAGCCGCGCAGCTCGAGGTCGTGGGTGCGGCTGGGACCGGCGATGTCGCCGAAGCGGGCCGAGGACGTCTGCGTCACCGTGCCGCCCAGCGCCGTGTGCGCGGCGCCGGAGCCCTCCAGCGCGTCGGTCAGCCACGACCAGCCCACGGCGGGCAGCAGCGGGTCCGAGGCCACCTCGGGGTCGAGTTCGGCCCGCAGGTACACCACCAGCCGCAGCACGCCGTCCCACGCCTGCTGACCCTCCGGGTCGTGCAGCACCACCAACCGCGCGGTGGCGAGCTCGCCGGAGGGGCCGTTCGCCTCGGCCGCGAGCGCGTAGGACCACGGCGCCAGCCGCTTGGGCGCTCCGACCGCGGTCACCTCGATCTCCGCACGCGGGCGGGACGACGTCAGCGCGACGACCGCCTTCCGGAAGAGCTCGGGCGCCGCCGACATCTCCGTCACGGGGCGGAACTGTAGGCGCCCGCCGGGAGCGGGTGTCGGAGGCGCGCCGGGAGAGCAACCCGGCGGACCACGGCGCCGCCGGGTGCGTGCGAAGATTGCCCGGCACAGGCCGTCGCCCCGTCGCCGACCCGGCCGCGGCAGGACCCTCCAGACGTACGGACACGACATCCCCATGACGCATTCCGCTCCGGTCTCGGCCCGCCGGGACCTCGCCGACGCCCCGCTGCTCGTCGCCGCCCGGGGAGGCCGGCCCGCGCGCACCCCGGTCTGGTTCATGCGGCAGGCCGGCCGGTCGCTGCCCGAATACCGGCAGGTCCGCGAGGGCGTTCCCATGCTGCAGGCCTGCCTCACCCCGGAGCTGGTCCGCGAGATCACCGCGCAGCCGGTCCGGCGGCACGGGGTGGACGCCGCCATCCTGTTCAGCGACATTGTGCTGCCGCTCTACGCCGCGGGCGTCGGCCTGGACATCGTCGCGGGCACCGGCCCGGTCGTCGCCGATCCGGTGCGCACCGCCGCCGACGTCGAGCGGCTGCCGTCGCTGGACCCGGAGCAGGTCGCCCCGGTGGGCGAGGCGGTGCGGCTGCTGCTGGACGAGCTGGACCGGACCCCGCTGATCGGATTCGCCGGCGCCCCGTTCACCCTGGCGTCCTACCTGGTGGAGGGCGGCCCGAGCCGCAACCACGAGCGCACCAAGGCGCTGATGCACTCCGAGCCCCGGACCTGGCACGCGCTGCTGGAGAAGCTGGCCGACACGACGCTGACCTTCCTGCGCGCCCAGCTCGCCGCCGGGGTGGACGCGATCCAGCTCTTCGACTCCTGGGCCGGGGCGCTGTCGCTGCGCGACTACCAGGAGTTCGTCCTCCCGCACAGCCGGCGGATCTTCGCCGGGGTCGCCGAGGTCGCCGACGTGCCGAAGATCCACTTCGGGGTGGGCACCGGGGAGCTGCTCGGCTCGATGCGGCAGGCCGGTGCCGACGTGGTCGGCGTCGACTGGCGCATCCCGCTGGACACCGCGGTCCGCAGGCTCGAGGGCGCGATGCCGGACGCGCCGCCGCCGGTGGTGCAGGGCAACCTCGACCCGGCGCTGCTGTTCGCCGGGTGGGACGCGATCGAGGCCGAGGTGCGGCGGATCGTCGCCGAGGGCCGCGCCGCCGGGGGGCACATCGTCAACCTCGGCCACGGCGTGCTCCCGACCACGGACCCGGAGGTGCTGACCCGGGTCGTCGAGCTCGTGCACTCGCTGGAGGGCTGATGCCCCGGGTGGCCGTCGTCGGCGGCGGGATCAGCGGGCTGACCGCCGCCCACCGGTTGCGCCGGGAACTGGGCGACTCGGCCGAGATCGTCGTGCACGAGCAGGCCGACCGGCTCGGCGGCAAGCTGCGCACGGCGCGACTCGCCGGGCGCCCGTTCGACCTGGGCGCCGAGGCGTTCCTGGCGCGGCGGCCGGAGGTGCTCCGGCTCGCCGAGGAGCTGGGCCTGGCCGACGAGGTGGTCCACCCCAGCGGTGCGTCCTCGCGGATCCGCGCGGGCGGCGGCACCCACCGGATGCCCGGCGGCACCGTGATGGGCGTGCCCTCGGACGTGGCGCAGGTGCGCGGGCTGCTCTCGCCCGCCGGGGTCCGAGCGGTCGAGGCCGAAGCCGGGCTGCCGCCGCTGGACCTGGGCGGTGCCGACGTCCCGGTCGGCGCGCTGCTGCGCGAGCGGGTCGGCGCCGAGGTGGTGGACCGGCTCGTCGAACCGCTGCTCGGCGGCGTCTACGCGGGCAGCGCCGACTCGTTGGGCCTGCGGGCGACCATCCCCGCGCTGGCCGCCGCGCTCGACGCCGGAGCGGGGTCGATCAGCGCCGCCGCGACCGCCGCGCTGCCGCCGCCCGCTCCCGCCGGAGCGGCCAAGCCCCCGGTGTTCGGCGCGTTGCGCACCGGCTACACCGCGCTGCTCGACCGGCTGCGCACCGCCTCGGCCGCGCGGATCCGGACCGGGGCACCGGTGCGCGCCCTGCACCGCCGCGACGCGGGCTGGCGGCTGGAGATCGGCGCCGCGCCCGATCCGGAGTTCGCCGACGCCGACGCGGTGGTGCTCGCGGTGCCCGCGCCGTCGGCCCGGCGGCTGCTCGCCGACGTCGCCCCGGAGGCCGCCGACCGGTTCGGGGCGGTGGAGCTGGCCTCGATGATCGTCATCGGGCTCGCGCTGCCGCCCGACGCGTTGCCGCTGGACTCCTCCGGGGTGCTGATCGCGCGCGGCGAGCGGCACGCCGACGGCACCCCGTTCACCGCCAAGGCCTTCACCTTCTCCAGCGCCAAGTGGCCTGAACTGCGCGGTGCGGGCGGTGAGCTGCTGGTGCGCGGTTCGGTGGGCCGGTTCGGCGAGGCGGAGTCGCTGCGGCTGTCCGACCAGGAAGTGCTGCGCCGGGTCCGCGCCGACCTCGCCGAGCTCACCGGGGTCGACGTCGAGCCGCGGGACAGCGCGGTGGTGCGCTGGGGCGGTGGGTTGCCGCAGTACGGCCCGGGCCACCTGGACCTGGTCGCCGACGTGGAGCGGGCCGTCGCGGCGGTGCCCCGGCTGGCGGTGGCCGGCGCGGCGCTGCACGGGGTCGGCGTACCGGCGTGCATCGCCACCGGTGAAGCCGCCGCGACCAGGATCACGGCGGACCTGGTGGGCGGCTGATCCGCCGGCGGTGGGACGATGGGCGCATGGCGCGCCTGGACTATGCCGAGCTCAACGACACCATCCGCTACACCATGTGGTCGGTCTTCCGGATCGAGCAGGGGGCCCTGCCCGAGGACCGGGAGAAGGCCGCCGCGCAGACCGCGGAGTACCTCGACTCGCTGGCCGGGTCCGGGGTCGTGGTGCGCGGCGTCTACGACGTGTCGGGGCTGCGCGCCGACGCGGACTTCATGATCTGGTGGCACGCGGAGCGCATCGAGGACGTGCAGGCCGCCTACACCGGATTCCGCCGCGAGACGGCGCTGGGCCAGGCCTCCGAGCCGGTGTGGAGCAACGTCGCGCTGCACCGCCCGGCCGAGTTCAACAAGAGCCACGTCCCGGCGTTCATGGCGGGCGAGGAGCCGAAGCAGTACCTCTGCGTGTACCCGTTCGTCCGCTCCTACGAGTGGTACCTGCTGCCCGACGACGACCGCAGGAAGATGCTCGCCGACCACGGCAAGGAGGCCCGGGACTACCCGGACGTGCGGGCCAACACGGTCGCCTCCTTCGCGCTCGGCGACTACGAGTGGATCCTGGCCTTCGAGGCCGACGAGCTGCACCGCATCGTCGACCTGATGCGCCACCTGCGCGCCACCGAGGCCCGGCTGCACGTGCGCGAGGAGGTCCCCTTCTACACCGGCCACCGGGTCGACGTGGCGGACCTGATCAACCGCCTCCCCTGACCCAGGGCTTTCCTGGTGAGGGGCACCTCCATCCGGCATACAGGATGAAGGTGCCCCTCACTCGCGGAACCGGCGGGTGGTGGTCGTTCGGGGTCAGGACTCGGCGGGTTCGAGGCGGACCGCGATGGAGTTGATGCAGTAGCGCTGGTCGGTCGGCGTGCTGAAGCCCTCGCCCTCGAACACGTGGCCGAGGTGGCCGTGGCAGGTCGCGCACAGGACCTCGGTGCGCCGCATCCCCATCGAGTTGTCCGCGCGCAGGATCACCGCGTCGGTGTCGGCCGGGTCGTAGAACGACGGCCACCCGCAGTGCGACTCGAACTTGGTCTCGCTGCGGAACAGCTCGGTCCCGCAGGCCCGGCACGTGTAGACGCCCTGCGTCTTGGTGTCCACGTACTCGCCGGCCCAGGCGGGTTCGGTGGCGGCCTGGCGCAGCACGGCGTACTCGTCCGGGCTGAGCTGTTCCCGCCACTCCTGCTCGGACTTGGTGACCTTGGGGCTCTGTCCGGTGGAATCCATACCTTCACGCTAATAGGTCAGGTCGTCACCCGCTCGTGCCCGGTCGTCGAAGGAGTCGAAGGCCACCGGCGTCAGGTCGGCTCGGGCACCGGTTCCGCCGGGGGAGCCGGCGGCCGGTAGGCGCGCAGCGGGCGGTGCGTGGCGGCCACGGCAGCGACGGCGAGCGCGGCGCTGAGCCCGCCCGCGACGAGCGCGACCGGCGCGGACCACAGCGCGGCGAGCGCACCGCCGCGGAAGTTGCCGAGCTCCGGTCCGGCGAACCCGATGACGTGCTCGACGGACGACACCCGCCCCCGGTGCTCGTCGGGCGTTTCGAGCTGGATCAGCGCGGCGCGGGTGATCACCGAGGTGGTGTCGGCGGCCCCGGCGACCGCCAGGCAGCCGAGGGCGAGCCAGAGCGGGGCGGCGAGGCCGAAACCGGCCAGCGCGAGGCCCCAGACGAAAGCTGCGCCGAGCTGCACCAGCCCGCTGCGGCGATGCCGGGTGATCGCCCCGGAGAGCAGCCCGGCGGCGATGCCGCCCACCGCGACGGCGGAGAAGAACAGCCCGAGGACGCTCGGGTCGCCGCCGTAGCGCAGCTCGTTGATCACCGGGAACAGCGCCATCGGCATGGCCAGCGCGGTCGCGGCGAGATCGGTGGCCAGCGAGCCCCGGATGGTCGGGCGCTGCCAGGTGGTGCGCCAGCCGCCGCGCTGCGGTCGCCGCGGTCCGTCCCCGGTCCCCGGGAGCAGCGCGGGCAGCCGGAACACGGCCGCCAGCGCCACCGCCGCCGATCCCGCCTGCACCGCGTACGCCGCCGGGTAGCCCCACCCGGCGAGCACGACGCCGGCGAGCGCGGGGCCCACCAGCATCGCCGCCTGGAAGGCGATGTTCTGCAACGCCAGTCCCGCCGCGACCTGGTCGGCCGGGAGCAGCAGCACCGGGAACGTCCGCCGGGCCGGGGCGCCCAACCCGGCGCAGGCCGTGTGCACCGCGACCAGCGCGAGCAGCAGCAGGACGTCGCGGTTGCCCGCCAGCGCCTGCGCGGACAGGCCCGCCGCGGCGAGGAGCTGGCCGGTCGTGGTGCACCGGACCAGGGTCGTGCGGTTCACCGCGTCGGCGAGCGTCCCGCCGAGCAGCCCGAACAGCATCATCGGCACCCCGGTGGCGAGGCCGATCGCCCCGGTCCACAGCGGACTGCGGGTCAGGTCCCACACCTGCGCCAGGACGGCGACGGTGGCGACCTGGTGGCCGAACGCCCCGAGCGAGGAGCCGATCCACAGCTCGCGGAACGGACGGCTGCGCCGCAGCGGGCGCAGGTCCAGCACCCGGTCGCGCCAGCTCATCGCCGTTCCGGGGGAGGCGGGAATCGCACGCCGATCAGCCACCTCTCGGTCGGGTCGCGGGCCCGGTGAGTGTGCCCGACACCGGTGGGTGCCTCAACCGGTTTTCGCGGCCGGGCGATCGGGACCAATCGGTTCCGGCGGGGCTGGCGAATGAACGGGTGGGAGACGTCGAGGATCTCCCACCGCGACCGGGCCGCGGCGCAGCCGGGCCGGGTTCGCGGTGCGACGCAGGACAGGAGAGGAGTCCCGCCATGCGCAAGATCACCCGTGGCATCGCCGCGACCGCGCTGTCCGCACCGCTGGTGCTGGGCGCCACCGGGGTGGCCGCCGCCGACGAGTTCGAGCAGTCCTCGTCCACGGTCGGCCCGGAGGGTGCTTCGACCAGCCACGTCGTGGCCACCGCCGACAGCGACGGCGACGGGCAGGTCTCCTACGAGGAGCACCGGGCCTGGGCCGGGCCGAACGGCGCGGGCAGCTCCAGCACGGAGTCCAGCGCCGGTGGTGACGACTCCGACGGCCTGCTCGGCCTGGGCCTGCTCGGCTGACGTCCGGGCCCGGCCGGGGGGAAGGGGGCTGAGCACGAGCTGATTCACCACTCGCGAACCGGGACCGCCGCCGTCGGCGGCGGTCCCGGTGCTCAGCCCGCGAACGTGGTGAACATGAAGGCGACCGCGTTCCACACGGTGAACAGGACGCCGAACAGGATCAGCACCACGACGCCCACCGCGACCACCCGGCGGTGGCCGTCGGCGCGGTTGATGCTCTGCGCGAAGTCATCGACCCCGCGCAGCATTCCTTCCACGGTCGCTTCGGAGTGCGGTCGCCGCATCCGGTCCCGGTGCGCGGCGAAGGCCTGCACCTCCGGATCGTCGGGGTCGAGGTCGTCCAGGTCGTCGGTGAAGCCGTCGCGCTCCATCGGGCCACGGTAGCGCCCGCGGCGCCGGCCCCGCCGGTGACCTCGTCACACGACGGCGTCGGTCCAGGCCCGCCGCAGCACCTCGTCGGCGGTCTGCTCGGGGGACTGCCACGAGGTGTCCAGCCACAGCCCGAGGCGCGGCGTCCGCTGCCGCAGCACCGCGTCCAGCGCCTCGACCTCCCAGCGGTCGTAGGCGGCACCGCCCCGGGCCGCGTCCCGCTCCGCGACGGCCTCGATCGAGGGAGCCAGCACCACGACCAGCAGCGGGCGGCTGCGCACCGCCTCGACCAGCTCGGCGAGGTGCTCGCCGAGCACCACGTCCTGCGCGACGACGGTGAACCCGGCGTCGAAGTAGGCGTCGGCGGTGCTCGCGGTGAGCCGGTGGCGCAGCCGGAGCTGCTCGATCGCCGCTTCCGGGGGATCGGGCGCCATGTCCACCCGCCCGTTCACGATCATCCGGCGGAAGACGTCACCGGGCAGGTGCACCGACTTCGGCAGCCGCTGGGCGATCCGCCGCGCGACCGTCGTCTTGCCCGCCGCCTGGACGCCGGTGATCAGCAGGACCGCGCGCCCCTGCGGCGGTATCGGACCGGACATGGTGCTCCTCTGCGCTCGCGGTGGCGCGATCTTCTCACCCGTTCGCCGCGGAGGTGGGGGACTTCCCCGGGGAAGCGTCACCGACCGCCACCGATGTGTTCCCGGGTACACCGGTCCGGCCGCCGCCTTTTCGCTCGGGCGGCGGTGTTCGTTCGCCTCGGTGGGCGAGCACCATCGCAACTGCCGGGAACAGGCCACGAGGCGGGAGGCTCGAAAATGGACCGCACTGAAGTCACCCCTGCGCCCCAGCAGGGCGGCTGCAGCTGCTGCGGCAGCTGCACCGGACCGTCCTGCGGCTGCTGCGCGAGCTGCGGCTGACGGTGGCACCGGCCTGCCCGGCTCAGCCCGGGCAGGCCATGCCCTCGGTCGGGACCGCGCCGTACACCAGGAACCGGGCGACCGCCCGGGTGGCGCACTCGGAGCGGCCCACCGCGCCGTGCCCGGCGCCCTGCCAGCTCAGCGGCACCCCGGTCGGGAGCTGCTCGGCGAGGTGGTCGGTGCCCAGGGCGAGCTGGAGCGGGTCGTGCGCCGTGCTGATCACCGGGATCGGCGGCACGTCCGGACGCCGGGGGGTCGGCAGCGGCTGCTGCGGCACCGGCCATCCCGAGCACCACACCAACCGCTGCGCCGCGACCCCGCCGAACAGCGGGAAGCGCGCCACCCAGTCGGCCGCGATCTCGCTGGTGCGCTGGGGCGGCACCCGCAGCGTCGTGTCGTTGCAGCTCCTGATCAGCTCACCGTCCAGCCACGGCGGATCGGCGCCGTCGGAGGACACCACGGGCCGGACCATCGCCTCGATCCCGGCGCCGTCGCCGCCGCGCGCGGCGGCCAGCGCCGCGGCCAGCTCGGGCCAGCGCTCCCGGTCCGACAGGCCCCGCAGCATCGCCCGCACGACGTGACCGCCGGGGAGCCCGGGCGGCGGTGCGGCCAGCAGCTCCGCGACGGCCGCTCGCGGGTCCGATCCCAGCGGGCAGCCCCCGGTCCGGCAGTCCTCGGCGAACACGTCGAAGGTCCGCTCCGCGCTCTGCGCCTGCGCCTCGTTCTGCCCGATCGCGTCGCGGGTCGGGTCCGGTCCGCCGTCGAGCACCATCCGGCCCACCGAAGCCGGGAACCGCTCGGCGTAGGTGGTCAGCAGCCGGGCGGCCTCGCCCCGGCCGATCGCGTGCAGCTTCGGCACCCGCAGTTCCAGCCGCAGCTCCTCCAGGTCCGCGGCGGTGCGCCAGGTGTCGTAGGCCTGCAACCGCTCGTCCAGTTCGAGCAGGCATTCCTGGCTGGCCACCCGCACCGCGTCCAGCAGCCGGTCCAGCTCCGGGCGTTCGGTGGCGAGCGGGTCGAACCCGGCGATCGCGTCCCGCTGCTGCGGCGGGATGCAGTCGGCCGCGTCGGAGCCGCCGGTGCCGCGCTGGTCCAACCCGATGACGGTGAAGGTGCTCAGCACCTCCGGCGGCAACCGCAGCGCCGTGCGGGCGGCGAAGGTGGTGCCCGGTTCGCCCCGGGTGTCGCCGACCAGCACCAGCGGGACGCGCCCGGTGCCGGTCCGGATCAGGGACGTGCGGGCGGTGCCGCCGATCGGGTCCTCGGGGGCGTCCAGCGTGGTCGGCAGCCGGGAGCAGGAGAACGCCGTTCCCGGTGGTAGCGCAGGCACGCCGAGTTCGGCGCGGGTCGCCTCGGTGCAGTCCTGCCAGCTCAGCGCGTCCTGCGCGGGCGGGCCGAGCGGCGGCACCGGGGCGGGTTTCGGCGGCTGCGGCGCGGGGGCGATCTGCTGCTCGCCGTCGTGGTAGGCCACGGCGGGGCGCTGCGAAGGCCCCGCGGAGCAGGCCGTCACCACCACCACCAGCAGCGGCAGCAGCACGGCCACGGCGCGGTGCGGGGAGCGCGGCACGGGTACTCCTGTCTGGCTGCGTGGCCTCGGGCGCGATCAGCATCGCACGGTGGAGGTGAGACCCCGGTGAGGGGCGGGGCGCGACGGGTTGAACCGCGCGGCGGGAGCGTTATCGTGCGTGGGCGGAAATGGGACGACTGTCCCGATCGGTGAGCGAGGGGGAGGCCGTGCAGGTCGCGCAGAGCAGCTCGGAAGCCGGGGCGTGGTCGTCGGGCGGGTCGTCGCACCCGCTGCGCGCGACCGCGCGCGCGATGGGCGCGATCCCGCCGCCGATGCTGGTCCTGGCGGGGGTCGTCAGCCTCCAGGTCGGCGCCGCGTTCGCCAAGCAGCTCTTCCCGGTGGCCGGGGCGTCCGGGGTGGTGGCGCTGCGGCTGGTCTTCGCCGCCGTGGTCCTGCTCCTGGTCTGGCGCCCTTCGCTGCGGCTGGACCGCCGGACCTGGGCGGTGGTGGCCGGGTACGGCGCCGTGCTGTCCGGCATGAACATCTGCATCTACCAGGCGTTCGAACGCATTCCGCTGGGCGCGGCCGTCACCATCGAGTTCCTCGGGCCGCTGGCCGTCGCGGTGTTCGGCTCGCGCCGCAAGCTCGACCTGGTGTGGGCGGCGCTGGCCGCCGCGGGGGTGCTGCTGCTGTCCCGGGTCGAGGGCGGGCTCGACCCGGTCGGCGTCGGGTTCGCGCTGGCCGCCGGTGCGATGTGGGCGGCCTACATCCTGATGGGCGCCAAGCTCGGCAGCCGCACCAGCGGCGGGACCGGGCTGGCGCTGGGCATGGCGTTCGGCGCCGTGGTCGCCGCCCCGTTCGGCGTCGCCGAGGCCGGGACCGCGCTGCTGGACCCGACCGTGCTGGTCGCCGGGCTGGTGGTCGCGCTGATGTCGTCGGTGGTGCCGTACTCCCTGGAGCTGGAGGCGCTGCGCCGGATGCCGCCCCGGGTCTTCGGCGTGCTGATGAGCCTGGAACCGGCGGTGGCGGCGCTGGCCGGGCTGCTGGTGCTCGGCGAGCTGCTCACCGGCTGGCAGTGGGCGGCGGTCTGCTGCGTGGTGCTCGCCTCGATGGGGGCCACCCGCACGTCGCCCGGCTGACGGCGCGCTGCGCGCGGGTGGACCGCGGGTCAGGAGGCCGGGCGCAGCGCGCGCAGCAGGGTCAGCAACGTCCGGTTGTACGGCGTGGGGATGCCGTGCTCCCGGCCACCGGCCACCACCGGACCGGTGATGTGGTCGTGCTCGGTGGGCAGTCCGGCGAGCCGGTCGTAGAGCATCGAGGTGCCGCTGTCGGCGGAGAACGTCTTGGTGTAGCCGTCGAGCACCGCCTCGGCGTCCGACCAGCTCAGCGCCGCGCCCTCGGCGTTGGCCACGGCGACGGCCTCGGCGAGCACCCCGGAGGCGAGCTCGCGCACCTCGGGCGAGTCCAGCACGTCGAGGCGGCGCAGGGTCAGCGCGGTGATCGGGTTCGCGGCGATGTTCACCAGCATCTTGCGCCAGGCGGCGGTGCGGAAGTCCTCGGCCTCCTCGATCCGCACCCCCGATCCGGCCAGCAGCGCCGCGAACCGGGCGCCCAGCGCGCCGCCCTCGACGAACATCCGGGCGCCGGAGCGGCGGATCACGTGACCGGGGCGGGTCCGCTCCGCGGCGACGTAGATCAGGGCGGGCAGCAGCGGGCCGCGCAAGCCGAACGCGGCCACCGAACGGCGGTGCTCGACGCCGTTGTGCACCAGCACGATCGGCGCCGAGCCGTCGTCCAGCGCGCGCAGCCACGGCTCGGTCCCCGGCACGTCCTGGACCTTGGTGCTCAGCAGCACCCAGTCCGCTCCGGCGACCTCGTCCGGCGCGGTGGCGATCTCCGCCGGGACCTCCTGACGGCCCTCCGGGGTGTCCAGCGCGAGCTTCTCGAAGGGCGTGCGCACGCAGGCGGTCACCCGGTGACCGGCCTCGTGCGCGGCGGCGGCCAGGACACCGCCGACGGCGCCCGACCCGATCACGGCGATGTGCTGCGGTTCCACGCCGGTGACCCTACTAGGCGATCACCGCGCTCGGCGCCGGTCGGGGCGGGCAGGTGCTCAGCGCACCCGCTGGCGGGGCGCGCGGTCGAGCCGGAGGCGGATCGACGTCGGCAGCGTGTCGGTGCCCAGCGCGCCGCGAGCCCGGGCGAGCACCTTCTCGTCGAGCTCGTCCCACACGTCGCGGACGTTGGTGCCCTCCTGCAGCGACAGGGTCAGGCGCAGCGACGGGGCCTGGTCGCTGCCCGCCATCCGCGCCCGAGCGCGGGTGACCCCGGTGACCTCCTCGGCGTCCGCGCGCACCGCCTCGGTGAGCGCGTTCGAGGTGACCGTCAGGCGCCCGCCGGAACCCTGCTCCAGCCGCACGTCCGGGCGTTGCTCGGGCCGCATCGCCCGCAGCAGCCACCACAGGCCGAGGCACAGCAGGAGCAGACCGACCACGATGGCGATCGGGTAGGCGATCTGCGGGTTCTCGCGCCACCACTGCAGCGCCAGCGGGTCCAGGACCGGTCGCCGCGCCCGGTTGGTGCCCAGCAGCCCGGTGCTCACCACGACGGCCGCGGCACCGGCGAGCACGGCGAGCAGCCCGATCACCACGACGACACCCCGCTCGAACGCCGCGCTGCGCCCGGCCGGGGTGCGGCTGGGGCGCGCGTCCTGGCGCGCGGTGGTCATCGCCGCTCCTTCGGCGGGGTGACCGAGACCGCGACCTTGGGCGAGCGGCGCAGCGGCAGCTCCCCGACCGCGTCGCGGGCGGTGTCGGTGAGCCGCTGCCGCAGATCGCCCATCTCGCGGAACCGGGCGGTGGCCTTGACCCGCACCCGCTTGGCGCCCGCGGTGACCGAGGCGCGGGCCACGCCGTCCTGGTCGCGGACCTGGTGGCCGACCAGCCGGGCCAGCGAGCGCGGATCGGTGATCACGGTGACCTCCGGGGCGGGGTCGTGCAGCCGCACGTCCCGCCGCCCGGCGCGCGTCGCCAGCAGCAGGAGCAGCAGCCCGACCACGCCCACGACGATCGCGGTGACCAGCGCCGCGGTGTCGGCCCACGTCACGCCGCCGAGGCCGGAGCGCACCGCGCGCCAGGACACCACCAGCCCGTCCGCCTGCGGCCGGATCCAGGCCCACACCGCCTCCGCGGCGATCAGCACTCCCAGGGCGGCGACGGCGAGGCCCAGCAACGCCGCCAGCAGCCGTACCAGAAGGCGCATGGCACGTCCTTTCCGAGTTCAGCGGTCACCGCACCCGAGGAGCCTCGGCGTCGGGGACCAGGGTCGAGACGGTCACGTCCACGGCGTGCACCTGGCAGTCGGCGATCCGGGCGAGTTCGGCGCCGACCCGTTCCCGGACCGCCCGCACCGCCTCGCGGATCGGCGTCGGGTAGCGCAGCGCCACGTCGAGGCGCACGTGCAGCCGGTGGTCCGGGCCGGTGATCCGGGCGCTCGACCCCTGGCTGCCCATCCCGACCCCGGCCACCTGGCGCGGCGTCCGGGCGCTGTCGGGGGCATGGTCGGCGGCGTACTCGGCGATCTTGCGCAGCACCGAGCGGTCGACCTGGAGCCGGCCCCGGTCCTCGGGTGGCGGACCGGTCGGTTCGACCGCGGTCCCGCGGTCCGGCTCGGTCCGGGGCACCGTGCTGGTCATCGGTCCCTGCCCCGGCCGAGGAGATCGCTGAACTCCATGTCCCCGTCCAGCACGCGCCCGATGACCAGCCCGGCCGCGCCGAGCACGAGCGCGATGAGGAACCCGACGAACCCGCCCGCCGCGGCCGCGGTTCCGAGGAGGAGACCGGCCAGCAGTCCTGTCTTCGTTGCGTTCATGTGCGAAACCTTTCAGAAGTCGTCGTGGTGCCGCGGTCACCGCACCCGGGGCGGTCGGCGCCGCCGGGCCCGCCACCGGACGATCCGGTGCAGCACCCCGCGCAGTCCCCGGGGCCGGACCACCACCACGACCGGGGCGTCGAACCGGTCCGGTCCCGCCGACCGCCGGTCCAGTTCGGCCAGCCCGGCGGCGAACTCCTCCGGGTCGCCGCCGACGTCCGGGTGGTGCGCCCGGACGAACGCCCGGCGAGCGGCCCGCCGCGCCGCGGCGTCGCGGTCCGGCATCAGTCGGTGACCACGTCCGCGATGGTGATGTCCACCGGCATCGCGCCGGTGGTGGAGCCGATCGCGGTGCGCAGCTCACCGATGATCTCCGGCAGCGGTGGGCCGAGGCGCACCACGACGGAGACCTCGACGCCGCCGTCCTCGCGCAGCCGCACGCCGTCCACGCGACGTCCGGGCAGCGGGGTGGCGGTCTCGCCGAACCGGCCCGGGTGCATCCGGGCCACCGCCGGGTGCGCCAGCACCACCCGGCTGATCTCGTCGGCCGGTTCGGTGCGCGCACCGCTGCGGATCGCCGTGCTGTCGGGTTCCGCCATCTCGGATCATCCCTTCGGCGCTGGTCGCGGCGGCCGGTGAGCGGTCCGCCGCCGGATCACTCCACGCGCGAGGAGGCGGCCTGCTGACCGCTGTCCTCGTCGTCCTCGGACGGCAGGTGGATGTCGTTGACCGCGATGTTGACCTCGATGACCTCCAGCCCGGTCATCCGCTCGACCGAGGTGACCACGTTGCGCCGCACCGCGCGGGCCAGCTCGCCGATCGAGGCGCCGTACTCCACGACCAGGTCGAGGTCGACCGCGGCCTGCTTCTCGCCGACCTCGACGGCCACGCCGGGCGTCGAGGAGGTGCCGCTGCCGCCCGGGATGCGCTCGCGCAGCGCGCCGAAGGCGCGGGACACGCCGCCGCCCATCGAGTACACGCCGGAGATCTCCCGGGCCGCGATGCCGGCGATCTTCTGCACCACGGAGGCCGCGATCGTGGTCTTGCCCTGGGCGCCCTCGGACGTCCGGGCGGGGGAGTCGCCGGAACGGGTCTGCGGGATGCTGCTCCCGCCGCTCTGCTCCCCGGCGCTCTGCTTCCCGGTGCTCTGCGTCCCGGTGCTCTGGGCGCCCTGGGCTCCGCTCCCTTGGGTCATTGCCGTCAGCTCCTCTCCTGTCGCCGCCGGTAGGTTCGGCGGGATCGGTACGAGGTCGGATGCGCCGCACGTCCGAGGCTCGCGGTGTTGTGGCCGATGTCACACCAGGGCGGTTCGGCCGGTACCCTCGGGTACCCCGCCGACGCGGTGCGACTCCCCGATTCTCGGCGCCGGGTGCGGAACTCGCCTCGTGGCGGAGCGGGACCGCGCTCAGGACCCGGTTCGCCGGTAGCGGAGCAGCAGCAGCGAGTCCGCGTGCAGCGCCCCGGCCAGCCGCATCGGCAGCGGGGAGCGGGGCAGCGGCCCGCGGGCGATGCGCCCGGCGTCGCCGCCCGCCAGCACCGGTGCCAGCGACAGGCACAGCTCGTCGACCAGGTCGGCATCGACCAGGTGCCCGAACAGCGTCGGCCCGCCTTCGCAGACCACCCGCCGCAGCCCCCGCCGCGCCAGCGCGTCCAGCGCGGCGCGGAGGTCCACGCCCCCGTCCCCGGCGAGCACCACCTCGGCACCGGCCTCGGCCAGCGCCCGCCGCCGCTGCGCCGGAGCGGCGGCGCAGGTCAACACGATCGGAGGAATCTCGGTGCTGGTGAGCAGCGGCGAGTCCGGCGGCACCGCCGCGTTCCCGCTCACCACGGCCACCGGCGGCACCCCGGTCAGCCCGAGCCGGGCGCGGCGCTCCCGGCGGGCCGCGGTGCTCCGGAGCCCCCGGTACCCCTCGACCAGCGCGGTGCCCACCCCGACCAGCACCACGTCGGCGAGGTCCCGCAGCAGCGTCAGCACCGCCCGGTCGGCGGGGTCGGACAGGCCGCGCGAGCTGCCGTCCACCGCGACCGCGCCATCCAGGCTGGACACGAAGTTCACCCGCACCCACGGGCGGTCCGGGGTCGCGGGGTAGCGGTAGAAGTCCTCCAGGTCGGCCGCCGTCGCGGCGCCGTCCACCGGCCAGAGCCTGTCCACGCGGGCATCCCACCACGTCGGCCGGGACCTGCCCGCGCCGGGTCGATCACGGTTGTGACCTGGCGTTTCGATCGTCCGGTCCGGTGATGAGGAGCACCCCGGGCGCCGTCCCGGCGCAGGGTGCCGCGGCGATAGAGTCACCCGCATGAGTGCTCTGCGCCTGGTCGACCGCCGGCCCGAGGTCACCCCGGACGAGCTGGTCCAGGCGATGACCCCGCCGCCGCGGTTCGACGCGGTCCGGTTCGACAGCTACCTGCCGAACCCGGACGAGCCGAGCCAGGCCGAGGCCGTCGGGGCCTGCCGCGCGTTCGCCGAGCAGGTCGACGCGGGAACCCCCAGCACCTCCTGGCTGCGCGGGCTCCTCGGCCGCGGGCGGGCGCGCCCCGCGGGGCTGCCCGGCCTCTACCTCGACGGCGGCTTCGGGGTCGGGAAGACCCACCTGCTGGCCTCCACCTGGCACGCGGTGCGGGGAGCGAAGTCCTACGGCACCTTCGTCGAGCTGACCAACCTGGTCGGGGCGCTGGGCTTCGCCGAGACCGTCCGCCGGCTCTCCGAGCACCGGCTGCTGGCCATCGACGAGTTCGAGCTCGACGACCCGGGCGACACCATGCTGGTCACCCAGCTCGTCGCCAAGCTCACCGACGCGGGCGTGCACGTCGCGGCCACTTCGAACACGCTGCCGGACAAGCTGGGGGAGGGGCGGTTCGCCGCGCAGGACTTCCTCCGCGAGATCCACGCCATGTCGGCCCGCTTCGCCGTGGTCCGGGTGGACGGTCCGGACTACCGGCACCGCGGTCTGCCGGACGCGCCGCCGCCGATGGCCGACGACGCCCTCACCGAGCTCGCCGAGGGCACCGACGGCGCCGCGCTGGACGACTTCGCCCCGCTGTGCGACTTCCTGGCCGGGGTCCACCCCTCCAAGTACGGCAGGCTGGTCGACGGCCTCAGCGCCGTGCACCTGCGCGGGGTGCGCCCGGCGCGGGACCAGGACGTGGCGCTGCGCCTGGTGGCGCTGGCCGACCGGCTCTACGACCGGGCGATCCCGGTGCGGTCCTCCGGCGTGCCGCTGTCGGAGATGTTCACCCAGGAGATGCTCGAGGGCGGCTACCGCAAGAAGTACCTGCGGGCGATCAGCAGGCTCACCGCGCTCTCCCGGGACCTCGCCAAGTCCTGACCGCCCCGGGCAGCTCGCCCCTCACCCACGTTCAGGACGGGCGGAGCTTTCAGCGGCCGAGCACGTCGGCGACCGCGTCGAGGCCCGCGTCCAGGTCGTCGCGCTCGATCACCAGCGGGGGTGCCAGCCGCAGCGTGCTCTCCTGGGTCTCCTTGCACAGCACGCCGCGGGCGGCGAGCGCCTCGGCGGCCTGCCTGCCGGTGGGGCCGCCCGGGGCGAGCTCCACCCCGGCCCACAGGCCGCGGCCGCGCACCTCGGTGACCCCGCGCCCCACCAGCTCGGCCAGCCGCGCGTGCAGGTGCGCGCCCAGCTCGCGGGAACGCCGCTGCGGCTCGCCGGTGCGCAGCAGGTCGACCACCGCGCGCCCGACCGCGCAGGCCAGCGGGTTCCCGCCGAAGGTCGAGCCGTGGCTGCCCGGGCGCAGCACGCCGAGCACGTCGTCGCGGCCGACCACCGCCGAGACCGGGAGGATGCCGCCGCCCAGCGCCTTGCCCAGGGTGTAGAGGTCGGCGCGCACCCCGTCGTGGTCGCAGGCCAGCAGTTCCCCGGTGCGGCCGAGGCCGGACTGGATCTCGTCGGCGATGAGCAGCGCGCCGCGCCGGTCGCACAGCGCGCGCAGCGCGGGCAGGTAGTCGGCGGGCGGGACGACCACGCCCGCCTCGCCCTGGACCGGCTCGACCAGCACGGCGGCGGTGCGCTCGGTCATCGCCGCCTCGACGGCCGCCGCGTCGCCGTACGGGGTGAGCACGAAGCCCGGGGTGAACGGGCCGTACCCGGCGCGGGCCACTTCGTCGGTGGAGAACGACACGATGGTGGTGGTGCGGCCGTGGAAGTTGCCGCCGGCCACGACGATCTCGGCCTGGTCCGCCGGGATGCCGCGCACCTCGTAGGCCCACTTCCGGGCGACCTTGATCGCCGACTCCACCGCTTCCGCGCCGGAGTTCATCGGCAGCACCCGGTCGGTCCCGGTCAGCTCCGCCAGGTCGCGGCAGAACGGCCCGAACTGCTCGTGGTGGAAGGCCCGGCTGGTCAGGGTCAGCCTGCCGAGCTGCTCGGTGGCCGCGCGGACCAGGTCCGGGTGCCGGTGGCCGAAGTTCAGCGCCGAGTAGCCCGCCAGGAAGTCCAGGTAGCGGTGCCCGTCCACATCGGTCAGCCACGCGCCGTCGCCGTCGGCGAGCACGACCGGCAGCGGGTGGTAGTTGTGCGCCCCGTAGCGCTCGTCCAACTCGCGCGAACGCGTCGCGGCCGGGGAGGCTCCGAGGGCGGAGCGGGCGGTGGTCATGCGCTCAGGTTATGGCCGCGCGGCGAAGATTTCAGCCGCTGACCGTTGCTCCTGGCAGCACTTCGTTGCGCAGTTCGGCGGGCTGGTGGCGGAACGTTGTCCACTGGGTTGGGAGCCGCGGTTTCCGGTCGTGCCGCTCCTTGCCACCATGGCGGGACGGCCACCGCTGCGGTGGCCACGACCACGAGGAGCGTGACGCGGTGGCCCACGACGGCGCGTACCGGATCTACCTGGGGACCTACACCGGCACCGAGGCGGCGGCGGGCGGCATCCGGGCGCTGCGCGCCGATCGGCGCGGGGCGGTGCGCGACGACGGCCTGCTCGCGGAGCTGGCCGATCCCTCCTTCCTGGCCGCCTCGCCGGACGGCGGCGCGCTGTACGCGGTCAGCGAGCAGGACGACGGCGAGGTGGCGGCCTTCGCGGTGCGCCCGGACGGTTCGCTCGCCGAGCTCGGCAGGCGGTCGTCCGGCGGTGCCGCGCCGTGCCACCTCAGCGTCCACCCGTCGGGCGAGTACCTGTTCACCGCCAACTACGGGTCCGGCACCGTCGCCGTCCACCCCGTCGAGCTCGGCGGGGCGCTGGGCGAGCCGTGCGACGTGGTGCGGCACCGCGGTCGCGGCCCGAACCCGCAACGCCAGGAGTCCCCGCACGCGCACCAGGTGCTGCCCGACCCGTCCGGGCGGTTCGTCTTCGCCGTCGACCTGGGCACCGACTCGGTGCACGGCTACGGTTTCGATCCGCTCACCGGGCGTCTCACGCCGCGCGAGCAGGTGCGCACCCGCCCGGGCGCGGGGCCCAGGCACCTGGCCTTTCACCCGGACGGGGAGCGGGCCTACCTGATCAGCGAGCTGGAGTCGTCGGTCACCGAGTTCGGCTACGACGGCTCGACCGGCGCGCTGCGCACCGAGCAGAGCCTGTCCACGCTGCCGCCCGGGTACGGCAAGCCGAACCTCGCGGCGGAACTCGTCATCACCCCGGACGGGCGGTTCGCGATCGCCTCCAACCGGGGCCACGACAGCCTCGCGGTGTTCAGCCTGGACTCCGCCGACGGCGAGTTCCGGCTGGTCGAGATCGTCTCCGCCGGGGTCGCCGCGCCCCGGCACATCGCGCTGTCCCCGGCGGGCGACGTGCTGTTCGCGGGTGGTCAGGACAGCGACGCCGTGCAGCCCTTCGCGCTGGCCGAGGACGGCCGGCTGACCCCGCTGGGCCGCCCGGAGCCGGTGCCCAGCCCGGTCTGCCTGCTCCCCGCGGTGGGCTGAGCCCAGGCGTCGGCGGTCAGCTCAGCCGGGAGTCGTAGAGCGCGGGGGCGTGGTCCTGCAACGCCGACCGCACCCGCCGGATCTCCTGGCGCCGCCGCCACCAACCCCCGGTGTCCCCGATCGGGTAAACCCGGTAGCCGCCGTGGTAGGACCGGACCAGGTGCCAGGGCCGGGTGCTCGGCTTGGCCGCCCCCTCCACCGGCCACACCGCGACGTACTGGGCGCTGCCGCGACCGACGACGCCGACCCGCCGCACCTGGCTCCACGGGATCTCCCGGTGCAGCCCGAGTCGGGAGATCCGCAACCCGTCGGGGTTGATCTTCAGCTTCAGCTTGGGCACCAGCAGCCGCACGGCCGACCACGCCGCGCTCACCACCAGCAGCAGGGAGCCGACCTGGAACGCGATGGTGTCCAGGTCGTTCGGTAGTACGGAGACCTGGGCGGCCAGCGCGTTCAGGCCCGCGACCACGAGCACGCAGCAGAGGATCCAGAGGAAGGCCGCCACCTTGCCCGCCGTGACGAACACCGGGCCCGGCACGTCGTCGCGGACCCGCGCGGCGATCTTCGCCGGGGCGGTGTGCCTGGGGGCGGCGGGGACGATCGGGTCGCGCCGCGCGACCTCGCCGGAGCGGGCCGGTGCCGCGGACTTCGGCGCCGGTGGTTCCGGGGCCTTCGGTTCCTTCGGGGCGGGGGCCTTCGGTGCCGGTGGTTTCGGGGCCGCCCAGTCGCCGTGCGATTTCGGCCGGGGCGGAGCCGGTTCGGCCACCGCGCCCGCCGCGACCGGTGCCGCGCCCGCCTGGGTGTAGGAGCGGGTCCCCGAGCCGGGCTGCGGCGGTGCCGCGCCCGCCTGGGTGTAGGCGCGCGTGCCCGAGCCGGGCTGCGGCGGTGCGGTGTCCGGCGGCGCGGCGCTGGTGGTCTGCTGCAGCTCGGTGGCGTGCTGCTGGATCACCTGGTTGATCACCGGGGGCAGCCAGTGGGCGCCCTGCGGGCTGGTCTCGCCGATCCGGTCCAGCAGCTGCTCGGGTCGCGGGCGAGCGGTGGGGTCCTTGGCCAGGCAGTCGGCCAGCAGCGGGCGCAGCCGGTCGGGCACCGCGGCCAGGTCCGGCTCGGAGTGCACGACCCGGTAGAGCATGGCGGCCGTGTTGTCGTTGCCGAACGGACCGCTCGCCGTCGCGGCGAACACGAGCACCGCGCCGAGCGAGAAGACGTCGCTGGACTGGGCGATTTCCCCGCCCGAGGTCTGCTCCGGGGAGAAGTAGCCCGGGGTGCCGAGGAACATGCCGGTCGCGGTCAGCGCGTTGCCGGTCATCGCCCGCGAGATGCCGAAGTCGATCACCCGCGGCCCGTCCGGCCCGAGCAGCACGTTGGCCGGTTTGAGGTCGCGGTGCACCAGACCGGCTCGGTGGATGGCCACCAGCGCCTCGGCGAGGCCGGCGGCGAGCCCGCGGACGGTCTCCTCCGGCAGCGCGCCGTGGTCGGAGACCGCCTGGTGCAGGGTGGGGCCGGGGACGTACTCGGTGGCCAGCCACGGCTGATCGGCGTCCGGGTCGGCACCGACGACCGCGGCGGTCCAGAACCCGCCCACCGAGCCGGCCATGTCGGCCTCGCGGCGGAACCGCTCGCGGAACTCGGGGTCCTCGGCCAGGTCCGGGCGCACGACCTTGACCGCGACCACGCGGCCGCCGCGGGACCGGCCGAGGTAGACCCCGCCCATCGCGCCGCGCCCGAGCCGGGCCAGCAGCCGGTAGTCACCGACGCGGTTGGGGTCGCTGGCCAGCAGCGGCTGCACGTGCTCACTCCTCCGGTCCGTCCGGTGCCTCCGTTGCGAGCTTACGGACCGCCGTCGGCGCGGTGGTGGAAGCCACGGCAATTTGCGCGGTGCCGGGGCGCGGGGTTGGACTTGTCCGGTGGCGTCGGTAATCGAATACTTCGCTTCGTCGCAACCCTTTCGAGGGGTGGTGGAGCTATGTATGATCCGGCGCACCGCGAGCTGACAGCAACGATCTCGACGATCGAGGGGAGCCGCGTCGTGACGGCAATGGAGTCGTCCGCACCGCCGCGGGCCGCGGTGGCGCTCAACGGTGTGAGCAAGCGCTTTCCCGGCGTGGTCGCCGTCTCGGACGTCACGCTGGCCGTGCCGCCGGGCGAGGTGCACGTGTTCGCCGGGGAGAACGGCGCGGGCAAGTCGACCCTGATGAAGCTGATCGCCCAGGTGGAGGAACCCAGCACCGGCACCATCGAGCTGGACGGTGCGCCGGTCGCCTTCCAGGGGCCCGGCACCGCGCGGCGGCTCGGCGTGTCGATGGTGCACCAGGAGTTCGCGCTGGCCCCGGACCTGTCGGTGGCCGAGAACCTGTTCGTGGGGGACGAACCGGGGCGGGCCGGCTGGATCGCCCGGTCGGCGGAGCGCCGCGGGGCCAAGGACCTGCTCGCCCGGGTCGGGCTGCGGATCGACCCGACCTGCCGGGTGTCCCGGTTGTCCACGGCCGAGCAGCAGCGCGTCGAGCTGGCCAAGGCCCTCGCGGTGCGCGCGAAGGTGCTGATCCTGGACGAGCCGACCGCCAGCCTCACCGAGCGCGAGACCGAGGAGCTCTACCGGATCATCCGCGAGCTCACCGCCGACGGCATCGCCGTCCTCTACATCTCCCACCGGCTCGACGAGATCTTCGAGATCGGCGACCGGGTGACGGTGATGCGCGACGGCGCGGTGGTGGCCACCCGGCCGACCGCCGAGCTCGACGAGGCGCAGCTCGTGCAGCTCATGGTCGGCCGCGACGTGGAGAACCTGTACCCGAGGAGCTTCCGCGAAGCCGGTCCGGCCCGGCTGGAGGTGACCGGGCTGACCCGGGGCGAGGCGGTCCGCGACGTCTCGTTCGAGGTCCGGGCCGGGGAGATCCTCGGCCTCGCCGGGCTGGTCGGCGCGGGCCGGACGGAACTGGCCCGGGCGGTGTTCGGCGCGGAGGTGCCCGAGTCGGGGACCGTCGCGCTGGACGGCGCCCCGCTGCGCATCCGCGGTCCGGCCGACGCGATCGCCGCCGGGATCGGCTACCTGACCGAGGCCCGCAAGTCCGACGGGCTGGCCATGCAGCTCGGCGTGGACAAGAACATCACGATGGCGAAGCTGCCGATGAAGGCCGGGTTGATCAGTCTCGGCGCGGAGCGTTCGATCGCCGAGCGCGAGCGCGAGGCGCTGCGCATCCGGGTGCCGTGGGTGGGGCGCCCGGTGCGGATGCTCTCCGGCGGCAACCAGCAGAAGGTGGTCCTGGCGCGCTGGCTGGAGACCGGCGCCGAGGTGCTGTTCTTCGACGAACCCGGCCGGGGGATGGACGTCGGCGCGAAGTCGGAGATGTTCCAGCAGATGGACGCGCTGGCCGCCAAGGGCAAGGCGGTCGTGTTCATCTCCAGCTACTTGCCCGAACTGCTGAACATGTGCGATCGGATCCTCGTCATGCGCGCCGGCCGGATCACCGGTGAAGTGGAGCGTGCGGAGTTCTCCGAGGAACGCGTCGTCGCGCTCGCGACCGGAGCGAAGGGCACCCCATGACCGAACAGCAGACGGACGGATCGTCCACGCGGGAGCGCGGACCGCTCGGCGGGCTGGCCGACCGGTTCTCCGGGGCGGTGTCGCAGGTCGCCGCCGCGGGCGCGCTGATCGTCGTCTTCATCGCGCTGTCCATCGTCGCGCCGTCCTTCCTGACGGCCGACAACCTGTTCAACCTCGGCTCGCAGACGTCGGTGAACGCGGTGATGGCGGTCGGCGTGACGCTGGTGATCATCACCGGCGGCATCGACCTGTCGGTGGGTTCGGTGGCCGCGCTGTCCGGTGTGGTCGGCGTGATGCTGATGGCCGGTTTCGGGGTCAACCCGCTGCTGGGCATCCTGGGCGGCATCGCGATCGGGGCGCTCGCGGGACTCGTCAACGGCCTGCTGGTGTCGGTGGTGGGGCTGCCGCCGTTCATCGCCACGCTCGGGATGCTCAGCGTCGGGCGCGGCTTGGTGCTGATCATCACCGGCGCGGTCGCGGTGTTCGGCGCGCCCGACTCGTTCCGGCTGCTCGGCCAGGGCGTGATCGGCGTGCTGCCGATCCCGGTGCTGATGATCGCTGTCGTCGCGGTGCTCGGGCACCTGGTGCTCACCCGGACCCGACTCGGGCGCTACGCCTACGTGATGGGCTCCAACATGGAGGCCGCCCGGTTGTCCGGTGTCCCGGTACGCAGCCACCTGACCTGGGTGTACGTGCTCTCCGGTGCGCTGGCCGGGCTGGGCGGCATGATCGCCGCCTCGCGGATCAACTCGGGACAGCCCAACTTCGGCGAAGGGCTGGAGCTGGACGTGATCGCCGCCGTGGTCATCGGCGGCGCGAGCCTGTTCGGCGGTCGCGGCACCGTCTGGGGCTCGCTGATCGGCGCCTTCCTCGTCGCGGTGATCCGCAACGGGGCGGTGCAGCTCAACATCGGCACCTTCTACCAGAACGTGCTGATCGGCGTGATCATCTGGCTGGCGGTCTGGTGGGACCGCTACCAGCGGCGCAAGCTCGGCGGCGACGTCGGGTAGCGAGCAAGGGAGCTCGGCGATGAAGAGGGTTCTGGGCGTGACGTGCGCGGTGCTGTCGGCGGTCCTGGCCGCCGGGTGCAGCGTCGAGGTTCGCCAGCAGAGCGGTGGCGACGTGGAAGCCGGCGGGCCGGTGAAGATCGTCGTGGTGCCCAAGGCGATCGGCTTCGACTTCTGGGAGCAGGTGCGGGTCGGCGCCGAGTGCGCCGGTTCCAAGGTGCCCAACGTGCAGATCCACTGGGACGGGGTGAGTTCCGAGAGCGACGTGAGCGGGCAGCAGAGCCTGCTGCAGGACATGCTCGCCCAGGGCGGCGTGCAGGGCCTCGTCTACGCCGCCACCGACGCCAAGGCTCTGTCCCAGATCACCCGCACCGCGCAGGGGCAGGGCACCACCGTGGTCAACATGGACTCCGGTACCGAGCCGCAGCCGCCGGACGTCCCGGTGTACGCGACGAACAACGTGGCCGCCGCCCAGATGGGCACGCAGCTCCTCGCCGACCAGCTCGGCGGCCGGGGCAAGGTGGCGTTCATCGAGTTCCAGCCCGGCACCAGCACCAACGAGACCCGCGCCGAGGGCTTCCGGCGCGGGCTGGCCGCCAACCCCGGGCTCGAGCTGGTGGCCGAGCAGTCCAGCGAGAGCGACTACAACACGGCGCTCCAGGTGACCCAGGACATCCTCACCGCCAACCCCGACCTCAACGGGATCTACGCGGCCAACGAGCCGAGCGTGCTCGGTGCCGCCGAAGCCGTGCGGCAGGCGGGCAAGGCGGGCCAGGTCAAGATCATCGGGTGGGACACCTCGGAGGGCCAGATCCAGTCGCTGCGCGAGGGCGTGATCACCGGCCTCATCGCGCAGAACCCCTTCAAGATGGGCTATTTCGCCGTCACGGCGGCGATCGGCGAGATCACCGGCGACCCCGCCCCGCCGCCGCCCACCGACACCGGCTCGATGCTGATCACGAAGGAGAACCTGGACACCGCCGAGGTGCAGAAGCTGCTCAACCCGAGCTGCGCCAACCCGCCCGCCTGAGGCGCCTCGCCGCGAGCGGGAACTCAGCGGAGCATGACGGTGCCGCCGTCGGCCATCAGCGTCTGCCCCGTCATGTAGCGGCTGTCGTCGCAGGCCAGGAAGACCACGACCGGTGCGATGTCCTCCCGCGGGTCGCCCAGCCGGCCCAGCGGGATCGTGCCGAGCATCCGCTCGTACTGCTCGGCGTGCGTCTTCGACCAGGCCTCGACCCCGGCCGTGCGGGCGATCGGGGAGACGAGGTTGACCCGGATGCCGTCGCGCGCCCACTCGTGCGCGGCGACCCGGCTCAGCCCCCGGATCGCCTCCTTGGCCGCGGCGTAGGAGGCCTGGTTGGGCTGCCCGTTCAACCCGGCGCCCGAGGCGAAGTTGACGATGCTGCCGCCGCGCTCGGCCAGGTGGGCGTGGCAGGCGCGCATCAGCCGGTAGGTGGCGAAGAAGCCGGTGCCGAACGACAGCTCGAACATCTCGTCGGTGTGCTCCAGGAGCGGGGCCTGGCGCGAGGCGTGCGCGTTGTTCACCAGCACGTCGATCCGGCCGAACTCCGCCACCGCGGCGTCCCGCACCGCCTCGGCCGTCCCGGCGGCGCCGATGTCGGCGGCCAGGAAGGCGACCCGCGCACCGGGCACGGCCTCGGTGATCTCCCGGACGGCCGCGTCCCCGGCCTCCTGGTCGAGGTCGACGATGAGCACCCCGGCGCCTTCCGCCGCGCACGCGGTGGAGATCCCGCGCCCGATGCCGCCCGCTCCTCCGGTGACGATGACCGCCTTGCCGTCCAGCTTCACCTTGGCTCCTCCTTCGAGACGTCCTCCGCGGACGGTATCCGCCCCGGTCGGGCGCCCGGCGCGCGGGGCAGAATTCATTTCAGAACAGCGCGGCCCGGTTCCGGCGCGCGGACCGCCGCGGTGGGTGAGCGGCACGACCGGTGGTGTGGCGCACTGCCCGGCGTCGTCGGGGCGGTGGTGCTGGCATGATCGCGGCCACGGCAGCACAGCGACGGAAGGACCGGTGTCGTGACGGAGATCGAGCGCCTGGGCGTGGTCGGCGGCGGACTGATGGGTGGCGGCATCGCCGAGGTCGGAGCCCGGGCCGGGCTGGACGTGATCGTCTGCGAGGTCGACGACGAGGCCGCCCGGGCCGGTCGGTCCCGGCTGTGGAAGTCGCTCAACCGCGCGGTGCAGTCCGGCAAGATCACCGAGGCCGACCGGGACGCGGCGCAGTCCCGGCTGCTGTTCAGCACCGACCTCGCCGACCTCGACGACCGGCAGCTCGTGGTGGAGGCGATCGCCGAGGACGAGAAGCTCAAGGTCGACCTGTTCACCCGGCTCGACGAGGTGGTCGCCGATCCGGAGGCGATCCTGGCCTCGAACACCTCGTCCATCCCGATCGCCAAGCTCGCCGGTGCCACCAAGCGACCGGCGCAGGTGCTCGGCGTGCACTTCTTCAACCCGGTCCCGGTGCTCAAGCTGGTCGAGCTGGTGCCCTCGCTGCTCACCGGTGAGCAGACCCTCGCCCGCGCCGAGCGGTTCGCGACCGAGCAGCTCGGCAAGCAGACCATCCGGGCCCAGGACCGCTCCGGCTTCGTCGTCAACGCGCTCCTGGTGCCGTACCTGCTCTCCGCGGTCCGGATGTACGAGGGCGGGTTCGCCACCGCGGAGGACATCGACGACGGGATGGTGCTCGGCTGCGCGCACCCGATGGGTCCGCTGCGGCTCGCCGACCTCGTCGGCCTGGACACCCTCGCGGCCATCGCCGACTCGATGTACGCCGAGTACGGCGAAGCGCACCACGCCGCCCCGCCGCTGCTGCGGCGGATGGTCGACGCCGGCCTGAAGGGCAAGAAGTCCGGCAAGGGCTTCTACGACTACTCCTGATCGACCGGGGCGGGGGCGCCGACCGCGCAGTGCCCCCGCCCGGCCGGGCGCGGCGGCCGCTCAGCGCTCGGTGATGGTGCCGCGCAGCGCCGCCACGGCGTGCCCGCGGTGCTCGTCGAGCAGCCGGACCAGGGTCGGTGCGTCGCGCTCGGCGGCGGCGGTGACGATCGCGTCGTGCTCGGCGCGCACCCGGCGCCGGTTCGCGTCCGAGTTGTAGTACACCGCGCGGTAGGCGTCGGTGGCGTCCCACAGCGTGCGGACCACGCGCAGCAACCGCGGTAGCCCGGCGGGTTCGAGCAGCGCGAAGTGGAACCGCCGGTTCGCCGCGATCATGGCCACCAGGTCGCCGCTGCCCGCGGCGCGCTCCACGTCGTCGCGCGCGTCGGCGATCCGCGCCAGGTCGGACTCGCCGAAGCGCTCGGTGGCCACCGCCGCGGCCTCGGATTCCAGCAGCTCGCGCATCCGGTAGACCTCGAGCAGGTCGCTCAGCGACAGCTCGGCGACCGAGTAGCCGCGGTGCGGGCGGTAGACGACCTGGCCTTCGGCCTCCAGCGTCTTGAGCGCCTCGCGCAGCGGCACCCGGCTGACCCCGAGCCGTTGCGCGATGCCGTCCTGCCGCACCGGCTGGCCGGGCGCGAGCTCGCCGGACACGATCGCCTTGCGGAGCTCCCCGAGCACGAACTCCTGCGTGGTGGGTGGGCGCATGCCGGGCCTCCAGAAGGGCTTGACCGTCGGTCCCGCGACTGTATATTGAATCCAATTCCGCCGTGACGCGATTCGCGGAACTCCGCTGGAGGAAGGTGCTCGCGAGGTGTGCGCAGACGTCGCCGGACCGGACCCGCTCCCGCTGGAGGGCGTGGTCGTCGCCGATTTCAGCCGGGTGCTCGCCGGCCCCTACGCGACCATGCTGCTGGCCGATCTCGGCGCCACGGTCGTCAAGGTGGAGCGGCCGGACAGCGGTGACGACACCCGCTCGTGGGGTCCGCCGTGGACCGAGCACAGCTCGGCTTACTTCGAATCGGTCAACCGCAGCAAGCGCAGCATCGTGCTCGACCTGGCCGACCCGGACGGGCAGCGCGCCGCGCGGGACCTGGTGCGGCGGGCCGACGTGCTGGTGGAGAACTTCCGGCCGGGGGCGCTGGCCCGCTACGGGCTCGACTTCGACAGCGCTGCCGAGCTCAACCCGGGCCTGGTCTACGCCTCGATCTCCGGTTTCGGCGGCGAGGGCGGTGCGCACCTGCCCGGCTACGACTTCGTGGTGCAGGCGCTCGGCGGTCTGATGAGCATCACCGGTGATCCGGACGGCCCGCCGACCAAGGTCGGCGTCGCGGTCGTGGACGTGCTCACCGGCAAGGACGCGGCGCTGGGCATCATGGCCGCGCTGCGCCACCGGGACCGCACCGGGACGGGGCAGCACGTGGAGGTGAACCTGCTGTCCAGCCTGCTGTCCTCGCTGGTGAACCAGATGAGCGCGCTGCAGTCGACCGGCGCCGCCCCGCAGCGGATGGCCAACCGGCACCCCAGCATCGCGCCGTACGAGACGTTGCGCTGCGAGGACGCCTTCCTCGCCGTCGCGGTCGGCAACGACGCCCAGTTCCGCAGGCTCACCGAGGCCCTGGGCCTGGTCGGCATGGCCGAGGATCCGCGCTTCGCCACGAACGCCGAGCGCGTCGCCCACCGCGAGGAGCTGGTGCGGCACCTGGAGAACGTGCTCGGGGCGCGCACCGCGGTCGACTGGCAGGAGCGGTTGCAGCGCATCGGGATCGCCTGCGGACAGGTCAACGACCTCTCCCGCGCGGTGGACTACGCCGAATCGCTCGGGCTGCGGCCGACGGTCGATCCGGGCGACGGCGGGGTGGCCCAGGCGCGGATGCCGATCGACTTCTCCGCCACCGGCAGCGCCGCCGCCACTGCGCCGCCCCGCCTCGGCGAGCACACCGACGAGGTCCTCGCCTGGCTGTCCGACACCGAGTCCGCACCCCTGCCGCCGACCGCCTCCAGGAGGATCCCGTCATGAGCTCGTCCCGTCCCGCCTTCGACCCGCGCGACCCGCTGGGCATCGACACCGAGTTCAGCACCGAGCAGCTCGCCATCCGGGACAGCGTGCGCGCGCTGTGCCGCGACCACGTGCTGCCGCACGTCGGCGAGTGGTACGAGCGCGGGGAACTCCCGGGGGCCCGCGAGCTGGCCCGCGAGCTGGGCAAGCTCGGCGTCCTGGGGATGCACCTGGAGGGCTACGGCTGCGCGGGGATGTCCGCCGTGGACTACGGCATCGCGTGCGAGGAGCTGGAGGCGTGCGACTCCGGGCTGCGCTCGCTGGTGTCGGTGCAGGGCTCGCTGGCGATGTTCGCGATCTGGCGGTGGGGCTCCGAGGAGCACAAGCAGGAGTGGCTGCCCCGGATGGCGGCGGGCGAGGCGATCGGCTGCTTCGGCCTCACCGAACCCGACCACGGGTCCGACCCCGCCTCGATGCGCACCACGGCGCGCCGGGACGGCACCGACTGGGTGCTCAACGGCCGCAAGATGTGGATCACCAACGGCAGCATCGCCTCGGTCGCCGTGGTGTGGGCGCAGACCGACGAGGGCGTGCGCGGGTTCGTCGTGCCGACCGACGCGCCGGGCTTCGCCGCGCCGGAGATCAAGCAGAAGCTGTCGCTGCGCGCCTCGGTGACCAGCGAGCTGGTGCTCGACGACGTGCGGCTGCCCGCGGCGGCGGTGCTGCCCGAGGTGACCGGGCTGCGCGGTCCGCTGAGCTGCCTCAACGAGGCGCGCTACGGCATCGTGTGGGGCGCGGCGGGGGCCGGGCGGGCGTGCCTGGAGGCCGCCCTGGACTACGCCACCACCCGCGAGCAGTTCGGCCGCCCGATCGCCGGTTTCCAGCTCACCCAGAGCAAGCTGGCCGACATGGCGGTGCGGGTGCAGAACGGTCGGCTGCTCGCGCTGCACCTGGGCAAGCGCAAGGACGCCGGGCAGCTCAGCCCGCAGCAGGTGAGCTTCGGCAAGCTGGACAACGTGCGCGGCGCGCTGGAGGTGGCGCGCAGCGCGCGGACCGTCCTCGGGGCGAACGGGATCTCGCTGGAGTACCCGGTGATCCGGCACATGACGAACCTGGAGTCGGTGCTGACCTACGAGGGCACCGGCGAGATGCACGCGCTGACCATCGGCCAGGCGCTGACCGGCATCCCGGCGTTCCGCGGCTGAACGCCCCCGCGGGGCGGCGGAACCCCCGGCGCCCCGCCCGCTCCGGTCAGCCCCGCCCCGGTCAGCGCAGCGCGGGTGGCAGCACCCGGTGCACCCAGTCGGTGACCGCCTCGTAGGCGCAGGCGAGCTTCAGCAGCGGCCACTCGGCGTGGTTGGGGCCGATGAGCTGCACCCCCATCGGCAGGTCGTCGGCGCCGAACCCGACGGGCACGGTGGCCACCGGGTGCCCGGACAGCGTCCACGGCGCGACGGTCTCCATCCACCGGTGGTAGGTGTCCATCTCCCGGCCGCCGACCCGGTTCGGCCAGCGCAGCCCCGCATCGAAGGGGAAGACCTGCGCGCTGGGCGCGAGCAGGTAGTCGTAGTCGTCGAACAGCGCGGACACCGCCGCGTACCAGCGGTCCCGGCCGTCCAGCGCGCGGGTGATGTCGTCGACGGTGAGCTCCAGGTAGCCCTCGACCTCGTAGACGGCTTCGGGCTTGAGCAGCGCCCGGGTGGCCGGGTCGGCGTGCGCGGCGGCGAGGTTCGGGCCGGTGCGCCACCGCCGCCACAGCAGGAAGGTCTCCCACATCTGCTCGGTGGGCAGCCGGGTGCGCACCGGCTCGACGGTGCAGCCGATCTCGCGCAACGCCTCGGAGGCCGTCGAGCACAGCTCCAGCACGCCCGGGTCGAACGGCAGGTAGCCGCCGAAGTCGCCGATCCAGCCGATCCGGGCGCCGGTGAAGTCGTGCTTGAGGTCGCCGGTGAACCGCTCCGGGTCCTGCTCGATGCTCAGCGGCGCGCGCGGGTCCGGACCGGCCATCGTGGACAGCAGCATCGCGATGTCGCGCACCGTGCGGCCCATCGGGCCGGGCACCGAGGGTTCGCTGAGGAAGCCTTCGGCGGGCACCCGGCCGAAGCCCGGCCGCAGCGAGACGACGTTGTTCCAGCCGGCGGGGTTGCGCAGCGACCCCATGAAGTCGCTGCCGTCGGCCACCGGGAGCATCCGCATCGCCAGCGCGGCGGCGGCCCCGCCGCTGCTGCCCCCGGCGCTGCGGGACGGGTCGTAGGGATTGGTGGTGGTGCCGAAGACCGGGTTGAACGTGTGCGAGCCGAGCCCGAACTCGGGCACGTTGGTCTTGCCGACGACGATCGCGCCCGCGTCCCGCATCCGCCGCACGTGCCGTTCGTCGGCCTCGGCGCGGTGCTCGGCCAGCAGCGGTGAGCCCTTGGTGGTGGGGAAGCCCGCCGCGTCGGAGAGGTCCTTCACCGCGATCGGGAAACCGTGCATCCAGCCGACCGGCTCGCCCCGGTCGAGCTGCGCGTCGCGTTCCCGGGCCTGCGCGAGCAGGTCGCCCTCCTCGGCGCGCGAGACGATCGCGTTGACCTGCGGGTTGAACCGGTCGATGTGGTCGAGGTAGGCGCGCATCACCTCGACGCACGAGACCTCGCGCCTGCGGATCGACCAGGACAGCTCCACCGCGTCGAGCAGCACCAGGTCGGGGATGAGGGTGGAGGGGAGTCCGGCTCCCGGCGCCACGGTCACCGATGTCCTCCTGCGGTCGATCGACAACGGTTTAGCACTTTCGCGCGGCCGGACCGCCGGAGTCAACCGGCATTTCGGGCGTCGTGCGGGCCTGCGCGGAGTCGTGCGTCACGTTAGCGTTGCTAAAAACCACCGCGCTGCGCAGCCTGGTCATGACCCACCGCGCCGCCGACGATGGAGGTACGCCGATGCCCGCAGCGGGGATCGCCGCTCCTCCGGCCGCCGTCGGCGTGCCCCGGGTGCTCGCCTCGGTCGCCGCCGTGGTCACGGTCGGCGTCTTCCCGGTCTTCCTGGTGGGCGGGCTCGGCGTGCAGCTCCAGCGCGACATGGGCTTCAGCGCGGCGCTGCTCGGGCTCGCCGCCGCCGGGTTCTTCGGCGTCGCCGCCATCGCCTCCCGGATGATGGGCTGGGTGGTCGAGCGCATCGGCGCCCGGCTCGGGATGCGGCTGGCCGCCTCCGGCAGCGCGCTCTGCCTGTTCGGCATGGCCGCGGCCGGGGACGCCGCCTGGCTGCTCGGCCTGCTGTGGCTGGCCGGACTGCCGAACTCGTTGGGGCAGCCCGCGTCGAACCTGCTCATCGCGCAGGGCGTTCCGGTGCACCGCCGG
This sequence comes from Saccharopolyspora cebuensis, assembly GCF_039542665.1. Lineage (NCBI taxonomy): Bacteria > Bacillati > Actinomycetota > Actinomycetes > Pseudonocardiales > Pseudonocardiaceae > Saccharopolyspora > Saccharopolyspora cebuensis. The sequence continues at coordinate 56,153 of NZ_BAABII010000020.1, forward strand.
GGCATGGGCTTCGGGGTGAAGCAGTCCGCGATCCCGGTGGCCACGCTGCTGGCCGGGGTCGCCGTGCCCGCCGTCGCGCTGACCATCGGCTGGCGGTGGGTCTTCGTCTTCGCCGGGATCATCGGGCTGGGCGCCGCCTTCGCGGTCCCGCTGCTGCCCACCGCCGAGCGTTCCCGGCCGGGTGCGGCCGCCTCGGGCCGGGGCAGCGCGCCGCGCGGCGCGCTGCTGCTGCTGGCCATCTCCGGCGGGCTCGGGTCCGCCGCGGCCAACGCGCTGGGCGCGTTCGTCACCACCACGGCGGTGGAGGTCGGGTTCAGCCCGTCGGCGGCCGGGCTGGTGCTCTCGGTCGGGTCGGCCGCCGGGCTGCTGGTCCGGTTGTCGGCCGGCGTGCTGGCCGATCGACGGAACCCGAACCTCGTCCGCGTCATCACCGGGATGCTGCTCGTCGGGGCGGTGGGCTACGGGCTGATGGCGGTGCCCGCGCCCGCGGCCTTCCTGATCGGCGTGGCCGTCGCGTTCGGCGCCGGCTGGGCCTGGCCCGGGCTGCTCAACTTCGCCGTCGCCAAGATCGCCCCGGACCGGGTCGCCAGCGCCACGTCGTTCACCCAGACCGGGATCTACTTCGGCGGCAGCTCCGGGCCGCTGCTGTTCGGGCTGCTCGCCGAGCACGCCGGGCTGGCCGGGGCCTGGCTGGCCGCCGGGAGCGCCGCGGTCGTCGCCGGGGTGCTCCTGCTGTTCATCCGGAGCCCCCGCTCGGCCGACGCGTGAGGACCGCTCCCGCCGACGATCCGCGCGGCGGAGCCGGTCGCGTGCCACCGCGCTGCGGCCGGGGCCCCTGAGCGGATTCCGGCCCGGTGAGCCAGAGCTCACGGCTTGCGGGCCACCCCGCCGTGCATCAGGCGGTAGCGCCGGGCCAGCCCGACCTGCTCGGGGTCCGGTCGCCAGTCGGCCAGCGGTACCGCCCCCGGCGCCAGCACCTCGAAGTCGCCGAACAGCTCCTCGATCCAGCCGGTGCCGCGCGGGTGCAGCGGGTCCGCGGTGCCGGCGTACTCGCGCCGCAGCACCGCCGCGACCTCGGGCTGGACGTCGTCGGCCAGGTGGGCGAGCACCAGGTGGCTGCCGGGGGCGAGGGCGTCCCGGTACTCGGCGGCCAGCCCGCGCGGATCGTCGGCGTCGGGCACGAAGTGCAGCACCGAGGTCATCAGCAGGCCCAGCGGCCGGTCCAGGTCCAGCAGCTCCTCCGCCGCGGGGGAGCACAGGACCGACTTGGGGGCGCGGCAGTCGGCTTCGATGATCGCCGCGTGCGGCTCGTCGGCCAGCAGCGCGCTGCTGTGCGCGACGGTCAGCGGCTCGTTGTCGACGTAGAGCACCCGGAGGTCGGCGGTCCGCCGCCGGGCGACCTCGTGCACGTGGCCGATGGTCGGGATGCCCGAGCCCAGGTCCAGGAACTGGCGGATGCCCAGGGCCAGCAGGTGCTCCACGGCGCGGCGCAGGAAACCGCGGTCGACCTGGAACAGCTCGCCGATCCCGGGCAGGTCGCCCGCCAGCCGCTCGGCGAACTCCCGGTCGACGCCGAGGTTGTGGCTGCCGCCGAGGAAGGCGTCGTGGAGCCGGGCCGCGGCAGGCCGCTCGATGTCCATCGGCCGGGGCGGCGGGCCGTCGGCGGGGGCCGTCGCGGGTGCGCGCTCGGCGCACCACGGGCTGGTGGTCGGATCCTGCGCGTTGACCATGGCCCCTCCTCGTCCTGCGGAAATCGTACAGTAGTCGTCGGATGACTCTTCGTGTCCGATCCGCCCGATCGGGCCGCCCCTTGCTGATGCGGTGCCGCGCATACGACGATGGGGGAGGCTGATCCCCCGGAAGGCCTAGGAGGTGCTCGTGTCCGACGTTCGCGCGGTGGTCGCGACCGGTCGTGGTGAACCGGTCAAGGTGGTCACGATCCGGGTTCCGGATCCCGGTCCCGGTGAGGCCGTCGTCCGGGTGCAGGCGTGCGGTGTCTGCCACACCGACCTGCACTACCGGGAGGGCGGGATCAGCGACGACTACCCGTTCCTGCTCGGGCACGAGGCGGCGGGCGTGGTGGAGCAGGTCGGCGACGGGGTCGTCGACGTCGCGCCCGGCGATTTCGTGGTCCTCAACTGGCGCGCGGTGTGCGGGGTCTGCCGGGCCTGCAAGCGCGGCCGGCCGCAGTACTGCTTCGACACCCACAACGCGGCGCAGCCGATGACGCTCACCGACGGCACGCCGCTGTCGCCGGCGCTGGGCATCGGCGCCTTCGCGGAGAAGACCCTGGTGCACGCCGGGCAGTGCACCAAGGTCGACCCGGCCGCGCGCCCCGCGGTGGCCGGTCTGCTCGGCTGCGGGGTGATGGCCGGTATCGGCGCCGCGGTGAACACCGGTGGTGCCGGCCCGGGCGACACCGTGGCGGTGATCGGCTGCGGCGGGGTCGGCGACGGTGCGATCGCCGGGGCGGCCATGGCCGGGGCGCGCCGGATCATCGCGGTGGACACCGACCCGGTGAAGCTGGACTGGGCGCGCCGGTTCGGCGCCACCCACACCCTCAACGCCGCCGAGTCCGACACGGTGGAGGGGATCCGGGAGCTCACCGGCGGTGTCGGCGCCGACCTGGTGGTCGAGGCGGTCGGCCGACCGGAGACCTTCACCCAGGCCTTCTACGCCCGGGACCTGGCGGGCACCGTGGTGCTGGTCGGGGTGCCGACCCCGGAGATGGAGCTGGAGCTGCCGCTGCTCGACGTCTTCAGCCGGGGCGGGGCGATCAAGTCGAGCTGGTACGGCGACTGCCTGCCCGAGCGGGACTTCCCGATGCTGGTGGAGCTGTACCAGCAGGGCCGGTTGCCGCTGGAGGAGTTCGTCACCGAGGAGATCGCGCTGGACCAGGTCGAGGAGGCGTTCGCGAAGATGCACCGCGGCGAGGTGCTGCGTTCGGTGGTGGTGTTCTGATGACCGCGCGCATCGATCACACCACGACGTCCGGGACCTTCTCGCTCGACGGCCAGACCTTCGAGGTCGACAACAACGCCTGGGTCTTCGGCGACGACCAGGAGTGCGTCGTCATCGACGTGCCGCACGACGCCGAGGCGATCCGCGCGCTGGTCGGCAACCGCGCGGTCAAGGCGGTGCTGGCCACCCACGCCCACGACGACCACGTCCGGGCGGCGGTCGCGCTGGCCGACGCGGTCCACGCCCCGCTGCTGCTGCACCCCGACGACCGGGTGCTGTGGGACCTGGTGCACCCGGACCGCGCGCCGGACGGCGAGCTCGCCGACGGTCAGCTCGTGGTGGTGGGCGACGCCGAGCTGGAGATCCTGCACACCCCGGGCCACGCGCCGGGGGCGGTGTGCTTCTACTCGCCGCAGCGCGGCGTGGTGTTCACCGGCGACACCCTGTTCGCGGGCGGGCCCGGGGCCACCGGTCGGTCCTATTCGGACTTCTCCGTGCTGGTGGCGTCCATCCGGGACCGCCTGCTGCCGCTGCCCGACGCGACCACCGTCCACACCGGACACGGGGAGAGCACCACGATCGGCGCGGTGCGCCCGCAGTTCGACGAGTGGGTCGCCCGCGGCTACTGAACCGGCCGGGTGCGTCCCACTTTCGACTGATGCACCGGCGGCCGCGCGGGTCCAGGATCGTGCCGCCTCCGGTCGTCCGCGCCGACGGCGGCGGAGGTTCGAGTGCTGCGGGGAACGGTGATCCCCCCGAAGTCAGTCCACCGGGCCCCGCAGCACCCGGCACGGGAAGGGTCGATGGTCGATCGCGCGACGCCGTTTCGGTGGTTCCTAGCGCGCCGCGCCGTGCTCGGCGACGCGGCGTTCGTGCTGGCGTTCTCGGCGCTGCACGTGGTCGATCTGGCGCTGCTCGCCCCGCCCGGGCCGAGCAAGTGGTGGCCGCTGCTGGTCAGCGTGCCCGCCACCGGGCTGCTCCTGGTGCGCAGGCGGGCACCGTGGGTCCCGCTGTTCGGGCTGCTCGCCGTGGCGACCGCGCTGACCCTGCTGCGGTTGCCGATCGGGGCGCTGAACCTGGCGATCCTGGTCGCCGTCTACTCGGTCGCGGTGCGCGGTTCGCTGCGGCAGGCGGTCGCGGCCTCGGTCGTGGCGATGGTGTACCCGGTGGCCGAGGTGCCGGTCTACGCCGAATCCACCGGGATCGGGGCGCTGCGGATCGTGGGCGCGGTGGTCAACCTGGTGATGGTCGCCGGGTGGGGCCGCGCGATGCGGCTGGGGCGCAAGCGCACCGCCCAGCTCGAACGCACGATGGCGCTGCTGGACACCGCGCGGGACCGGCTCGCCGCGGACGCGGCGGTGGTCGAACGCGCCCGGATCGCCCGCGAGTTCCACGACATCGTCTCGCACAACCTGTCGGTGGTGGCGCTGCGCGCCGGGGTCGCCCGGGCGCTGGTGGACCGCGATCCCGAGCACGCGCGGGAGACGATGGCCGAGCTGGAACGCACCTCGCGAGCGGCGCTGACCGAGATGCGCACCCTGCTCACCGTGCTGCGCGGCGACGAGAACACCGGTGCGGAGGGGGCGGAGCTGCACCCCGCGCCCGGCTTGGCCGAGCTCGACGAGCTGGTCGACTCGGTGCGCGGCGGCGCGGTGAGCTGGCGGCTGGAACGGCGCGGCACGCCGCGGGAGTGCGGCACCGGCGTGGAGCTGACCGCCTACCGCGTGGTGCAGGAGGCGATCACCAACGTGCTCAAGCACGCCCGCGCCGGCCGGGCCAGGGTGCTGGTCGAGTACGGCGGCACCGCGCTGCGGATCGAGGTCAGCGACGAGGTCGACCCGTCCCGCCGTCCGGAGGCCCCCGCCGACGCCCCGCGCTCCGGGCACGGCCTCATCGGCCTGCGGGAACGGGTCGCGCTGCTCGGCGGTAGCTTCACGGCGCATCCGGTGGAGGGCGGATTCCGCTTGGAAGCCGTGCTACCGTGCGCGGAAAATCCAGACCTGGCCTGATCCGCACGCTCCCTCGGTTCGGGCCCCGGGACGGCGCCGCCGCGCGTCGGTCGGGTGCGGACGCCCGCACGGACATGAGGAGGCCGGTGTTGCACTCCGCGGAGACCACCGTCGTCGTCGCCGATGACCAGGCGACGATCCGCGCCGGACTGGTGGCGCTGCTGTCCGCCGAACCCGATCTGCGCGTGCTCGCCGAAGCCGACGACGGCGATGCCGCCGTGGCCGCGGTGCGCCGCCGCCCGCCGGACGTCGTGCTGATGGACGTGCGGATGCCGCGCAAGGACGGCATCGCCGCCGCCCGCGAGATCGTCGCCGAGACCGACGGCGCCACCGCCGTCGTCATGCTGACCGTGCACGACCTCGACGAGTACGTCTACGCCGGGCTGCGCGCCGGGGCCAGCGGCTTCCTGCTCAAGGACGCCGCCCCGGAGGAGCTGCTCAAGGCGGTGCGCACGGTCGCCGCCGGGGACGCGCTGCTGGCGCCCCGCATCACCAAGCGGTTGCTTCGGCGCTTCGCCTCGCTCGGGGTGCGCGACGCCCGCAGCGAACTCGCGGCGCTGACCGACCGCGAGCTCGACGTGCTGCTGGAGGTGGCCCGCGGCGGCTCCAACGCCGAGATCGCCCGCAACCTGGGGTTGGCCGAGCTGACCGTGAAATCGCACCTCTACCACGTGATGCAGAAGCTGCACCTGAACTCCCGGACCCAGTTGGTCGTGCTGGCCTACGAGACCGGACTGGTGTGCCCGGGGCAGGTCGACCGGCGGCCCCGCGCGTCGGCGTAGCCGGCTGCTGTAATGGACCGATGGAGCTTCGCGTCGGACTCATCGGCTACGGCGTGGCCGGTGCCCACTTCCACGCGCCGCTGATCGCGGCGGACCCCGACCTGCGGCTGGACGTCGTGGTGACCCGCGGTCGCCGCGAGCAGGCCCGGGCCGCGCACCCGGACGCCACCGTCGTCGACGACCTGGGCGGACTGCTGGAGCGGGCCGGGGACCTGGACCTCGCCGTGGTCGCCAGCCCCAACCGGATGCATCACGAGCACACCGCGGCGCTGCTCGACGCCGGGCTGCCGGTCGTGGTGGACAAGCCGTTCACGCCCACCGCCGCGGCGGGCCGGGCGCTGATCGACCGGGCGGCGGCGGCCGGGCTGATGCTCACCGTGTACCAGAACCGCCGCTGGGACAGCGATCTGCGCACCCTCGAAGCGCTGCTGCGCGACGGCGCGCTGGGCCGGGTGCACCGCTTCGAGTCGCGCTTCGAGCGGTGGGTGCCGAGCCCGAAGCCGGGCTGGCGGGAATCCGGCGGCCCGGAGGAGGCCGGTGGCGTCCTCTACGACCTCGGCAGCCACCTGGTCGACCAGGCGCTGCACCTGTTCGGCCCGGTCGCCGCCGTCTACGCCGAGATCGACTGCCTGCGGCCGGGAGCCGAGGTGGACGACGACGCGTTCCTGGCCCTGTCGCACCGCAGCGGGGTGCGCTCGCACCTGTGGATGGGCAAGTTCGCCGCCCAGCACGGTCCCCGGCTGCGGGTGCTGGGCGACCGCGCGGGTTTCACCAAGCACGGGTTCGACCCGCAGGAGGCCGCGCTGCGCGCCGGTGACGTGCCGGGCGGCCCGGAGTGGGGTGCGGAACCGGAGGAGCGCCGCGGCCTGCTCGGCACCCCGGACGACAGCCGACCGGTGCCGGGCCTGCCGGGCGACTACCCGGCCTTCTACCGCGGTGTGGTCGCCGCGCTGCGCGACGGGGCCGCACCGCCGGTCGATCCGGCCGACGCCGTCGCCGGGCTGGACGTGATCGAGGCGGCCCGCCGCTCGGCCGCCGGGAGCACCGTCGAACGACTCGACTGATCGAGTGATACCGGTCGGGTGAAGCAGGCCCCGGCGGCTGCCGAGTTGCGATCCGGCGGTCACCCACCACGCTGGAACGGGTGACGTCGAGCTGAGGAGCCAGCCGGATGGCCGAGACGACCGAGTACCTGGACGCGCAGGAGGCCGACGGGCTCGACCTCTGGTGGCGGGCCGCCAACTACCTGTCGGTCGGCCAGATCTACCTGATGGACAACCCGCTGCTGCGCGAACCGCTCCGGGCCGAGCACGTCAAGCCGAGGCTGCTCGGGCACTGGGGCACCACGCCGGGGATCAACTTCGTCTACGCCCACCTCAACCGGGCGATCCGGACCCGCGACCTGGACATGATGTACCTGATCGGGCCGGGGCACGGCGGCCCGGGCGTGGTCGCCGCGACCTGGCTGGAAGGCACCTACAGCGAGATCTACCCGGACGTGGCCCAGGACGAGGAGGGGCTGCGCAGGCTGTTCACCCAGTTCTCCTTCCCCGGCGGGATCCCCAGCCACGTCGCGCCCGAGACGCCCGGCTCGATCCACGAGGGCGGCGAGCTCGGCTACTCCCTGTCGCACGCCTTCGGCGCGGTCTTCGACAACCCGGACCTGGTCGTGCCGTGCGTGGTCGGCGACGGGGAGGCCGAGACGGGCCCGCTGGCGGCGAGCTGGCACTCCACCAAGTTCCTCGACCCGGTCACCGACGGCGCGGTGCTGCCGATCCTGCACCTCAACGGCTTCAAGATCGCCAGTCCCACGGTCTTCGACCGGATCCCGGAGGACGAGCTGCTGTCGATGCTGCGCGGTTTCGGCTACGAGCCGCACGTGGTCGCCGGTTCGGCGCCGGTGCCGATGCACCACCTGTTCGCCGCGACCCTGGATCGCTGCCTGGACGAGATCGCCTCGATCCAGCGCCGCGCCCGCCGGGACGGCCGCACCGATCGGCCGCGCTGGCCGATGATCGTGCTGCGGACCCCGAAGGGCTGGACCGGACCGGACACCGTGGACGGCAAGCGGGTGGCCGGTTCCTGGCGTTCGCACCAGGTGCCGATCAGCGATCCGCGCGGGGATCCCGGGCACCTCGCGGAGCTGGAGGAGTGGCTGCGCGGCTACGGACCGGAGGCGCTGTTCGAGTCCGGTGGTGCACCGGCGCAGCGCATCCGGGAGCAGAACCCGGTGGGGCAGCGGCGGATGGGCGCCAACCCGCACTCCAACGGCGGGACGCTGCTGCGCGGCCTGCGGCTGCCGGACTTCCGGGATTACGCGGTGCCGGTGCCGCAGCCGGCCACCACCCAGGGCGAGGCGACCAAGGTGCTCGGCGGCTACCTCCGCGACGTGATGCGGCGCAGCGCCGAGGAGCGCAACTTCCGGGTGTTCGCGCCGGACGAGAACAACTCCAACCGGCTCGGCGCGATCCTGGAGGCCACCGGGCGCACCTGGGTCGCCGAGACCGCCGAGGGCGACGACGCGGCGCTGGCACCCGACGGGCGGGTGATGGAGATCCTGTCCGAGCACACCTGCCAGGGCTGGCTGGAGGGCTACCTGCTCACCGGCAGGCACGGCTTCTTCTCCAGCTACGAGGCGTTCGCGCACCTGGTGGACTCGATGGTCAACCAGCACGTCAAGTGGCTGAAGGTGACCAACCGGCTGGACTGGCGACCGCCCATCGCGTCGCTGAACTACCTGCTGACCTCGCACGTGTGGCGCCAGGACCACAACGGCTTCTCGCACCAGGACCCGGGTTTCATCGACCACGTGGTGAACAAGAAGGCCGAGATGGTGCGCGTGTACCTGCCGCCGGACACCAACACGCTGCTCGCGGTGACCGACCACTGCCTGCGCAGCCGCCAGTACGTCAACGTCGTGGTGGCGGGCAAGAACCTCGCGCCGCAGTACCTCGACGTGGACGCCGCCGTCGTGCACTGCACCAAGGGGATCGGGATCTGGGACTGGGCCAGCAACGACCAGGACGGCGAGCCGGACGTGGTGATGGCCTGCGCGGGCGACGTGCCGACGATGGAGACGCTGGCGGCGGTGCAGCGGTTGCGCGCGGAGTTCCCGGACCTGCGGATCAGGGTCGTCAACGTGGTCGACCTGATGCGGTTGCAGGACGAGCGGGAGCACCCGCACGGGCTCTCCGACGCGGAGTTCGACAGCCTGTTCACCCTCGACCGGCCGGTGATCTTCGCCTACCACGGGTATCCGTGGCTGATCCACCGGTTGACCTACCGGCGGCGCAACCACGGCAACATCCACGTGCGCGGCTACAAGGAGGAGGGCACCACCACGACGCCGTTCGACATGTGCGTGCTCAACCAGCTCGACCGCTTCCACCTGGCCATCGACGTGATCGACCGGGTGCCCCGGCTGGGTTCGCGCGCCGCCTACGCCCGGGAGGCGCTGAAGTCGCGGCTGATCGAGCACCGGCACTACGTCACCACGCACGGCGAGGACCTGCCCGAGGTGCGCGACTGGGTGTGGCGGTCCTGATGCGGGTGCTCGCGGTCAACGCCGGGTCGAGCAGCCTCAAGCTCGCCCTGCTCGACGGTGACGACCTGGTCGCGGAGCGGACCGAGCAGCGGTGGGACGGCAGCGCGGCGCCGATCGGCCGGTTCCTCGACGAGCACGGCGCGGACGCGGTGGGCCACCGCGTCGTGCACGGCGGCCGGATCACCCGGGCGACCGTCGTCGACGACGACCTGGTGGACTACCTCTCCTCGCTGACCGACCTCGCCCCGCTGCACCAGCCGCGCGCGCTGGCCGGGTTGCGCGCGGTGCGGGAGGCGGTGCCGGAGCTGCCCTCGGTGGTGTGCGTGGACACCGCGTTCCACAGCGGACTCCCGCCGGCCGCCGCGACCTACGCGGTCCCGCGGGAGTGGAACGAGCGGTGGTCGCTGCGCCGCTACGGATTCCACGGCTTGTCGCACGGGCACGCGGTGGCGCGCGGCTGCGAGCTCACCGGCAGGCGCGCGGCGGAGTCCCGGGTGCTGAGCTGCCACCTCGGTGCCGGGGCGTCGATGGCCGCGGTGCGGGCGGGCGGGTGCGTGGACACCACGATGGGCTTCACGCCGGAGGAGGGCCTGGTGATGAACAGCCGCAGCGGTTCGGTCGACCCGGGCCTGCTCGGCTGGCTGATCACCTCGCGCGGCCAGAACCCGGGCGAGGTGTTCGAGGCGCTGGCCACCCGGGGCGGGCTGGCCGGGCTCTCCGGCACCTCCGGTGACCTGCGCGACGTGCTCGCCGCCCGCGGCGCCGGGGACGCCGACGCCGCGCTGGCCTACGGCGTCTACCTGCACGCCCTGATCCGGCACGCCGGGGCGATGGTCGCGGTGCTCGGCGGGCTGGACGTGCTGGTGCTCACCGGTGGCGTCGGCGAGCACACCCCGCAGGTCCGCGCGGCGGTCGCCGACGCCCTGGCGTTCCTCGACGTGCGGGTGGACCGCACCGCGAACGAGGACGCCGACGGCGACGCCGACCTCACCGGCGCGGGATCGGCGGTCGGCATCGCCGTGGTGCGGGCCCGCGAGGACCTGGAGATCGCCCGGCAGACCCGGGCCGCGCTGGCTCAGCGCTGACGGGCCGCCGAATCCCACAGCACGCACTCCGCGCACCAGCCGCCGCCTTCCCGCCGCCACCACTGGCAGCAGGTGCGGCGGCGCACCCACGGCTCCCGGTCCGCGTCGAGGTCGAGCAGCTCGGCCCGCCCGGTCGCCGCGCGCAGCGCGCGGGCGGTGGCCTGCGCATCGCCCGGCATCCCGGCCCGCTGCAACCGCCACAGCACGGTCCCCAGCCCGCCGACCGGGTTCCCCCAGTACTCGTGGCTGCCCGGTCGCGGTCCGCCGAGGGCGTGCAGCGCCCCGGCCAGCGGCCGGAACGCCGCCGCGACGCTCCGCCACCACGACGCCGGTTCCGGTGCCGCGACGTGTTCGTCGCCGGGCACCAGCGCCGAGAGCCGACCGTCGGGGCCGACCACGACCCGCAGCCCGCTCAGCGCGGGCACCGGCGCGCCCAAGTGGTACTCCGGGACCGTGGCGCAGCAGGCCAGCCAGCCGAACCGGAACGCGACGAGCACCAACCCGGCGCGGTGGTGCCGGAAGCCGCCGCGCCGCTGCCACTCCTCGGCGCAGCCGCGCAACCACGGGCCCGCCGGGTCGCAGAACTCCGCCCACGGCACGACGGGGCGGTCACCCGGCGGCACCGAGCCCGGACGCGGGAGCAGCCGGTCGCATTCGCGCAGCCGACCGCGCAACACCGCGGCGGACACCTCCGGCACCTCGTCCACCCCGATCTCCGCTCCGACCCCGTCCCGGCCACCAGATCACGCTCGCGAGGGCCGCGGCAACCGCCCGCGGCCGTGGTCAGCGGGCGCGCTGCACCCGCCGCTCGTCCCAGACCGGTTCGTCGGCCTCGACGACCGAGCCGTCCGAGCGGAAAACCAGGTAGCGGTCGAAGGACCGCGCGAACCAGCGGTCGTGGGTGACGGCCACGACCGTGCCGGTGAACTCGGCGAGCGCTTCCTGCAACGCCTCGGCGGAGGCGAGGTCGAGGTTGTCGGTCGGCTCGTCGAGCAGCAGCAGCGTCGCGCCGGAGAGCTCCAGCAGCAGCACCTGGAACCGGGCCTGCTGACCGCCGGAGAGGGTGTCGAAGCGCTGCTCGGCCGAGGCGGCCAGCCCGTAGCGGCTCAGCGCGCTCGTCGCCGCGCCGCGGTCCTTCCCCTCGCGGGTGCCCGAGCCGCGGCCCAGCACGTCGAGCAGGGTGCGCCCGGCGAACTCCGGGTGGTCGTGGGTCTGCGCGAACAGGCCGGGCACGATCCGGGCGCCGAGCTTGCAGCGACCGGTGTGGGCCACCGAGTCCGCGTCGTCGAGCAGCCGCAGGAAGTGGCTCTTGCCGGAGCCGTTGGAGCCCAGCGCGCAGACCCGGTCGCCGAAGAACACCTCCAGGTCGAACGGGCGCATCAGGCCGCTGAGCTCGAGGTCCTCGCAGGTGATGGCGCGGACCCCGGTCCGGCCGCCGCGCAGCCGGGGGGAGAGCCGCTGCTCCTTGGGCGGTGGCGGGGGAGCCCCGGCCTCCTCGAACTTGCGCAGCCGGGTCTGCGCCGCGCGGTACCGGGAGGCCATCTCGTCGCTCATCGTCGCGGCCCGCTGCAAGGACCGGACGAGCTCCTTGAGCTGCTGGTGCTTGTCGTCCCAGCGGCGCCGCAGTTCGGCCAGCCGCTCCCGACGGGCCTGCCGCGCCTCGTGCCAGGTGCCGAACCCGCCGCCGTGCACCCACGCGGTGCCGCCCTCCAACGTCACCAGGTGCGTCGCGGCGGTGGCCAGCAGCTCGCGGTCGTGGCTGATCAGCAGCACCGCCTTGCCGGTCTCGGCGAGCCGCTCCTCCAGCCACCGCTTGCCGGGCACGTCGAGGTAGTTGTCCGGCTCGTCCAGCAGCAGGACGCCCGCGGTGCCCCGGAACAGCGCTTCGAGCACCAGGCGCTTCTGCTCGCCCCCGGACAGGGTGGTGACGTCGCGGAACTTCGCCCGGTCGTAGGGCACGCCGAGCGCCTCGGTGGTCACCGCGTCCCACAGCACCTCGGCCTCGTAACCGCCGTGCTCGCCCCAGTCCGCCAGCGCCTGCGCGTAGCGGAGCTGGGTGGCCTCGTCGTCGGTGTCCATCAACCGCAGCTCGACGTCGTCGAGCTCGGCGGCCGTCCGGCGCAGCGCCGGCGACGCGGTGGTCAGCAGCAGGTCGCGCACCGTGCTGCCGTCCCGCACCGAGCCGATGAACTGCGGCATCACCGCGATCCCGCCCTGCCCGGTGGCCGCGCCGGATTCCGGGCGCAGCTCGCCTGCGGCGATCCGCAGCAGGGTCGTCTTCCCCGCGCCGTTGTCGCCGACCAGCGCCACGACGTGCCCCGCGCCGACGCGGAACGACACGTCGCGGAACAACTCCCGCCCGTCGCCGAGCCGGTACGACAGCGCTGATGCCTCGAGGAACCCCACGCGCTGATCCTGCCAGGCGGCCGCAACGGGTTTTTCCGGCGACTTACCCCACCAGCGCCGCCAGCCTGCGGTAGGAGTCGCGGCGCTGCCGCTGGTCGTACCCGCTGGTGGTGACCAGCACCTCGTCGGCCCCGGTGCGCTCCACCAGTTCCTCCAGCCCGAGGGCGACCTCGCGTTCGGTGCCGAACAGGTGGCCCCGCAGGGCCCGCTCGAACTGGTGCCGTTCGCGGTCGGTCATCGAGAGCGAACGGATCGCCTCCGGCGGCTCCAGCGGGGGGAACTCCCCGTGCCTGCGGGAGTGCACCCCGGCCCAGGCTTCGGGCACCAGCAGGTCCTCGGCGAGCTCGGCGGTGTCGGCCACCGCGATCGAGCGCGCCAGCACCACGTGCGGGGAATCCGCCCACGGCGACGGGCGGAACCGGGCGCGGTAGCGGCGGATCGTCTCCAGCAGGCGCTCCTCGCCGTGGGCCGCGACGACCACCACCGGCAGGCCGAGATCGGCGGCGTGATCCGCGCCCGAGCCGGTGGCCAGCAGGAACGGCTCCGGGCGCTGCCCCTGCGCCGCGACGGCGCGCACCCCGGGGTGCACCCGCTGCGCACCGGTGAAGTAGCCGAGCAGCTCGGCCACCTGCGCCGGGTAGTCCTCGGCGGCGTCGGTGCCCCGGCCGAGCGCGCGGCGGATACCGCTGGTGAAGCCGACCGAACGGCCCAGGCCCAGGTCGATCCGGCCCGGGAACAGCGAGCCGAGCACGCCGAACTGCTCGGCCACCACCAGCGGTGCGTGGTTGGGCAGCATCACCCCGCCGGTGCCCACCCGGATCCGCGAGGTCGCGCCCGCCACCGCGGTGGCCAGCACGGCGGGGGCCGCCCCGGCGATGCCGGGGACGCTGTGGTGCTCGGCCACCCAGAACCGGTGGTAACCGGCCTCCTCGGCCGCGCGGGCGAACTCCACGGTCTCCCGCAGCGCTTCCGGCGCCGGTACCCCGCGCCGGGTGTGCGAGCGGTCGAGCACCGACAGCCGGATCGTCATACCGGGAGCAACGCCGGTCCCCGGGACGGGATTCCGCGCGCGGCGTTCAGAACAGGGCGAAGACCCCGCCGCCGACCGCCGCTCCGGTCAGCGCCCCGACCGCCACCTGCGCCGGGGTGTGGTCGCCGAGCCGGACCCGGGACCAACCGATCGCCGCCACCAGCGGGGCGAGCCACCACAGGACCGGCCCCACGGCGATCGCCAGGATCACCACCGCACCGCCGGCGACGGCGGTGTGCATCGACACCTTCCAGCGGGTCGTGATCAGGCCGGTCACCACCAGGCAGGCGATCATCGCGACGTCCAGCGCGATCAGCGCGGCGGGCGCGCTCGCCAGCACCAGCACCGCCAACCCGGTGGTGCTGGAGACCAGCAGCACCAGGAACGGGATCAGCCTGCCCTCCCGGTTGCGCACGTGGTGGCCGTCCCACCGGCCCCGCCGGGCGCCCCGGACGATCACCGCCATCGGCAGCAGGCTGCTGGTCAGCGCCACCCACAGGCCCCAGCCGAGGGCGAGCGGCGCGGAGCGGGTCGCCTGCCAGGCCACCGCCGAGGGCAGCAGCAGCACGATCACCCAGGGCGCCAGCACCTCGCTGAGCACCCGCGCGGTGCGGATCATCGGGACTCCTCCACGGGTCGGTAGGGACGCACCACCGGTGAGGTCCGATAGGCGCGGGACACCCGGCGCAGCCACGCCATCTCGGCCGCCGCGCCGCCGTCCTGCCCGGTCGGCGGCAGCGGCGGGTCGGGACGCGGGTCGGCGCCGCCGGTCAGCGCCGCCAGCGCGGCGGCGATCCGGGCGGCCTCGCGCACCGCGGGGTCGGGGCAGTCCCGCAGCTCGGCGTCGAGGTCGGCGCGGTAGGGCGCGAGCAGCAGCAGGCCGTCCCGGACCTCCACCAGGCGCCGGGTCAGGCGCCACTCCAGCGGCCCGCCCTCGTCACCGCCGCCGAGCTGCGGCATCGCCGCGCGCAGCGCGCTCCACAACGGGGCCAGGTCGCGGTGGGCGCGGTAGCGGCCCGCCCAGCGCAGCGGTGCGGTCAGCGGGGGCAGCCAGGTCGGCAGGGTCACCCCGACGGCGATCAGCGCCACGCACCCGGCCGACAGCGCCGCCGAGACCGGTCCTTCCAGCACCAGCCGCGTCCCGGTCGCGAACACCACGACGGCCGCGGAGCTCTTCCACACCGCCCACGCCACCCCGACGCCGGTGCCGACCTGCGCGATCACCAGGCCCCACCGCAGCCGGGGCCGGTCGCTGAAGCGGCGGTAGTGCTGGATGAGCCGGAGGAAGTTCCCCAGGCTCCAGGCGATGTAGCCGCTGAACAGCAGCACGTAGCCGACCACCTGGGGTTCACCGGCGAACTCCGCGACGAAGTCGGGGCCGGACTCGATCGGCGCCGAGGCCAGCAGCGCGGTCATCGCGAGCAGCCACGCCACCAGCAGCAGGAGCTGGCGGCGCACCGCCCGCCGTGCCGCCGCGGGTTCGGCGACCAGGTTGACCAGCAGGCCGTGCACGCACCACGCCGAGGCCATCGCCAGGCCGTTGGCCAACAACCGGGCCGCGCCGGGGAACGGCTCGACGCGGATCGTGACGGCCAGCGCCGCCGGGGACGCCAAGGCCGCGGACAGGCCCACGAAGGCCACCGCGGCGCACAGGTACCGGGTGCCGGGCGTCAGGTGCGCGCGGGCGCGGTACCACCGCAGCGCCGCGAGCACGACGGCGAGGAACCCGGCGGTCAGCAGGAAGAGGCTGGCCATTCGTCCACCAGTTCGCAGAGCTCGATCGTCGGCTCCACTCTCGCGGGTGGCCCGGAGGTGCTCGCGCCCGGGTCGGCTCAGCGCCCGCGGGCCGGCGCTCAGGGCTCGTCGAAGGTGGACGTCAACCTGCCGAGCGCCGCCGCCGTGGGCGCGTCCGGCGGCGCCGGGCGGTGGTCCCGCCGGAGCTGGCGGCCGATCCGGGCGAGCAGCATGGTCGCGATCGTCTCGGCCTCGTGCTCCTCGGCTTCCAACGTGAGCCGGTCCAGCAGGTGCGCGAACGCGGCCGGGTGCAGGCTCGGGGCCCGGCGCTGCGCCTCCCGCAGCGAGAGCACGCAGCGCCCGGCGTGCTGGGAGACCAGGTGCCCGACCTCGTGCAGGATGATGTGGTCCTGGTGCAGCGAGGTGGTGTTGTCCGGGTAGACGATGATGTCGTGGTCGGCGCGCCGCTGCCACCCGCCGGTGCTCTCGCCGACGGTCCACGCCATCGCGCACAGGTCGATCTGCCTGCCGCGAGCCCGCTCCAGCCGGTCGAGGAACGCGTCGACGTCCCACGGGTCGGGCAGCCCGACGGTGCGCAGCAGCTCGTCCACCCGCGGTCGGCAGCGGGCCCGCAGCTCGGTCCACTCCACCGGTGCGCTCGCCTCCTGGTGCCGGGCCGGAACGGGGACCAGCCGGACGCACCACGGGGCCGGCGCGGTCACGGCCCCCATCCTCTCACCCCGCTCCGTCGGCCTTCCGCCGCCGTCGCTGGTCGCGGGGCTGCGCCTCGTACTCGGCGAGGTGGTCGATCATCGCCGAGACGGCGTTGCGGTGCGCCGGGCTCAGCGCGTTGAGCCGCTGCGCCAGGGCGCCCTCCTCGGTGTTGCGCCAGTCGATGATGCTGCTGATCTCGGCGTCGACCTCGCGGGCGATCCCGGCGTCGAAGAAGTACCCGACCGGCACGCCGAAGAACGCCGCGAGCGCCTCGATGTTGTGCTTGCGCGGGTTGGGCTGCTTGCCGGTGGCGAGCTGCTGGACGTGGGCGGCCGTCATCGCGCCCGGGTGGTCCTTGATGCCCGCCTCGATCTCGCGGTAGCTGTAGGGGCCGCGATCGGGCGGGTGCACCGAGTCGATGAGCCGTTTGAGCCGTTCCGCGAACGTTCCGGTGGTCGCCATGTCCTCTACCGCCCCCCGCGCGACTGTCAACGAATGCCGCCTCATAGTGATACCACGTGTAATCGCCCGTTGACAGTGCAGGTCACCGGCTGTTTAGATGAGAACCGCGCCCGAGAGGCACGACGAGGGGCGGGCGCCGGTTCGGTGCACCGGCACGTGGGGGTGTGCCGGATGCCCGGACCGTACGACGCACGCCCCAGGTGGCCGCACGACCGGGCGGGGGCGCTCGGGCCGTGGCACCGTGGCGCGGTGGAGTTGGGGGACGTGGCGCGCGACCTGTACCGCGCCGACCCGGGCGAGTTCGTCCGGCGCCGGGACGCCCGCGCCGCCGAGGCGAAGGAGCGCGGCGAGGACCGGTTGGCCCGGGCGATCCGCAAGCTGCGCAAGCCCACCACCGCGGCGTGGGCGGTCGACCTGCTCGCCACCGACCGGGACAGCCCGCTGGAGCGGCTCTCCGAGCTCGGCGACCGGATGCGCGGCGCGCAGCGCGAGCTGGACGCCGAGCGGCTGCGCGCCCTGACCGACGAGCGCTCCCGGCTGCTCGCCGAGCTCACCGAGGCCGCGGCCCGCCGTGCGGCCGACGCGGGACATCCGCTCGGCGACGCCGCCCGGGAGCAGGTCGAGAACACCTTCACCGCGGCGCTGTCGGATCCCGACTCGGCGCGCTCGGTGCTGGCGGGCACGCTCGACAAGCCGCTGGAGTACAGCGGTTTCGGGATCGACGAGCTCGCCGCGGAAGCGATCCGGCGCGGCGAGTCCGAGCGCTCCGAGCGCCCCGTGCGGCGCCGCGGGAAGCGGCGGGCCCGCGGCGGCACCGAGGCCACCGGCTCACCGCCCCGGCGATCGACGCCCGCGCCTTCCTCGACCGGGCGGGACGAGGCGGCGGGACGCCGGGACCGGGAGGCCGCCGACCGGCTGGAGGCCGCCGAGCAGGAGGTGCGGCGGATCGACGACGAGCGCGGCGAGGCGCGGCGGCGTCGCGACGAGCTGCGGGCGGAGCTGGCCGAGGTCGAGCAGCGGCTGGCCGAGCTCGACGAGGACGCCACCGCGGCCGAGCGGTTGCGGGATCGTGCCCGGCGGGCCGTCGACCGGGGCTGATCCGCGCGGCGGATGCCCGCCATGCGAAACCGGGGCTTCACCGGGGCGAAACCCGCTGCCTATCGTCGACGCCCGTGATCGACGGGGGCGCGGGGCCGCCGCTGGGCGGCGGAACCGCCCGTCCGCGAGGATCCGGCGACCACCGCCCCGGGCGGAGGACGAGATGACCAGACCGCCTCGCGGTGTCCGGCGGATGCGCACCACGCTGCTGGTCCTGCTGGTGCTCATCGGCATCGTCAACTACATCGACCGCAGCACGCTGGCCATCGCCAACAGCAGCGTGCAGGAGGAGTTCGGCATCGGGCCCGCCGAGATGGGGCTCCTGCTCTCGGTGTTCTCCTGGGCCTACGCGTTCGGCCAGCTCCCGGCGGGCGGGCTGCTGGACCGCTTCGGCCCGCGCCGGGTGCTCGGCGGGGGTCTGCTGCTGTGGTCGATCGCCCAGGCGGCGGCCGGTCTGGCCGCCAACGTCAAGCAGATGCTGGTGGCGCGGGTGTTCCTCGGCCTCGGCGAGGCGCCCGCGTTCCCGGGCGGTGCCAAGGTCGTCGCCACCTGGTACCCGAAGGAATCGCGCGGCACCCCGATCGGCATCTTCAACACCGCCTCCACGCTGGCCCCGGCGATCGGGCCGCCGCTGCTGACCTGGTTGATGCTGAGCTACGGCTGGCGCGCCATGTTCGTCATCGCCGGGGTGGCGGGCATCGTGCTGGCGCTGGTGTGGTTCGCCGTCTACCGCGATCGCCCCCGGTCCGACGAGGAGGGCGTCGATGCGGCCCCGGAGCCGGTGTCGCTGCGGGAGTGGGCCGGGCTGCTGCGGCACCGCTCCACCTGGGGCATGATCCTGGGCTTCTCCGGGGTGATCTACTCCGTCTACCTCTACCTCACCTGGTTGCCCGCCTACCTCGAGGGCGAGCGCGGGCTCAGCCTGGCGCAGACCGGTGTCGCGCTGATCGTGCCGTACCTGGCGGGCACCCTCGGGATGCTGGCCGGGGGCGGGGTGGGCGATCTGCTGATGCGCCGGGGAGTGCCGACGATGCTGGCCCGCAAGATCCCGATCTGCACCGGGCTGCTGGTCGGCGGCCTGTGCACGGTGCCGGTCGCGCTGGTCCCGAGCACGGCGCTGGCGCTGCTGTGCCTCTCGCTGGCCCAGTTCTTCATCAACTCCGCGAGCTCGGGCGCCTGGTCGCTGGCCAGCACGGTGGGCACCGAGCGGATCACCGCGTCGCTGGGCAGCCTGCAGAACTTCGGCGGCTACTTCGGCGGCGCGTTCGCCCCGCTGATCACCGGGATCATCGTGGAGCGCACGGGATCGTTCGTGCTGGCGCTGCTGAGCGCCGGTGCCATCGCGATCCTCGCCGCGCTCAGCTACGCCTTCCTGGTCCGCGATCCGATCGGTGCGGACGACGCTCCGGTCCATTAAGGACTGTTCAGCCAGCATGACGAGATGGTCACGTTTTCCGCCGCCACCGACCTCATGACTTACCTTGGCCGGACCGGTCCGCCGACCGGTCCACCAGCACGATCGAGCTGTGCCGGGCGCACGACGGCGGTCCCGCCGCCACCGGCCCCGCGCACCAGAGCAGAAGAGGCACGTGGATGGTCCCGAACAACCGCGATGGCGCGGACGTCGCCGACCCGTCGAAAGCGTTCCCCAGCAAGCACATCCCGAGCCCGCAGGTCTGCGACCTGCCCGCGCCGCCGGTCAAGCAGTGGCGCTACATCGGCCCGGGGATCGTCGCGGCCGGCGTCGGCATGGCCAGCGGCGAGTTCATCCTGTTCCCCTACATCACCTCGCAGGTGGGGCTGACCTTCGTGTGGGCCGCCCTCCTGGGGCTGGTCACGCAGTACTTCCTCAACATGGAGATCGAGCGGTACACGCTGGCCACCGGCGAGACCGCGGTCACCGGCTTCTCCCGGCTGTGGAAGCACTGGGGCCTGGTCTTCGCGATCATGGCCTACTTCGCCAACATCTGGCCGGCGTGGGCGACCAGTTCGGCCACCTTGATCACCTACGTGGTGGGCGGCAGCGCCGCGATCACCGCGGTGGTGATCCTGCTGCTCGTCGGGCTGATCCTCACCCTCGCGCCCGCGGTCTACACGGCGCTGGAGCGGGCCGAGATGCTCAAGGTGGCGGCGCTGCTGCTGCTGATCCTGATCGGCGCGTTGTTCGTGCTCGGCGCCCGGACCTGGGCGGCCGTGCCGACGATCGTGACCGACGCGGGGTTCCCGGCAGCCGAGCTGGGCTTCGCGGTGCTGCTGGGCGCGCTGGCCTTCGCCGGTGCCGGTGGCGGGCAGAACCTGGTGCAGAGCAACTGGATCCGGGACAAGGGCTTCGGCATGGGCAAGCACGTGCCCAAGATCGTCTCGCCGCTGACCGGTGAGCTGGAGTCCCGCGGCCAGGCCGGGTTCATCTTCCCGCCCACCGAGGAGAACCTGTCCCGCTGGAAGGGCTGGTGGCGCTTCGCCAACCGCGAGCAACTGCTGACCTTCGTCGGGATCTCGTTCCTGTCCATCATGTTCATGTCGCTGCTGGCCTACGCCACGGTGTACGGCACGCCCGGGCTCTCCGAGGACGTGTCGTTCCTCCGGGTCGAGGGCGAGCGGCTGATGGAGATGGCCGGCGGGTGGTTCGGCTACTTCTTCTGGATCATCGGGGCGGTGTCGCTGTTCGCCGCCGCGCTGGGCATCGTCGACTACACCAGCAGGCTCGCCGCCGACGTGCTCAAGACGACGTACTTCCCCGACGCCTCGGAAAGCAAGATCTACGCGGGCCTGGTGTGGGGCCTGGTGCTGATCGGTGCGGTGGTCATCCTCGTCGGGCTCGACCAGCCCATCGTGCTGGCCACCATCGCGGCCTGCACCGGCGGGGTGATGATGTTCATCTACTCCGGCCTGCTCATCGCGATCAACCGCAGGATGCTGCCCGCGCCGATCCGGATCCGCGGCGTCCGGCTGGTCGCGCTGATCTGGTCGATCGTGCTGTTCGGCACGCTGGCGGTGCTCACCGTCCAGCAGCAGATCGGCAACCTGTTCGGCTGATGCGCTCGGCCGTCGCCCCCTGGTGTCATCATCGTGCGCGATGCGGGAACCGACCGGGCGGGTGAGGCGGATGCGCTCAGGAACGTGCCGTTCGGGGTGGTGGCGGTGAGGGCCAACGACGCCTACCGCTACCGCCTCGACTGGTTCATCAGCTTCGTCTCGGTCGTCGAGCACGGCGGGTTCTCCGCCGCGGCGCAGGCGCTGTACCGGTCCCAGTCGCGGATCAGCACCCACGTCGCGGAGCTGGAACGGGCGCTGGGGGTGCGGTTGTTCGACCGCTCCCAGCACCCGGTGGCGCTCACCGCCGAGGGCCGGGCGCTGCTGCCGCACGCGCGCGGCATCCTGCGGCACCTGCGGGCGGCCACCGAGGAGGCCGGTCAGGCCAGCAGGCGGTTGCGCGGCCGGGTCCGGCTCGGCGCCTACCCGAGCGCCGCCGCGCACCTGCTCCCACTGCTGCTGCCGCGCATCGCCGAGCGGTTCCCCGGCGTGGAGGTCGTCCCGTGGGAGGGCAGCACGCTGGAGCTGGAGGCCGCGCTGATCGCGGGCGAGGTGGACTTCGCGGTCCGGCCGGTGCTGCCGGTGGCGCCCACCGGCGTGCTGACCTGCGATCCGCTGTGGCGGGAACCGCTGGTCGCGGTGGTCAGCGCCGAACGCGCGCCGCGGGTGCGCTCGATGAGCCTGGCGGAGCTGGCCGCCGAGCAGTTGATCACCATCGGCGACAACTCGGGCCGCCCCGGGCACTACGAGGCCCACCTGGTGTTCGAGCAGGCGGGCCTGGTCCCCGAGGTGGTGTTCCGGACCAACCAGCCGCAAACGCTGATCGCCCTGGTGCGCACCGGCATGGCCATCGGGGTCACCAACGCGCTGGCGATGACCACCGCGAACACCGGCGGGGTCCGGCTCATCCCGATCGACGACGTCCCCCGCGGCCGGGAGGTGGCGCTGTGGTGGCGCACCGACCGGACGCTCACCGCCGCCCAGCAGGCGGTGCGATCGCTGGTCGCGGACTGCCCGGACCCCGACTTCGGCCTGCTCGCGCACCCCGCGCCGCCGACGGCCTGAGCGCTGTCGCGCGGCGGTCCGTCCCGGGGATCTTGAAATCCGCTCGCCCGGGCGCCAGGCTGATCGGCGGAACCGCTCGCACCGGAGGTCGCCGATGTCGCGCAACTGGGCCGGGAACGTCACCTTCAAGGCCGAGGGCTCGGTGCGGCCCACCTCGGTGGAGCAGGTGCAGGAGCTCGTGTCGGCCGCCGGACGGGTCCGGGCGGTGGGCGGCGGGCACTCGTTCAACACCATCGCCGACACGCCCGGCCTGCACCTGTCGGTGGCCGACCTGCCGGACCGGATCCGGATCGACGGCACGACCGCCGCGGTGCCCGCCGGGATGCGCTACGGCGAGCTCGCCGAGGCGCTGCACGCCGAGGGGCTCGCCCTGCACAACCTCGCCTCGCTGCCGCACATCACCGTCGCGGGCGCCTGCGCCACCGGCACCCACGGCTCCGGGGACCGGAACCGGACGCTGGCCGGGGTGGTGGCCGGGGTCGACCTGGTGCGCGCCGACGGCGAATTCGTCGCGCTGCGGCGGGGCGATCCCGGTTTCGACGGGGCCGTGGTA
This sequence comes from Saccharopolyspora cebuensis, assembly GCF_039542665.1. NCBI lineage: Bacteria > Bacillati > Actinomycetota > Actinomycetes > Pseudonocardiales > Pseudonocardiaceae > Saccharopolyspora > Saccharopolyspora cebuensis. The sequence continues at coordinate 78,629 of NZ_BAABII010000020.1, forward strand.
TCGCTCGGCGCGCTCGGCGTGGTGACCGCGCTGTTGCTGGACGTGGTCCCCGCCTTCGAGGTCCGCCAGCACGTCTACACCGGCTTCCCGCTGCGCCGCCTCGGCGAGGACTTCGACGCGGTCTTCGGCCTCGCCTACAGCGTCAGCGCCTTCACCGACTGGCGCGGTCCGGACGCGGCGATCTGGGTCAAGGCGCACGCCACCGACGATCCCGCCGCGCAGCGGGAATGGCTCGGCGCGACCCTGGCCGACGCGCCGCGGCACCCGGTGCCCGGCGGGCTCGCGGACGGCTGCACCGAGCAGCTCGGGGTGGTGGGCGCCTGGCACGCGCGGCTCCCGCACTTCCGCGGCGAGGCGGTCCCGAGCACCGGCGCCGAGCTGCAGTCCGAGTACTTCGTGCCGCGCGCGGCGGCCCCGGAGGCGTGCGCGCGGCTGCTCGCGCTGGGCGAGCGGATCGCCCCGGTGGTCCAGATCTCCGAGGTGCGCACGGTCGCCGCCGAGGAGCTCTGGTTGAGCCCGAGCCGCGGGCAGGACGTGGTGGGCCTGCACTTCACCTGGCATCCCGACCCGGCGGCGGTGCGGGCGGTGCTGCCGGAGATCGAGGCGGCGCTGCTGCCGCTGGGCGCCCGCCCGCACTGGGGCAAGGTCTCGTCGATCCCGCCCGACGTGGTGCGCGAGCGCTACCCGCGCTGGTCGGATTTCGCCGCGCTGGTCGCCGAGTTCGACCCGGAGGGCAAGTTCCGCAACGACCTGCTGGACGCCCACCTCGGGACCTGAGCACCGCCGACGGGAGCGGGCCGACCGGGCGCCGTCGCCCGACCGGCCCGCCGCACCTCGGCGGATCAGCCCTCGTCGTCCTGGCGCAGGCGCGTGACGAACGGCGCGCAGAGCACCGCGACGAGCGCCACGCAGCCGCCGAGGACGAACGCGTCCCGGGTGCCCGCGGTCTGCGCGAGCGCCGCCGCCCTCGGCCGCGCCCAGCGACATGGCCGCGACGAGCAGCGCGGTACCGGCGGCACCGGCGAGCTGCTGCAAGCGGCAGGCTGATCGCGGTGCCGCAGGCCTGGATCACCCGGGCCAGCAGCATGACGGCGAAGCCGGGCGCCACGGCGGCCTGCGCCGTGCCCGCGGCGAACAGGGCGCGGGTGGTGAACCGCTGCAGCAGGAAGCCGGTGGTCGGGATGACCACCGCCATGGTCAGCATGAATCCGGTGGTCAGCCACTGGGCCGTGGTGGCGGAGACGTCGAAGTCCGCCATCAGCCCGGGCAGGGCCACGCTGAGCACCGCCTCGTTGCGGATCATCAGCAGCGCGGAGACCGCGAGCACGGCGATCACCGGCGAAACCCCTGGGGAGAGGTCTCCCGACCAGGACCCGGGGATGCTGGTGGCGGAGGTGGCCGTGGCGGTCTGGCGCACCTGCTGGGACCGCTGGGGAGAGCTCGCGGCCGAGGGCGAGGCGGGGGCCCGGTGGAGTTCTACCGCCGCTGCCGGGAGGAGTTGCGCCGGGTCATCGCCTGACGCCCGCCGCGGTACCTCAGCGGCTGGCCCGCCCCTTGCGCCCGGTGAACTTGTTGTACGCCACGAGCACGATCACCGCGCCGATCACCGAGCCGATCCACCCCGCCGGTTCGAAGCCCCGCACGCCCACCGTGAGCAGGCCGAACAGCAGGCCGCCGACGACCGAGCCGAGCACCCCGAGCAGGATCGTCATGGGCAGTCCGATGTTGTCCTTGCCGGGGACCACCGCGCGGGCGATGAAGCCCGCGACCAGGCCGAACACCAACCAGCCGAGAATCGTCCAGAGCACCGCAGCCACCTCGTCCCACCCGGATCACCTGCTGGTCAGGCTACGCACCGCGGCCCCCGACCGCGACGACCCGGCCGGGGGATCGCCGCCGGTGTCCGGGTGAAGCGCCCCGCCGCGGATCCGCTCAGCCGTGCGCGGCGAGCACGTGGTCGCGGGCGCCCTCGACGTGCGCGACGATCGCCGCGCGCAGCGCCCCGGCGTCCCCGGCCGCCAGCGCCGCCACCATCGCGTCGTGCTCGGCGTCGATGCGGGCCAGGTCGTGCCCGGAGCGGACCCAGCGCCTGCTGTAGGGCTCGACGAGGTGCAGGAGCTGGTCGATGAACCGCAGCGAGAGCGGCTGCTCGGCGAGTTCGTAGATCCGGCGGTGGAACCGGTAGTTCTCGACGGCCCGCCCCTCGGCGTCGGCACCCTGCTCCCGCATCCGCTCGGCCGCCGCGCGCAGCGCCTCCACGTCGCGCGCCCGGCAGCCGCGCACCGCCTCCTCGGCCAGCGCCGGCTCCAGGCGCAGCCGCAGTTCGAACAGCTCCGCCAGTTCGGCGCGGCCCAGTTCGGCGACCACCATGCCCCGGTGCGGCTGCACCGCGATCAGCCCCTCGGCGGCCAGCCCGTGCAGCGCTTCCCGCAGCGGGATGCGGCTCACCCCCAGCTCACCGGCGAGTTCTTCCTGGACCAGGTGCTGCCCGGGGCGCAGCACTCCGCGCCGGATCCACTCCCGCAGGCGTTCGGCGATCGGTCCGGCGCTGGCTCGTGTCACGTCCGGAAGCGTATCCACTTCTCATCTCCGCTGCGTTTGTATACAGTCGCAGCGTCGAGCAGCGGGAGGGGCGATGGTGGACGCGGACGTCGTGGTGATCGGTGGCGGGATCGTCGGACTGGCCACCGCGCGGGCGGTGCTGCGCTCGGCGCCGGGCACGTCGGTGCTGGTCCTGGAGGCCGAACGGCGTTGGGGCGCGCACCAGTCCGGGCACAACAGCAACGTGATCCACAGCGGTCTGTACTACGCCCCGGGCAGCCACAAGGCCCGGATGGCGCGGGCCGGTGCGGAGGAGATGATCCGGTTCTGCGCCGAGCACGACGTACCGGTGCGGCGCACCGGCAAGCTGGTGGTCGCCACCCGCCCCGCCGAGGTGCCCCGGCTCGACGCCCTGGTCGAGCGCGGCACCGCCAACGGGGTCACGGTGCGCCGGATCAGCAAGGTCGAGCTCGCCGAACGGGAGCCGCACGTCGCCGCGGTGGCCGCCGCGCACGTCGCCGAGACCGCCGTGACGGACTTCTCCCAGGTGTGCGCCGCGATGGCGGCCGAGATCGCGGAACTGGGCGGTGAGCTCCGCACCGGCGCGCCGGTGGAGCGGATCCGCAGCCGCGGCGACGGCGTGGTGCTCACCGCCGGGGACGCGACGGTGCGGGCGCGGGCCCTGGTGAACTGCGCCGGTCTGCACAGCGATCGGGTGGCGCGGCTGAGCGGGATCACGCCGCCGGTGCGGATCGTCCCGTTCCGCGGCGAGTACTTCGCGCTGCGCCCGGAGCGGCAGCACCTCGTCGGCGGACCGGTCTACCCGGTCCCGGATCCGGCGCTGCCGTTCCTCGGCATCCACCTGACCCCGATGCTCGACGGCACGGTGCACATCGGTCCCAACGCCGTGCCCGCCTTCGCCCGACACGGCTACCGCTGGCGCGACGTGGACGGCCGGATGCTCGGCGATCTGCTGCGCGATCCGGCCAGCCGGGGACTGGCCCGCCGGTACTGGCGCTACGGCATCGGCGAGTTCGCGCGCTCCGCGCTCCGGCCGCTGTTCGTGCGCAGCGTCCGCGCGATGCTGCCCGAGGTGACCGCGCGGGACGTGCTGCGCCACGGCGCCGGGGTGCGGGCGCAGGCGGTGGACGACGACGGCAAGCTCGTCGACGACTTCGTGATCAGCCGCGCGCCCCGCGCGGTGCACGTGCTCAACGCGCCGTCACCGGCGGCGACCGCGAGCCTGCTGATCGGCGAGCGGGTGGCCGCCGACGTCCTCGACGAGCTCGTGGCGGAGTGACCCGGGTCGGCCCCGGCGCGGCGGTCGTCGACAATGGAGCGATCGCGGCGGAGGAGGTGTGGCGATGAGCGCCCGGTTCGAGGAGCTCGACTGGCAGGAGACGCCGATCGGTGCGATCAGCCTGCGCCGCAGGCGCGACCCGGTGCTGGACGTGGACGTCTACGAGGTCAAGCTCGACGACGAGTACCTGATGTCCAGCCTGTTCACCACCGCCGAGGTGGAGCTGGCCCGGCTCGGGCTCGCCGAGCTGACCGGGGGATCGGCGGACGTGCTGGTCGGCGGACTCGGTCTCGGCTGCACCGCGGCCGCCGCGCTGGACGACGACCGGGTCCGGTCGCTGACCGTCGTGGAAGGGCTGGCCGAGGTCGTGGACTGGCACCACCGGGGGCTGCTGCCGCTGTCCGGGCGGTTGACCGGCGACCCGAGGACGGCGCTGGTGCACGGCGACTTCTTCGCGCTGGCGGCCGCCGGTGACGGGCTCGACCCCGCGGCACCGGGCCGCCGGTTCGACGTGATCATGGTCGACATCGACCATTCGCCCCGGCACGTCCTGGCGCCGTCCCACGAGCCGTTCTACACCGTCGACGGGCTCCGCCGGCTCGCCGCCGAGCTGCGGCCGGGCGGGGTGTTCGCGCTGTGGTCCGACGACCCGCCGGACGAGGAGTTCCGCGCCGCGCTCGGCGCGGTCTTCACCCGCACCGAGGCCCACACCGTCGCCTTCGACAACCCCTACGGCGGTCCGCGCTCGGCCAACACCGTCTACGTCGCCGCGCTCTGACCTCGATCGGTGACCGCGATGCCCGCGGCGTCGAACAACGCGGTGGCCACGTCGAGCACCTGGTCGGGACCGATCACCGCACCTCGCAGCGCCTCAGCGCCGACGAGTCCGCGCAGCCCGGAACCGTGCAGCCGCAGGCCGGGCAGCGAGCCACCGGTGAAGTCGGCCCCGCCCAGTTCGCTGTCCTCGATCCGGCCGCCGCTCAACCGCGCCTCGTGGAAGTCGGCCTCGGGCAGCGCGCAGTCGGTGAACTCGACCCGCCGCCCCTCGACCATCCGCAGGTTGGCCAGATCGAGCTTGCACCCGCTGAACAGCACGTCGGTCAGCTTCGCCCCGGCCAGCACCACGCCGCTCATCCGGCAGTCCCGGAACTCCACGCGGTCGAGCGCACCGTCCTCCACGATCACCCCGGACAGGTCGCAGCCCTCGAAGACCACGTCCCGGCACCGCCACCGCCGCCACCGGAGCCCGGTCAGCCGCCCGCGCCGCCACCGGCTGCCGGACAGCACCACGTCCGGCACCGTCCCGGCGTCGCGCCCGGACACCAGCGGCTCGGGCACGTGCTCGGCGCCCAGCACCACCTCGTCCACGTGCTCCCCCGCGACCGGGGCGGCGAGCGCCTCGCCGAGTTCGCCGGAGATCCCCACCGGCCGCCGACGCGACCCACGAGCACGAGACATGCCCGGCAGGGTAGGCGCCACCTCCGACACCCACCGCCCCGTCCCCGAACCTCGACGCGGAGGGGAGGCATCCACGACCGGCTGGCGTCCCGACGCCTCGCGACGACGAAGGACGACCGCCCTCGCGGAGCACCCGCCGCCACGAGCGAGGTGACCTGCGGCGGCGGCAACGGCCGGGATCAGCACGACACGCGGCGAACCCCCGGTCCGCACGGCACCCACCCGGAAGGCCTCACGACCGGGGCACGGCCGGATCGCACACCTCCGACGGCGAGCACCCCATCCCCCGGGCCACGTCACCCGAACCGGTCTTCGTCGCCAGGTGAGGGGCACCTTCATCCGGCTAACCCCGGATGAAGGTGCCCCTCACTCACCACCCTTGCGAGTGATTCTCGGGCTGAGCGCGGTCCTCGGGCAGGACCACCGTCCTCTTCGGATCGCAGGCGTGGAAGGGGCCGGTCCCGCGCAGGGGAGACGGGACCGGCCCGGGACGGCGGCGGGAGCGCTCGCCGTCGGTCACGGTTCGTCGATCGGTCCGGCAGCCTTCTGCGTCTGCACCGCGATCTCCTCCTGGATGCGCTGCTGGCGCTGCTTCCGCCGGATGCGGGTGAGCACCAGGATGGTGATGCCGTGCGCGAGGGCGGTGACGAGCAGGACCACGCCGATGCGCAGGACCACGCTCTCCACGGTGTTGGCGGAGGAGGTCACCGAGATCATCGCCAGCAGTCCGAGCACCACCAGGTGGAAGAGCACCGCGACGAGCCGGTTGACGGAATCGGCTACCTTGGAATCGGAGTAGACCTCCTCCAAATAGGTGGCGCCGCTGCGCCAGATGAGGCGGCCATCGATGAAAACGACCGCCGCGCCTACCAGGACTACGACCAGAGACGCCATGTCGGCCTGCACCCCAAACCTCCTCCGTCGTTACGGATCTGGTAGTGGTGGTTACCCGACGTCGATCACCGTGAAACGGTCCGTCGTGCCGACTCGCGGGTGAACGTCGGTCTCGCCGACGTGCCGACGAGGGGGCTTTCTTGACAGCCGGTCGATGCGGGCGACACGCTGCGTTGATATCGCACGACGTAGCGTGAGGAGACGTGGTGGTCTGGTCCGCGGTGGTGTTGCTCGCTCTGGCCGCACCGGTGGCGTTCTGGTACGTGATCGGCGACCAGTCCAGCGTCTCGCCGGATCACGCCGATTACCTGGTGGAGCCGCTGCGCTTGCCGTCGTGGGTCAACGGGGCGGTGGTCGCGGTCACCGCGCTCATCGTCCTCGGCTGCGCGCTGGTGCTGCTGCGCGAATCCCGTCGGGGTCGGCTCGGCCGCCGTCACGGCGTGGTGCTCGGGCTGCTGCTCGTCGCCGGGCTGCTCGTCGGGGTGTCCGCGCGCATGATCACCGCCGGGGTGATCGGCGCGAACATCGGTGGCGGAATCATGCTGATGGTCGCGCTGCCGCTGGCCGGCGCCCTGGTCCTGGTGGCGCTCGGGTACGGCATCGTCTCGACGGTCCGCCGGCGTTCGTCGGAGGGGTGACGGGCCGCGCCGCCGGGGCAGGCGGCCGGCCCGTCGCGGTCGGCGCAGCGCTTCCCCTCGCGCGCCGACCCGTTCACCTTAGAACGAGTTTTCGAGTGATCGCCAGTCGGTTCCCGTCCTGATCAGCGGCTCCGGCCGAGATCGTGGGCGACGGCGAGGGCATCGCCGAGCCGTTCCCGGTCCGCCGCCGTGAGTCCGGTCGCCTCGATCCGGGCCAGCGCCGCGTCGACCCCGAGGTGTCGTCGAGCCGCACCGCGAGTTCGGCGCGGTAGGCGAGCGCCTCGACGAGCTCGACCGGTGACGCGGACTCCTGCTCGCGGCGCAACGCCCCGTCGAGGATCTTGGCCGCCTGCCGCTCGTCGCCCTTGGAGTCGCCGAGCACGATCGCGTTCTCCAAGGCGGTGCCGAGCCGGCCCGCCGGAGCCGTTCCGGTCGTCGTCCGCTGGCGCGTCGGGAAGAACCGGATGGTGTTCCCGGCCGGGTCGACCACGCTGAACCCCGTCCGGCCCCCGCTGTTCTTCCGCTTGCGCGGTCGCGTCATCCGGGGGATCCCCGTGACCAGGAGCTTGCCGTGCGCGGCGCGCATTCCGGCGGCGAAGGAGTCGAACAGCGCGACGATGTCGGGCACCGAGACCAGGCAACTGCCGTGGGAGCCCGCGGGGTCGAAGTCCGGCAGGCCGTAGAAGTGCAGGTCCACGTCCTCCAAGCGCACGACGAGGTACGGGTTCGGGCGCACCTGGCGGTAGGTCCGCGAGAAGCCGAGCATCGAGTAGAAGTCCTCGATCTCGTCGATCGAGCCGCACGGCAGCATCGGGGTGGTCACTTCTCCGGCCACGCCGCCTCCTGGTCCTCGAGCGCGCGTTGCGGCGCGCACCGCGTTCGGGTCATGAGCGGCGTCCGGTGCGCGGGAGTTCGGTGCCGATCCGGCCTGCCCCGCGCCACGTCGCGCGGGACGGTGCGGCTGATCCCGCAGCAGCGCGGAAAGCCGGTGCCGTGGTCGTCCTGGGGCGTCGCCCGACCGGTACGTCGTGCTGGTCGCTCTGCCACTTCGCCCGATGATGGCTGATGGTCACCCGGCCGATGGCCGTCGATCGAGCAGGTGGGCGCACCGCCCACCACCAGCAGCCAGGTGAGGCGGAGGGTCCCGACGGCGGCAGCCGGAGAACCGCGACCCCACGAGCGCGGATTCGTTGCCGAGCACCTGCCGACTATGGCAGGTCGGCACCGATGGTGGGAAGAAGAATGTCCACAGCGGACGCCAAGTGCGTCCGAGCGGTCCGCGCGGGTGCTCCGTTCGGGCGGCAGTCCGGTGGCCGTCGACGCCCCCGTGGCGCCCGTTCCGGCCGCGATGACGACGGCTTTTCGCGCCGTCGGTGCCATCGCCGGGTGAGGCGGGTGCGAAACCCGTCCTTGACGGGGTTCTGCGGGTTTTCCATGCTCGGGAAGGCGCGTGTCTGATCCCATTCGACGAGGAGTGGTCATGAAGACGAAGGCTGCGGTGCTGCGCGGACCCGGCAAGGACTGGGAAATCGAAGAGATCGACCTGGGTGATCCGATCGCCGGCGAAGTGCAGGTGAGGCTCGCGGCCTCCGGCCTCTGCCACTCCGACGAGCACGTGCGGACCGGTGCCAGTCCGGTCGCGTTCTACCCGGTCATCGGTGGTCACGAAGGCGCCGGAGTGGTGACCAAGGTGGGGCCCGAGGTCTCGGGACTCCAGGAGGGCGACCACGTGGTGCTCGCCTTCATCCCCGGCTGCGGGCGCTGCCGCCCGTGCTCGCGCGGGTTGCAGAACCTCTGCGATGAAGGTGCGCTGCTGCTCAGCGGGCAATCCATCTCCGACCGTTCGTACCGCGCCCAGCTCAACGGCGAACCGCTGGTGCCGATGTGCTTGCTCGGGACCTTCGCGCCGTACGTGACGGTCAACGAGGCGTCCGTGATCAAGATCGAGGACGACATCCCGCTGGACAAGGCGGCGCTGCTGGGCTGCGGGGTGTCCACCGGCTGGGGTTCGGCGACCGAGATCGGCGACACCCGGGTCGGGGACACGGTCGTCGTCGTGGGCGTCGGCGGGGTCGGGATCAACGCGGTCCAAGGGGCGGCCGCATCGGGCGCGCGCTACGTCGTCGCGGTCGATCCCGTGGAGTTCAAGCGGCAGAAGGCCATCGAACTCGGCGCGACCCACGCCTTCGCCTCGATGGAGGAGGCCACCGGGCCGGTCGCCGAGCTGACCTGGGGTCAGAACGCCAACACCACCATCCTCACCATGGGCGAGGTGCACGGCGACGAGCTCCAACCCGCGTTGGCCATGACCGCCAAGGGCGGGCAGGTCGTCGTCACCGGAATGGGAGACGCGACCCAGCTCGAGGCCTCCATCGGCCTGTTCGAGCTGACCTTGCTGCAGAAGCGGGTGCAAGGCGCGATCTTCGGCGGTGTCAGTCCCCGGACCCAGATCCCCCGCCTGCTGGAGCTCTACCGGCACGGCACGCTGAAGCTCGACGAGCTGGTCACCACGACTTACAAGCTGGAGGACATCAACATCGGGTACCGCGACATGCAGGAAGGGCGGAACCTGCGCGGCATGGTCGTGTACGGCGACGACGACTACTGAGTGCCGGGGGAAGCCGGTCGTAGTCGGTCGGCTTCCCGATCCGCCCGCGTCGACGGCACGCGTGCGCCCGCCGCAGCGCTCCCGTACCCGACGTGCACATCAGCCGCCTCGCACGGCTCATGCCCCGTTGTGCGGAGTCCGGCACGGCATCGCTTCGAGCGGTGGCGGCGGCGAGTCCCCGCGCATCCGGGATGCACCGGCACCGCGACCGCATGCTCGTCGCCCCGCCGCGCGCTCCCCGCTGCGGCGCATTTCCGGTCATGAGGGGGAATGGTGCCTTTCACTGCCCACGTACACGTGTCCAGGCACAACAGCCCCGCTGTGGAGACCGCGCTGTGAAGCGACTGCGCCGTCGAGGGACCGCGCCGTCGAGGGACCGCGCCGTCGAGCAGCTGCGCCGTCGGGCAACCGCGCGGTGGGCGGTTCCAGGCAGGCATCCACTTGCCCATTCGTGCGAAGCTCAGGCCCGAACGGCATCACGGCTCCGCTCTGCGGCGGAGGTGCGATGATCGCCAAGTCAGCCCTCCGATCGCCGTACTCGTCGACTCCTCTCTCCGCTCAAGGCGGCAACCCGAGCAATACCTGGAACCCCGCGGTCGGCCAAGGGCTGCGAGGCCGGCTCATGAGCTCCGTGATCATCCACAAAGGCCTCCGGACAAGGCCGTTTCCCGCGTTCCCGTCGTAGTGTCGTCAGGCGTCTGCGTACGAGCGGCTGTTGGGTCCGGTTCTTCGGCCAGCTCGGCGATCGCCTGCTCCACCATCCGTTCGGTCTGCCGCAATCCGTAGCCGGACAGCGACCGCAGGAGGGAACGCAGCTCCCGTTCCGTGCGCGAACGATCGGGCTGCAGCTTGTTCCGGCACTTGATCGAGCCGAGACTGGCCAGCGCGGTGCCACGGGGTTCGCCTATGGCGTCGAACTGCTCCCGTGCGTCCTGGTAGGTCTCCGCCGCGTCCGCATAGCGCCCCGCCCGGAAGAGCACGTTGCCGCGCATCTTGCGGTTGTAGGCCAACGCGCTGGCCAGGTCCATCTCCCGGCAGGTCCGCTCCGCCTCGGACAGCAGTTCCAAGGCAGCCTCGGGCCGTCCCCGCAGCGAGAGCACGTCGGCTTGTCCTCGCAGCGCCCATGCGTGACCGCGGTGGTCACCACCGTCGGAGGCCACCTGCGCCGCCTCCGCGAATCGCTCCCACGCCGAGCTGAGGTCGCCGGTGTTGCGGTCGAGCTGCGCGACGCCCTCGAGCGCCCAGACGATGTGCCGGCACTCGCCGCGCTCCCGCGCCTCGGCGAGGAGGTCGAGGTGCAGTTCCCGCGCTTCATGGTGGTCACCTCGGATGCGCAGCGTCTCGGCGATGCCCGCCGAGGCGTAGCCGTAGGGGAGGTGCTCGCCGGCGCGACGCCCGAGCTCACGTGCCCACCCGAGCCAGCGCAGCGCCAGGTCGAGGCGGCCGCGCTGCCTCGCGAGCGTTCCACCGCTCCACAGTGCCCACGACATCGCGGCGAGAGCGGCGCAGTCCTTCGCGGATCGGTAGCTGTCGCGCCAAGCGGATTCCGCCTCGTCGAGCCGACCCAGTCGGCGGCATGCTTCGGCGACCGCGAGCTTGGCCTGCGCCAGTTCGAGCTTCCGGCCGCTGCGCAGCGCAGATCCTTCCCGTTGTCGTGCGGCCAGCAGAACGTCCTCGTAGGAAGTGTTGACCGAAAGGCCGTTCAACGACCCTTGGTACTCCGGTGCGAAAGCCTTGCCGTGCACGTCGTCCATCCCTTCGTCGGTCTCCGGAGATCCGGAGAAGCCCTGCTTCGACCGCGCCGTTGTGCAGCCTCGGTGCGATCGTCCGCAATGGACCGGATCGCTGGCTCCGATGTGGTCCACGCTAGGAACGGGGAAGAACGTTGAGATCGGCCGAAGTGTCAGGCTGGATCGGCCGATCGGCCATTGCTCGGCAGAACCGTCTAGTCCTTTCGGTCAGCGGCTGGTCTGAACGGACCCGTGCCACCGCTCCACGGGGCGCGCTGAACAGCGACAACGCGCCCGAGGGGGAGTTCTGGCCGTTCGGCCGGTGCGCCGAGCACGGCGGGTGCGGCACCGTAGTGCTGTGCGATCGAGCCGGCCACCGGCCGATCCGCTTCCGCGGTCGGCGAGAGCCCGGCGGACACGGGTCGGGCTGCCGGAGGTCGACGCACCGGACTTCGCGTTGCGAGCGGAACGAGCAGTGCTACCCCATCGAGCCGGGTGCCGAAGCGTACGCGTTCGCCGCGGGAAAGCGGCGAACGCAGACCGACGAGCGGGAGGCTCCTCCGGGCGCCGTCCGGAGAAGACCAGGAGGAAGCGATGTGCCAGGACCGGACCCGTCAGCGGGCGGACCTCGTCGGTACGGGGGTCGCCCTGGGCACGCGGTGGTACCTGCACCCAGCGATCCGCCGGGCCGCGCGGTGGGTGCTGCGCGCGGTGCGCCGGTCCACCCGCGTGCGGTTTCCGCTCGTGGTCCCCGCCCGGTGGGCGACTCGGCGTGAACGTCCGTGCTCAGGGCTGGCCGGGGAGGCGTTCCCCGCGACCCGTCGGCAGCAGCACGGCCCCGCAGTGGACTGCCACCCGGCTCGAACCGGGGCGGTCGGTTCCGCGCCGGGGCGCCTGCCGCGACCGCAGGCGTTGAACCCGACGCGCGGCCGGCCCCGAGCGGTCGACCGAGCCGGTTCAGTCGAAGACGGCGGGGCGGGACGGGTCCCGGTGGGCATCGCGGAGCAGGTGCAGCTCCTCCTCGGTGATGCGGCTCGTCGACAGCTCGGGAAGCGCTTCCAAGGCGAACCACCCGACATCGAGCGTTTCCAGCGGCTCGGCGTTCCGGTCCGGGGCCCCGGTGCGCTCGCAGAGGAAGAACAACTTGTACACGTGCGCGGCCATCGGCGGCCAGTGACCACGGCTCTCGCGGTCGAGGACCGCGGCCAGCCTCGTGGCCCGGACCGCGACCCCGGCTTCCTCCAGCACTTCGCGGCACGCCGCCTGACCGGGGGACTCGCCGACATCGCACCATCCGCCGGGCAACGACCAGCGCTGGTCCGAACGCTCCTGCATCAGCAGAACGCGCTCGTCTTCGTCGAAGACGGCCGCCCGTACGTCCACCTTCGGAGTGGCGTAGCCGGCATCGGCGACCGTGGTGCGGTCGAGCTCGGCGGGCAGCGGTTCGGCGGTCACCAGTTCCATCAATGCGTCCGCAGCGGTCCGGATCGCGCGGTACCGCTCGTGGTCGGACTCGTCACCGCTGTAGGCGAGGCCGGTCTGCGCGATCGCCCGGAGGCTCGCCGCCTGCCGACGGATGACCTGCTCTGGTGGCTCCACGAATACCTCTTCGACGTCGCTGTGGGAATTCCATGGTCCGGTACCGCAACTCGAGGGCACAACCAGCCACGCCGCCTGAGGCGTGAGGCCCCGGTTCCGGTGTCGGTGCCCGAATGCACCGCCGGATCAGGGCGGGGCAGCAGACCTGCGGGCGTTGCCCCACCCGTTGACCGCCGGGGAGGCGACGTCCTCCGGTGGAGGCGGCGACGTGCACGCCGTCGGGACGCGAACAACCGCGGTCCTGCCGGGAGCGAGCGCGGCACGCCATGGGCGACCTCGGTGCGTTCAGCCGGGGATCGGCGTGAAGCGCACCGGGAGCGAACTCACGCTCCGGGTCCACACCGACGGTTCCCAGGTCAGCTCGTCCGCGGGTACCGCGAGGGTCAGGTCGGGAATCCGGTCGAGGAGGACTTCGACGGCGCTCCGCGCCATGCACCGTCCCAGCTCGACGGCGGCGTGCGGACAACCGTGCTCGCCGCGGCCGAAGGCCAGGTGGGCTTCGTTGCCGACCGCATCGGAGCACCGGCCCGGTCGCAGGCGCGGAGAGTTGTTCGCGGCCGCCACGCCGAGGACCAGCAGGTCGCCGGCCCGGATGCGCTGTCCGCCGAGGTCGGTGTCCCGGGTCGCGACGCGTCCGAGGACGTTCTGGATCGGGGCGTCCTCCCACAGCACCTCGGTCAGCACCCGGTCGACGCTGCGGGGACCACCGGTCGAGGTCGTCGCGAACCGCGGCTCGGTGAGGATCAGCCGGAGCGCGGTGCCGACCCAGTCCGCCACCGACCGGTGCGCCGTGGTGAACATCAGCAGCAGCTCGCTCGGCAACTCCTCCTCGCCGAGCGCGACCGGGTGCGCGAGCAGGCGCGATGGCAGATCCGGTCCCGGGTGTTCCCGCTTGCGCTCGGCCAGCTCCCGCATCCGGGTGAGGAGCCGCTCGTGCCCCTCGAACCCCTCGGCAAGTCCTTCCCGAAGCGCGGCGGTTTCGCCGTCGTCCATCCCGTAGAGGCGGGCCAGCACGCGCAGCGGCAGTTCGCGGGCGAACCGCGGGATCAGATCGGTGTGCCCGTCCCCGGCGAAGCCGTCCACCAACTCGTCGGCGATCTGCTCGCACCCGGTGCGCGTTTCGAAGGGGTCGATGCCGTCGAGCACCTCTTCGACGGCTTCGACGCGGCGCTGGTGTTCCGCTCCCTCGGTGAACAGCAGGTTGAGCGCATCGCCTGCGGACGGCGGGATCGGCGAGCCGCTCGGCACCTGCTCCCAGGAGCACCACCGTCGAAGATCGCGGGCGAACAGCGCCGGATTCGCGGTGACCTGGCAGATCTCCGGATACCCGAGCACGAACCACGCGGGCAGGCCACCGTCGAGCTCGATCGGGGCGACCGGGCCGTGCGCGACGCGGATCTGGCGGTACAGCTCGGCGGGACGGCGTTGGAACTCCGGGCCATGCAGCATGACCCGCGGTCGTTCGGGCGGAGGGGGGCCGGTGGTGGTCCTGGTGTCGTCGCGCAGGTCGTTCATGGCAGGAGCTCTCCCGGTGCTGGGTTCGGGGTGGTCGGCGCGCGGAACACCGCCGCGGGACTACGGGGCTGGGTCGAACGACGGCGGAACGCCGGTCCGGCCCGGCTCGCCGGGGTTCCGAAGGGCGTGCCGAGGTGCGGTGGTGGTGCCGGTCGGTGCGCCGGGCACCCAGCGCTCCTCCTCGGGCGCGGGAGCGCGTCGGCGGGTGCGCTGCCCGCGGTGTTCCGCTCCCGCGCGGAGTCCGGCACCGGGCGGTCAGAGCCTGCGGAGACCACTGAGCACCTTCCGGAGCAGTTCGGGGTCCGGGATCGCGTCGTCGGGCGGACCGGTGGTGGGGCGTCGTGCGGTGATCCGGTGCGCGTCGAGCAGGTCCGACAGCAGGATCTTCACCACGGCGACCGGCAGCCGGAGGCGTGCGGCGATCTCCGCGACGGCGAGCGGCCTCCGGCACAACCGGAGGATGTGCGCCCACTCCGACGGCATCCCGGGCGCGGGATCCGTCACCGACGTGATCATCGTGGCCAGGTCCAGCGCGTTCTCCCGCACCCGGCTGCGCCCGCCGGTGACGGTGTAGAAGCGACCGGGGTCGTGGTCGTGCCCGGGCATCACGTGCCGTCCGCGGTGCTGGAACACCGTGGTGGTGCGCTGAGGTGGCAACCCGCACGCTCGGCCCGAGCGGCCATGGCGCGGCCGCGTTGCCCCGGATCGACGTCGTCGTGGGCGCGCCGGGCGCCCTCACCGGCATCGACGACGACCAGCATCCCGCCGTCGAACTCGCTCCTCGACTGGTGGACCAGCCCGGGACCAATGCCCGGAGACGCCGAGGCGCTGGCGGACGGCGGCTGGAGCCCGCTCGCCACGGCGGCGAACACCTCGGCGCGGTCCCGGCCGAGACCACTCGTGCCGGGCAGCGCGAGACCATTCCGGGACGGCACCACGGCGCGGTGGGCGGCGGGCCGGCGGCCGTCGAGCAAGCAGCGGAGCAGCGAGCTGGGGTCGGTGTCTGCGGTCATGGTGCTGCGGGCGCCCGGAAGCACGCCTGCCTCCAATCTGGTGTCGTGCCCGTCAGCCGCGCTCGGTCGAGGGCCGGACGAGGGCGTCGAGGAACGCGTCGAACCGGGCCGGCGCGGGCTGCTCGGCGCCCCCGTCCGGGGCGGGATCGGTCGCGGGCTCGTCGCGGAGACGTCGGGGCAACTCGTCCGGCTCCCCCGACCGCGGTCGCTCCGCGGGGACCTCCCGCGACGGTGGTTCCGCCAGCAGGGCGCGCGGGACCAGCACCACCACACCGGTCCCACCGCGCGAGGACGGGCGGAACGACACCGTCAGGCCGAGCTCGCGGGCCACGCAGCCCACCACCGCGAGGCCCAGCCGGGTGCCCGCCGACGTCTCGGTGAGGTCCAACGGTTCCGGGCCGACCGCGCGGAGCGCCCGTTCCCGAGCCCGCCGCGGCATGCCGGGACCGCCGTCCTCGACGGTGATCACCACGCCCCGGTGGTTCTCCTCCGCGTAGACGTGCGCGGCCTCGTCGGGCGGCGAGAAGCGGGTGGCGTTGTCCATCAGCTCGGCCAGCGCACGCATCACGCCTTCCGCGGCATGGCTGGTGATCGCGATGTCGCAGGCCGAATGCAGGACGACCCGCCGGTAGGCATCGATCCGGCCCACGGCACCGCGCAGGATGCCTTCCATGGCGACCGGTCGCGGCCACGAGCGTCCCGTCCGCGCCCCGGACAGCACCGCTGCGGTATCGGCGACGCGGCTGATCTGCGAGGTGCGGTGGTCGAGTTCGAACAGATCGCCGAGCACCTCGTCGGATTCGCCGTGCCGGCGCTGCATGTCGCGCAGGTCGGCGAGCATCCCGGTCGCCAGCGCTTGCACCCGTCCGGCCGCGGTCGCGCAGGTGGCGAGCCGGGCGGCCCGGCCTCGCTCGCTGGTGCCGAGCTCGGTCACCACGGCTTCGAGCAGTTCCCCGTGGTGCGGATAACCGGTGAGGTCCGCTTTCCCGCGCACGGTTTCGGCCGATGCGCCACCGCGGAGCCGGCGTGCGAGATCCGGTACCGCTTTCGCGACGACCTCGTCGTACTCGGCGCGGACGGCATCGGCCTGGGTCCGGTGCTGCTGCGCGGCATTGTCGGCGGCGGCCCGGACCTGGACGCGGTAGTGCCGTTCGACGGCTTCGGCCCGCTGCTGGTGGCAGCGGGCGGCCGCTTTCCCGTGCACGGCCAGCGGTACGCACGTGCAGACGAGCGCGGCGCTGGTGGCCACGATCCAGGCCACCACCAGGCGCGCCTCCCCGGGTGCGCTCAGCAGCGCGGCAGCGGCGCCCCCGCTCGTCAGGAGCATCGTGATCAGGAAGGCGTTGCGGGCCGGCGCGCCGGAGGGACGGACCGCGGGAGCGGGAGCGTGGTCGGACATCGGCGAGCGGGATCCTCAGGTCGGTCGGTGGTGCTGGGTGGCGTGTCGCACCGCGTCCCCGGGGAGACCGCTCCGAGGTCGGCGACGCTGCGCGACGGTGCGAGCACCCTCGGCGACAGGATGCTACCGAATGTGAGTGCGGTGCTGACGCGGAGTACCGCAGCGCGGGGTTCGCCGCATCGTCCTCCGCCTGGCTGGAAAACCCGCGCGGTCCTGTGCCGGGACGCCGAACCGGCGGAGAATCGTTGCCATGACGTCGAAGGAGAACCCCTGGGAGATCGCCCTGCGCCAGCTCGAGGTCCTCGCGGCGAGCCAAGAGGAGTTGACCGCCGAGCAGTGCCTGCAGTTGGGCCAGCTCGCCGCGCAGATCGAGATCGCGGACCGGCTGCGGCGCATCGAGAGCTCGCTCGACCCGGGTGTCGCCAGGAGCTGAGGCCGACCGGCCGGGGCCCGCGCCGGGTCCCGCGTCTCGTGCCGAGACCGCCGCTGCCGCCCCGCCGAGGTGCGCTGCGAGAACCTCTGAGGCCGGGGCAGGCGGCGAGCGTTGCGCTACCGTGCGCACGTCCCCGACATCGCAGGAGGTCCGGCGTGGCCGAACTCCCAGCCGCTCTCGCGGCGGGGCCGATCTACCTGGATTACAACGCCACCACACCGGTCGACCCCCGGGTCGCGGAGGTGATGTGGCCGCACCTCGCGCACTGGTTCGGCAATCCCGGCAGCGCGCACCGCTACGCGGAGGAGCCGAAGCGGGCGCTGGCCGAGGCGCGGGGACAGGTGGCCGACTGGATCGGCGCGGCGCCGGACGAGGTGGTGTTCACCGGAACGGGTTCGGAAGCCGACCAGCTCGCGATCCGGGGTGCGGTGCTCGCGGCTCGCTCGCCACGTCCGCGCGTGATCACGCAGGCCACCGAGCACCCCGCGGTGCTCGCGACGTGCGAGGCGCTGCGGCGCTTGCACGGAGCGCGCGTCACCGTCCTGCCCGTGGACGGCGAGGGCGTGGTCGACCCCGACGCCTTGTCCGAGTGCTTGGACGACGACGTGGTGCTGGTGTCGGTGATGGCCGCCAACAACGAGACGGGGACCTTGCAGCCGGTCGGCGAACTCGCCCGCCGGTCCCGGGCGGCCGGAGCGCTGTTCCACTGCGACGCCGCTCAGGCGGCGGGCAAGATCCGGCTGGACGTCGGGGCGCTGGGCGTCGATCTGCTGACGCTGGTCGGGCACAAGGTGTACGCCCCCAAGGGCATCGCCGCGCTCTACGTCCGGGACGGCGTCGCGCTGGAGCCCGTCGGCTACGGCGGTGGTCAGGAACGCGGGCGGCGCGCGGGGACGGAGAACGTCGCGTCGGCCGTCGCGTTCGGTGCGGCCGCCGGGATCGCCGACCCCGAACGGGAACGCATCACCGCGCTGCGCGACGAACTGCACGAACGGCTGGTGGCCGCCTTGCCCGGACGGGTCCGGCTCAACGGACCGGTGGCGGAGCGGTTGCCCAACACCCTGAACGTCAGCATCGACGGCGTGGCGGGCCACGCACTGCTGGCCGCGGTCCCCGGCGTGGCCGCATCGACCGGTTCGGCCTGCCACAGCGGCCTGCGCACCCCGTCGCCGGTGCTGACGGCGATGGGCTTGTCCCGCGAGCGGGCGTTGGGCGCGCTGCGGTTGTCGCTGGGACGCTGGAGCACACCGCAAGACGTCCGGGCGGCGGCCGACCTGCTGGTCGAGGCCGTGACGACGCTCTGAATCCGGCGGAACGACGCGGAAGAGGTGGATCGTGGACACGATCAGGACCGAGTTCGAGGTGCTCGACGAGCGGTTCCGGAACTGCGGGGGCGACCAGTGGGTCGAACGGCTGCACACCGGGTGCCGCTGGACCGAAGGCCCCGCGTACTTCGCCGGCGGCCGGTACCTCGTCTTCAGCGACATCCCGAACGACCGGGTGTTGCGCTGGGACGAGACCACCGGGGCGGTCGGCGTCTTCCGGCAGCCCGCCGGGTACGCCAACGGGCACACCACCGATCGGTCGGGCAGGCTGCTGTCCTGCGAGCAGGGTGAGCGGCGGATCACCCGCACCGAGCACGACGGCACCACCACCGTGCTCGCCGAGCGCTACCGGGGGATGCGGCTGAACAGCCCCAACGATCTCGTCGAGCACTCGGACGGTTCGGTCTGGTTCACCGACCCCGCCTACGGCATCGACAGCGACTACGAAGGGCACCGCGCGGAGAGCGAGATCGGCGCATGCCACGTCTACCGGATCGACCCCGGCACCGGCGAGGTGCGCGTGGTGGCCGATGACTTCGTCCGGCCCAACGGCCTGGTGTTCACCCCGGACGAGACCACCTTGTACATCAGCGATACCGGTGCCGATCCCAGCGTCATCCGCCGGTTCTCGGTGACCCCGCAGGGCGGTCTCAGCGGGGGTGAGCTGTTCGCGACCAGCGACGCGGGCGGACTCGACGGGATCCGGATGGACGCCGAGGGACGGCTGTGGGCGGGCGCCCACGACGGGCTGCACTGCTTCGACCCGGACGGCACGCTGCTGGGCAAGCTGCGGCTGCCCGAGGTCACCTCGAACCTGTGCTTCGGCGGAGTGGAGCGCAACCACCTCTACATCACGGCGACGACCTCGCTGTACTCGCTGCGGGTCAACTTCAACGGCGCCCCGCGTCCCTGATCGACGGTCGTTGGCCGCTCGTGGGGCGTGCTGAGAACGTCGGGTGCACCCGGTTCGCGCTGTTGTGGGCGCCGGACCGATCGCCACCGGCTGCCTGGCCGGTCGCGGCTTCGGCCTGCGCGGCGTGGTGTCCTACGGGAAGTCCGCTGGCCCCACCATCGTGCCGCGGTGCGCTCGGACCCGGACCGACCACCGTCGCCCCGCTGCTGTCCCCGTTCTCCTGCAGCCCTCCTCGGCCGGGTACCGCGCCGCCTCGCTCGACCACGTCACACGGGCGTGTGGGGACGCGTCAGC
Organism: Saccharopolyspora cebuensis; assembly: GCF_039542665.1. NCBI lineage: Bacteria > Bacillati > Actinomycetota > Actinomycetes > Pseudonocardiales > Pseudonocardiaceae > Saccharopolyspora > Saccharopolyspora cebuensis. The sequence continues at coordinate 98,289 of NZ_BAABII010000020.1, forward strand.
GCGGCCGGTCGGCGCCGGGAACGCGCGTAATCTGCGAGATCGCGCAGGGAGTCCGCTCGGGGGATGGGGGCTGCACATTCAATCCACGCGCTACCGGATCCTGGGGATCTGCGAGGTGCGTTCGGGTGCTGGGTGGCGCGCGGTGACGGCGCCGAAAACCCGGGCGCTGCTGGGAGTGCTGCTGGCCGCGGCCGGCCGGGCGGTGACCCGGTCGGCGCTGTGCGAGGAGCTGTGGGGTGCGCGGCAACCGCCGTCGGCGGACAAGACCCTCCAGCTCTACATCAGCAGGTTGCGCCGGGTGCTGGGCGATCCGCGCGGTACGCGGCTGGTCACCGTGCCGTTCGGCTACCGGCTCGCGGTGCGCCCGGGTGAGCTCGACGCGCATCGCTTCGACGACCTCGCCGCCCGGGGGCACCGGGCGCTGGAGGCGGGGGAGCACGCGGCGGCCGTCCGGGCGCTGGAAGCCGCGCTGCGGCTGTGGCGCGGTCCGATGTGGGCCGGGCTGGAGCACGTTCCCGCGCTGGCCGCCGAGTCGATGCGCTGGGAGGAACGGCGGCTCGAGGTGCAGGACCGGTACTTCGACGCGGTGCTCGGCACCGGCGGTCACCGCGACGTGCTCCCCCGGATCCGCGCCGCGGTGCGGGACGACCCGCTGCGGGAGAGCACCTGGGCGCGATTGCTGCTGGCGCTGCACCGGGACGGGCGCTCGACCGAGGCGCTGCGGGCCTACGCGGCGGCCCGGCGCAGGTTCGCCGAGGAGCTCGGTGCCGAACCCGGCCCCGAGCTGCGCCGGATCCACCAGCGGTTGCTCGCCGAGAGCGCCGGTGCCGAGCCGGTGTGCCAGCTCCCGCCGCCGGTGGCCGACTTCGTCGGCCGCCGCGTCGAGCTCACCGAGCTGCGCCGCGGCGTCGGCGGAGCGGGCCCGCTGCTGGTGACGGGACCACCGGGTGCGGGCAAGACCGCGCTGGCCGTCCAGGTCGCGCACGCCGCACGCGCCGACTTCCCCGGTGCGCAGCTCCACGCGGACCTGCGCGGTTGCCGCGGCCGACCCGCCGATCCGGCGAAGGTCCTCGGCGGTTTCCTCCGTGCCCTCGGCGTGGCCGAGCCGCCGTCGTCCCTCGGTGAGCGGGCGGCGGAGTTCCGGGCCCGGCTGGCGGACCGCCGGGCGCTGGTGGTGCTCGACGACGCAGCCGACGAAGCCCAGGTCCGTCCGCTGCTGCCCGGCGCCGGGCCGTGCGCCGCGCTGATCACCAGCCGGTCCCGGCTCGGAGGACTGGAAGGGGTCCGGCGGTGGGAGCTGGACGTGCTGCCCGCCGACGACGCGGGCGAGCTGATCAACCGGGTGGCGGGCGGTGCGCGGCCCCGCGACGTCACCGCGCTCGTGCGCTGCTGCGGACGGCTCCCGCTCGCGCTGCGGATCGTCGGCGCCCGGCTGGCCACCGGCACCCGCAGCGCCGCCCGGCTGGCCGAGGACCTCGCCCCGGAGGAGCACCGGCTGGACGGGCTGGTGATCGGCGACCTCAACGTGCGCACCCGCCTGGCCTCGAGCTACCGGCGGCTCGGCCCGCAGGCCCGTCGCGCCTTCCGCTGCGTCGGAGCGCTGGGCGCCGAACCGGTCCCGGCCGGGCGGGTGGCCGCCGCGCTCGGCGTCGACGCGGCCCGGGCCCGCCAGTACCTCGACGAACTGGTCGCGGTGCACCTGGTCGAACCGGTGGGGACGCCGTCCGCTGTCCGGTTCCGGATGCACGAGCTGATCCGGTTCTACGCCCGCGAGGTGGCGCTCGCCGAGGTGGCCGCCGCGCGCGGCGGCCACCTCGCATCGGCCCGCTGAGCCGTCATGCCGCGCTGCCTCCGACCATCCGGCGGTAGAACGCGCTGGTCCGCAGCACCTCGTCGTGGTCCCCGGACGCCTCGATGCGCCCGTCGGCGAGCACCACCACCCGGTCGGCGGCCTGGATGGTGGAGAACCGGTGGGCGATGACCAGCACGGCCCGTTCGGCCGCGATCCGCCGCAGGGCGGCGGTGAACACCGCTTCGGTGCGGCCGTCGAGCGCGGAGGTCGGTTCGTCCAGCAGGAGCACGTCGGGATCGGTGACCAGCGCCCGGGCGATGGCGACCCGCTGGCGCTCCCCGCCCGAGAGCGTGCCGCCGCGTTCGCCGAGGACCGTTTCCAGGCCCTGCGGCAGCCGGGCCACCAGGCGCTCCAGCCGCACCGCGCGGATCACCTCACGAAGGGTGCGCTCGTCGACCCCTTGGTCGGCGTAGCAGAGGTTCTCCCGCAACGTGCCGTAGAGCACCGGCGAATCCTGGTCCACCAAGGCGATCCGCGCCCGGTAGTCGTCCAGCGCGATTTCTTCGGCGTCCACACCGGACAGCAGGATCCGGCCGCCGCGCGGCGGGTAGAAGCGCATCAGGAGTGCGAACACAGTGGACTTCCCGGCCCCGGATTCGCCCACCAGCGCGGTGCATCCGCGATGCGGCAGGTGCAGCGACATCCCGCGCAACACCGGTTCGGCGCCGTAGTCGAAGTGCACGTCCTCCAGCGCCAGTACCGCGGCGCCGCCGCGGCGCGCGGGGGGAGCGGCGCCGGCTGCGGGATCGTCCTCGACCGGCAACGTCAACGTCTCCTCGACTCGGCGCAGGGCCCCGCTGCCCTCGTGGATCGTGGCCAGCGCCTCGAACGCGGTCGCGGTCGGGGTCGTCAGGTACGTCATGTACAGCAGGAACGCCACCACGTCGGCCAGCGAGCTGGTTCCGGTCGCCACCCGGAGGCCACCGATCAGGAGCACCACCAGCATCGAGCCGTTGACCGCGAGCTCCATCGCCGGCACGGCCAGCGAGCGGTGCCAGGCCATGGTGACCCCGGCGTCGTGCGCTTCGGTCGCCCGGGCGCTGATCCGGGCGTGCTCCCGGGATGTCGCTCGGCTGGCCCGCACCGTCCGGATCGCCCCCAGCGCCCGTTCCAGGTCCGCGCTCAGCGCCCCGAGCGCCCGCTGCGCGTGCAGCGAGGCCGAGCGCAGCCCGGCGAAGGCGGTGCGCAGCGACAGGCCCGCGATCGTGATGGTCACCGCGACGACCAGGAAGAGCTGCCAGTCCAGCCACAGCATCAGCACCACCGAGGACACCAGGCCGAGCAGACCGGTGACCAGGTCGATGATCCCGTGCGCGAGCAGCGCCCGGATGGCCGCGCTGTCGGTGCCGGTGCGCGAGAGCAGATCGCCGAGCCGGTGCCGCTGGTAGACGTCCATGCGCAGGCCCAGCAACCGGTCGATCAACCGCCGCCGCACGCCGAGCACGACACCTTCCCCGGTGCGCTGCAGCACGTAGTGCGACGCGGCCCGGACCGCCGCCTGCGCCACGAACAACCCGGCCAGCAGCGCCACCAGCGCCCAGGCGATCCCGCCGTCGCGAGTGCGTTCGATCAGCTCGCGGACCACCAGCGGCTGCGCCATCGCCGCCGCCGAGGCGAGCAGCGCGAGCAGCAGCGCGCGCACCAGTTCGCGTCCCCGGCCGCGCAGCAGGTCCGCCAAGCGCCCCAGGTCGTCGCGCATCAGCGTGCTGCGGGCGGGACCGACAGCAGCGGCCGGAAGTAGTCGGCGGACACGTTCTCCCCGACCGGGACCCCCTCCGCCTCCACCCAGGCGTGCGCGGCCAGCGGCGGGACCTTGCGGACCCCGACGTGCCAGGTGGGCCAGCAGCCCCGCAGCCGGCACAGCAGCGCGACGGTGATCGACCGGCGCAGGCAGCCCTCCCGACCGGCGCAGGGCAGGCTGACCCGCTCCAGGGTCAGGCGCGCCCGCGCGGCCTCGGCGACGGTGGCCGGACGGGCTCCTCGGGACACCGCCGAGAGCACCCGGGCGACCCGCTGCGGGGACTGGGCGGCGAGTGCTCCGCCGCCCCAGGACAGGGCCCGGACCGACCAGCGCCGCAGCACCGGTACCCGGCCCGGGTCGTACGGGAGGGTCTCGGGTGTGGTCATCGGCGTCCTTCCCCGGTCAGCGCAGGATTCCGGTCGCGCGCAGCTCGGCCACCAGCGCGGTGACGTCCGCCGCGGCCGTGTCGAGGTCCACCTCGTACTCGCCGGCGAGGGCACGTGCCGCCACCGGTTCCGCACCGCCGTCCAGCAGGGTTCGCAGAATCAGCGCACCGGAGGGGTTGAGGTCCCAGTACGTTCCGCGCACCACGTCGAGCAGCACGATCCCGTAGTCGGTCTCGGTGAGCACCAGGTTTTCGGCCAGCGTCATCGCACCTGCTCCACGTCGGTCGGGGCGCCCGCGAGCCGCCGGAGCCACATCTCGCACGCCACGCTCGGGAACAGGTGCGCGGTGAAGTCCTGCGCGGTCGCCGATGTCGCTGACACGTGCTGGTGGAAGGCCCGGCGGTCCAGCAGACCGAGCTCGGCCAGCCGCGATTCCTCGAAGTACTCGAGGATCGCCCGTCGGTTGCGCACGATTCCCTGGTGTTCCACGGCAGATCCCTCCGCTTTCGTAGCGCGGTCGAGCGAGACGTCCGGGACGATGCCGCGCATCGCCTCGGCGAGCAGCGGCTTGTACCGCCACCGGGAGATCCGGTCCTGGGCGCGCACCGACAGGCCCGCCTCGATCACCCGGTCGTCGTAGAACGGGGCGTGCACGGTGACCCCATGCCGGGCCGCGACCGGTCCGAAGGCCCGCAGCATTCCGGAGCAGGCGACCATCATGGTGAGATCGCGGTGCAGGCCTCGAACCTCGGACAGCGGCCGGGCGGATCGGCTGGCCTCCCGAACGCGCTGCTGGGCCAGCCGCACCGCCTCGACCGGCGTCCACGGGCCGAAGGCGGCGACCGCGCCCCAGTCCAGAGCCGGGTGCCGCGTCCCGGGCGGCGGTCCGCCGAGCCGGTCGGCGAACCGGCGCATCCAGTTGCCGTAGGAGCGCGGGTCGAGCGCCTGGCGCGCCGTCTCGCCCCGCGGCCAGCGCCCGTTGGCCCGCGAGGCCCGCAGGTTGCGCAGCGCCAGCCCCGGATCGGTCCGCAGGTAGGAGGTGAACCACGCAGGCGAGCCGTGCAGCAGTTCGTCCCCGCCGTAGCCGCCGAAGTGGTCGGTGCACCCGGACTCGGCGACGAGCCGGAACAGCGCGTCCAGCCGGCCGTTCTCCACGCTGATCGGGCTCGGTTCGTCCAGCGCGGGAGGGGTCGCGGCGAAGTCCTGGTAGACGACCGGCATCACGTCGGTGCGGACCACTTCGTGCGCGACGCCCAGGGCCGCGACGGTCCGCCCGGCGAACACCAGGTCGTCGTCGTAGGGGTCGGGGCTGGCGACGGTGAACGCCCGGAGCTCCACGTCTTCGCGGGCGAGCAGCCCGCACACCGCCGTGGAGTCGACCCCGGCGAGGTCGCAGCTCGCCCGTGCGGGGCGGGCGGTGCGGACCCGGACCGCGTCGGTGAGCGCGTCCTGCAGCGCCGCCGCCCCGTCGGCCAGCGAGCGCGTCGGCTCCGGCGGTCGCCACCACCGCACCTGCCGGGCCGCTCCCCGAGGCGGGACGACGACGTAGTGGCCCACGTCCACGGCGTCCACCCCGGTGAACAGCGGGGCGATGCCCAGCGGGTGCGGGACGGCTTCGCCGAGCAGTCGCAGCCCCAGCAGCGCCGGGTCGACGTCGAGCCCGAGCAACCACGCCAGGACGTCCGCGCGATCGGAGACCAGGACGAGGCCGTCGGGCGTCGAGGCGTGCACCACCCGGCGACCGTGCAGCACCGGGCCCTGCACCCGCAGTTCACCGTCGACCGACGCGATGAGGTGGAACGATCCCGGCTCGGACCGGGCGAAGGAGTCCAGCGAGGCGTGCGAGCGCAACCGCGCCTCCAGCACGTCGTGGTCAACCCGGTGGACGCCGAGCGCAGCCGCGTGCCGCCCCCTGCCCACGGCGATGCACAGGTCCTCGTCGGGCCATCGGCCCAGCAACCACGGGCGCCCGCTCGGGTGGCGCAGCGACCGGGTGGCGTGCTGGCGAGCCCGGTCGTACCAGGGGAAGACGTCCGGGTGATCGGGCAGCACGAGGAACCACGGCACCTCGGGTTCCGGGAACGGGAGCACGGGGCCTCCAGCGGGTCGCGCCGGTGCGGGCGGTGGAACCGGGTCCACCGCCCGCACCGAATGATCAGTTGTGGGTCCGGCGGGCGCCGAAGCCGTCGCGGTGCGCGCCGAGGAAGTAGCCGGTGTCCTCGCTGAACGTGCCGGCCTTGCGCACGGTCGGACGCTCGTAGCTCTTGCGCATGGTGCTCTCCTCTCCACTGCGAGCGCGGTTCTCGCACTCCGGCAGGGAATCTAAGGACGAGTGCTTGCCGACGGCTTGTCGCGGGCTTGCCGCGCCGGACGGAGTTCCGGGTCGTTGCGGAGGATGCGTTCGTGCAGCCGGAGGAGTTCGGCGGCGGGTTCGATCCCGTGCTGCTCGGCCAGGCTCTGCCGCACCCGGCGGAACGTCGCCAGCGCTTCGTCGTCGCGCCCGCACCGGTGCAGCGCCAGCATCAGGTGCTCCACGCTCCGGCTGCGCCCCGGGTGGTCGGCCACCAAGGCGGTCAGCTCGGGGATCAGGCGGACCGGATCGCCGTGCGCCAGCACCAGCGCGTCGCGCGCTTCGACCACCCGCAGCCGCCGTTCTTCCCAGGGGCGGACGAGCCGGGCGCGGCAGGACTCGGGAACCAGGTCGACCAGCGCCTCACCGCGCCACAGCGCCAGCGCCTGCTCGTAGAGCCCGATCGCCTCGACACCGCCCACCGCGTCGGCGCGTTCGGCCAGGCCGCGGAACCGGAGCGCGTCGACCCACTCCGGATCGGCGCGCAGCAGGTAGCTGTGCCCAAGCGTGCGCACGCCCATGGCGGGCCCGGTCACGTCACCGAGTCGCGCCCGGATCCGCGAGATGTGCGACTGGATGCAGCCCGCGGCGGTCGGTGGTGGCTCGTCGCCCCACAGCACCTGCGCGAGCGCACCCACCCGCACCGGCCGGTTCGCGTTCAGCACCAGCGCGGCGAAGACCATCCGGCGCTGGTTCGGCCCCACGTCCACCTCGACGGCCCCGTCCCAGATCCGGAAGGGCCCGAGCACCTCCACCCGCATCCCGACCTCCCGCACGAACGTCCTGGGCGGATCATGGCCGGAGCAGGTAGCAGAACGGTGTCATCGCCGGGGGCGCCTCAGCTCGGCACGGCTGCCCGGATGCGCGCCGGGTCAGGACCGGACGAGCGGGAGCACCGCCTCCTTCAGCCGGGAGGCGGCCGCGACGAGCGAACCGTTCTCCAGGCACGAGGCGACGAGGCCGTCGGCGATGCGCTCCCCGTGCATGATGGTGACGAGGAAGGCCGCCACGTCGGGCAGGGCCGTGTTCCGGACGTCCGCGGCCGACCTGGGCAGGTCGCGGACCCGGTCGCTGTCGATCCCCGCGCTGTCGAGGAGTCGGGCGGCCTTGCCGAGGACGCCGAACGCGGTGTCCGAGTAGCGGAACCACCCGACCTGGACCACCCCGTTCGCCTGCCGCTCCAGCGGGACCCACTCGACGAGCGACGCCTCCTCCGCGACGGCCCGTTCCAGCTCCTCGGCGGCGGCGACGAACTGCGCCGCGAGGGAACGAGGGGCCCGCTCGAGCGCCGCGAGGAAATCCTGGGAGGAAAGGTCGGCGACCACGCCAGCACCCTAGCGCCGACCACCACCGCCCACGGGCGGATCGCGCGGATCGACGGGACTCCGATCTCGCGTGAGCGCCCGAGTCCGGCCCCGAGGGCCCGTTTCGCATGGGTTTCGCATGGGTTTCGCATGGACGAGTCGCGGCACCCGGCGCGGAACCACCGACGTGCGCACCGCTGACCTGCGGTTTTGAGTGCCCCCGGTGCGACTCGAACGCACACTGGACGGATTTTGAGTCCGCTGCCTCTGCCGATTGGGCTACGGGGGCTGGTCCGGTGCCAGCATACGGGATGGCTGATCATCCGGGTGCGGGTGGTCGGTCCGGCCGGTTCGCGGGCCCTGGTCCGGTGATCGACTGCGGGGTAGGTTCGCGGCACCGCGAGCGATCCGGAGGTTGCGATGGTCGGTGGTGCGGAGGCGGAGCTGCCGGAGCGCGACGGGCTGCGGCGGAGCCTGAAGAACCGGCACCTCCAGATGATCGCGCTCGGCGGCATCATCGGGGCGAGCCTGTTCATCGGCAGCGGCGCGGTGATCTCGACGGTGGGTCCGGCCGCCGTGCTGTCGTACGCGATCGGCGGGGCCATCGTCGTGCTGGTGATGCGGATGCTCGGCGAGATGGCCACCGCGGCTCCGACGCTCGGGTCCTTCATGGAGTACGCGCGGTCCTCGCTCGGCGACGGCGCGGGATTCACCATCGGGTGGTTGTACTGGTACTACTGGGTGGGCGTGGTCGCCTTCGAGGCGGTGGCCGGTGCGCAACTGCTGAACCCGCTGGTCCCGGTCTTCCCGCAATGGGTCCTGTCGCTGGTGCTGATGGTGGTGCTGACCGCCGCCAACCTGGTTTCGGTCCGCTCCTTCGGGGAGACGGAGTTCTGGCTGGCCTCGATCAAGGTGATCACGATCGTCGTCTTCCTGCTGTGCGGGACGATCTTCGTGCTCGGGCTGTGGCCGGGTTCGGAGTTCTCGGTCGGCAACATCGCCCTCGACGGGTTCGCCGCCCACGGCGGCTTCGCGGTGCTGCACGGGGTGGTGATCGTGATCTTCTCCTACTTCGGCACCGAGATCGTCACCATCGTCTCCGCCGAGTCCGACGAGCCGGAGAAGTCCGTCGCGAAGGCCACCCGGGCGGTGGTGTGGCGGGTGCTGCTGTTCTACGTCGGCTCCATCGCGCTGCTGGTGATGATCACGCCGTGGCGGCAGATCCCGGACGGCGACGTCAGCCCGTACGCGGCGGCCTTCGCCCGGTTCGGGCTGCCCGCCGCCGGGGCCGTGGTCAACGTCGTGGTGTTCACCGCGGTGGTTTCGGTGCTCAACTCGGGTCTGTACACCGCGTCCCGGATGCTGTTCGCGTTGCAGCGCAGGGGGTTCGCGCCGAGCTGGATCCGCGACCTCAACGGGCGCGGGGTGCCGTGGAAGGCCATCCTGCTGTCCACTGTGGCCGGATATGTCGCGGTGGTGGCGAGCTTCGTCGCGCCGGACACGATCTTCTACTTCATCATCAACTCGGCGGGCGCGGTGGCGTTGTTCATCTACGCGCTGATCGCCGTCTCGCAACTGCGGATGCGCCGCCGCCTGGAGCGGGAGGCACCGGAGCGGCTGACCCTGCGGATGTGGTGGTTCCCCTACCTCACCTGGGCGACGCTCGGGCTGATCGCGGTGGTCGTGGTGACCATGACGGCGCTCCCCGAAGTTCGCTCGCAACTGCTGTTGAGCCTGGTCAGCGCCGCTGTCATCGTCCTCGTCTACGTCGGGCTCGTCCGGCCCCGCCACCGGCGCGCAACGGGCCTGTGACGAGCTCGTCACGCGGCGCTGCGGCTCGCGCCGCCACCGACCGCCTATTCTCTGTGGTGGACGGGCATCGGAGTGTGATGCGCAAGATCCGTGGCCGTTCTCACCCAGCCGCACATACCGCCTCTGAACTGCGTAAGCTGCACTTTCCGGTGCGGAACCGCACCGGCGGACCCGAGGATTGACCAGGAGGAATCCGGTGACGACGCCGGCCGCCGAGGACAACGAGGCCAAGCCTGTCGAACGTCGCGTGCTCGTGGCCGAGGACGAGGCGTTGATCAGGCTCGACCTGGTGGAGATGCTCCGCGAAGAGGGATACCAGGTGGTCGGAGAGGCCGGGGACGGGCAGGAGGCCGTCCGGCTCGCGGACGAGCTGCGCCCCGATCTGGTGATCCTGGACATCAAGATGCCGAAGATGGACGGCATCGAGGCGGCGTCCAACATCGCCGGTGAGCGCATCGCCCCGGTGGTCATCCTCACCGCCTTCAGCCAGCGGGACCTGGTGGAGCGCGCCCGCGACGCGGGGGCGATGGCTTACCTGGTCAAGCCGTTCGCCAAGCGCGACCTGGTCCCGGCGATCGAGCTGGCGGTCTCCCGGTTCACCGAGGTGCAGGCGCTGGAAGCCGAGGTCAGCAACCTGACCGAGCGGCTGGAGGCGCGCAAGACGATCGAGCGGGCCAAGGGCCTGCTGATGAACAACCACAACCTCTCCGAGCCGGAGGCGTTCCGCTGGCTCCAGCGCACCGCGATGGACCGGCGCACCACCATGAAGGCCGTGGCGCAGGCGGTGCTGGACAACCTCTGAGCGGGGCCCCGCCGCCCGCACCGCCGCGCGATGCGGGCGCCGGGGGCGATCACGCCGGCGGCTGGTCGCGCAGCACGCAGGTCAGCCGGGCGGTGCAGGTCCGCCGCTCCTGCTCGTCGGTGATGGTGATCTCGTAGGTCGCGGTGGCCCGCCCCCGGTGGATCGGCGTCGCGACCCCGGTGACCACGCCCTCGGTGGCCGCCCGGTGGTGGGTGCAGGAGAGCTCCAGGCCCACCGCGATGCGGTCGTTGCCCGCGTGCAGGGCCGAGGCCACCGACCCCAGCGTTTCGGCCAGCACCGCGTTGGCGCCGCCGTGCAGCAGCCCGTAGGGCTGCCGGTTCCCCGCGACCGGCATGGTCCCCACCACACGTTCGGGGCTCCACGAGGTGAGCGTGATGCCCATGCGGTCGGTGAGCTGTTCCCGCGCGGTGGCCAGCACCGCGTTCAGCTCGTCGTCCCCGCTGGTCATGGCTTCATTGTCCGGTCGGTCCGACACCGCCTCGGCCTCCTTCGCCTCGCTGAACCGCTGTCGTGGTCGGAGCCTAGACTCCGGGCCGTGACGCACTCCGAGGACCGACGCCTGCTGCTCATCGACGGCCACTCGATGGCCTACCGCGCCTTCTACGCCCTGCCGAAGGAGAACTTCCAGACCGGCACCGGGCAGCACACCAACGCGGTCTACGGCTTCACCTCGATGCTGATCAACCTGCTCCGCGACGAGCAGCCCACCCACCTCGCGGTCGCCTTCGACGTCTCGCGCAAGACCTTCCGCGCCGAGACCTTCGCCGACTACAAGGCCAACCGCGGCGCCACCCCGGACGAGTTCCGCGGGCAGGTGAGCCTGATCCAGGACGTCCTCGGCGCGTTGAACATCCCGGTGCTGAGCAAGGAGGGCTTCGAGGCCGACGACGTCATCGCGACGCTGACCACCCAGGCCACCGGCTCGGACTTCACCGTCGCCATCTGCACCGGCGACCGGGACGCCCTGCAGCTCGTCACCGACGCCGTCACGGTGCTCTACCCGACCAAGGGCGTCTCGGAGCTGACCCGCTTCACCCCGGAGGCGGTGCACGACAAGTACGGGTTGAGCCCCGAGCAGTACCCGGACTTCGCCGCGCTGCGCGGCGACCCCTCGGACAACCTGCCCAAGATCCCGGGCGTGGGGGAGAAGACCGTCACCAAGTGGATCCAGCAGTTCGGCTCGCTGGCCGGGCTGGTCGACCGGGCGGACGAGGTCAAGGGCAAGGCCGGTGACGCCCTGCGCGAACACCTCTCCTCGGTGATGATGAACCGCCAGCTCACCGAACTGGTCAAGGACGTCCCGCTGGAGCTCGCCCCGGAAGGGCTGGAGCTGCGCCAGTGGGACCGCGACGCGGTGCACCGGCTGTTCGACGACCTGGAGTTCCGGGTGCTGCGCGACCGGCTGTTCGCGACGCTGTCCAGCGCCGAGCCGGAGGTCGAGGAAGGCTTCGCGATCACCGGCGGCACGCTCGAACCGGGTGCGCTGGCGGCGTGGCTGGACGCGCACGCCCGGACCGGGCAGCGGGTCGGTCTCGCCTTCGCCGGGCAGTGGGCGCGCGGCCACGGCGACCTGACCGGCATCGCGCTGGCCACCGCCGACGGCCACGGCGCCCACGTCGACGTCACCGCGCTGACCCCGGAGGACGAGGCGGCGCTGGCGGGTTGGCTGGCCGACCCGGCGCTGCCCAAGGCCGGGCACGACGTGAAGGGGCCGCTGCACGCCCTCGCCGACCGGGGGTGGTCGATGGCCGGGCTGACCAGCGACACGGCGCTGGCCGCCTACCTGGTGCGCCCGGGCCAGCGCTCGTTCGACCTGCCCGACCTGGTGGTGCGCTACCTGCAACGGGAGCTGCGCGCCGAGCAGGGCGCCGACGACGGTCAGCTCTCGCTGCTGGAGGACGAGTCCGAGGCCAAGGAGCGGGCCGCGGCGGTCGACCTGGTGCGGGCCCGCGCGGTCGCCGAGCTCGCCGCCGCCCTCGACGAGGAACTGGACCGGATCGACAGCCGGAGCCTGCTCACCGACCTGGAGCTGCCGCTGCTGGCGGTGCTGGGCGAGCTGGAGGCGGCGGGCATCGCGGTGGACGCCGACGGTCTCGAGGAGCTCGGCGAGCGCTTCGCCGTCCGGGTGCGGCAAGCCGCGCAGGAGGCGTACGGGGTGATCGGCAAGGAGATCAACCTCGGCTCGCCGAAGCAGCTCCAGGTGGTGCTGTTCGACGACCTGGAGATGCCCAAGACCAAGCGCACCAAGACCGGGTACACCACCGACGCCGAGGCGCTGCAGACGCTGTTCGAGAAGACCGAGCACCCGTTCCTGCAGCACCTGCTGGAGCACCGCGACGCGACCCGGCTCAAGACCACGGTGGAAGGTCTGGTGAAGTCCATCTCGGACGACGGCCGGATCCACACCACGCTGAACCAGACGATCGCGGCGACCGGCCGGCTGTCCTCGACGGACCCGAACCTGCAGAACATCCCGATCCGCACCGAGGAAGGCAGGCGGATCCGCGAGGTCTTCGTGGTCGGTGGCGGTTTCGCGGAGCTGATGACCGCCGACTACAGCCAGATCGAGATGCGGATCATGGCGCACCTGTCCGGTGACGAAGGGCTGATCGAGGCCTTCCGGACCGGGGAGGACCTGCACACCTTCGTGGCGGCGCGGGCGTTCTCGGTGCCGATCGCCGAGGTGGACCAGGAGCTGCGCCGCCGGGTCAAGGCGATGTCCTACGGCCTGGCCTACGGCCTGTCGGCCTACGGTCTCGCGCAGCAGCTCCGGATCGGCGCCGAGGAGGCACGCGACCAGATGGAGGCGTACTTCGCCCGGTTCGGCCGGGTTCGCGACTACCTGCACGAGGTGGTGGACCAGGCCCGCAAGGACGGCTACACCTCGACGATCCTCGGCCGCCGCCGCTACCTGCCCGACCTGGTCAGCGACAACCGGCAGCGCCGGGAGATGGCCGAGCGGATGGCGCTCAACGCGCCGATCCAGGGCAGCGCGGCCGACATCATCAAGGTGGCGATGCTGGGCGTGCACCGGGCGCTCACCGACGGCGGGCTGCGGTCGCGCATGTTGCTGCAGGTGCACGACGAGCTGATCATCGAAGTGGCCGACGGCGAGCGCGAGGAGGTCGAGAAGCTGGTGCGCGAGCAGATGGGCTCGGCGTTCCGGTTGGACGTTCCGCTGGAGGTCTCCGTCGGCGTCGGCCGGTCCTGGGATTCCGCCGCGCACTGACGGGTTTCGGGACAGTTACGAAACGTGCCTTCCCCGGCGGGGACCGGGGCGGATGCGGTGGAGTGTGCGCCATCCCCGGACGGCCCGGATGGCGCTGCGGCGCCGCGCTCCGGATAGCCTGCCAGGGCCGCCACTGGCTGTGGACGGGCAGCTCGACCTGCGGGCGCCGTTCGCGAAGAACCGAGGAGGAGCATGATCAGCATCGACAGAGTGGACCACTTGGTCCTCACCGTCGCCGATGTCGATCGGGCAATGGAGTTCTACGAGCAAGTCCTCGGCATGACGCCGGTGATCTTCCCCGACGACCGGCGGGCGGTCAGCTTCGGCCAGCAGACGATCAAGCTGCACGCGGCCAGCGAGCTGGTGGCGCCGACGGCGACGCACCCGGTGCCGGGCTCGGCGAACCTGTGCTTCATCACCGGGGGCGCGCTCAGCGACGTGCAGGAGCACCTGCGCGCCCACGACGTGCGGATCGAGGAGGGCCCGGTCAGCCGCACCGGCTCCACCGGCCCGATCACCTCGCTGTACTTCCGCGACCCGGACGGCAACCTGATCGAGATCGGGCGCTACGACGAGCCCGTCGAGGAGTGAGCGGGCGGCGGTCCGGCCCGCGGGTCCGGACCGCCGCGCCGGTCACAGCGCCAGTTCGGGGCGCAGGCGCGCCGGGGTCCACACCCGCTGCCGCCAGGCCGCGACGGTGCTCAGCACCAGTCCGGCCGCGAAGTAGCTCAGCAGCACCCCGACGGCGACCACCGATCCGGTGGCCGGCCCGCCGTAGATCAGGTGCCGCAGGCCGTCGACCACGTAGCTCAGCGGCAGCACCTGGTGCAGCGGGTGCAGCGGCTCCGGGATGGTCTGCCACGGGAACGTGCCGCCCGCGGTGACCAGTTGCAGGATCAGCACCACGAGCGCGATGAACTTGCCCTTCGGCCCGAAGGCCGCGTTCAGCGCGTGCACCACCGCGGTGAAGGCGAACGAGGTCAGCACCAGGAAACCCAGCGTCGCCCACGGCCGCGCGGGCTGGATGCCGACCGCGTGCACCACGACCACGTGCAGCAGCACGGCTTGGGCGAGGCCGAGCACGCCCGCGGGCAGCCACCCGCCGAGCGCCACCCGCCACGGCGCCACCCCGGCGGCCAGGGCCCGGGCCGACAGCGGGCGCATCAGCAGGAACAGGACGAACCCGCCGACCCACAGCGCGAGCCCGAGGAAGAACGGGGCCAGCCCGGCGCCGTAGGTGCCTGCCTCGACCTGCGCGTCGGTGTCGATCGCCACCGGGTCGCCGATGGTGTCCGCGGTGGCCCGGCGGGTCGGGTCGTCGGGGTTCGGGATGTCGCCCGCACCCCGGCCGAGTTCGGTGGCGAGGGTGCCCGCGCCGTCGGCGAGGTCGCGCGAGCCGTCCGCCAGCGCCGCGGTGCCGTCGTCGAGCCGCGCGGCGCCGTCGGCGAGCTCGCGGGTGCCCGCCAGGGCCTGCTGCTGGCCGTCGGCGAGTTCCCCGGCGCCCGCGTCGAGTTCCCCGCTGCCGCGTTCGAGCTCGCCCGCACCGGCGGTCAGCTGGTCCACCGCTCCGGCTAGCCGCGGTGTGGCCTCGGCCAGGGCGCGGTTGCCCTCGGCGACCCGCTGCGCGCCGTCGGCCAACGTCCGGAGCTGCCCGACCTGGGACTGCACCCGGTCGTTGGCATCGGTCAAGGGGCTGCCGAGCCGGTCGAGCCGTTCGGTGATCCCGCCGACCACCTCCTCGCCGACCCCGGCCTGCCGGAGCTGCCCGGCGATCCGCTCGGTGGTGGCGTCCAGGTCGTCGACGAGGTCCTGGGACGCCCCGCTGAGCACCTCCGCCCGGTCGGCCAGCCGGTCGTTGCCCGCGGCGACCTGCTCGGCGCCGTCGGCCAGCGCCGCGGTCCGCTCGGGCAGCGGGGCGGTGGCGTCCTGGAGCTGCTGGAGGCCGCCGTGCAGGGCGGTGCCGCCGTCGGCGAGCTCCCCGGTGCCCTCGGCGAGGCGGTCCGCCCCGGCGGCGAGCCGGGTCTGCCCGTCCAGCAGCGTCCCGGCCCCGTCGGCGAGCTCCCCGGCGCCTCGTCCGGCCTCATCGAGCCCGTCGCGCAGCCGGGTCGCGCCGTCGGCGAGCCGACCGGCCCCGTCGGCGGCCTCGACGGTCTTGTCGTGCACGGTGCTGAAGCCGAGCAGGAACCGCTCGGCGGCCTCGCTGCCCGCGTCGGCCGCGACGCCGGTGCGCACCTCGGCGGCGACCGTCTCGGCGATGGTGCCCACCAGGTAGTTGTTGGTGTCGTTGGTGATCAGCCGCAGCCGGGCCTGCTTCGGCTCGAAGTCGCCGGGGGACAGCAGCGCGGCGGAGAAGTCCGGCGGCACCACCAGCGCGAAGGTGTACTCGCCGGTGGCGACCCCGCGTTCGGCCTCGGCCTCGCCGGTGCGGTGCCAGTCGAACGACCCGGAGCCGACCAGCTCGTCGTGGACGTCCTGCCCGGCGTGCAGCCGGGAGCCGTCCTCGCGCTGGGCGCCCCGGTCGGCGATCACCACGGCCGCGGGGACGGAGTCGAGCCGGCCGTAGGGATCGGAGTTGGCGTAGAGGTACATCGCACCGTAGAGCAGCGGCACCAGGGTGACGGCCACCAGCGCGAGCTTCGGCAGCTTGCCCGAGGTCAGCCTGCGCAGTTCGGTGATGGCGAGGCGGATGCTGGTCATCGCGCACCTCCGGTAGCGGGGTCGTGGTCGTGGTCCGCGCCGATCCGGGCCGCGGGCACGCCCAGCGCGCGAGCGGAGTGCGGGGCGCACAGGACGGCCACCGCGAGACCGCTCGCGGCCCGCTGCCGGGCCGGCGAGTACCAGTCGAGGGGATGGCCGCCGTGGCGGTCCGGGGCGTCCAGCACCAGCGCGCGCACCCGGGGGTCGGCGCAGGCGAGATCGAGCAGCAGCCGGATCCGCAGGTGCGGTGGGAGGAGTTCGAAGCGGTCGTCGGCGTGGTGGGCCACGCCGCTGTCGTCGAGGCGGCGGCGGACCCGGCGCCGACCGGAGCGGCGTCCGGCGAGGCTGAGGCCTTCGGCCACGGCGGTGCGCACCGGGACCGAGTCGTCGGGCGCGGTGATGCCGGGCGAATCGACCAGCGCGGTCCGCCTGCGCAGGCCCCGCGGGTCCAGCGCGCCGTCGTGCCGCACGGTGCCTCGGTCGGGACGCAGCCGTCCGGTCAGCGCCAGGCCCAGCGCGGTGGGGCCCGCACCGGGCGGGCCGGTGATCAGCAGCAGCGCGCCGGCGCGCAGCCGCAGCGAGGTGGGGGCGAGCACCGGGCCGTGCGCTCCGGTTGCCTCGACCTCCGAGGCGACGATCTCCACTGGACTCCTCGACTCCCGCGGCCGGGGTCGCGGAGCGTCAGCGCAGCGCGGTGGCCGGCCGCAATTCCCACATCGTCCACAGCGGCCGGTACCCCTGGCGGGGCCAGAACACCGAGGACAGCGGGTTCGGCGGGTTGTAGAACAGGAAGCTGCCGACGGCCCCGGCGCGGGCGAACTCCGCGTGCACCACGGCCATCAACTGCCTGCCGACGCCGGAGCCGCGGGCCCGCTCGTGCACCGACAGGCAGTTCACGTAGCCCCAGGACCCCGGCCGCAGCCGGTCTCCGGTGGGGTGCCTGGTGGTGTCGATCAGACCGCACTCGGCGACCGCGATCGGCGTGCCCGCGCGCTCGGCCAGCCAGACCGGGTCGGCCGAGCGCAGCCGGAGCCGTGCGGTGGTCCGCTTGAGTTCCGGTGCGTCGGGGCGGCGCACCGACGCACCCACCAGGGCGGCGTAGTCGAGCTCGGCGAGCGCGAGTTCGACCACGGCGTCCAGGTCGGCCGGTCCGGCGCGACGCACCTTTACGGTACCAGACAGTTTCGTATCTTCGGGGGGTGCGGGTGACCGCACCGCGAGGCAGGACAGCGGGACGAACCCGTGGTCCAGCAGCGCCCGGGTGGCGCGGACGTCCCGGCTCGGCCAGGTCACCACGCAGGACGAGTCCGCCGGTGGTGCCGCCTCCCCGGCGAGCCGGTCCCGCCACGCCGCCAGCAGCGCGTCCATCCCGCCCGGCGGGTGCGCTCCGACCAGCGGGTACAGCTCGTGGACCGTCGCGGCCTGCCAGAGCCGCTGCGCCGAACCCGGGCGGTTCTCGACGACCCGCACGACCCCGGCGACCGCCTCGCCCCCGGGCGCGTGGGCCAGCACCGGATCGCCCGCGGGCAGCCGGTAGTCCGACGGGAGCTGCGGGTCCAGCTCGGCGAACCGGGCGCGCTGCCGGTCCATCAGGTCCTGCGCGGTGGGCACCACGGCTCCTCGGTCCGTCGAGCGGGGATCAGTCGAGCAGGCAGCAGAAGATCGCCGTCCCGGGGAACAGTCTGCCGCGCAGCGGGCTCCACTGCCCCCAGTTCCGGGTGTGCCCGGCCGGCCACTCCGGCTCGACGAGGTCGACCAGCCGCAGCCCGGCGGCCGCGAGCTGGCGGACGAAGTCGCCGAGGGTCCGGTGGTGCTCCACGTAGGTCGCCCGGCCCAGCTCGTCGACCTCCAGGTACGGCGTCCGGTCGAAGTAGGTGTGGGTGGCCGTCAGCCCGGCCGGGCCCGGGTCGTCCGGGAAGATCCACCGCATCGGGTGGTTCACCGAGAACACCCAGCGCCCGCCCGGCCGCAGCACCCGCGCGACCTCGCGGAACACCGCGCCGGCGTCGGCGACGAAGGGCACCCCGCCGAACGCCGAGCACGCGAGGTCGAAGGAGCCGTCGGCGAAGGGCAGGCAGTCCGCGCTGGCCTGCACCAGCGGGACGGCGGTGCCGCTGCGCCGCCCACCGTCGGCGGCGTGCCGCAGCATCCCCGCGGAGAGGTCCAGCGCCACCGGCCGGGCGCCCTGGTCGGCCAGCCAGCGCGAGCAGGACGCCGCGCCGCAGCCCACCTCCAGCACCCGGCGGCCCGCGACCTCGCCGAGCAGTCCGGCCTCGGCCTCGCGGAGGCCCTCGGGGCACCAGACGAAGTCGTCGGTGCCGAGGAAGTCGCCGTGCTCGGCCTGGTACTCGTCGGCGTCGGCGTCCCACCAGCGCCTGCTGGCGATGCGCGATTCGACGGGCCCGGAAGTGCGCTTCGTCACACCTACCGTGCCGAGGAGTCGTTCGGCGGGGCTAGGCTGGTGTTCGGCCGGCGTCTCGTCGTCTTCCGGACTACTGGGTCGCACCAAGGAGTTCTCCCGGCCGCTCGTGGGTACCGCTTCGACGTGGGGCATTCTGGCCGTCCGGGGAGCGCCCCGATCGGGCAGGGATGGCATTTGCCCAGCGATCGAGAAAGCGCGTACGATACCGGCCGCACCGTAGGTCTTTCATGTCCGTCCGCCCACCCGGGCGAATCGTCCGGGCGAGTCCGCCGGGCAGCGGATTCGGCGCCCTCCTGGGGCCGAACCGGCGGAGGATCGGGTGCAGCCACAACGTAGATCCAACGACCAAACTATCCGTACCGGAGCAACCCACCTGATGTCCACCGACACCACCACCGTCCCGACTGCAGCCGCCACCAAGCCGCAGGTCGCAGTGAACGACGTCGGGACGGAGGAGGACTTCCTCGCCGCCGTCGACCAGACCATCAAATACTTCAACGATGGGGACATCGTTGAGGGCACCATCGTCAAGGTCGATCGCGACGAGGTGCTGCTCGACATCGGTTACAAGACCGAGGGCGTCATCCCTTCCCGCGAGCTGTCGATCAAGCACGACGTCGACCCGGCCGAGGTCGTCACCGTCGGCGACTTCGTCGAGGCCCTGGTCCTCCAGAAGGAGGACAAGGAAGGCCGCCTGATCCTGTCCAAGAAGCGCGCCCAGTACGAGCGCGCCTGGGGCACCATCGAGGAGCTCAAGGAGAAGGACGAGCCCGTCAAGGGCACCGTCATCGAGGTCGTCAAGGGCGGCCTCATCCTCGACATCGGGCTGCGCGGCTTCCTGCCCGCCTCCCTGGTCGAGATGCGCCGGGTGCGCGACCTGCAGCCCTACGTCGGCCGCGAGCTCGAAGCAAAGATCATCGAGCTGGACAAGAACCGCAACAACGTGGTCCTGTCCCGCCGCGCCTGGCTGGAGCAGACGCAGTCCGAGGTCCGCAGCGAGTTCCTCAACCAGCTCCAGAAGGGGCAGGTCCGCAAGGGCGTCGTGTCCTCCATCGTCAACTTCGGTGCGTTCGTGGACCTCGGTGGGGTCGACGGCTTGGTGCACGTCTCGGAGCTGTCCTGGAAGCACATCGACCACCCGAGCGAGGTCGTCGAGGTCGGCCAGGAGGTCACCGTCGAGGTCCTCGACGTGGACATGGACCGCGAGCGCGTCTCGCTGTCGCTCAAGGCGACCCAGGAAGACCCGTGGCGCCAGTTCGCCCGGACCCACGCGATCGGCCAGATCGTGCCGGGCAAGGTCACCAAGCTGGTTCCGTTCGGTGCGTTCGTCCGCGTCGACGAGGGCATCGAGGGCCTGGTGCACATCTCCGAGCTGGCCGAGCGCCACGTGGAGATCCCGGAGCAGGTCGTCCAGGTGGGTGACGAGGTGATGATCAAGGTCATCGACATCGACCTCGAGCGTCGCCGCATCTCGCTGTCGCTGAAGCAGGCCAACGAGGGCTTCACCTCGGACTCGGAGTTCGACCCCACCCAGTACGGGATGGCCGCCGAGTACGACAACGAGGGCAACTACATCTACCCCGAGGGCTTCGACCCGGAGACCCAGGAGTGGCAGGAGGGCTACGAGGCCCAGCGCGAGGAGTGGGAGCGCCAGTACGGCGAGGCCCACTCGCGCTACGAGAAGCACATGGCCCAGGTCGCCAAGGCGGCCCAGGCCGACGCCGAGGCCGCTGCGGCCGCGGCGACCGGCGGCGGTGCTGCCGAGGAGCAGCAGAGCACCGGTGGCGGCAACTACTCGTCCTCCTCCGAGGAGCAGGACGCCGGTTCGCTGGCCAGCGATGCGCAGCTCGCCGCGCTGCGGGAGAAGCTCTCCGGCGGTGCGTGAGCACCAGGCCTGATGGCTCGCTGACGACGGCCCCGCACTTCACCGAGGTGCGGGGCCGTTGTCGTGCGCCCGAGCGTTCCCCGCGGGCGGTGGCGGCTGGCAGGATGAGCCGCGTGTTGCGCGTGGGCCTCAGCGGAGGCATCGGATCGGGGAAGTCCACCGTCGCCCGGCGCCTCGTCGAGCGCGGTGCGGTGCTCGTCGACGCCGACCAGCTCGCCCGCGAGGTGGTGCGGCCCGGGACCGACGGGCTCGCCGCGCTGGTCGAGCGGTTCGGCGCCGGGATCCTGGACGCCGACGGCGCGCTGGACCGCGCCGCGCTGGCGGCCCGGGCGTTCGCCGACGACGGGGCCCGCGCCGACCTCAACGCCATCACCCACCCCAGGATCGGGGCGCTGACCGCGCAGCGGATGGCCGAGGCCCCGGCGGACGCGATCGTCGTGCACGACATCCCGCTGCTGGTGGAAGCCGGTTACGCCGCGAACTACCACCTGGTCGTCATCGTCGACGCGCCCGTCCCGGCGCGGTTGCGGCGGCTCGCCGACCGCGGCGTGGCCGAGCCGGACGCGCTCGCCCGGATCCGCGCCCAGGCCACCGACGAGCAGCGGGCCGAGGCCGCCGACGTCCTGCTGGACAACAGCGGGCCGGTCGAGGAGCTGGCGGCGCGGGTCGACGAGCTGTGGAGCGATCGGCTGGTGCCCTTCGAGCGCGACGTCCGGGACCGGCGGCCCGCCGGGCAGCCGTCCCGCCCGGTCCCGCCCGACCCGACGTGGCCCCGGCAGGCGCGGCGGCTGGCCGCCCGGTTGTCCCGGGCCGCCGGGGAGCGCGCGGTCCGCGTCGACCACACCGGCCCCACCGCGGTCCCCGGGCTGGCGGCGGCCGACGTCCTCGACCTCCAGGTCGCGGTGCGGTCGGCGGACGACGTCGCGGCGCTGGCCGATCCGCTGGCCGAGGCCGGGTTCCCGGTGGTGCGGCCGGGTTCGGACGAGCACCGCAGCGCCGACCCCGGACGTCCGGCCACCGCGTGCGTCCGGGTGGTGGATTCGCCGGAGTGGTGGGCGGCCCTGCTGCTCCCGGCGTGGCTGAGCGCCGACGCGGCGGCCCGCGACGAGTTCCGCGCCGTCCGGCGGGACGAGCAGGAGCGGTGGTCCGCCGCGGCGCTGCCCCGGGCGCGGGAGTGGGCCGAGCGCACCGGCTGGCGGCCCTGAGGCGCCCATGAACGGTGGGGCGGGAGCGGCGCCCGCACCGGGCCGGTCACCACATGTCGAAGATTCCCCGGTGCGCGAGCCACTGGTTGATGTCGCGGTGCAGGCTGATCTCCTCCAGCGTGCGGTGCACCGTGCGGAGCGCGAAATCGGCTTCGCTGAGCCGGATCAGCCCGCTGGAGACCGCGGCGGCGAACTCCTCGTACTGGGCGATGCGGGCGGGGGCCCGGTCGTCGATCTCCAGGCCGAGCAGCAGGTCCGTGCTCATCCAGGAGCGGGTGTCGTGCTCGATCCGGGTGGCGGTGAGCCGCGTCGGGCCCGGCCGCGAGTGCCTGCGCCGGGGGCGGAGCTTGGTCAGCCGCAGGCCGAGGTCGGGCAGCAGCCAGGTCACCTCGGAGGCGGCGTCCTCGGTGTCGGCGGTCGGCCCCCGCAAGGCCAGTCCCCACCGCTCGACGTGGCACGCGTCGAGCTGGTGGACAGCGCCGGAGGGATGCCTGCGCTGCGAACTGAAGACGTCGATCACTTCAGCCAATTGAGTGGAGTACGCCGCGCTCACGGCGCAGACAGTAACGTGAAATGCCGCTGCGGCAGAATCCTCGGCACCTGCTTTTCACATAACTTTTTGACCACGTTGGGCCGTCTGAGTGAATGAAACCCGCAGGTCACGAGCTTGCCTACTCGCGTCATCGGGAATTCGCCACCGCGTCATCCCTACGCTTCCATAACGAATGCGGCAGCTCGCCGATCGGGTGATCAACCGTCGCAGGGCAGGGCGAAGGCCATGCCGTAGACGTGGCCGGACTCCGGCGGGGACAGGCCGCGGTCGGCGCCGAGCTCGTCGATCCGCCCGGGATCGCCGCCGGTGCCGCGCAGCGCGCAGCCGAACTCCCGCAACTCGGCGTCGGAACCCCGCACGCCGTAGCTGCGCGCCTGGTCGAAGTAGGCCTGCTCGGTGAACTCGGGCGGCGGGTTCTCGGCGTAGTGCGACGCGGCCTGGCTGAACACCACCGCGTACAGGATGCAGATCAGCAGCCCGACGAGCGAGGTGGCCAGGCCCGCGATCGGCAGTCCCTTGTCCGCCCGGCCCTTGCGCGCCCGGTTCAGCCCGAGCCCGCCGAAGATCAGCCCGAGGATCACCAGCGGCCAGGCGATGACGCCGATGATCGGGATGAACGAGAACAGCAGTCCGACCACGCCGAGGACCAGCGCGGTGATGCCGAAACCGTTCCGGCGCTCCTGGACCGGTGGCGGTGGTGGGGTGGACATGGTTCGGCGCTCCTCTCCGCGTGCCGCGCGTCACACGCTCCCCGCGGTGGGTGCGGCCGGGAAGGGGCGGAAGTCCCGGTTCGCGGCTCAGCCGAGGTCGGCGGGCGGTCCCTGCCAGGTGAGCTCGACGCCGCGGGCGGCCAGCCAGTCCGCGAAGCGGTAGCCGCGGGCGGCGAGCCCTTCGACGGCGGCGCAGGCGGTGCGCATCGCGCGGGCCGCGGTGGCCTCGTCGAGCAGTCCGGCGCCGACCGCGGTGACGAACTCGTCGACGTCGAGCAGGTCGGCGCGGCGCCCGTCGAGGACCTCGACGTCCAGGTACAGGTCGCGCGACGACCAGCGCTCGGGGCCGGTGTCGACGTCGACCACGTCGAGGTAGAAGTCCAGCTCCCGCTCCTTGCCGGGGTGGTGGTACCAGCGCGTGACGCGCAGGCCGACCTCGGGCAGCAACCAGGATTCCAGCGCGGCCAGGTCGGGGTGGCCGGGCATCCGCCGGGCGAGGTAGAGCCCGGTGCCGGTCAGCCGGTAGCGGTCCACCGCGCGGACGTGCTGCTTCGGGTCGGTGTTGGTGCCCGCGACGAGGTCGAACACCTCCACCTTCGGCGGGTGGACGGGCAGGCCGAGCCGGTCGGCGATGTCGCGCTGCGTGCTCATCGCGCCACTCTAAGGGGTCCTTTCGGAAAGCGGCGGAGCCGCTTTGCGGTGGGGCCGTCAACCGGCACCGCCACGCACACCATTCTGAAAGCAGTTCTGCGGTCAGGGCGGTGGCGCACCCGGGGGAGGCATCCGGACCGGGGTGGCGGCCGCCACCCGCGCCCCCGGCCGCGGGCGGGCGGGGTGTGATTCCCGCCATCCGGGAGCGGGGCGCGGAGCCCGGCGGTGGGCCGAGGGCGGCGCGCTGTCGGTGCGGGCTCGTACGCTGGTGGGCGTGGCATTCGCGACTGAGCACCCCGTGCTGGCCCGCTCCGAGTTCCGCCCGGTCAGCGACATCCCGCGCGCCGGCGGCGAGTTCCGCATGGTCAGCGACTACTCGCCGGCCGGCGACCAGCCGCAGGCGATCGAGGAGCTGGAGCGGCGGATCAACGCGGGCGAGAAGGACGTCGTGCTGCTCGGCGCCACCGGTACCGGCAAGTCGGCGAGCACCGCGTGGCTGATCGAGCGCGTGCAGCGGCCCACCCTCGTGCTGGAACCGAACAAGACGCTCGCCGCCCAGATGGCCAACGAGCTGCGCGGGTTCTTCCCGGAGAACGCGGTCGAGTACTTCGTCAGCTACTACGACTACTACCAGCCCGAGGCCTACGTCCCGCAGACCGACACCTACATCGAGAAGGACTCCTCGATCAACGAGGACGTCGAGCGGTTGCGCCACTCCGCGACGTCGAACCTGCTCAGCCGCCGGGACTGCGTGGTGGTGTCGTCGGTGTCGTGCATCTACGGCCTGGGCACCCCGCAGTCGTACCTGGACCGCTCGATCCAGCTCGAGGTCGGCGGTGAGATCGACCGCGACGTGTTCCTGCGGGCGCTGGTCGACGTGCAGTACTCCCGCAACGACATCTCCTTCGCCCGCGGCACCTTCCGGGTCCGGGGCGACACCGTGGAGATCATCCCGGCGTACGAGGAGCTCGCCGTGCGGGTGGAGTTCTTCGGCGACGAGATCGACCGCCTCCACTACCTGCACCCGCTCACCGGTGAGATCGTCCGGGAGGTCTCGGACCTGCGGATCTTCCCGGCCACGCACTACGTCGCGGGGCCGGAGCGGATGGAGAAGGCGATCCGCGCGATCGAGGGCGAGCTGGAGGAGCGGCTCGGCGAGCTGGAGAAGCAGAACCGCCTGCTGGAGGCGCAGCGGTTGCGGATGCGCACCCAGTACGACGTCGAGATGATGCGCCAGGTCGGGTTCTGCTCGGGCATCGAGAACTACTCGCGGCACATCGACGACCGCGCGGCCGGTTCGGCACCGGCCACGTTGCTGGACTACTTCCCGGACGATTTCCTGCTGATCATCGACGAGTCGCACGTGACGGTCCCGCAGATCGGCGGGATGTTCGAGGGCGACGCCTCGCGCAAGCGCACGCTGGTCGACCACGGGTTCCGGCTGCCCAGCGCGATGGACAACCGCCCGCTGACCTTCGAGGAGTTCAGCGACCGGATCGGGCAGAGCGTCTACCTGTCGGCGACGCCCGGGCCGTACGAGATCGGCCAGGCCGGCGGGGAGTTCGTCGAGCAGGTCATCCGGCCGACCGGCCTGGTCGACCCGGAGGTGGTCGTCAAGCCCACCGAGGGGCAGATCGACGACCTGGTGCACGAGGTGCGCCAGCGCGCCGAGCGCGACGAGCGGGTGCTGGTCACCACGCTGACCAAGAAGATGGCCGAGGACCTCACCGACTACCTGCTCGAACTGGGCATCCGGGTGCGCTACCTGCATTCGGAGGTGGACACCCTGCGCCGGGTCGAGCTGCTGCGCCAGCTCCGGCTCGGCGAGTACGACGTGCTCGTCGGGATCAACCTGCTGCGCGAGGGACTCGACCTGCCCGAGGTGTCGCTGGTGTCGATCCTCGACGCCGACAAGGAGGGCTTCCTGCGGTCGGGCACCAGCCTGGTGCAGACCATCGGCCGCGCGGCGCGCAACGTCTCCGGCCAGGTCCACATGTACGCCGACCGGGTCACCGACTCGATGCAGTACGCCATCGACGAGACCAACCGGCGCCGGGACAAGCAGATCGCCTACAACACCGAGCACGGCATCGACCCGCAGCCGCTGCGCAAGAAGATCGCCGACATCCTCGACCGGGTCTACGCCGAATCCGAGGACACCGAGGAGTCGGTGGCCGTGGGCGGTTCCGGGCGCAACACCTCGCGCGGCAAGAAGCCCAGCGGGGAAGCCGTGGCCGGGTCCGGTCTGCTGGAGGACCGGGACATCAAGTCGATGCCGCGCGCGGAGCTGGCCGACCTGGTGCAGCAGCTCGACGAGCAGATGATGAGCGCGGCCCGCGAGCTGCAGTTCGAGCTGGCCGCCCGGCTGCGCGACGAGATCCAGGACCTCAAGCGCGAGATCCGCGGCATGGACGCGGCCGGGATCGAGTGATCCCGGCCCGCGCTAGCTGATGATGTCCTTGCGGTGGAACCGCCGCGCCGCCAGCACGAGGAAGACGGCGGCGTAGACCAGCGCGGCGAAGGCGCCCCAGGTCATCGCCGACCAGTCCGGGTCCTCGGCGAGCACGTCGGAGTAGGCCCGGGCGTAGTGCGTGGGCAGGTAGGCGCGCGCGTCGCCGAGCGCGGGGATCTGGTCGAGGATCTGGGACAGGATCGACACCAGCACCGCGCCGCCGACCGCGCCCAGCGGTGCGTCGGTGCTGGCGCTGAGCCACAGGGCGAGCCCGGCGATCCAGGTCAGGTGCACCGCCAGGTACCCGGTGGCGATGCCCAGCGCCGCCAGCCCGGTGGGGAAGGGCAGCGCTTCGCCGGTCGGGGTCACCAGGTCGCCCGCGCCGTACCACAGCACCCCGGCCAGCAGCGCGGTCCCGGTCAGCAGCACGAGCCCGACCAGGGACAGCAGCGCCGCCACCACCGCCTTCTGCCGGAGCACCCGACCGCGCGGGACGGGTGCGGCCAGCAGGTACTTCAGGCTCGACCACGACGCCTCGCTGGCCACCGAGTCGCCGAAGAACAGCGCCACCACCACGGCCAGCAGGAACCCGGTCGAGGCGTACAGGGTGAACACGGCGAAGTTGAGCCCGCTGCCGGTCGCCATCTCGGCCAGCGTCGGCCCGCGCCCTCCGGAGTCCTGCTCGCCGATCTCGAACGCGGCCAGCAGGAGCACCGGCAGCAGCACCAGGAACGCCAGCGCCAGCCGGGTCCGCCGCCTGCTGAGCTGGCGGGCCAGTTCGACACGCAGCGGCAGGGTGTGCTGCGGCCGGTAGCCGACGACGCTGCCGTCGGGCTGCACCGGCTGGGTGTGCGGGGAGGGGACCAGCGCGGTCCCCTCGGAACGCTCGCTCACCGGGTCTCCTCACCGACCAGTTGCAGGAAGGCGTCCTCCAGGCGGCGCCGGGGTCCGGCCTGGTGGACCTCGACGCCCGCGGCGACCAGCAGGTTCACCGCCACCGGGATCGGGTTGCCGCCCAGGTCGACGTGCACCGCGTCGCCCTCGGTGATGACCTCGCCGATGCCCTCCACGCCTTGCAGGGCGATCTCGGCCACCTCCGGATCGTCCACCCGGAAGGTCGCCTCGCCGCCGGCCGCCATGATCTCCTCCACCGCGCCGCTGGCGACGACCTCGCCGTCGCGCACCACGACGACGTGGGAGCAGGTCTGCTCCACCTCGGCGAGCAGGTGGCTGGAGATCAGCACGGTGCGGCCGGTGGCGGCGTAGCGGCGCAGGATTTCGCGCATCCGGTGGATCTGCGGCGGGTCCAGGCCGTTCGTCGGTTCGTCGAGCACCAGCAGGTCCGGCATGCCGAGCATCGCCTGGGCGATCGCCAGCCGCTGCCGCATCCCCTGGCTGTAGCCGCGCACCCGGCGCTGCGCGGCGTCACCGAGCCCGGCGATCCGCAGCACCTCGTCGAACCGCGCCTGCAGCACCGGTCTGCCGGTCGAGGCCCAGTACGCGCGCAGGTTGTCGATGCCGGACAGGTGCGGCAGGAACCCGGGCGACTCCACCAGCGAGCCGATCCGGGACAGCACCGGTGCGCCGGGCACGACGCGGTGCCCGAACACCCGGATCTGCCCGGCGGTGGGGCGCAGCAGGCCGAGCAGCATCCGCAGGGTGGTCGTCTTGCCCGCCCCGTTGGGGCCGAGCAGGCCGACGATCCGGCCGCGCTCGGCGCGCATCGACAGGTCCCGCACCGCGGCGGGCTTGTCGGGGTAGGACTTCGCCAGGTCGCTGATCACCAGCGGGGTGTCCTGCAGCAGCGGGTCGACGTCGTGGCCGCTGCGCCGCCGGATCAGGTTGACCACCCACGCCGACAGGGCGATCAGCGCCAACGCGCCGATGCCGATCAGCGGTGCGGCGGGCACCGGGGCGGCGCTGGAGGTGGTGCCGCGCACCGACGGCACGGACAGCTCCTGCGCGCCGGCCAGGCCGATCCGGTGCACCGCAGGTTCCTTCGGCACCGCGTAGGCCTGGTCCGTCGTGGCGACGGCCAGTTCCAGGCGGTGTCCGCTCTCCAGCGGGTGCACCACGCCGGGCAGCGCCGCGGACACCTCGACGGGCGTCCCGTCCGGCGGCAGCCCGGTGACCCGCAGCGGCGAGACGGCGTTGCCGATCAGGGTCCGGCCGCCGTCGGGGGCGACGTCGTAGAGCTTGGTGAACAGCACCGCCTCACCGGTGCTGGGCTGACCGGGCACGGAGGCCACCGACAGCCGGGTGCGCGGCACCCCCGAGACCATGAGCTGCTCGGACACCGGCTCGGTGCGGAACACCGCGACCTGCCGCGGTAAGTCCCGGGCCAGCCGTTGACCGAGGCTGCCCGCGGCGTCCTGCACCGCCCCGGCCCCCGGCAGCGAACTGGTCGCGGCCGGGCTCCCGCCGGGCGGGTTGATCACCGGGGCCGGCCTGCCGTGCAGCTGCAGCCCGAAGCGCGGGGCGCGTCCGCCGTCGAGCCCCGGGTAGTCCTCGGCGACCACGGTGCGCACGGGGATCTCGCCGTCGCGCTGGGGCCTTCCGGCGACGTCGTACTCGAAGCCGGTGCCGGGGTCGGGAACCGGCGGCACGCCGCCGAGGTGGTGGGCGAACCAGTCGGCCACCTGGTCGCGCTGCCGGGGTCCGGGCGGGGCGCCGTCGTGGCCGCCCGCGTACCAGACGACCTTGACCTCGCCGCCCGCCGCGGTGATCTGCCGGGCGTTGGCGTCGGCCTGCTCCAAGCCGAACAGGGAGTCCCGCGCGCCCTGCACCAGCAGCGTCGGCACCGTGATGCGGGAGGTGACGCTGCGCGGGGAGACGTCTTCGAGCAGCGCCAGGGTCGCCGGCCCGGCCCGGCCGGTGCGGGCCACCTCGGTGTAGGCCGCGCACACCTCCTCGGTGAAATTCCCGCAGGTCAGCGGGGAATCGCCGGGGTCGCGCCGGAGGCCCGGACCGTCCGAGGGCAGCGACCCGGCGGCCGGGGGTGCGGCGGGCGGCCCGCCGGAGGCGAACAGCAGTCCGGCCCACGCCTCCTTGAACACCCCGCGCGGTGCCCCGGTGCCGCGCGCCGGGGTGCTCGCCCGCGGCGTCTGCGGAGTGGCGCCGTTGGGCAGCAGTGCCTGGTGCAGGTCGTTGTAGGTGTTCACCGGTGCGATGGCGTCGACGCGCGGATCGGCGCCCGCGAGCAGCAGGCTCAGCGCCCCGCCGTAGGAGTTGCCGGTCACCCCGACCCGCGGATCGCCGTCACCGTCGCGCAGCACCTCGGGCTGGCGGGCCAGCCAGTCGAGCAGCTGCCGGGCGTCGGCCACCTCGTACTCCGGCTGGTTCAGCGCGATCTCGCCCGTGCTGCGGCCGAAGCCCCGGGACGAGTAGGTGAGCACGCTGAAGCCCCGGGAGACCAGTTCCCGGGCCTGCGCGGCGGTGCTGCGCTTGTCACCGCCGAAGCCGTGCGCCAGCAGGATCGCCGGGGCCGGGGTGTCGGCGGGGGCGTGGAGGGTGACGTCGATCTGGGTCCGCTCGGTGCCGCCGGGTCCGTCCAGCACGTCCAGCAGCGCCTCGCGCGGCGGCGGGGGTCCGGCCTCGGGCTCCTGCTCGTCGGACCACAGGAACGCGCCGAGGACCACGGTGGCGATCAGCGCCAACGAGATCAGCAGCAGGCTCTTGCGACGACGGCGAGGAGGGGCGGACACGCCCACGACAGTAGGGGAATTCGGCGGCACCAGTTCTCTCCTGGGAGGAGCGAAGACAAGACGCTATGAACCAGAGACCAAACAGCAATCCGCGGTCTCGTGCCGCATCCCCGAGTGCGGTGCCGGCGCACCGGCGGCCCCGATCGTAGAGGTCGCCGGATCTCGGCGCGACGGTGATCCGCATCGTCCCCGGTCGCGGCGGGTGCGGACCGGACGGGGCCGGCGCCGCCGGTGCGACGTGATGTCGCGTACCCCTGCTCACCCCCGCTGGTGTTCGGCTGGGCGGATCGAGGACAATCTTGACGAGGTGGAGGGGAGTATTCCTTCGCGGCGGCATCGTCATCACGGAACTTGCCAGGTCAAGCCCGGTGCCGCCGGTCGACGCGCGTCGATGGAAGAGACCTCCGGTCCTCGGCGCATGCCCTGAACCGGAGGTGATGAATGGGTGCCGATGTGACGCTCCTCGCCCAGGGAGCGGTGGACCGGCTCGACGTTCCGTGGTGGGTGTGGGCCGCCACGCTCGGCGGACTGGCCGTCCTGCTCTTGCTGGACCTGGTGATCGTCGACCGCAAGCCGCACGAGGTGACCACCGGCGAAGCCGCCAAGTGGGTCACCTTCTACGTGGCGTGCGCGGTGCTGTTCGGCATCGGGGTGTGGATCTTCGGTGATGCGCACTTCGCGATCGAGTACTTCACCGGTTACATCACCGAGTACTCCCTGAGCGTGGACAACCTGTTCATCTTCATGGTGATCATGTCCAGCTTCGCGGTGCCGTCGATCCACCAGCACCGCGTGCTGCTGATCGGCATCCTGATCGCCCTGGCGATGCGCGCGGTGTTCATCTTCCTGGGCGCGGCGCTGATCGAGCGCTTCGTCTGGATCTTCTTCATCTTCGGTGCCTTCCTGCTCTGGACCGCGATCAGCATGGTCCGCAAGAAGGACGAGGACGAGGAGTACAAGGAGAACGCGGTCGTCCGCCAGGTGCGCAAGCTGTTCCCGGTGACCGACGACTACCACGAAGCCAAGATGTCGGTGAAGATCGACGGGAAGCGCTGGCTGACCCCGATGTTCATCGTGATCATCGCGATCGGCAGCGCGGACCTGCTGTTCGCGGTCGACTCGATCCCGGCGATCTTCGGCATCACCCAGGACCCGTTCCTGGTGTTCGCGGCCAACGCGTTCGCCCTGATGGGTCTGCGGCAGCTCTACTTCCTGCTCGGCGGCCTGGTCGACAAGCTCGTCTACCTGTCCGTGGGGCTGGCGGTCATCCTGGCCTTCATCGGCTTCAAGCTGATCCTCCACGCGTTCCACGAGTACCACCTGGTGCCGGAGTGGATGGAGATCACGAACTGGATGTCGCTGGGCTTCATCGTGGTGACGCTGGCGATCACCACGTGGGCGAGCCTGTCGAAGTCGAAGAAGGACGCCAAGCAGCAGTCGGCGGAGACCCGTCCCGAGAACTCCTGATCCGACCGCGACGGTGCCCGGGGTTCAGCCGAACCCCGGGCACCTCGTCGTTCCTGCGGGTCGTTCCTGCGGGTCGTTCCAGCGACCGACCCACCGAGCGGAGGTCCCGGCGCGCCCGGTGGCGGGTTCCGGGAGCGGTCCTCAGTCCAGCATGGTGTAGCTGAGCTCCTTGCACACCCGGCCCAGCGGCACGTCGAGCCCGGGGTGGCTCAGCGGGAGCAGCACGTCGGGCGAGTCCGGCAGCGCCGTCGCCGCGGGCGGGTCCCACAGGCACAGCGACGGGTTGCCCGCGTCCATCGAGGACCGGTACCACAACCCGTCGAGTTCCGGGTAGGCGGCGCGGATCGTCCGCGCCCACGCTTGGGTGCGCTCCTTCGGCCCGCTGCTGATCGCCTGCGAGGCCCCGGCCCTGGTCGGCCAGAGCCCGGACAGGTCGAGCAGCCGGAGCGTCCGACGAGGCCGGAACAGGACGAGCTGCGGGCTCCGGGTGCGCCGGTCCACTGTGGAGGTGGCCTGGAACACCTCGGCGATGCAGGTCCGCACGGACAGCGAGAAGTACAGCACGCCGTGCTCCCGGGTGACCGTGGGACCGCCCTGGTTGTTGGGCAGGTGCGGGTCGAACCGGGCGTGCGGTAACGGCCCCGCGTAGCGGAACGAGTCCCACTGCTGCGGGTGGTTGCCGCCGGAGGTGTAGACGCGCACCAGCCGGCTCCCGGCGGGCACCGCGATGACGTCCTCGGTGCGCCGGAGCATCGCTTGCAGCACTGCGGGCGCAGGCGGCTGGGGGAGCCGAGCCATGAAGGTCCAGGTGTTCGGGGTCCGGTCGGGCGGGGAGCGCTCAGGCGGGCGTGCCGATGGTCGAGGCGAGCTGCGCCGCGCGCCCGGGGTCGCCACCGGCCAGCAGCCACTCGCGCGGGCTGACCGGGTGGTCCTCGACCTCCAGGTCCTCCTGCGGGGTGGTCATGAAGTTGGCCAGCACGAGCGCGGGCTGGTCCAGCGGCATCGCGGCGAGCACCGCTTCGAGCCCGGGCAGGGCGTCGTGCTCGGTGAACTGCCACGCGGGCAGCCGCCAGCCACCCCGGTCCTTCCAGCCGATCAGCCTGCGCTCGCCGATCCGGTGCCGGATGCGGCTGCTGTCGACCCCGAGCCGTTCGGCCGCCTGGTTCACCGACAGCGCGGTGTCGCGCAGCACGGCCTGCTCGGCGACGGTGCGCGCCCGGGGATCGCCCTCGGACGGTCCCAGCGGCGCCAGGTCGAGCCCGACGTCGGCCAGTGCAGCCTGCTCGGAGTCGCTGAAGTGCGCGGCCGGGTCCGCCTGGGGCGAGGTGAGCTTCTTCGCGGCGTCCTCGACCAACGAGAGGAATTCGTTGGCGGTGACCCTTAATCCGGCTCGTGCCAGCACGGACTCCAACGCGGCTGTCATGCCGTCCAGAGTAACCCCTGGCGGCGGAAAAGTGTGCGCGAGCGTGCGGCCGAGTGTGGTGAATCACTTTGCGTAGCAAGAGATTAGCGCACCGTGACGACTTCTGTCGACCCCCTGAGGTGATGTTCCGGTTCATTCGGGGGGCGGAGACCCACTCCGGAGGCGCGGGTTGTCTGCGGTGCGGTAGGGGCGCTTGGTGCGTTCGGGGTGAGCGCGAGCGCCGCTTCCGCTCGGCGTGTCGGCGATGCCCCGAACGGCCCAGCCGTCGCTCCCGCGCAGGTCGTGCGGCTGCCGGTGGCCGATGCTGGGGGCTGCCCCCGGAAAGAGGTCCGGATTGTCCGTGTCGTGGTGCGGGTGACCGCGGTCGTCTCCTGTTCCCGGAACCGGAGGGTTGACGGGGGAGGTGGTCGAGCCGTTGACTTGGGTCGCGTACCGACTGGTCGGTTTTGATGGAGGTGGCGCCTTGGGCAGCGCGTACGACGAACGACCGTGGCTGGCGCTGTACGAGCAGGGCGTGCCGCACGAGATCGAGCCCGGGTTCGACTCCGTCCTGGCGATGTTCTCCGCGACCGTCCGGGCGCACCCGGACCGCACCGCGGTGACCTACTTCGACGGGCGGCTGACCTACCGCGAGCTCGACGAGCTCAGCGACGGACTGGCCGCCCACCTCGCCGCCAACGGCCTCCACCCCGGCGACCGGCTCGCGGTCTACCTGCAGAACGTCCCGCAGTTCGTGATCGCGCTGCTCGCCGGCTGGAAGGCCGGGGCGATCGTGGTGCCGCTCAACCCGATGTACCGCATCCGGGAGCTGACCAAGATCCTCGGTGACGCCCGGCCGACCGCGATCGTGTGCTCCGAGCAGGGCTGGCACGAGGTGGTCGGCGACTGCGCCCCCCGGGCAGGCGTCGGGCTGGCCGTCACCACCAGCGAGCTCGACCTGCAGACCCGCCACGACGCCCGCCTGTTCGGCACCCTGCGGCGGCGGCCCGCCGAGGGCTGCGCCGACCTGCTGGAGGTGGCCCGCGCGCACGCCGGGCAGCGCCCCGAGGTCCCCGAGCCGGCGCCGTCGGACACCGCGCTGCTCGTCTACACCTCCGGTACCAGCGGTGAGCCGAAGGGGGCCACCAACACCCACGGCAACCTGGTGTTCAACGCCGTCGGCTTCAAGACCCGCACCAGCGATCTCGACGGCGCCGGGATCTTCGCGCTGGCCCCGCTGTTCCACATCACCGGCATGGTCTGCCAGCTCTGCTCCGCGTTCGCCCTGGCCGGTCGGCTGGACCTGGCCTACCGGTTCGAACCGGGGGTGGTGCTCGACGCGCTCGCCGAGCACCGCCCGGCCTACCTGATCGGCCCCTCGACCGCCTACGTGGCGCTGACCAACCACCCGGACGTCAGCGCCGACCACTTCGCCTCGCTGGAGCTGGTCTACTCCGGCGGTGCCCCGCTGCCCTCGGCGGTCGTCGAGGACTTCCGCGCGCGGTACGGCCACTACATCCACAACGGCTACGGGCTCACCGAGACCACCGCCACCGCGACCTCCGTGCCCGCCCACCTGGAAGCGCCGGTCGACCAGGCATCCGGGACCCTCAGCGTCGGCCTGCCCACCTTCAACGCGGTGCTGCGGATCGTCGACGACACCGGCGCGGACCTGCCGGTGGGCGAGGTCGGTGAGATCGTCGTCGAGGGTCCGATGGTGGTGCCCGCCTACTGGAACAAGCCCGAGGAGACCGCCCGGGGCCTGCGCGGCGGGCGGCTGCACACCGGTGACGTCGGGTTCATGGACGAGCAGGGCTGGTTCTACGTCGTCGACCGGAAGAAGGACATGATCAGCGCCTCCGGCTTCAAGGTGTGGCCGCGCGAGGTGGAGGACGTGCTCTACGGGCACCCGGCGGTGCGCGAGGTCGCCGTGGTCGGGGTGCCCGACGCCTACCGGGGCGAGACCGTGCGCGCCTACGTCAGCCTGCGCGCCGGGCACGACTGCACGCCCGAGGAGCTGATCGGGTACTGCAAGGAGCAGCTCGCCGCGTACAAGTACCCGCGCGGCATCGAGGTCCTCGACGAGCTGCCCAAGACGGCGACCGGCAAGATCCTGCGCCGTCAGCTCCGCGACACCGCCCGCACCGGCCACCAGGAGGGAACCCGATGAGCAAGCGTTTCGAGGGCAAGGTCGCGATCGTGACCGGTGCCAGCAGGGGCATCGGACTGGCGATCGCCGAGCGGCTGGTGGCCGAGGGCGCGAAGGTCTGCGTGACCGCGCGCAAGCCCGAGGCCCTGGCCGAGGCGGTCAGCGGGCTCGGGGGCGCCGAGCACGCCATCGGCGTCGCGGGCAAGGGCGACGACGAGGAGCACCAGGCCGAGGCGGTGGCCACCACCCGCGAGGCGTTCGGCCGGGTCGACCTGCTGGTCAACAACACCGGCATCAACCCCGCCTACGGCCCGCTGATCGAACTCGACCACGGCATCGCCCGCAAGACCTTCGAGGTCAACGTGCTCAGCGCGCTGTCCTGGACGCAGCAGGTCCACCGGGCCGGGATGGCCGAGCACGGCGGTGCGGTGCTCAACGTGTCGTCGGTGGCCGGGCTGCGCCCCGCGCCGGGCATCGCCTACTACGGCGCGACGAAGGCGATGCTCGCCCACATCACCAAGGAGCTGGCGGTGGAGCTGGCCCCCGCGATCAGGGTGAACGCGGTCGCCCCCGCGGTGGTGAAGACCAAGTTCGCCACCGCGCTCTACGAGGACCGCGAGGACGAGGTCGCCGGCGCCTACCCGTTGCAGCGGCTCGGGGTGCCCTCCGACATCGGCGGCGCGGCGGCGTTCCTGCTCTCCGACGAGGCGTCCTGGATCACCGGGCAGGTGCTGGTGCTCGACGGCGGGGCGACCCTGCGCGGAGGTGTGTGACCATGCGGCTCGACGGGGCGGTCGTGGTGGTGACCGGCGCGGCCGGCGGGATCGGGGCCGCGATGGCGCGCCGGTTCGCCCGGGACGGTGCGCAGCTGGTGCTGGCCGATCTCGACGCCGACGCCGTGCGGCGGGTCGCCGACGAGGTCGGCGGGCTCGCGGTGCCCGGGGACGCGGCGAGCGAGGACGGGGTCGCCGCCCTGGTCGCGGCGGCGCTGGAGCGGCACGGGCGGATCGACCTGTTCTGCGCCAACGCCGGGGTGGCCCGCTCGGGCGGCCCGGAGGCGCCGGAGGCGGAGTGGGCGCTGTCCTGGGAGGTCAACGTGATGGCCCACGTGCGCGCGGCGCGGGCGGTGCTGCCGCACTGGCTGGAGCGCGGCGAGGGGCACTTCCTGGCCACCGTGTCCGCCGCCGGGTTGCTGACCATGCTCGGCTCGGCGCCCTACTCGGTGAGCAAGCACGCCGCGCTCGCCTTCGCCGAGTGGCTGGCCATCGAGTACGGCGACCGGGGTATCGCGGTGCAGGCGTTGTGCCCGCAGGGCGTGCGCACCGCGATGCTCGGCAGCAGCGGTTCGGCCGGGCAGAAGCTCCTCGGCGAGGGTGCGCTGGAACCGGAGCAGGTCGCCGAGGTGGTGGTCGAGGCGTTGCGGGACGGCCGGTTCCTGGTGCTGCCGCACGAGGAGGTGGCCGGGTACTACGCGCTGCGGGCGGCCGATCCGGGGCGCTGGCAGGGCGGGATGCGCAAGCTGCGGCGCCGGACCAGCACCTGACTCCGGACGACGGCGCGGCGGTGCGCGCGGCGGGCTGCTGACCGGCCGATACTGTGGTGCGGCGGCACCCGACCGGGCACCTGACGCGCGGGTGCGGAACCGGTGGGTCGCCGGGACCGCGAGGACGGACTGGGAGGTCGGTGTCATGGTGCGGGCTGCGAGCGGAGCGGATGCGGGAGCCGAGCCGGTTCCGCAGCGCCTGCTGGCCGTGGCGACCCGGCTGTTCGCCGATCAGGGCTTCGAGACGACCTCGGTGCAGCAGATCGTGGACGCCGCCGGGGTCACCAAGGGGGCGATGTACCACTACTTCGACTCCAAGGACGACCTGCTCTCGGAGATCTACTCCCGGTTGCTGCGGGAGCAGACCGCGCGGCTGGAGGTCGCCGCCGACCGCGACGCCCCGGTGCAGGAGCGGTTGCACGCGGTGGCCGCCGACGTGGTGGTGACCACCACCGCCAACCTCGACGACACGGTGATCTTCTTCCGCTCGATGCACCTGCTGCACCCCGACAAGCAGGCCGAGGTGCGGGCCGCGCGGCGCCGCTACCACGAGCGGGTGCGGGCGCTGGTGCAGGAGGGCCAGGCGTCCGGGGTGTTCCGCTCGGACAAGTCGGCCGACCTGGTGGTGGACTTCTTCTACGGCGCGGTGCACCACCTGGGCACCTGGTTCCGCCAGGGGGGCGAGCTGACCGGGGAGCAGGTGGGCGAGCACTTCGCCGACCTGCTGCTGGCGTCCTTGCGGCCGTAGCGGCGGTCGCCTGGCGCGCTCCGGTCATCGGCGGGTCTTGCGCGCGGCGGGTCCCGGGAGGTTCGCTACCGGATACCTCGAACGGGCACCGCACCACCTCGGAGACGCATGAGCAGCGAGACGAGCACCGCCGGGTCCAGCCGCCTCGACCGGGTCCTCAACCTGGTGGAACGAGCGGGCAACAAGCTCCCCGAACCCTTCATCCTCTTCGGCCTGCTGTTCCTGGTCGTCGCGATGGTCTCCACGGCGGTGGCCGCGTTCGGCGTCACGGTGCGGATCCCGGGGGACGACGAGCTGACGGTGATCCGGGGCGCCTTGACCGGTGCGGGACTGGAGTTCCTGTTCACCTCGATGGCCGAGAACTTCATCGGCTTCCCGCCGCTGGAGACCGTGGTCACCATCATGCTCGCGGTGGGGCTGGCGGAGCGCTCGGGCCTGCTCACGGCGCTGATCCGGGCCGCCTTCGGCGGTGCGCCGCGCTGGGTGCTGCCCTACGCGGTGGGGCTGGTCGGCATCGCGGGCAGCGTGATGGCCGACTCCTCGATGATCATCATCCCGCCGTTGGCCGCGCTGGTCTTCAAGGCCGCCGGGCGGCACCCGGTGGCCGGGCTGCTGGGCGGTTTCGCCGCCGCGGGCGCGGGCTACTCGACCGCTCCGGTGGTGACCAGCCTGGACGCGCTGTTCGCCGGGATCAGCAACAGCGTGGCCGCGACCTTGCCCGATCCCGGCACCGCGGTCACCCCGGTGTCGAACTACTACTTCAACGTGGTCTCGGCGGTCCTGCTGGGTCTGCTGGCGGGCCTGCTGATCGACAAGGTGATCGAGCCGCGGATGGTGCGCGCCGGGGTCCCGCGCGAGGAGGTGTCCGAATCGGACGCCGCGGACGGCGCGGTGCGGGTGGCGCTGGAACCGGCGGAGCGGCGCGGCCTGGTGCGGGCCGGGATCGCCTTCGTGGTGGCCGCCGCGGCGGTGCTGCTGCTGGTGCTGTGGCCGTCCTCGCCGCTGCGCAACGACGACGGCGGGTTCCTGCCGGAGTCACCGCTGCTGGACTCGGTCACCACGCTGATCTTCCTGGGCTTCGCGGTGCCCGCCATCGCCTTCGGCACGAGCGCGGGCACGGTGCGCCGGCCGTCCGACGTGCCCCGGCTGATGGCCCTCGCGCTGCGCGACCTGTCCGGGTTCCTGGTGCTGGCGTTCATGCTCGGGCAGTTCATCGCGCTGTTCAACTGGACCAACCTGGGGTCCTGGGTCGCGGTCGCGGGCGCGGACCTGCTGCGCGGCCTGAGCCTGGACGGCTACCCGGCGTTCCTCGGGTTCATGGCGCTGGCCTCCGCGCTGAACCTGTTCATCATCTCCGGGTCGAGCCTGTGGACGCTGATGGCCTCGGTGTTCGTGCCGATGTTCGCCCTGCTGGGCTTCGAGCCGGGATTCGCCCAGGCGGCGTTCCGGGTCGGCGACTCGGCGACGCAGGTCATGACCCCGCTCAACCCGTACATGATCGTGCTGCTGACCTACCTGCGGCGCTACGAACCGCAGGCGGGCATCGGCACGCTGGTGGCCAGGATGACGCCGTTCGTCGTCCCGTTCTGGTTGCTGTGGGCGCTGATCCTCACGGTGTTCTACTTCGCCGACCTGCCGCTGGGACCGGGGATGGACATCCGGGTCGAATGACGCGACGTGGGCTCCCCGGCGCACCGGGGAGCCCGTCGTGGCAGTCGTGCGGAGGTGCTCAGAGCACCACGCGGGAGAGCATCTCCGCCACGCACGCCGGTTTGTCGGCGCCCTCGATCTCGATGGTCGTCGCGATGGTGAGCTGCAGCCCGCCCTTGACCTCGCTGACGTCGGTCAGTTCGGTGTGCGAGCGCACCCGCGAGCCGACCGCCACCGGACTGGGGAAGCGGACCTTGTTCAGCCCGTAGTTGATGCCCATCTTGGCGCCGACGTCGAGCTTGTAGGTCTGCCCGTTGAGCTTGGGCAGCAGGCTCAGGGTGAGGAAGCCGTGCGCGATCGGGCCGCCGAACGGGCCGGCTTTGGCGCGCTCCACGTCGACGTGGATCCACTGGTGGTCGTGGGTGGCCTCGGCGAACTGGTCGACCTGGTCCTGGGTGATGGTCAGCCAGTCGCTGGTGCCGAGCTTCTCGCCCTGGGCGGCGACGAGTTCTTCGGTGCTGTGGAAAACCCGCACGGGTACCTCCGGTCGGTGGGGGACGCGTCGTCGTGTGCTGCGCCGCGGGCGCTACGGGGTCGGCAGGTCGACGAGCTCGGCGAGGCGCTGCCGGTGCCGTTCGGCCGTGCCGAAGGTGAGCTGGGAGCTCTTGGCCCGCGCCAGGTGCAGGTGGGCCGGGTGTTCCCAGGTCATGCCGATGCCGCCGTGCAGTTGCAGCGCTTCCTCGGCGGCCAGCACGACCAGGTCCGAGCAGTACGCCTGCGCCACCGCCACCGACAGCTCCACCTCGGCGTCCTCGCGGGCCAGCGCGTCGGCGGCGCCGCGTGCGGCGGCGCGGCCGGTGCTCACGCCGGTGAACAGGTCGGCGAGCCGGTGCTTGACCGCCTGGAACGAGCCGATCGGGCGACCGAACTGGGACCGGGTCAGCGCGTACTCCACGGTGGAATCCAAGCAGTGCTGGGCCAGTCCCACCTGCTCGGAGGCCAGCACGCCCGCCGCGGTGAGCAGCGCGCGGCGCAGCACGCGTTCGGCGTCGGCGCCCGAGGCGATCCGCTCGCCGACCGCCGAATCCAGCTCCAGGGCACCGAACCGGCGGGTCAGGTCCAGCGGTGTGGTCGGCCTCCGGGTCACCCCGGGCACCGAGGTGTCCACCAGGTACAGCGCCGGGCCGTCGGCGTCGGTGGCGGGTACCACCAGGTAGTCGACGAACGCCAGCTCCACCACCGCGCCGACCGATCCGGTCAGCGCGCCGCCGTCGGCCCGGACCGCGTCCGGGAACGCGGCGTAGGGCGAACGGCCGAGCCCGATCGCGGTGCTGCCGAGCTGGGTGCCGTCGGTGAGCTGCGGCAGGATCTCCCGGACCCGGGGCACCGCGGCGCACTCCACCAGCGCCGCGGTGGCCAGCAGGTTGCCCAGGAACGGCACCGGGGCCACCGACCGGCCGAGCTCCTCGGCCAGCACCGCGACCTCCCGGGCCCCGGCCCCGGCACCGCCGAGCTCCTCGGGCACCAGCAGCGCCGCGAGCCCGAGCTCACCGGCCAGCGTGCGCCACAGCGCCAGGTCGTAGGGTTCGTCGCTCTCGGTCCTGGCCAGCACCGACGGCCAGTCGCTGCGCTCCTGCAGCAGCCGGCGCACGTTGGTCCGCAGGTCCTCCTCGACCTCGCTGTAGAGCAGGTCCGGGGCGCTCATCGCGGGAGCTCCTTCCACGGCCGGTCCTTGTCGGTGCGGATCTCCGGCGGCAGGCCCAGCACCCGTTCGGCGACGACGTTGCGCAGGATCTCCGAGGTGCCGCCCTCGATCGAGTTGCCCTTGGCCCGCAGGTAGCGGAAGCCGGGGCCGCGCGCGGAGGTGAAGTCGGCCTGGTCCGGGCGCCGGAACGTCCAGTCGTCGTAGCCGAGCCCCTCTTCGCCGAGCAGTTCCAGCTCGAAGCCGGAGATCTCCTGGTTCAGCCGGGCGAAGGACAGCTTGACCGCCGACCCCTCCGGCCCGGGGCTGCCCGCGGCGAGCTGCTGGCGGAGCCGCTGGCCGGTCAACCGGGCGGCCTCGGCCTCCACCCACAGCGACAGCAGCCGGTCGTGCGCCCCGGAGGTGCGCAGCTCGGGGCGGTCGCGCCAGGTCCGCGCGGCCAGCCCGATCAGCCCGGCCTCCCGCTCGGTGTTGCTGCCGCCGATGGAGACCCGCTCGTTCATCAGGGTGCCCATCGCCACCTGCCAGCCCTGGCCGACCTCGCCGAGCCGGTGCGAGTCCGGGATGCGCACCCCGGTCAGGAACACCTCGTTGAACTCCGCCTCACCGGTGATCTGCCGCAGCGGGCGCACTTCCACGCCCGGGGCGGTCATGTCGCAGACGAAGTAGCTCAGCCCCTTGTGCTTGGGCTGGTCCGGATCGGACCGGGCGACCAGGATCGCCCAGCTCGCCCGGTGCGCCAGCGACGTCCAGACCTTCTGGCCGTCGAGGACCCACTCGTCGCCGTCGCGGACGGCCCGGGTGGACAGCGCGGCGAGGTCCGATCCCGCGCCCGGCTCGCTGAAGAGCTGGCACCAGATCTCCTCGCCGGTCCACAGCGGGCGGAGGAACCGCTGCTGCTGCTCCGGGGTGCCGAACCGCAGGATCGTCGGGGCCGCCATGCCCAGCCCGATGGAGTTCAGCCGCGGCGAGTTGTCCGGCGCCCCGGCCGCGGCGAACGCCTCGTCGACCACCGGTTGCAGCTCGCGCGGGGCGTCCAGCCCGCCCAGCCCGGCGGGGAAGTGCACCCACGCCAGCCCGGCGTCGAACCGCGCCCGCAGGAACTCCAGGCGGTCGGTGCGCTCCGGCGGGTGCTGCGCGAGGAACGCGCCGACCCGCTCGCGCAGCCCGTCGGCGTCGGTGGCGCTCATGCCTTCGGCCCGCCCGCCACGTAGATGACCTGGCCGGAGACGAAGCCGGAGCGCTCGTCGACGAAGAACGACACGGTGTTGGCGATGTCCTCCGGCGCCCCGGGGCGCCCCACCGGGATGCCGCCGACGGCGGCCTTGCTGAACTCGTCGAAGGACACCCCGACGCGCTCGGCGGTCGCCTTGGTCATGTCGGTGGCGATGAAGCCGGGCGCGATCGCGTTGGCGGTGATGCCGAACTTGCCCAGCTCGATGGCCAGCGTCTTGGTCAGGCCCTGCAACCCGGCCTTGGCCGTGGAGTAGTTCGCCTGCCCGCGGTTGCCCAGCGCCGAGGTGCTGGACAGGTTCACGATCCGGCCGAACTTCGCCTCGACCATGTGCTTCTGGACCTCGCGGGACATCAGGAACGAGCCGCGCAGGTGCACGTTCAGCACGGTGTCCCAGTCGTCGTCGGACATCTTGAACAGCAGGTTGTCCCGCAGCACGCCCGCGTTGTTGACCAGCACGGTGGGCGCGCCGAGCTCGGTGGCGACCCGGTCGACCGCGGCGCGGACCTGCTCGGCGTCGCTGACGTCGGCGCCCACGGCCAGCGCCTTGCCCCCGGCGCCCTCGATCGCCGAGACGGTCCCGGCGCACTGCCCCTCGTCCAGGTCGACGACGGCGACGGCGAAGCCGTCCTCGGCGAGCCGCTTGGCGGTGGCGGCGCCGATCCCGCGCGCGGCTCCGGTCACGATGGCGACACGACTGGTCATGGTGGTGTTCCTTTCGAAGTCTCGCGTCACTGCGTCTTGTACTTCTTCAGCTCGCGGCGGGCGAGCGACCGGCGGTGCACCTCGTCCGGACCGTCCACGATGTGCAGCGTGCGGGCGTGCGCGTAGAGGCTGGCCAGCGGGGAGTCCTGGCTGACCCCGGCCCCGCCGTGC
Source organism: Saccharopolyspora cebuensis (assembly GCF_039542665.1). NCBI lineage: Bacteria > Bacillati > Actinomycetota > Actinomycetes > Pseudonocardiales > Pseudonocardiaceae > Saccharopolyspora > Saccharopolyspora cebuensis. Next base: position 140,836 of record NZ_BAABII010000020.1, read on the forward strand.
GCCTGGATCGCCCGGTCGATGACCCAGGTGACCATCTCCGGCACCCCGACCTTGATCGCCTGGATCTCGGTGTGCGCGCCCCGGTTGCCGACCGTGTCCATCAGCCAGGCGGTCTTGAGCACCAGCAACCGGGCCTGCTCGATCTTCACCCGGGACTCGGCGATCCAGTGCTGCACGACGCCCTGGTCGGCCAGCGGCCCGCCGAAGGCGACGCGCTCGTTGGCCCGGCGGCACATCAGCTCCAGCGCCCGCTCGGCCATCCCGATCGCGCGCATGCAGTGGTGGATCCGGCCCGGACCGAGCCGCGCCTGGGCGATGGCGAAGCCCTCGCCCTCGCCGGAGATCACGTTGTCCACCGGCACCCGGACGTCCTCGAAGACGATCTCGGCGTGCCCGCCGTGGTCGGCGTCGTCGTAGCCGAAGACGTTCATGCTGCGCTCGATCCGGACGCCCGGGGTGTCCCGGGGAACCAGGACCTGGCTCTGCTGCCGGTGCCGCTCGGCGTCCGGGTCGGTCTTGCCCATCACGATGAAGATCGCGCAGCGCGGGTTCATCGCACCGGAGGAGAACCACTTGCGCCCGTTGATCACGTAGTGGTCGCCGTCGCGGGTGATGCGGGTGCCGATGTTCGTGGCGTCGGAGGAGGCCACGTCCGGCTCGGTCATGCAGAACGCGGAGCGGATCTCGCCCGCCAGCAGCGGTTCGAGCCACCGGCGGCGCTGCTCCGGGGTGCCGAACAGGCTCAGCACCTCCATGTTCCCGGTGTCCGGGGCGGAGCAGTTGGTGGCCTCGGAGCCCAGGCGCGAGCGCCCCATGATCTCGGCCAGCGGGGCGTACTGGAGGTTGGTGAGCCCGGCGCCGTGCTCACCGGGCAGGAAGAGGTTCCACAGACCCCGTCGGCGCGCTTCGGCCTTGAGCTCCTCCATCACCGGCGGGTGCGCCGCCCACCGGTCGTCGGCCTCGGCGAGCTGCGCGGCGTAGACCGGTTCGGCGGGGTGGACGTGGGAATCCATGAAGTCCTGGAGCTGCGCCCGCAGCTCCTCGGTGCGCGCGTCGAAGCCGAAATCCATCTCAAACCTCCTCGTCGAGGGTGGCCAGGCCTTGAGCGACCAGCGGGGCCACCAGCGCTCCGATGTGGTCGAAGCCGGCACCCACGGTCTGACCGTGGATGTAGCGGTAGTGGATGCCTTCCAGGATCACCGCGATCTTGAAGAAGCCGAACCCGATGTACCAGTCCAGTTCGGACAGCTCCGCGCCGCTGCGCTCGGCGTAGCGGCCCAGCATGTCGCGGAACGGCGGGAAGCCGAACTCCGGCCCGATGCCCTTGGCGATCGGGTTCTCGTCGAGCCCGCTGAAGCCCTCCCAGTACACCGCGAGCAGCCCCAGGTCGGTCAGCGGATCGCCGAGCGTGGCCATCTCCCAGTCCAGCACCGCGTCGATCCGCAGCTCGGGTCCGACGAGGACGTTGTCGAGCCGGTAGTCACCGTGCACGATCGCGGTGCGCCCGGTGCGCGGCACGCCCGCGGCGAGCCGGGCGGCCAGCTCGTCGATGCCCGGGATGTCCCGGCTGCGGGAGGCCGCGAGCTGCTTGCTCCACCGCCGGACCTGGCGGTCGAGGAACCCCTCGGGGCGGCCGAAGTCGCCGAGCCCCACCTGCTCCGGGTCGATGGCGTGCAGCTCGGCGAGCACGTCGACGAGCTGCCGGGTCAGGTCGTGGCGCTGGTCGGCGTCGAGCCGGCCGGTGAGCTCCGGGGTGCGGTAGACGGTGCCCTCGACGTGCTCCATCAGGTAGAACGGCGCTCCGATGACCGCGTCGTCCTGGCACAGCACGTGGGTGCGCGGGACCGGCACGGCGGTGCCGGCCAGCGCGCTCATCACCCGGTGCTCCCGGCCCATGTCGTGCGCGGTGGCCAGCACGTGACCCAGCGGGGGCCGGCGCAGCACCCAGCGGCTCGTGCCGTCGGTGAGCACGTAGGTCAGGTTCGACCGCCCGCCGTGGACCACCTCGCCGCGCAGCGGACCGGTCACCAGGCCCGGCCGCCGCGTGTCCAGGTAGGCGCGCACCCGGTCGAGGTCGAGGCCGGGCAGCTCGGTGGACGGGGCGTTCATCGGGCCTCCTGGTGGTGGCGGGTGGGCGGCAGGCCGGGGACGAGTTCGGCGAACCGGGCGAGGGTGTCGGCCGCCCCGGTGTGCAGCACGCAGCGGATGCCGAGGTGCTCGGCGGCCTCGACGTTCGGCGCGCCGTCGTCGACGAAGACCACCTGATCGGCGTCCAGCCCGAGCCGGTCCAGCGCCAGCCGGTAGATGCGCGGGTCGGGCTTGCGCAGGCCGACCTCGCCGGAGATCACCGCGTCCTCGAACAGCTCGTCGAGCAGTTCCCGCGGGTAGGCGTTGCCCCAGCTGTTGGACAGCAGCGCGGTGCGGACGCCGTGCGCGCGCAGCCGGCGGACCAGGTCGTGCATCACCGGCTCGGGGCGCATGTGCGCGAAGATCCGGCCGAGCAGGCCGTCCGGGGGGACCGGGCCGTCCTCGGTGGTGCGCAACCGGGCGGCCAGCAGGGCGTTGAACTCCGCGGCGCCGATCTCGCCGAGTTCGAGCCGGTGGATCGGCGTGCCCGGGGGAGCGGAGCGGGACAACCACTCCTTGAGCGCGGCGGAGTAGGTCTCGGGCCGGACGCCCTCCTGCCGGGTCCACGACCGGATCGCCGCCCGGCCGGAGGTGGTCAGCACTCCGCCGTAGTCGAAGATCACCGCCCGCACCGCGGCGTCGCTGGGGCTCATGGAGCCTGACCGTACCGACTAGACGGTATGTGCGCTAGACCCCGACCCGGGTACCGTGCGGGTGTGGACTGGCGCGAGGAGGCACTGGACCAGCTCGACTTCTACTGGGCGGGCTGGCGGCCCCGGCTGGACGGGCTCACCGACGAGGAGTACTTCTGGGAGCCCGTCGCCGGTTGCTGGTCGATCCGGCCGGTCGCCGACGGCTGGGCGATGGACTTCGCGTTCCCCGAACCGGACCCGCCGCCGGTGACCACCCTCGCCTGGCGGCTCAACCACATCGCCGGCCACGTCTTCGGCCTCCGGGTCAGCAACCACTTCGGCGACGGGTCCTACCGGATGGACCACCACGACCACCCCGCCACCGCCGCGGCGGCGCTGTCCTACCTGGACGAGCAGCACCGGTCGTGGCGGGACGGCATCGGTGCGCTGGACGCCGCGGGGTGGGCGCGGCCGGTGGGGCGGGCCGAAGGCCCGTTCGCCGACCGCAGCTACCTCGCGCTCGTGCTGCACCTCAACCGGGAGCTGTGCCACCACGGCGGCGAGGTCGCGCTGCTGCGGGACCTGTACCGCGCCGGGGCCCGCTGAGCTGGCCGGGCTCGCTGAGCTGGGCGGATCCGCTGAGCTGGGCGGATCCGCCGGGAAAGCGGCTCCGCCGCTGCGGAACCGCCGTCAGCCCAGCGCCGACCTGATGCGCCCGGCCAGCGCCAGCAGCTGCTCCGGGGTGTCGGTGGTGAACTGCAGGTCCAGGAAGACGTCGGCGACGCCGAGCCGCTCGACCGCGCGGAGGTAGTCCGCGAGCTGCTCGACCGGACCGGTCGCCGGATCGTCGGTCGGCGTCGGCTGGATCATCGGGTTGATCCGCAGGGCGGTCGGCACCGGCCCCCGCCCGGCCGCGGCGGCGTGCTCGTTGATCGTGCCCAGGACCCGGTGCAGCGGTTCGACCGGCAACGGCACCCCGAGCCAGCCGTCGCCGCGCCTGCCCGCCCGGCGCAGCGCGGCGGGGGAGGCCCCGCCGAGGTAGATCGGGATCAGGCCGGGCTTGGGCTGGAACTCCGCTTCGGGGAGGGTCCAGAACCGGCCTTCGTGGCGCACCGGGTCCGGTCCCCACAACGCGTTGAGCACGTCGAGCGCCTCGTCGAGCCGCGCTCCGCGCTCGTGCCACGGGACTCCGGCCGCTTCGTACTCGTCCTTCGACCAGCTCAGGCCGAACCCGGCGATCAGCCGGCCGCCGCTGAGCTGCTCCAGCCCGGCCAGCCTGCGCGCGAGGTGGACCGGTGCGTGCAGCGGCGCGCTCATCGTGCTGGTCCCCAGGATCGCGGAGCTGGTCGCGGTGGCGGCGACGGCGAGCACCAGCAGCGGGTCGACGGTGGCGCCCATCCGCTTCGGCGGGGTGCCGTCGCCGCCGGGGTAGGGGCTGCTCGGGCGGGTCGCGTAGTGCACCCGCTCGGAGGCCCAGAGGCTCTGGAAGCCCGCGCGCTCGGCTTCGGCGGCGAATCCGGGGATGAGGCGGGGGTCGGCGAACGGTCCGAGCTGGGGCAGGGCGAGTCCGAGGCGCATCGGGGCATCCTCGCCGCCGCGCGCGGGCGGGGCAAGCACCGGGGCCTCGCGAGCGGGTGTCCACAGCGGACTCGACGTGGTTGGTCCCGGGTGAGCGTGCAACTACTTCGTCCGGCGGTGCACCGGATACCGCGCGTCGTCGCCGCGGGTCCGCGCGGGTGAGCTCGGCCCCCGGTGCGGATCACCCGGGCGGCGGTGCGCCCGCCCGGCGCGCCAACACCCTCCGTCGAGCGCGGGAAAGCTGGCAAAGGTGGGAAACCGGGCTGCGTTGACGCCGACTTTACTCGTCAGTAAGTATCGGTCGCGCCGCGCGGCTCCACCTTTCCCTTCGAGTTCCGAGGTGAGGCCAACGATGTCCGCACGCATCAAGCGCACCGCAACCGCCGCCGCGATCGCCGCGGCCACCGCCCTCGCGTTCAGCCCGCAAGCGCTGGCCGCCGCCTTCGACATCAACTTCGACTGCTCCGGGGATTCCCCGCTCGGCGAGCAGTTGTTCAGCCTGCCGCAGACCGCGGAGGTGATCGCGCCCGCGTCGGTGGCCCCCGGTGCCGGGCTGGAGCTGGTGATCGACCCCGAGCCGAGCACCGTGCCGACCGAGGTCAACGGATACGCCGTGGAACGGGTCGAAGGGCTCGACCTGCGCATCCCGATCCCGGCGAACTCCACGTTCGTCTCCGCCGAGCTCTCCGGCGGTTCCGGTCTCGGCGACACCCCGCCGACCCTCACCGTCGACGGCGACCTCGCCACGCTGCACCTCGACGGCCCGATGGCCGGTGGGGCCGCCTACGAGCTGCCGACGGTGACCGCCCAGCTCACCGCGGCCGACTCGGGGACGATCGAGACCCGGTTGCACGGGACCGGGTACGACGACCCGGGGTTGACGTTCAACGCGGTGGTGTCGTCGATCCTCGGCGAGATCGACGTCCCGACCGCCTGCTACCCGAACCCGAACCCGGTGCTGACCACCACGACCATCGGCTGAGCGCCGGGCCGGTCAGCGGTGCCCCGCCCCCGGGCGGGGCACTCCCGGTGCCTTCCCGGGAACGCGGCCACGTCGGCGCTGCCCCGTTCGGTCGTGCCCTGCCCCGTTCGGGTGGGCGCTGCACCGGACGGCCGGGTCGCCGCGGCCGATCGGCCGGTGCCGGAATTGCGCTCGACGCCGGGAATCCGGCGGTTCGCGCCCCGGCTCGCCACGGCTGTGGGAATCTCCTCGGCCTGGGGAAGTCCGGCGGCAACGGTGCCGTGGCGGTGGGAGGTGGCATGGCCGAGAAGTTCAAGGTCGAACCGGAGGAATTGCGGGGCTACGCGGGGCTGCTGGAGCGCAACGCCCAGCACTTCCTCGCCATCCGGGAGCACGCCGAAACGGAAGGGTCGGACACCAGCGGCTTCACCGGTGTGCTCGCGATGTTGCGACCGGTGGTGACCGGGGTCGGCAAGCTCTTCGGGGAAACGCTGGAGTTCGGCAACGAGCGGCTCACCGGCGTGGCCGAAGCGCTCAAGGAATCCGCCGGCGTCTACGAGCAGGACGACCTGGCGAACTCGAAGCGCATCGAGCAGGTCCAGTCGATCATGGGCGATGCCACGGACCTGGGAGGACGCGGATGAGCGGGTACGCCGACACCCAGGACCCCGCGGCGGTGCTCGCCGCGGCGCCGAAGGACCGCCCCGGCAGGCAGACCACCGAGGAGCTGATGCAGGCCGCCGGGTGGAAGCTCCAGGGCGTCAACTGGGTCTACGAGAAGGTGACCGGCGATGACCTGATCGAATCGCTGATCAACCCGCTGCTCGGCGACTTCGAGAAGATCGACGAGAACGCCGCGGCGTGGGACAACATCGCCAAGTCGCTGGACGCGGTGCGCAACAACCTCAACGCCGGGCTCGGCGAGCTGGAACCCCACTGGGAGGGCGAGGCCGCGCAGAGCTTCGAGCGGCACATCAGCGTGGTGTGGACGGTCGCCATCGAGGCCGATTCGCAGATCGCCCGGCTGATCGGGCAGAAGTTCCAGAGCACCGCCGCCACCTGCCGCACGATGACCAAGGTGGCGCTGGTCCTGCTCGACCTGGTGGCCAGCAAGCTGCTGGAAGCGGCGATCACCGCCGCGCTGCCGGTGGCCTGGGCGCGGGTGGTGCTCATGGTCAAGGACGTCATCGACATCGTCGATGCGATCCGCAAGATCATCCTGGCGATCCAGTCGATCATCGAGGGCGTCAAGGCCATGATCGACGGCATCCAGCAGATGGGCACCGCACTGATGAAGATCAAGGACGTGAACAGCGTCAACGACGCGATGAACGTCCTCGACGACGTCCAGGACGCCAAGCAGACCTACGACGACGGGGCCAAGGCCGCGCAGGCTGGGGCGACTGCGGCCGCGTTCGGCGCCTACGGCGGGCTCCGGGGCGCCAACGCGCTGGGCAAGCACAACAGCATGGGCTCGTAGGGCAGCTGATCACCCACTCCGAAAGGACCGACGGTGTCGAACCCGTTGAACGATCCGCGGCTGAGCGAGCTGGTGGCGCAGCTCGACGACGCGCTGACCGCCGGTGAGCAGGTGGCCGAGGAGGCGGCTCGGGCCAGCACCGCCGCGCCTGGTCTCACCGAGGAGGACATCGCCGAGCTGGAGCGGCACGCCCGCGGCGGCGGCGCGACACCGGAGCTCGCCGAGCTCCAGCGGCGCATCGACGCGGGCGAGTTCTCCTGGCAGGACGTGCTGGCCGGGCGGATGTCGGACGACCCCGGGGTGCAGCGCGGGCTCGCGGCCGGGATGGCCGACGTCCAGGAGGCGAGCACGCTGCTGCACGAGGGCCACGACGTCGACGACATCATCGCGGCGAAGGGGGCGGAAGCGGGCCCGGTCGGCCGCCGCCCCGGTCCGTCCGAGGACGACTGGGACGACGACTGGGAGCAGGAGCCGGACCGGTGGTGACCGGCCGCCGGAGGCTGCTGCCCGGCTGCCTGCTCGTGCTGCTCAGCGCCGTGATCGGGCTCGCCGGGGTGGTGGCGGTGCTGGCCGCCTCGTTCGGCGGGACCTCGTTCGGGCGGGAGGAGCCGTACCGCTGGGACGACGGCGCGCTGGTCCTCGACTTCACCCGCCCCACCTCCTGCGCCGTCGTGCCCGAGGCGGGGCAGCGGCGGGAGGTCCGGCCGGTGCGGCAGCGCGAGCAGCTCGAGGTGGACCGCTGGTTCGCCGGCCCCGCCGAGATCACCTGCGGGACGACGGTGACCGCCTGGCAGGGTTCCGGTGCGTCGCTGCGGTCGTTCACCTCGTCCCCGCCGTTCGAGTACGGCTTGGCCGCCCTCGTCGTGCTCCCGCTCGCCGGAGCGGTGTTCGTGCTGGTGCGGCGGCGCTGAAGCGGGAGCGCCGAGGCCCCTCCGGGACGGGGGACCGGAGGGACCTCGGCGCGGGGTGGGGCGCCACCGGGGCGCCCCACCGGGTCAGCGGTTGTCCTCCTTGAGCATGTCGGAGCACTTCTCGCCGATCGCCATCGTGGTGATGTTCGGGTTCACCGCGACCAGGAACGGCATCGCCGAGCCGTCGGCGACGCGCAGGCCCTCGACGCCCTTGACCCGCAGCCGCGCGTCCAGCGGCTTGCTCGGGTCGTCGTCGGCGCCCATCGGGACCGAGGCCGCCGGGTGGTACACCGTGTTGTGGGTGCGCCGGATGTAGTCCGCGATCTCGTCGTCGGTGCGCACGTCCGGGCCCGGGTAGAGCTCCGCGCCGGCCCACTCCGCCAGCGCCGACTGGGACGCGATCCGGCGGGCCAGCTTGATGCCCTCGGTCATCACCCGGATGTCGTGCGGGTCGGTGAAGTAGCGCGGGTCGACCTTCGGCTTGTCCCGGAAGTCGCGGGTGCGCAGCCGCACCGTGCCGGTGGACCGGGCGCGGGTGACGTTCGGGGTCAGGCAGAAGCTGTTCTCCGAGGTGGGGTAGCCCTGCCGGACGGTGTGCATGTCGAACGGCACCGAACCGTAGTGGAACATCAGGTCCGGCCGGTCCAGGCCCTCCTCGGTCCGGGTGAAGATGCCGATCTCCCACCACTGCGTGGACTCCTGCACCATCGGCTGCGCGGCCTCCCAGGCGATCACGCCCTCCGGGTGGTCCTGCAGGCTGGAGCCGACGCCGGGGGAGTCGACCAGCACGTCGACGCCCACCTCGCGCAGGTGCTCGGCCGGTCCGATGCCGGAGAGCATGAGCAGTTTCGGGGTGTCGATCGCGCCCGCCGACAGCACCACCTCGCGCCGCGCGGTCACGGTGCGGGTGTGGATCTGGTCCGGGTCCAGGTACTGCACGCCGGTGGCCCGCTTGCCGTCGAAGGTGACCTGCCGGACCCGCGCCTCGGTCCGGATCTCCAGGTTCTCCCGGTCCAGGATCGGGTGCAGGTAGGACACCGAGGACGAGGAGCGGGTGCCGTCCTCGCGGGCGTTGATCTGGAACCAGTTCGCGCCGTGGGTGACGGTGGTCCCGGAGTTGAACTCGGTGGTGGGGATGCCCGCCTCGGCGCACGCCTCCAGCAGCGCCACGCCGCACGGGTCCTTCGGCGGCACGCTGCGGATCGTCACCGGCCCGCTGCGGCCGTGGTGGTCACCGGGGCCGTCGTTGGTCTCCAACCGCTTGTACAGCGGGAAGATGTCCGCGGCGCTCCAGCCGGTCGCGCCCATCGACGCCCACTCGTCGAGGTCCTCGGCGGGCGCCCAGAAGGCGATGCAGGAGTTGTGCGAGGAGCAGCCGCCCAGCACCCGGGCGCGGGCGTGGCGCATGAACGAGTTGCCCTGCTCCTGCGGCTCGACCTGGTAGTCCCAGTCGTAGCCGGACTCCAGCAGGGCCATCCAGCGGTCGAGCTCCAGGACCGCCTTGTCGCCCACGTCGGACGGCCCGGCCTCCAGCAGGCAGACGGTGACGTCCGGGTCCTCCGAGAGCCGGGCCGCGACGGCCGCTCCGGCGCTGCCGCCGCCGACCACGACGTAATCGAACTGGTCTGTCATCGGGAGCACTCTCCGTTTCTGCGGGGGGTGGGGCCGCGCGGGCGGCCCCGGCATCAGCGCGTTCAGCCGACGGGCTGTTCGTCGGCGGCGGTGGACTCGTCGGTCGTCGCGGCGTGGTCGGCCAGCACCCCGATCTTGTGGCGCTGCACGAACCAGTAGTAGGCGAAGCCGCCCAGCGCGGCGATGCCGACGAACAGCAGCGAGCTGTACTGCAGGTACCAGTGGTACGGCGGCTCGGCGTTGTAGACCTCGCGCCGCGGCCAGATCAGGTTCACCGTCATGGCCAGGCCCCACAGCACCGCGAGGATGTTGACGGGCAGGCCGAACTTGCCGAGGTTGAACCGGCCGGGCTGCTGGTCGGCCTGCCACCTGCCGCGCAGCCGCGCGATCAGCATCGGCACCGTGACCAGCAGGTACGAGACGTAGATGAGGATGATCGCCAGGCTGGTCACGGTGGTGAAGATCTGCGGCTGGCCGATGTTGACCAGCAGCAGCACGACCGCGAGCACCCCGATCAGCACCGCGGGGACCACGGGGATCTGGAACCGCGGGCTGACCTTGGCGAGCTTGGAGCCGCCGGGCAGCGCGTTGTCGCGGGCCATCGCGAAGGCCATCCGGATGGCGGCGGTGTGCACCGCCAGCACGCACACGGTGATCGCGATGAAGATCGCCACCAGGAACAACCGGCCGACCACCGGGCCCAGCGCGTCGCCGAGCACGAACTGCAGGCCGCTGTCGGCCAGCTCCGGCGCCGAGAGGTCGCGGATGGCCATCAGGCCGAGCAGGATGATGAGCCCGCCCAGCACGGCGGAGGCGATCAGCGCCTGCAGGATGGCCTTGGGGGCCTTGCGGTGGGGGTCGACGGACTCCTCGCCGAGCGAGGCGGCGGTGTCGAAGCCGTACATGACGTAGGACGAGGCGATGCCCGCGATGAGGAACGCGCTCAGGTAGCTGCCGCCGTGGGCGTTCTCGGTGCCGGAGGTCTCGAGGACCACCGTCGGCGGGTTCTGCACCACGAACAGCAGCGCGATGATGAGCAGCACCGCGGCGATCAGCTCCAGGAGCACCCCGGCGCTGTTGATCCGGGCCATCAGCTTGACGCCGAAGGCATTGACCAGCGTGGTGAACAGGATCAGCACCAGGGCCAGCAGGATGCCGTTGACGGCTTGCTCGGTGTCGGTGCTGCCGTCGCCGACGACCTGGAACCCTTCCCAGAGCTGCGGCAACGTGTTCTGGTAGGCCAGCGAGGTGGCCGCGATGGAGACGATGGAGGCCAGGAGCATCATCCAGCCGGCCAGCCAGCCGACGTGCTGGCCGCCCAGCTTCTTCGCCCAGTTGTAGACGGAACCGGCGATCGGGTACTTCGAAGCCAGCTCGGCGAAGCTCAACGCCACGAACAACTGCCCGATGAACACCATCGGCCAGGACCACCAGTAGGCGGGCCCGCCGTGGGAGAGACCCAGGTAGGACATTTGGAAGGTGCCGGTGAGCACCGAGATGTAGCTGATCCCGGCGGCGAAGGTGTGGAAACCTCCGAGACTTCTCTTCAATTTGTTGGTGTAGCCGAACTCCTCGAGCTCGGCATCGCCGGTGGGCGCGCTCATGCCCCGAAACTCCTTTCCCGATTCCCGGCCCGCGCCAGGGCGGGCCGGGAATTCGGGTGGTCTTTTTGTGGTCTTTGCGCGATGGGGAGATCGATCACCCGCGATCGTCGGCGGCGGGGACGATCAAGTGCCGCGTGGTGGCGGTGATCGCCACCTCAGGAAGAATTCCTCCTCATTCTCCGGAGAACCAGCGCTGCGGTCCGGGGCGCAGGTTCTGGTAGACGTGCTTCGTCTCCTGGTATTCGCCGAGCCCGGCGCGGCCGAGTTCGCGCCCGGTGCCGGACTGCTTGTACCCGCCCCACTCGGCCTGCGGCAGGTAGGGGTGGAAGTCGTTGATCCAGACGGTCCCGTGGCGCAGCCGGTTGGCGACCCGCTGGGCGCGCGCCGGATCGCCGGTGAAGACCCCGGCGGCCAGGCCGTAGTGCGTGTCGTTGGCGATCCGCACCGCGTCGTCCTCGTCGGTGAACCGCTCCACGGTGAGCACCGGCCCGAAGGACTCCTCGACGACCGCGTGCGAACCCTGCCGCACCTCGTCGAGCACGGTCGGCAGGTAGAAGTGCCCGTTGGCGTACCGCTCGCCCGCCGGGCGGCCCCCGCCGGTGCGCAGCACCGCGCCCTCGGCGACCGAGCGGGCCACGTAGTCCTCGACCTTGGCGAGGTGGGCGGCCGAGATCAGCGGACCGGTCTCGGCGTCGGCGTCGAACGGTCCGCCGATGCGGATCCGCTCGGCGCGCCGGACCACCTCGTCGACCAGCGCGTCGTGCAGCTCGTCCTGCACGATCAGCCGGGCACCCGCCGAGCACACCTGGCCGGAGTGCAGGAAGACCGCCGTGAGCGCGTAGTCGACGGCGGTCTCGAAATCGGCGTCGGCGAAGACCACGTTGGGGTTCTTGCCGCCCAGCTCCAGGGCCACCTTCTTGACGGTGCCCGCCGCGCTCGCGGAGATGGCGCGGCCGGTGTGCAGGCCACCGGTGAAGGAGACCAGGTCGATGTCGGGGTGCTCGGCGAGCACCGCGCCGACCTCCGCGCCGGCGCCCAGCACCAGGTTGCCGACCCCGGCGGGCAGCCCCGCCTCGGCCAGCGCCCGCATCAGCAGGATCGCGGTGCCGGGGGTCAGCTCGCTGGGCTTGAGCACGAAGGTGTTGCCCGCGGCCAGCGCCGGGGCGACCTTCCAGGCCACCTGCAGCAGCGGGAAGTTCCACGGCGTGATCAGGCCGCAGACCCCGACCGGCTCGTACTGCACGCGGCTGATGGCCTCCACCGAACCGGTGTCCACCAGGTGACCGGCGTCCTGACCGGCGAGCTTGCCGTAGTACCGGAAGCAGGCCGCGATGTCGTCCATGTCGAACTCGCTCTCCACCAGCCGCTTGCCGGTGTCGCGCGATTCGGCGCGGGCGAACTCGTCGCGGTCGCGCACCAGGATGTCGGAGACCCGGAGCAGCAGGTCACCGCGCTCCCAGGCGGAGGTGGTGGACCAGCCGGTGGTGTCGAACGCGCGGCGGGCGGCGGTGACGGCCCGCTCGGCGTCGGAGCGGTCGGCCTCGTCGACGACGGCGACCAGGCCGCCGTCGGCGGGGCTGCGGATCTCGCGGGTGCCCCCGCCGGCGGCGGCGACCCACTGCCCGTCGATGAACAGCGAATGGGGGGCGTCCGGACCGGATTTGCCCGCGTTCACCGAGGTTCCTTCAGCGTGCGACATGGAGCGTTTTCCCCGTTTGTCCTCGTCGGTGCATTCCTCCGCCATTCGGGGTGGCGGATCGATCGCGAAACGGCGCCGCGGCAGTCGCGGTGATCACCGAATTCGGCGTGCCGCCAGCGGTGCTGCTCCTTCACCTCCCGGACTGCATTCGGTGGCGGCGCTCATTCGCGATGGCGCGCGGTCGGCGATCTCGGCCGAATCCCTGCGCAGTGCCGGAAAGGACCCTAACACCGTTGTTGTACAGATGTACATCATCGGATGCACATTGTTCCGAATGGTGTTCGGATTTTGCGCTCTGAACTGCGCAAACGCGAGGCGGGTGACGTGCACCGCATCGTCGTGACCACCCGGCGTGGCAGGCTGTCCGGGGACCGGGATCCGAGCGCCGAACGGGAGGCACCGCAGCACATGTCGATCACGCCATCGGCCGCCCGCGAGGACAGCACCGGGTCCGGCCGCACCGCCGCCGCGGGAGCGGCCGGCAAGGCGCAGGGCAAGGGCCCGGCCCGGCGGGAGCGGATCGCCCGCGCCGCCATCGACGTGGTCGCCGAGCGCGGGCTCGACAAGCTGACGCACCGCGCGGTGGCCGCCCAGGCCGGCGTGCCGCTGGGCTCCACCACCTACTACTTCCGGACCCTCGACGACCTGCTCGCGATGGCGCTGCGGCAGGCCGCCGCCGACGACGTCGCGCACATCCGGCGCTGGGCCACCACCCTCGGTGGCGGCGACTTCGTCGGCGCGCTGGCCGACCTGGTGCTGCACTACCTCGGCCCGGCGCGGTCGCAGACCGCCGTGCAGCACGAGCTCTACCTCGCCGCGCTGCACCGCCCGGCGCTGCGCCACGTCAGCCAGGAGTGGGACGCCGAGCTCGCCGAGCTGTTCACCGCGCACACCGACGCGGTCACCGGCCGGGCGCTGTCCGCGGCGTTCTGCGGGCTGCTGCTGCAAGGCGTGGTGCGCGAATCGGTCCCCGCGCGCGAGGAGGTCGAGCAGGTCTTCCGCCGCGTGCTGGGTGCGTGACCGGATCCGGCGCGGTGGGGCCGGTGCTCTTGATCGCGGGCCGTTCGTGCGGGATGGTGTGATTGCGGCGTTCTTCCCGTTTCCCCGCGGCGTGACCCGGGGGCGGCGACCCGGGGACGGCGACCCGGGGGCGGCGACCCGGGACGGCGAGTCGTCCTGTTCGACCGGACCTGGTGTACGACCGGTCAACTTCCGATGTCCCCTCGATTGCGCGGCTTCCCGGACAGTTGATCTCCGAGGTGTGCGCGGTGGACAATGGCGCCAGCGATCCGTGCGCACCACGCGCCGGTGGCCGCCCGCCGGTCCGTCCCGGTGGAGCACCGCAGCGCGTTTCCCGGTGCGCGACGGACCTTGCCGCGTCGGGGCGTGGCTCGCTCCCAGCACTGAAGATCAACTCGAGCGGGGTGAGACCGTGGGCTACAACGAAGATCGTGAACTCGTGCCGCTGAAGGCGGATTTCGACGGCGTCTGGTGGGGATACCGCCGGTCGCAGGTGAAGTTCTACGTCCAGCAGACCGAGGCCGAGCTGCAACTGCTCGCCGAGGACCGCGATTCCGCGCTGAGCCAGGTCGCCGACCTGTCCGCTCAGCTCGACCAGGCCCGGGCCGAGGTCGAAGCGCTCAAGCAGCAGCTCGACGAGCAGGCCAGGACGCCGATCGAGGAGTCCGCGCTGTCCGACCGGTTGCGCCGGATGGTCCGGCTGGCCCAGGACGAGGCCTCCGACGTCGTCGCCGCGGCCAAGTCCGCCGCCGAGCACGAGTGGGCCCGCTCCCAGCAGTCGGCGGTGGAGCTGCGGACCCGCTACGAGAACCTGGTCGCCGAGGCCGACGAGTGGCGCCAGCGGACCGAGGAGCAGCGCACCGAGGTGCTCGCCCGGACCCGCGACGAGGTCCAGCAGATGGCCCGCGAGGCCGAGGAGCAGCGCAAGCGGCTCGACGTGGTCGCCGAGAGCCGCCGCACCCAGATCGAACAGGACTTCGAGATCTCCATCGCGGCGCGCCGGGAGGAGGCGCTGCGGGTGCAGGCCGAGCGCGAGCGCAACAGCCGCGCCCAGGCGCAGCGCCGCCTCGCCGAGGCCAACGCCGAGGCCGAGCGGCGGATCCGCCGGGCCGACGAGTACGCCGACACCATGCTGCGGATGCGCCGGGACCTCGCCGAGCGGGTCCGCCAGGCCCAGCAGGTGCTCACCGCGGCCGAACCGTTCCTCGCCGCCACCGAGGCGGGGCAGGCCGACGGCGCTTCCGACGAGTACGTCGAGGCGGTCGTGCACGGCGATGAGGTGCCGGTCGACGACGTCCCGGTCCCCCGGCAGCGGCACGAGGAACCGCTGCCGCAGGACTCGGGCGTGGCCGCGACCACGTCCTGAACCCGGGTCGGGGGCGGGCGCGATGGCGTCCGCCCCCACCGCGGCGCCGGTCCGTGCCGTGCGAGCCGCTCAGCGGCTCCTGAGGGCTTCCCCGCAGGTCAGGCCTGCTTGCGGGCCGCCAGCCGGTCGTAGCCGTGCATCAGGAACCGGTGCGTCGGACGTTCCACCACGCGGGTCAGCGCCCAGCCCAGCACCACGCCGGTGACCAGCATCGCGGCGGTCTGCAGCGTGGGCCCGACGCCGACGTCCTGGAGCTTGCGGGAGACGATGTAGCCGACGGTCTGGTGCATCAGGAACACGCCGTAGGAGATCCCCGCGAACCAGGTGATCCGCCCGGCCAGCCAGGTCGGCACCACCCGGTTCCAGTCCGGCCCGTAGGCGGTGATCGCCACCACGAGCATCCCGATGCAGACGCCGACGGTGGAGCCCCAGTCGGCGACCAGGCCTTCCGGCGTCTCGGCGTAGTTGTGCAGCGCTTGGCCGGTCATGCAGGCCGCCAGCAGCGCGCCGAAGTGCCCGAGGCCGATCCGGCGGGTGGACCACAGCCAGATGGCCACGCCCACCACGAACAGGTGCCAGCGGTGCATCCCGATGCCGTCGACGATCGTGCGGTACAGCTCCGGCGGGTCCGACACGCGCAGCGGCCACTGGGCGATCGGCAGCAGCACCGCCACCCACAGCACCGCCCGGATGCGGCGCCCGTGCCCCCAGGCGGACTTGAACAGCAGCGCCGCCACCGTGAAGCCCATGAGCTGCAGCGGCACCGTCCAGTGCGAGCCGTCGATGAAGTAGTGCTCGCCCGGGTTCCAGTTCCACAGCATGAGCAGGTTCGCGGCCAGCTCGCTGTAGGTGGGGTGGAACCAGCCGTCGATCGCCGCCCAGCGCATCACCGCGAAGATGACGACCACCGCGCCGATGAACGGCGGCAGGAGCCTGGCCATCCGCCCCCACCAGTAGCGCAGCATCGTGCCCCGCCCGATCGTCACGCAGGCGAAGTAGGCCGAGATGACCAGCAGCAGGCTGGCGCCGACCTGCCACGGGAAGACGAGGGTGCGCGGGGCGAGCTCCGGGTGCAGGTACGTGCTCAGGTACGTGGAGTGGTAGACCATGACCAGGATCACGCACAGGCTGCGGACCAGGTCCCAGCTGATCTTGCGGGTCCGCTTGCCCGAGGTGGTGGAGGCGCGCAGCGTCGATGTCTCGGGCACGTTCTCACGTTACCAGGGTGAATTGTCCAGATGCCGCAGCGGTTCCGGGCGCGGTGGCGGTCGCCACCGTGATCAGGTGAGACGGGCTCACCGGGGCTCAGGGCAGCCAGCGGTAGCGGCGTTCCGGACGGCCGGTGCCGCCGTAGCGCAGGCGGACCTCGGCCCGCCCGGTGTCGGCGAAGTGCTCCAGGTACTTGCGGGCGCTGACCCGGGACAGCTCGCTGGCGTCGGCGCACTCCGCCGCCGAGAGGTCGCCGCCCGCCTCGCCGGCCTGCCGCAGGATGCGCTCCACCACCTCGGCGGTCTCGGTCGCCAGGCCCTTCGGGGGCGCCGACGCCGCCCGGCTCCGCGAGCCGAACAGCTGGTCGACGTCCTGCTGCGCCGCGGGGGAGTCGCCGGGCAGCGCGCTGAGCCGCTGGTGCAGCGCGCGGAAGTGCTCGAGCTGGTCGCGCAGCGCCTCGTAGCTGAACGGTTTGATCAGGTAGTGCAGTGCGCCGCCGCGGACCGCGCCGCGCACCGTGTCCAGGTCCCGAGCGGCGCTGATCACCAGCACGTCGGGGTCGGCCGAGGGGCGCGCGGTGCTGCCCCGCAGCTCGCGCAGCACGGCCAGGCCGTCGAGGTCGGGCAGGTAGATGTCGAGCAGCACCAGCTCGGGGCGCAGCTCGTCGACCATCCGGAGCGCGTCGCCGCCGGTGTTCGCGATGCCGACCACCTCGAACCCCGGCACCCGCGCCACGTACCCGCTGTGGATCTTCGCCACCATGAAGTCGTCGTCGACCACCAGCACCTTGATCACCTCGTCGCCTCCCCGACCTCGTGCGCGCCGACCGGCAACCGCGCCGTGAACACCGCCCCGTGCGCGTTGTGCACGTGCACCGACCCGCCCCGCCGGTGGCAGGTCTGCCTGGTCAGCGCCAGCCCCAGCCCGCGCTGGCCGTCCCGGGCCGCCTTGGTGGTGAACCCGTGCGAGAAGACCTCCTCGACGATCTCCGCCGCGACCCCCGGCCCGGAGTCGCGCACCACCACCACGACCTCGTCGCGGTGGCGCACGTCCACCTCCACCCAGCGCTGCGCGCCGGTGGTGCCCTCCAGCGCGTCCAGCGCGTTGTCCACCAGGTTGCCCAGGACGGTCACCAGGTCGGCGGAGAGCTGCTCGTCGATGGTGGGCAGGTGGCTGCCCTCGTGCAGCCGCAGCCCGACGCCCTTCTCGGCGGCCAGGCTGGCCTTGGCCACCAGCAGCGCCGCCGTCGCCGGGTCGTGGACCCGGGCGCTGATCTCGGCCTGCCACTGCTGCCGGGTGTGGCTGACCCGGTCGACGTAGCGGGCCAGCTCCTCGTGCTCGCCGAGCTCGATCAGGCCGGCGATGGTGTGCAGCCGGTTGCTGAACTCGTGCGCCTGCGCCCGCAGCGTTTCGGTGGTGTCCCGGTGCGCCTCCAGCTCCCGCTGCAGGTCGGCGAGCTCGGTGCGGTCGCGCATGGTCACCACCGCCCCGACCGAGGAGATCGGCATCCGGTTGAGCACCACCACCCGGCCGCGCCGGAGCACGATCTGGTCCACCCCGTCGGTGCGCCCGGTGAGCACGTCGCGGGCCCGGTCGTTGAGGTCGAGCGAGTCGATGTCGCGCCCCAGGCAGTCCTCGGGCAGCGCGAGCAGCGTCCGCGCCTGGTCGTTGACCAGCGTGATCCGGTTCTGCTGGTCCACGCCGAGGACGCCTTCCCGGACGCCGTGCAGCAGCGCCTCGCGGTGCTCGACGAGCCGGGTGATCTCCTGCGGCTCCAGCCCGAGCGTCTGCCGCTTGACCCGGCGGGCCAGCAGCACCGACCCGGCGACCCCGAGCACGGTGGCGAAGGCCAGCAGCGCCATCGGGTTCTCCGGAGCCTCCCGCACGCCCTGCAGCAGGTCCGGGGTGGCCCGCCCGGCCGAGACGACGCCGATGATCCGGGCGTCGCGGGAGATCACCGGCACCTGGGCGACCAGCGAGTCGACGCCGTCCGCGGTGATCTCGCCGATCCAGGCCCGCCCGTCCAGCGCGGTGCTCTCCCCGAGGGGCAGCGGCCTGCCGCGCTGCGACGGATCGGGCGAGGTGAGCACGATGCCCCGGCCGTCGGCGATGACCACCTCGTCGGCGCCGGAGAGGCTGCGGGCGCTCTCGGCGAAGGTGGGCAGCGCGTCCCGCCCGTAGGGGTCGGCCAGCGCCACCCGGACGCCGTGGGTGGAGGCCACGTCCTCGGCCACCGACAGCAGCTTGCGGCCCTCGGTGGCGCGGAACGACGCGGCGCTCTGGGTCACCGAGAACACCGCGATCGAGGCCAGCAGCACGAAGATGATCACGAGCTGCCAGCGCAGGAGCTGGCGGGAGAGCGGACCGCGGCTGCCGAGCACTGCTGACCTCCCTCCGGCGCTGGTCGGGCACGCAGCACGGTAACCGCGCCGCCGGCCGGTGCCGCACCGGAGGTCGGCCGCGGCATTCCTTACGCAACGAACAAAAGGTTCGTTAGCTGCACAAGGGAGACAACGCGCACCACCGCTGTGCAGCATGACCCAGCTCACTGTTCCCACCATCAACGGAGAGGCGGGGTTGTCCGTGCGCCTGCGCAGCGCGCTCGCATCGGCCGCAGCGGTGCTGCTGGTCCTGCTGGTGCCACCCCTGATCAGCAGCGGTTCCGACGGGGCCGCCAGCGCCCAGCTCCGCGGCCTGCGGATGCTGGTGCCCAACTCGCCCGGCGGCGGGTACGACATCACGGCCCGGACCGCGGTCAAGGCCATGGAGGACAACGACCTCGCCGGCGGCGTCGAGGTGTTCAACCTGCCCGGGGCGGGCGGCACCGTGGGGCTCGGCCGGGTCGTCAACGAAGCGGGCAACGGCAAGCTCGCGATGTCCATGGGCCTCGGCGTGGTCGGCAGCGTCTACACCAACCACTCGCCGGTGTCGTTGCAGGACACCACGCCGATCGCGAAGCTCGTCGAGGAACCCGAGGTCGTCGTGGTGGGCAAGGACTCGCCCTACCGCAGCCTCGACCAGCTCCTCGCGGCGTGGAAGGAGCGGCCCGGGGAGGTCCCGGTCGGCGGCGGCTCCTCGCCCGGCGGCCCCGACCACCTGGCGCCGATGCTCATGGCCAAGGCGATCGGCCTGCCCCCGACCGAGGTCAGCTACGTGCCCTTCGACGGCGGCGGGGAACTGCTCGCCTCCGTGCTCGGCGGCAAGGTCGCCTTCGGCGTCTCCGGCATCGGCGAGTACCGGGACCAGATCGAGGCCGGGGAGTTGCGGGTGCTGGGCGTGACCGGCGCCAAGCGCATCCCGGGCGTGGACGCCCCGACGCTGACCGAGGCCGGGGTGGACGTCCAGTTCACCAACTGGCGCGGCGTCGTGGCGCCACCCGGGCTGTCCGAGGAGGAGCGGACCCGGCTCATCGAGCTGTTCACCGCGATGCACGACACGCCGGAGTGGCGGGAGGCGCTGGTCCGCAACGGCTGGGACGACGCGTTCCAGCCGGGCCCGGAGTTCGGCGAGTTCCTGCGCCAGGAGAACGACCGGGTCGCCTCGGTCCTGGAGGAGTTGGGGCTGGCATGAGCACGACCGAAACCCCGGCGGCCGAGGAGCCGCGCTCGGCGCGGCGGTGGCTGCGGGAGCACTCCGAGCTGGGCGTGTGCCTGCTGCTGGCGGTGCTGGGCGCGTTGGTGATCGCCGACGCCGCCACCATAAGCACCGATTTCACCCAGCGCGGCCCGATCGGGCCGAAGACGGTGCCCTACCTGGTCGGCGGGCTGCTGCTGGTGGTGGCGGCGCTGCTGGCCCGCGACGTGCTGCGCGGCGGTCGCGGCGAGTCGGAGAGCGGCGAGGACGTCGACCTGTCCGCGCCGAGCGACTGGCGCACCGTGCTGCTGCTCAGCGCGGCGTTCCTGGCCAACGCGGCGCTGATCGGCATCATCGGCTTCCCGCTGTCCGGGATGATCCTGTTCTGGGGCTGCGCGTACGCCCTGGGCAGCCGCAACCCGGTGCGCGATCCGCTGATCGCCGCCGCGCTGTCGCTGCTGACCTACGTGGCCTTCAACCACCTGCTCGGTGTTCCCCTGCCCGGTGGTCCGCTGATGGGGGTGCTCTGACGTGGAATCGTTGTCCCTGCTGATCGAGGGGTTCGGCACCGCGCTGAGCCCGATGAACCTGGTGTGGGCGGCGCTCGGCGTGCTGCTGGGCACCGCGATCGGGGTGCTGCCGGGCATCGGTCCGGCGATGGCGGTGGCGCTGCTGCTGCCGGTGACCTACGCCCTGGAACCGACGGCGGCGTTCATCATGTTCGCCGGGATCTACTTCGGCGGGATGTTCGGCGGCTCGACCACCTCGATCCTGCTGAACACGCCGGGGGAGAGCGCGGCCGTGGTGGCCGCCATCGACGGCAACCCGATGGCCCGCAAGGGACGGGGCGCGCAGGCGCTGGCGGCCGCGGCGATCGGGCACTTCGTCGGCGCGATCGTCGGCATCACGCTGCTGGCCCTGCTGGCCCCGACGGTGGCGTCGCTGGCGGTGAACATCGGTGCGCCGGACTACCTGGCGATCATGGTGCTGGCGTTCATCGCGGTGACCTCGGTGCTGGGCAAGTCGCGGGTGCGGGGTTTCGCCTCGTTGCTCATCGGCCTGACCATCGGTCTGATCGGGCTGGACGAGATGACCGGCCAGCAGCGGCTCACCTTCGGCGTCCTGCACCTGGCCGACGGGGTCGACGTGGTGATCGTCGCGGTCGGTCTGTTCGCCATCGGTGAGTCGCTGTGGGTGGCCGCGCACCTGCGCCGCACCTCCGGCCAGGCCATCCCGGTGGGCCGGCCGTGGCTGGGCGCCGCGGACGTCAAGCGGGCGTGGAAGCCGTGGCTGCGCGGTCCGGTGATCGGCTTCCCGTTCGGGGCGATCCCGGCGGGCGGGGCGGAGATCCCGACGTTCCTGTCCTACGTGGCGGAGCGGCGGCTGTCCCGGCACCGCGACGAGTTCGGCAAGGGCGCCATCGAAGGCGTGGCGGGCCCGGAGGCCACCGCGAGCGCCTCGGCGGCGGGCACCATGGTGTCGATGCTGACCCTGGGGCTGCCTACCACGGCGGTGGCCGCGGTGATGCTGGCGGCGTTCCAGCAGTACGGCATCCAGCCCGGTCCGCTGCTGTTCGAACGCGAATCGGACCTGGTGTGGGCGCTGATCGCGAGCATGTTCATCGGTTCGGTGCTGCTGCTGGTGCTCAACCTGCCGCTGGCGCCGGTGTGGGCGAAGTTGCTGCAGATCCCGCGGCCGTACCTGTACGCGGGCATCCTGTTCTTCGCCAGCGTCGGTGCCTACGCGGTCGGCGGTTCCGCGCTGGACCTGCTGCTGCTGTTCATCATCGGCCTGATCGGGTTCGCGATGCGCCGCTACGGGCTGCCGGTGCTGCCCGCGATCATCGCGGTGATCCTGGGGCCGACCGCCGAGCAGCAGATGCGCCGCGCGCTGCAGATCAGCAACGGTGAGCTGACCGGCCTGGTCAACACGCCGTTCGCGATCACCGTCTACTCGGTGGTGGCGTTGATCCTGCTCTGGCCGCTGCTCGCCCGGCTGCTGCCGCGGCGCGCCGCCGAGGACCGCGAGCGCGTCGACGCCTGATCGTCGCCCGGCGGGAAGTCCCCCGCTCGCCGGACGATCCCGGTGCCCCGTGCCGATTCGAGCCCCAGCGGCCGAACGGCGCGGGGCACCGGTGCTCAGTCGACCGGTGCCACGCGGATCAGGTTCCCGTCCGGGTCGGCGACGACGAAGGTGCGGCCGAACACCTCGTCGTGCGGCTCCACGACGACCTCCACGCCCATCGCGCACCAGGTCCGGAACTGCGCGTCGATCGCGCCGGGGCCGCCGGGCAGCGCCAGGCACACCTCGCCGGTCCGGCGGGAGCCCGGCAGCGGGACGTCGGCCGCGCCGCTCCAGAGGGCGAGTTGGACGCCGCCGCCGAGGTCGAACGCGATGAACCTCGGGGTCTCGAAGTCGGGCGCCATGTCGAACAGGTCCGCGTAGAAGCGGGCGGACGCGACGGCGTCGGACACGTGGACGATGAACATGGTGGGCTTGGGCACGGTTGCCTCCTCGGTCGGTGTGCCGCGGACGGGGCGAGCGTGGCCGCCAAGCCCGACAGGATCCGGCATGTTCGCGTGGAATCGTGGTGACCATGACTCCGGACCGCTTCTTCGCCCTGCTGCTGGCCTTGCGGAGCCGCGCGACCACGACCACCGCCGACCTGGCCGAACAGGTGGGTGTGTCGGTGCGGACCGTGCTCCGGGACCTGCGGTGGTTGCAGGAGGCGGGCTTGCCGGTGCTCGTCCGCCGGGGCAGGTGGGGCGGGGTGACGTTGCTGCCGGGTGGCTCGCTGGACACCTCCCGGCTCACCCCGGACGAGCGCGATCACCTCGCCCTCACCGGGCTCGACGCCGAACAGGCGGACCAACTCGGTGCCGCCTCCGGGAGCAGGCGAGCCCGGGGCAAGGTCGCGAATCGACGACCGGTGGCCGACGTGCTGCCGCTCAGCGCGGTCGTCACGACGGACAACCGGCCCTGGTTCGGGCCGGCGGCCGGCGGCGTCGCCCCCAGCGCGCTGATCGGCGAGGTCCGCCGGGGTGTCCGCCTGCGCCTCCACTACCGCCGGTCGCGGGAGGACGAACCGGTGTGGCAGCTCGTCGATCCCTACGGGCTGCTGGCCAAAGGCGGCAGGTGGTACCTGGTGGCCGACCGCGCCGGAGTTCCCCGGTTGTACTCGCTGGAACGGCTGGCCGACTGGCGCGCTACCCGAGCACCTCGGCGGCTACGACCGGGAGCGACGCTGGCCCGGGTCGCGGCGGAGCTCTCCGCTCGTTGGGAAGCGGCGGGCGAGCTGCGCGTCCACGCCGTGCTCGGTTCCCGCCAGGTCGACCGTGCCAAGCGCCTCCTCGGCACCCGGCTCATGATCCACCCGTCCGCGGGCGGCGACCAGGTGGACATCACGGTGGCCTGCCGCGAGCTGGAGGACGTGCGCCAGCTCCTGCAGTTCGCGGACGACATCGAGGTGACCGCTCCCGAGGAAGCGCGCGAGCGGCTCCGGGAGCTCGCCGCGCTGACCCTCCGGCAGTACCGCTAGGGCACCCGCGCCAGGCAGGCGTAGAGGCCGCTGGGTTCGGCCTCCTCGGTGCGGCCCTCCCGCCACCGGGCGACGTCGACGACCTCCGGCGGCAGCAGCTCGGTCCCGGCGTGCGCCAGCCAGTGCCGCAGTTCGTCGGGATGGCGCAGGTGGATCGGGTTCGCGCTGGCCCGGTAGGCGCGGGCGGCCTGCCGCGCGGAGTCGGGGAGGTGGACGTCGGTGGAGTGCGACAGCGCGATGAGGCTGCCCGGTGCGAGCCGGCGGCGGTACTCCCGCAGCAGCTCGGCCGGACCGTCCTCGTCGCGGACGAAGTGCAGCACCGCGATCGCCAGCAGGGCCACCGGGCGGGACAGGTCCAGCACCTCGCGCACGCCGGGCGCCCCGCAGACCTCGTCGACCTGCCGCAGGTCGGCGTGCGTGACGGTGGCGCCCACGACGTCGCGGAGCAGGTGCCGGGAGTGCGCCACCGCCACCGCTTCGTGGTCCACGTAGGCGACCCGGGCGCCCGGGTCGCGGCGCAGCGCGATCTCGTGCACGTTGCCGACCGTCGGGATTCCCGAACCGAGGTCGAGGAACTGGGTGATGCCGCGGGCCAGGGACAGGTGCACGATCCGGCGCAGGAACGAGCGGTTGGCCTGCGCCGCCGCCGGTAGTGAGGGGTACGCCCGGATCGCCTCGTCGGCCAGCGCCCGGTCGACCGCGAAGTTGTGCGCGCCGCCCAGGTAGTAGTCGTACATCCGGGCCGCGTTGGGGCGGTCCAGGTCGATGCCGTCGAGGTCCGGGGTGGGGAGAACCGGTTCGCGCGCCATGATCGTCCCTCCGCCGGGGGACCCCAGACTAGCGACCGGGGGGCGCTTTTGGCGACCCGGTGGGGCCGGGTGGACCGGTGGCGGCCGGGTCCGCAGTGGACCCGGGACCGGCGGTGCGCGGCCGGTGCGGTCCACAGCGGACCGGGTGCGCGGCGCTCGGTCGCGGGCGTTCACCGATCGGGCGAACTAGACTTCGCGGAGTGGCGGACTACCGGATCGACGACCTCGCCGGCGCGGCCGGTACCACGGCGCGCAACGTGCGCGTGTACCAGGACCGCGGGTTGCTGCCACCGCCGCGCCGGGAGGGCCGCGCGGCCGTGTACTCCGACGCCCACCTGGTCCGGCTCCGCGTCATCATCAACATGTTGGAACGCGGGTACGCCTTCGCCCAGATCAGGGAGATGATCACGGCGTGGGAGTCGGGCCGCAGCCTCGGCGACGTGCTGGGCCTGGAGGAGGTCGTCGGGGCGTCGTGGGCCGAGGAAGCGCCCCGCGCGGTGTCCGCCGCCGAGCTCGCCGCGCTGTTCGGCGACCAGCTCACCCCGGCGAACCTCACCCGCGCGGCCGGGCTCGGGCTCCTGGAACGGCGCGGGAACCGCTTCGTCGCGCCGAACCCGCAGCTCCTCGAAGCGGGGGCCGAACTCGTGGCGCTCGGCGTCCCGCTGCCCGAGGTGCTGGACCTGGCCGAGCACCTCCAGCACGACGTCGACCACGTCGCGGGCCTGCTGGTGCAGGTGTTCCGCAGGCACGTCCTGGAACCGGCGGCGACCGGGGCGGCGGAGCTCCCGTACTACACCGACGTGCTGCAGCGGCTCCGCCCGCTGGTGATGTCGGCGCTGCACGCGGCCGCCGCCCGCTCGGCCGAGCGGGTGATCCCCGAGGTCCTCGGCGATCGGCTGGTCGCCCTGCTCGACGACACCGGCGAATCCGGCCGGGCTTCCTGACGGCGCCGCGCTGCCCGCCCGGCGGGACCGGGCGGGCAGCGCCGGATCAGCCGCCGAACCCGGCGCGGCGCAGCGCGTCGGCGAGCGCGCCGGTGGGGGCCTGACCGCCACCGCGCTTCTGCTGCCCCCGGCCCTGGCCGCCCTTGCCTTGACCGCCCTTGCCTTGACCCCCGCGACCCTGGCCGCCGTTGCCCTGGCCGCCCTTGCCTTGGCGCTGGCCGTCCCGGCCCCGGCCGCGATCGCCTTCGCCGCCACCGGTCGGGACCTCGTCGTCCAGCCGCAGCGTCAGCGAGATGCGCTTGCGCTGGGTGTCCACGTCGAGGACCTTGACCTTGACCACGTCACCGGACTTGACCACGTCGTGCGGGTCGTTGACGAAGTTCTTCGACATCGCGGAGACGTGCACCAGGCCGTCCTGGTGCACCCCGACGTCGACGAACGCCCCGAAGGCCGCGACGTTGGTGACCACGCCCTCCAGCGTCATGCCGGGGGAGAGGTCGGCGATCTTCTCCACGCCCTCGGCGAAGGTCGCGGTCTGGAACGACGGACGCGGGTCGCGGCCGGGCTTGTCCAGCTCGCCCAGGATGTCGGTCACCGTCGGCAGCCCGAAGGTGTCGTCGACGAACTCCGCGGGGTCCAGGGACTTCAGCGCCCGGCTGTTGCCGATCAGCGAACCGATCCCGCTGCCGGTGCGCTCCAGGATGCGGTGCACCACCGGGTAGGCCTCCGGGTGCACCGCGGAGGAGTCCAGCGGGTCGTCCCCGTCGGGGATGCGCAGGAAGCCGGCGCACTGCTCGAAGGACTTGGGCCCGAGCCGGGAGACGTCCTTGAGGGCGGTGCGGTGGCGGAACGGGCCGTTGCTGTCGCGGTGCAGCACGATGTTGTCCGCCAGCCCCTCGCTGATCCCGGAGACGCGGGTCAGCAGCGGGGCCGACGCGGTGTTGACGTCGACGCCGACGGCGTTCACCGCGTCCTCGACCACCGCGTCCAGCGACCGGGACAGCTTCGCCTCGGACACGTCGTGCTGGTACTGGCCGACGCCGATCGACTTCGGGTCGATCTTGACCAGCTCGGCCAGCGGGTCCTGCAACCGCCGGGCGATGGACACCGCGCCGCGCAGCGACACGTCCAGGTCCGGCAGTTCGCGGGAGGCGTAGGCCGAGGCCGAGTACACCGAGGCCCCGGCTTCCGAGACCGAGATCTTGGTGAGCCCCAGGGCGGGGTTGCGCTTGATCAGCTCGGCCGCCAGCCGGTCGGTCTCGCGGGAGGCCGTGCCGTTGCCGATGGCGATGAGCTCGACGCCGTGCTGCTGGGCGAGCGCGGCCAGCGCGGTCAGCGCCTCGTCCCAGCGGGCCTGCGGCTTGTGCGGGTGGATCGTGTCGGTGGCCACCACCTTGCCGGTGCCGTCCACGACCGCGACCTTGACCCCGGTGCGGTAGCCGGGGTCGAGGCCCATCGTCGCGCGCGAGCCGGCGGGCGCGGCGAGCAGGATGTCGCGCAGGTTCGCGGCGAACACCCGGACGGCCTCGTCCTCGGCCTGCTGCCGCAACCGCAGCCGCAGGTCCACGCTCAGCCGGGTCAGCACCCTGGTCCGCCAGGTCCAGCGGACCACGTCCGACAGCCAGCGGTCCGCCGCCCGGCCCTGGTCGGCGATCCCGTTGCGCTGGGCGATGCGCTGCTCGTACTCGGTCGGTCCCGGGGGCTGCTCGGCGCCGTCGTCGGGCTCCAGGGAGAGTTCGAGGATCTCCTCGTTCTCGCCGCGCAGCAGCGCCAGCACGCGGTGCGACGGCAGCTCCGGGTAGGCCTCGGCGAACTCGAAGTAGTCCGCGAACTTGGCGCCCTCGTCCTCCTTGCCCGCGCGCACCGCGGAGACCAGCCGGCCGCGCGACCACATCCGCTCGCGCAGCTCGCCGATCAGGTCGGCGTCCTCGGAGAACCGCTCGACCAGGATCGAGCGCGCGCCCTCCAGCGCGGCGGTGGCGTCGGCCACCCCGGCGTCGGCGTCGACGAACTCCGCCGCGGTGGCCTGCGGGTCCTGGTCGGGATCGGCCAGCAGCCGGTCGGCCAGCGGTTGCAGCCCGGCCTCGATGGCGATCTGGGCCTTGGTGCGGCGCTTGGGCTTGTACGGGAGGTAGATGTCCTCCAGGCGGGCCTTGGAGTCCGCGGCGAGGATCTGCGCCTCCAGCGCCTCGTCGAGCTTGCCCTGGGAGCGGATCGACTCCAGCACCGTCGTGCGCCGCTCGTCGAGCTCGCGCAGGTAGCGCAGCCGCTCTTCGAGCGTGCGGAGCTGCGCGTCGTCGAGCGCCCCGGTCACCTCCTTGCGGTAGCGGGCGATGAACGGCACGGTCGCTCCGCCGTCGAGCAGTTCGACCGCGGCCTGCACCTGCCGCTCGCGGACGTCCAGCTCCTCGGCGATCTTCTGGTGAACGGATGTCGTCACGATGCTGATCGGCCTTCTCCCTGATCTTCGCCAGTCCGGGCTGCATTCTGCCGGAGCGCTCCGCGCCCGGTCCGGCCGGACGTGCGTCGGCGTGTCCGACCCGTGGCGCCCACGAGTTGTCCTGTGACCCTTGTCTCGTACTGCATATCGATGTATACAGCTGTGGCCAATGACGGTGCGGGTGAACGGGGAACCGGATGCAGCGACGAGGCCCGACGGCGGGGACGTTCGCCGCGCGCTGGCGCGGAGCCGTCCCGTGGCTGGTGGCGGTGCTGGCCACGGCGGCCGTGGTGGCCACCGCCCCGGCGGCGGACACCGGCGGCTCGACCGCGCGGCAGGTCCTCGGCGGTGAGCAGCTCCGGATCATGGCCCCGGCCTCGCCCGGTGGGGGCTGGGACCAGACCTCCCGCGAGATGCAGAGCGCGCTGCGCGACCTGATCGGCCGCTCCGAGGTCTACAACGTCAGCGGCGCGGGCGGCACCATCGGCCTGAGCCAGTTCCTGCGCCACCGCGGGGACCCGAGCCAGCTCATGGCCACCGGCCTGATCATGATCGGCGCGGTGGGCACCAACGGCACCCCGCACGACGTGTCCGAGACGACCCCGCTGCTGCGGCTGACCACCGACTTCCAGGTCGTCGTGGTGCCCGCGGACTCGCCGATCCGGGACCTCGACGGCCTGGTCGCCGCGATGCGCGCCGATCTGCCCGGGGTGTCCATCGCGGGCGGTTCGGCGGGCGGCGCCGAGCACATCCTCGCCGGGCTGATGGCCCAGGCGATCGGCGGTGACCCGGCGCGGATCAGCTACGTGGCCCACTCCGGGGGCGGCGAGATGCTGAGCACCGTGCTCTCCGGCCGCGCCACCGCGGGCATCTCCGGGTTCTCCGAGATCCTGCCGCAGATCGAGGCGGGCAGCGTGCGCGCGCTCGCGGTCTCCAGCGCGCGGCGGCTGCCGGGCCTGCCGGACGTGCCGACGCTGCGCGAGGGCGGCGTCGACGTGGAGCTGGAGAACTGGCGCGGGGTGGTGGCCCCGCCGGGCATCACCGCGCAGGAGGAGCGGGCCCTGGAGGAACTGCTGGTGGAGATGACCCGCACGCCCCGCTGGCAGGAGGCCCTGCGCCGCCGGGGCTGGGGCGACGCGACGTTGGCCGGCCCGGAGTTCGAGGAGTTCGTCCGCGCCGAGCAGGAGCGGGTGAACCGCATCCTCGACGAGATCGGATTGGGGTGAGCGGGGTGGCGGAGCCGGATCGGCGCACCGCGACGGCCTGCTTCGGCGGCCTGCTGCTGGTGGGCGCGGTGCTGCTGGTGGTGGACGGGATGCGGTTGCGGGGCGCGGCTCCCGGCGCGGTGCTGGGGCCCGAGGCCGTCCCGCTGGCCGTCGGCGTGCTGCTGGGCGTGGTCGGGGCGGCGCTGCTGGTGCGCGCGCTGCGGACCCCGCCCGGTGCGGCGGCGGAGACCTCCGGGCGGTCGTGGCTGCGGGTGTCGGCCCTGGTGGCCGTGCTGGTGGCCTTCGCCTTCCTGCTCGGCGTGCTCGGCTTCGTGGTCAGCGCGACCGGCCTGTTCGTCGCGGCGGCGCTGCTGCTCGGCGCGCCGCACCCGCTGCGGGTGGTCGGCTACGGCTGGGCGCTGGCCGCTCTCGTGTTCCTGGTCTTCGACCGGCTGATCGGGCTGTCGCTGCCCGCCGGCCCCTGGGGTTTCTGAGTCATGGGGGGTTGCTGACGTGAACGGGTGGGAACTGCTCCTCGACGGGTTCGCCGCCGCGCTGACGCCCGGGCACCTGCTCTGGGCGCTGGTCGGCGTCACCATCGGCACGGCCGTGGGCGTGCTGCCCGGCATCGGCCCGGCGCTGACCGTCGCGCTGCTGCTGCCGGTCACCTTCCGGCTCGACGCCTCCAGCGCGCTGATCCTGTTCGCCGGCATCTACTACGGCGGCATGTACGGCGGCTCGACCACCTCCATCCTGCTGAACACGCCGGGGGAGAGCGCCTCGATGGTCTCCGCGCTGGAGGGGCACCGGATGGCCCGCTCCGGGCGGGCGGCGGCGGCCCTGGCCACCGCCGCGCTGGGCAGCTTCGTGGCGGGCACGATCGGCACGATCGGGCTGACCTTCCTCGCCCCGGTGGTGGCCGACTTCGCCACCGGCTTCGGCCCGCCCGAGTACGTCGCGCTGATGGCCGTGGCGTTCGTGACGGTGAGCGCACTGCTCGGCCCGGACCTGCTCAAGGGCATCGCGAGCCTGGTCACCGGCCTGGCGGTGGGGTTGGTCGGCATCGACTCGCAGACCGGGGCGCCGCGCCTGGTGTTCGGGGTCGACCCGCTGCTGGACGGCATCGACGTGGTGATCGTGGTCATCGCGCTGTTCGCGCTCGCCGAGGCGTTCGGGCACGTGCTCGCGGGCACCGGCGGCAGCACCGTGGAGCCGGTGCGCGACCGGGTGGTGCTCTCCCGCGCGGACCTGCGCCGCTCCTGGCCCGCCTGGCTGCGCGGCACCGCGCTGGGCTTCCCCATCGGCAGCCTGCCCGCCGGGGGTGCCGAGGTCCCGACGTTCCTGAGCTACAGCGTCGAGAAGAAGCTGACCCGGCATCCCGAGGAGTTCGGGCACGGGGCCATCGAGGGCGTCGCCGGGCCGGAGGCGGCCAACAACGCGGCCTCGGCCGGGGTGCTGGTCCCGCTGCTGACCATCGGCCTGCCCACCTCGGCGACGGCGGCGGTCATGCTCACCGCGTTCCAGTCCTACGGGTTGCAGCCGGGGCCGCAGCTGTTCGAGGAGTCCGGACCGCTGGTGTGGACGCTCATCGCCAGCCTGTACGTGGGCAACGTGATGCTGCTGGTGCTGAACCTGCCGCTGGTGCGGTTGTGGGCGCGGCTGCTGACGATCCCGGCCTACGGCATCTACGCCGGGGTGCTGGTGTTCGCCGCGCTGGGCACCTGGGCCGCCGGGGGGACCACCGCCGACCTGCTGGTGCTGTGCGGGCTGGGGCTGCTCGGGCTGCTGATGCGGCAGGCGGGCGTCCCGGTGGCCCCGGCGGTGGTGGGCCTGATCCTCGGGCCGATCGCCGAGCAGCAGCTGCGCCGGGCCCTGACGTTGTCCGAGGGCGATCCGGCGATCCTGATCTCCAGCCCCGTGACCGGGGTGCTCTGGGCGGTCGCGGCGCTGGCCCTGGCCGCGGCGCTGCTCGCCCCGGTGCTGCGGCGCACGCGGCGGGAGTGACCGGCGGGGCCGGTGGGGCGCCACCGGCCGTCGCGCAGGGTGACGGCGACACGGACGGGTGGCCAGCCGGTCACGCGCTGTGCAGATGACCTCCACCGGCGTCGTTTCCGCCGGTGGAGGGGGGTGCGCCGGGCGCGGAGCGGAGGTTAGACTTTCGTTGCCCTCATCAAGGAACGGCCCGGATCCGGGCCGATTGCTACTCGTCGTGACGAGATGACTCTCCGACGTAGCCCGATGGGTCCAATCTCCGTCCAATCTAGGTATCCGGGTAGGTAGGAACCGCGATGCCGGTCAACGCTCCGTGCCGGAGTGTGGGTCCCGTGAGACCTGAGGACCCCGATCAGAAGAGATCCCCCGAAATGAACTCCGATCGACAGGACGAGATGCAGAACCGCAGGTGGGACACCGCCGACAACGCGATTCGCTCCGCGGTGGATCGTGTTCGTCCGGCGGCGGACCGGATCGGCGCGTGGCTGGCCCCGTTCATCCAGCGCGTGCTCCAGTTCCTGGCCCCGTTGATCAATCGCATCAAGGAAACCCCGGCCGCTCGGCGCCTCCGGGAGAGGGTCGCGCCGCGCGTGCAGGAAGCCCGGGAGAAGCTCCCCGAAGGCAACCGGACCCGCTCGATGCAGCTCGGTGCCGCGGTCGCGGCGGTCGGCGTCGTCGGCCTCGTGATCGGCTCGGCGACCTCCGGTCCGTCGCAGTACCAGGTGGACCAGGCCGCGCAGAGCGGTCGCATCCCGGCAGCCTCCCCGGTGACCCCCGAGCAGGTGGAGGCCGCCCGCGAGCAGGGCGTCGACGCCAAGCCGGAGCAGTTGGCCGCGGCTGCGGAGAAGAAGCAGCAGAACCAGCAGCCCGAGCCGCTGGCCCCGGTCGGCCCGCCCGTCGAGGGCATCGACGTGTCCAACCACAACGGCACGAACATCGACTGGAACAAGGTCGCCGCGGACGGCAAGAAGTTCACCTTCGTGCTCGCCACCGACGGCACCAGCTTCACCAACCCGCAGTACGACGCCCAGTACCACGGCGCGAAGGACGCCGGTCTGATCGCCGGTGCCTACCACTTCGCCCGTCCCGGTTCCTCCTCGGCGGAGGAGCAGGCCAACCGCTTCCTGGACACCATCGACTACCGCAACGACGGCAAGACCCTGCCGCCGGTGCTGGACCTCGAGGTGGACCCGAAGTCGGGCGGCTGCTACGGCAAGTCCGTGTCCGAGATGCAGCAGTGGACCCAGACCTTCAACGACGTGGTGAAGGACCGGACCGGCAAGGACCCGATCATCTACGCCAACCCGTCCTTCTGGAAGCAGTGCATGGGCAGCTCCGACTTCTCGGACCACGCCCTGTGGCTGGCCTCCTACGGCGTTGACGAGCCGACCGTCCCGACCGGCTTCGAGGACTGGGACTTCTGGCAGTACACCGACAAGGGCAAGGTTGCCGGGATCGACGGCAGCACTGACCTCAACCAGTTCCAGCACGGCATCGAGCGCCTGAAGCAGCTCGCG
Source organism: Saccharopolyspora cebuensis (assembly GCF_039542665.1). Classification (NCBI taxonomy): domain Bacteria; kingdom Bacillati; phylum Actinomycetota; class Actinomycetes; order Pseudonocardiales; family Pseudonocardiaceae; genus Saccharopolyspora; species Saccharopolyspora cebuensis. Next base: position 173,073 of record NZ_BAABII010000020.1, read on the forward strand.
AGCTGACCGGAACGAACCCCCGGAGCGGGCCGCCTGCACGACGCGGGCGGCCCGCTTCGTCGTGCGCGGGTGCGATGGCGCTCACCGGCAGGTCAGGACCAAAGCCCTGGTAGCGGTGCGACGCCACCGGTGCACCCTGAATCCAGTTCCTGTTCCCGAGACCCCGAGGAGGCCACCGTGGACGACGAGACCTTGCTGCCGGTCCTGACCGCGCTCGAATCCGCGGAGGCGCTGCGCCGGGACCTCGACGTAGCCGAGGCCGAGGACGACCGCGGCCGGATCAGGCAGGAAGTGGAGCGGTTGCGGCACTGGCTGCGGGTCAGCGACCAGGGCCGCGAGGAGTACGCCGCGCTGCTCGACGGGCTGGGTGCCTACGCGGATGAGGTGGACAAGAACCTACAAAGCAGCGGCGCCTGAGGGGCGATGGTTTTGGACTCGCTTTGCGGGGCGGTGCGGGTGGCGGAACCTCAGCTGCCTTCTCGCTCCGGGCGCCCTTCTTGATGTATGCCAATACACGGCATCAGGGCGTCCTCGCGAGAAGACAGCTGAGAACCCGCGGCGGTGCAAGTTGCGAGGGTGGGGTAGTGCGGGAAGCGGCTCGCGCCGCTTGCCTGACGATGGTTCCGGGTCGCGCGTGCGTTCGCCGGAAGCGGCTGGCGCCGCTTGCCTGGCGGTGGTTGCTGGTGGCGCGTGCGTAGTGCGGAAGCGGCTTTGCCGCTTGCCTGATGGTGGTTCCGTTCGGCGCGTGCGTGGTGCTCATCGTTGTGCGGTGGTGGTGTTGAGCCAGGGGATGAGGATGGGCAGCACGGCTTCGGCCTGCATGGCGGCCATGTGGTCCGCGTCGGGGACGGTGGTGACGGTCCAGCCCCGGGCCTCCAGCTCCTCCCGGTGCCGGAGGAGGGCGTCGGCGATCACGACCCGGGCGTCGTCCCACCTCGGTCCGTAGCTGATGGTGTCGCGTTCCCCGGCGAAGACCAGCCGCGCCGCGGTGAGCCGGTCCAGGGCCGCGCGCTCGTCGAAGTCGCGGAGGGACTCGTAGAGCGTCACGTACTGCCGGGTCTGCTCCGGGCCGCGGGTGACCTCGACCGACTCCCAGTCACCGGGCCGGGCCTGCGCCCCGGGCGGTCGCGCGTCGTCGCCCAGCGCGATGCGGTGGGTGGCGCGGGTGACCGCGAGCATCGCCGGGTAGGGCCCGTCGAGCGGCGGGAAGCCGCCCATCGCGAGCGCGGTCAGGCGGTCGGTGCGCAGCGCGAGCTGCAGGCCCGCGAGGGCGAGCCAGGAGTAGCCGTAGTAGGCGAACCGGTCGGCTCCGGCGGCGTCGGCGATGGCCAGCAGGTCGGCGGCGACGGTCGTGGCGGTGAGGGTGTCCGGTTTGGGGTGGGCGGCCAGGTGGCCCTCGTAGTCGGCGGCCACGACGCGGAAACCGGCGTCGGCGAGCCCGGTGACGAGGGTGTGGCCGAGGTTCGGATCGGCGCCCCAGGCGCGCATCTGCTCGGCGGTCGGGCCGGTCACGACCTCGGTCCTGGCGGGGACGAGGACGGTGGGGCCCGCGCCGGTGGTGGTCACCTCGACGGTCGCGCCGTCGTGCAGTCGAGCTGGTGGCATGGCAGCACCTTACGCCGTAAGCAGATGTGTCCCGGGCCCGGTCCGCGAAATTCGGTCGCGTCGGCCGGGGGTGGCTTGCTTCGATGGTCGCGGGAGGAGGGACCGTTGCGGGTGCTGATCAACGGGGCGGGCATCGCCGGCCTCGCGCTGGCCTGGTGGCTGGAGCGGGATGGCCACGACGTCGTGCTCCTCGAACGCGCCGAGCCCGGGCGCGCGGCCGGGTACATGGTCGACTGCCAGGGCGACGGCTACGACGCGGTGGACCGGATGGGCCTGCTCCCGCGGCTGCGCCGCCACGCCTTCACCCTGTCCGCGCTGGTGTACCACGATCCCGGTGGTGCGGTGCGGGAAGTCTTGCCCAGCGACGAGGTCGCGACGGAACGGCTGATCTCGCTCATGCGCGGCGACCTCGAAGGCGCGCTGCGCGAGGACCTGCGCGGCGGCGACCTCCGGTTCGGCGTCGGGGTGGACCGGCTCGACGACGAGGGCGACCGCCTCGCCGCGGTGCTGACCGACGGCGGCGTCGAACGCGCGGACCTGCTCGTCGGCGCCGACGGCTTCCGCTCGCGGGTGCGCGGGCTCCTCTTCGGGCCCGCGCGGCACTGCGTGCGCGAACTCGGCTTCCACGCCGCCGCGTATTCGTTCACCGATGCCGGCCTCGCCCGGAGCCTGGACGGGGCGATGCACCTGGTGGACGCGCCCGGGCTGCAGGCAGGCGGCTACCCGGTGACCGGGGACGACGTGAGCACGCTGTTCATCCACCGGGCCCCGCCCGCGACGCCGCGCCCGGAGGACCCGCGGCGCGAGCTGCGCGCGCGCTACGGCCACCTCGGCTGGCTGGTGCCGGAGCTGCTCGACCGCTGCCCGCCGCCTGCGGCGGTGCACTACGACGCGGTGGCCCAGATCGAGCTTCCTGCCTGGCACCGGGGGCGTGCGGTGCTCGTCGGCGACGCCTGCCAGGCGATGTCGCTGCTGTCCGGGCAGGGCGCCGGGATGGCGCTGGCCGGAGCCGCCGCGCTCGCGGACGAACTGCGCCGGGACGTGCCGGTCGGCACCGCGCTGGCCCGCTACGAGCGGCGCCTGCGGCCCCGGGTGCGGGAGTTGCAGGCCGAGGCCCGGGCCACGGCCGAGGAGTTCGTGCCCTAACCCGGAGTTCCCCGCTCCGGGGGCGAGCGGACCAGCAGCAGGCGGGCGGTCAGCTCCAGCCGGTTCGCCACGTCCGAGGCCGAGGCGCGCCGGGTCACCCAGCCGACCAGGTTCGACAGCCACACGTCGCCGATGACCCGGGCGATCGACCGCTGCTCCTCGGTCGGTTCCGCCTCGGTCATCGCGCGGGTGAACAGCCGCTCGACCAGCCCGGCCACCGCGTCCACCTCCGGTGAGGCGGAGGTGTCGGCGAACATGAACGCGCGGGTCATCGCCTCGGTGAGCTGCGGGCTGCGCTGCAGCGCGCGGGTGGTGCGCCCGAGCACGTGCAGCACCCGCTCGTAGGCGTCCTCGCCGGGGATCCTGGTGCGGCCGAGCTTGTCGGCGGTGCGTTCCAGCTCCCGGGCCAGCCCGCTGACCAGCAGGTGCACCTTCGACGGGAAGTAGCGGTACAGCGTCCCCAGCGCCACGTCCGCGTTCTCGGCCACCGCGCGCATCTGCACCGCGTCGTAGCCGCCCTTGGCGGCCAGCGCCAGCGTGGCGTCGAGGATCCGCTCGCGGCGCCTGCTCTGCGCGGTCGACCCTTCGTCGGCGTGCAGCGTCCGCAGGGCGCCGCGCGTGGAGGCGTCCATCCGGCACCCCCTCCCTCTTCGCTCCTCGGTACTCGGCGCGTCCCGACTTCACCCCTACGGGTTAAGGTAATCGCCTAAGCCCGATCGAAACACGTTCCAGTCTGTCACGAGTACGCCGTGCTCCGGCGCTGCGAGGTGAACCGTGCGAATCGCGCTCCTGTCGTACCGGAGCAAGCCGCACTGCGGTGGGCAGGGCGTCTACGTCCGCCACCTCAGCCGCGGGCTGGCAGCGCTCGGGCACCACGTCGAGGTGCTCTCCGGGCAGCCCTACCCGGAGCTCGACGACGGCGTGGACCTGACGCCGCTGCCCAGCCTCGACCTCTACAACGACGCGGACCCGTTCCGCACCCCGAACTGGCGCGAGCTGCGCGACGGCACCGACCTGCTGGAGGTCGCGACCATGTGGTCGGCGGGCTTCCCGGAGCCGCTGACGTTCAGCCTGCGCGCGGCGAAGCTGCTGCGCGCCCGCAGGCACGAGTTCGACGTGGTGCACGACAACCAGTGCCTCGGCTACGGGCTGCTCTCCTTGCAGCGGCAGGGGATCCCGCTGGTCGCCACGGTGCACCACCCGATCACCCACGACCGCCGGGTGGAGCTGGCCGCGGCCTCGGGCATCCGGAAGCTGGGCGTGCACCGGTGGTACGGCTTCGTCGGGATGCAGGCCCGGGTGGCCCGGCGGATCCCCCGCCTGCTCACCGTCTCCGAGTCCTCGGCCGCCGACATCCGGCGCGACTTCGGGGTGGCCGCCGAGCGGTTGCGGGTGGTGCCGCTGGGCGTGGACGCCGAGACCTTCCGCCCCCCGGAGGCGCCCCGCGTGCCCGGCCGGATCGTCGCGATGGCCAGCGCGGACAGCCCGATGAAGGGCATCGGGACGTTGCTGGAGGCCGTCGCGAAGCTGCGCACCGAGCGCACCGTGGAACTGGTCCTGGTGGCCAGGCCGACGCCCGGCGGACCCACCGAGCAGCTCGTCGACGAGCTGGCCATCGGGGACGTGGTGCGCACCGTCAGCGACCTCACCGATCCCGAGCTCGCCGAGCTGCTCGGCTCCGCGGAGGTGGCCTGCGTCCCGTCGCTGTACGAGGGCTTCTCGCTGCCCACGGTGGAGATGATGGCGTGCGGGACCCCGCTGGTGGCCAGCCGTGCCGGGGCGATCCCCGAGGTCGCCGGGCCGTGCGCCGACCTGGTGCCGCCCGGCGACGCCGAAGCGCTCGCCCGCGCGCTGGCCGACCTGCTGGACGCGCCGGAGCGGCGCGCCCGCCTCGGCGCCGCGGGCCGGGAACGGGTGCTGGCCCGCTTCAGCTGGGAACAGGTGGCGGCGACCACGGTCGACTGCTACGCGGAAGCGATCGAGAGGAGCACTGCGCGGTGCTGACGGTGGACTTCGACAAGCTCGGCCTGCTGCCGGGGCAGCGGGTGCTGGACCTGGGCTGCGGCGCGGGTCGGCACGCCTTCGAGCTGTACCGGCGCGGTGCGGACGTGGTCGCCTTCGACCAGGACGCCGCGGAGCTGGAGAACGTGGCGACGATGTTCGCCGCGATGGAGGCCGAGGGCGAGGTCCCGGCCGGGGCGTCGGCCACCACCCTCGCCGGTGACGCGCTGGCGCTGCCGTTCCCCGACGAGCACTTCGACTGCGTGATCGCCTCGGAGATCATGGAGCACATCCCCGAGGACGAGAAGGCGATGCGCGAGCTGGTGCGGGTGGTCAAGCCCGGCGGCCGGGTCGTGGTCACCGTGCCGCGCTGGTTCCCGGAGCGGGTGTGCTGGGCGCTGTCCGACGAGTACCACCAGGTCGAGGGCGGGCACGTGCGGATCTACCGCGCCGAGGAGCTCGTCGGCAAGCTCACCGATGCCGGGCTGCGGCCGGCCTTCCAGCACCACGCGCACGCGCTGCACGCGCCCTACTGGTGGCTCAAGTGCGCGGTCGGCACCGACGACGACCAGCACCCGCTGGTGCGCCTCTACCACCGGTTCCTGGTCTGGGACCTGATGAGCGCGCCGCGGCTGACCCGCACCGCCGAGCGGCTGCTGGACCCGGTGCTGGGCAAGAGCCTCGTGGTGTACCTCGGCAAACCGGGAGCCGCCCGTGCCCGGGCATGAGGTGCCCGCCGTCCCCGGTGTGCTGACCGCCGAGGCGGTGCTGGCCACCGGCCGCGCGATCGCCGCGGTGCAGCAGGATTCCGGTGCGGTGCCGTGGTTCCCGGACGGGCACGTCGACCCGTGGGACCACGTCGAGTCGGCGATGGCGTTGTCGGCGACCGGTCTCCTGGCGCAGGCCGAGCACGCCTACGAGTGGCTGCGGCGCACCCAGCGGCGGGACGGCTCGTGGCCGCTCCAGGTCCGCGACGGGGTGGTGGAGGACGCGGCCGCCGACACGAACTTCTGCGCCTACCCGGCGGTCGGGGTGTGGCACCACCTGGTGATCACCGGCGACGACGGGTTCGCCGAGCGGATGTGGCCGGTGGTGCGGGCCGCCGTCGAATTCGTGCTCGGTGCCCAGCGGGAGCGCGGCGAGATCGACTGGGCCGTCGGTGCCGGTGGTGCGCCCGTCGGCGAGGCGCTGCTGTCCGGGTGCTCCAGCATCCACCACAGCCTGCGCTGCGCGCTCGCCCTCGCCGAGCACCTCGGCGAGCCGCAGCCCGGCTGGGAGGTGGCGCTCGGCCGCCTCGGGCACGTGCTGCGCCGGCACCCGGAGGCGTTCCTGGTCAAGGACCGGTACTCGATGGACTGGTACTACCCGGTGCTCGGTGGTGCGGTGCGCGGGGCGGCCGGGCGGCGGCGGCTGCAGGAGCGGTGGGACGACTTCGTGGTCGAGGGCCTCGGAGCGCGCTGCGTGGACGACCACCCGTGGGTCACCGGCGCCGAGACCTGCGAGCTGGTGCTGAGCCTGGACGCCGTCGACGAGCACGACCGCGCGCGGGAGCTGCTGGCCGCGATGCAACACCTGCGGGACCCGGACGGCTCCTACGGCACCGGTTTCGTCTACGCCGACGGCAAGCGCTGGCCGGAGGAGCGGACCACCTGGACCGGGGCCGCGGTGGTGCTGGCCGCCGATGCGCTGTCCCGCACCACGCCGGGCAACGGCGTGTTCCGGGGCGAGAAGCTCTCCGAGGGCCTGGCCGACGTGCACTGCTGCGCTCTGGAGGACGCCGAAGCCGGGCCGCCCGCACCGTCGTTGCCCGAGTGAGGGGCACCTTCATCCGACTATGCCGGATGAAGGTGCCCCTCACCCGCTCGCGTCAGGGCAGCGTGCCGGGGCGGCCGGTGGTGCGCTCCAGCACCCGCAGGGAGCCGACGGCGCGGGTCTCGCGGAAGGCGCCGGTCTCCAGCGCGCGGCGGTAGACCCGGTACGGCGCCTGGCCACCGTCGGCGGGGTCCGGGAACACGTCGTGGATGACCAGGGCGCCGCCCGGCGCGACCCACGGGGCCCAGCCCGCGAAGTCGGCGCTCGCGGCCTCGTCGGTGTGGCCGCCGTCGATGAACAGCAGCGCCAAGGGGGTCCGCCAGAACGCCGCCGTGGTGGCCGAGCGCCCGACGATCGCGGTGACCTCCTCCTCCAGCCCGGCCGCGGCGAGGGTGCGGCGGAACTCGCCGAGCGTGTCCAGCTTGCCCGTGCCCGGGTCGACCAGCTCCGGGTCGTGGTACTCCCAGCCCGGCTGGTGCTCCTCGGAACCGCGGTGGTGGTCCACGGTGACGATCCGGCCGCCGGTACCCCGCGCGGCGGCGCCCAGGTAGAGCGCCGACTTGCCGCAGTAGGTGCCGATCTCGACCCCGACCCCGGTGCCCAGGTGGGCCACCGCCGCTTCGTGCAGCGCGATCCCCTCGTCGGCGGGCATGAAGCCGGTCGCGCGCTCGGCGAGCGCGAGCAGTTCGGCCGGGAGGGTGGCCGGTCGCTGCGTCACGTGGTCCTCCTCGGGGTGCTGATCCGCTCCGCACCCTACCCGCTGAACGGGCCAGTTCCGGTAGAACCCGTTGCACCCGCTGCCGTCGGCCGCTCGGGCGCGGGTCCGGCGCGGCGGGTGCGATCCGCCCGGACCGCCCGCGCCGACGTCCGGGCGACCTCCCGGGTGAACAGGGTTTACCGACCGGGCCGCCTGTGGTTCGCTGCACCGGAAACGCCTCGTTCCGGTCATTCCCCGCATCCCGCGCAGGAGGTAGCCGTGGTCGCCCTCCCGGAAGGCTTCGACTTCACCGACCCGGACCTGTACGCCGAGCGGCTGCCGATGGCGGAGTTCGCCGAGCTGCGCCGCACCGCACCGGTGTGGTGGAACCGGCAGCCGCGCGGGCGGTCCGGCTACGACGACGAGGGCTACTGGGTGGTCACCCGGCACGCCGAGGTCAAGGAGGTCTCCCGGCGCAGCGACGTGTTCTCCAGCTGGGAGAACACCGCGATCATCCGGTACGGCGAGGACACGCCGCGCGAGCAGATCGAGGCCCAGCGCTTGATCATGCTCAACATCGACCCGCCGCAGCACACCGGGATGCGCAAGATCGTGCAGCGCGGCTTCACCCCGAGGGCCATCGCGGGGCTGGAGGAGGCGCTGCGGGAGCGGGCGCGCACCATCGTCACCGAGGCCCGGGAGCGCGGCGGTGGTGACTTCGTCACCGACGTCGCCCGCGAGCTCCCGCTGCAGGCCATCGCGGAGCTGATGGGCGTGCCGCAGGAGCACCGCGGCGAGATCTTCGACTGGTCCAACCAGATGATCGGCTACGACGACCCCGAGTACGACCTCGATCCCGGGCACGCCGCCGTGGAGATGCTCGGCTACTTCGGCGCGATGGCCGAGCAGCGGCGCGGCTGCCCGATGGACGACATCGTCACCCGGCTCGTGCACGCCGACGTCGACGGCAGCGCGCTGAGCACCGACGAGTTCGGCTTCTTCGTGATCCTGCTGGCGGTCGCGGGCAACGAGACCACCCGCAACGCCATCACCCACGGGATGCTGGCGTTCCTCGACCACCCCGAGCAGTGGGAGCACTACCGGCGGCACCGCCCGGCCACCACCGCCGACGAGATCGTCCGCTGGGCCACCCCGGTGGTCTCCTTCCAGCGCACCGCGCTGGTCGACACCGAGCTCGCCGGGGTGCCCATCGGAGCCGGTGAGCGCGTCGGGATGTTCTACAGCTCGGCCAACTTCGACCCGGAGGTCTTCGACGAACCGGAACGCTTCGACATCACCCGCGACCCGAACCCGCACGTCGGCTTCGGCGGCACCGGACCGCACTACTGCCTGGGCGCCAGCCTCGCCCGGCTGGAGATCGACCTGATCTTCAACGCCATCGCCGACCACATGCCCGGCATCAGCCAGGTGGGTCAGCCCCGGCGGCTGCGCTCCGGCTGGCTCAACGGGATCAAGGAACTCCAGGTCCGCTACGAGTAGTCCCGCCTGCTCAGCCGGTGGGCGCCGCGCACCCGGTCCGGACCTGCTCGCCGAGGTCCAGGAGCTGCACGCCGGAGAGCACCTGCTCCACCATGTCGTCGAACCCGGCGCGCTCCTCGACCTTGCTGAGCTGGGCGTCGGTGGTCCGGGTCGCCACGCTCGGCGGCAGGATCAGGCTGCAGCAGTCCTCGTCGGGGAGCTCGGAGACCTCGTAGGTGCCGATCCGCCGCGCCTCGGCCATGATCTCGTCCTTGTCCCACGCCAGCAGCGGGCGCAGCAGCGGCAGCTCGGTGGCCTGCTCGGTGGTGGCCATGTTGCTCAGCGTCTGGCTGGCGACCTGCCCCAGGCTGTCCCCGGTCACCAGGGCCTGCGCTCCGAGCCGCCGGGCGAGGGCATCGCCCACCCGCACGATCAGCCGGCGCTGCGCGACGATCTGCAACTGCCCGGCGCCGGAGGTGGCCAGCGTGCGCTGCGCCTTGCCGATCGGGATCACGTGCAGCCGCGAGCCGCCCTGGAACCGGTCCAGGCTGCGCATCAGGGCGTAGGCCTTGTAGGTGGAGGAGGGGCCGGTGAACGGCGCCCCGGTGAAGTGCACGAAGTCGCAGCGCAACCCGCGCCGCATCATCCGGTAGGCGGCCACCGGGGAGTCGTAGCCGCCGGAGAGCAGCACCAGCGCGCGCCCGCTGGCGCCCACCGGCAGGCCGCCCTGGCCGCGCAGCCGGTCCACCGACAGGAAGATCTCCCGCCAGTCGATCTCGGCGGTGATCTCGACCTCCGGCTGGTCCAGGTCCACCGTCCAGCCCAGCTCGTCGCGCACCCGCTGGCCGATGTGCGCGGCGAGCTCCAGCGCGGTCAGCCGGAAGTTCTTGTCCCGCCGCCGGGGCTTGACCCCGAACCGGCGGGGCCGGGTCGCGGCGTCCGGGTAGCGCTCGCGCAGCAGCCGCACCGCGCTGCTCGCGGCGTCCTCCGGGTCCTTGGACACCCGCAGCGCGGGCTGCACCAGGTTGAACCCGATGACCTCGCTCGCCCGCCGGACCAGCTCGTCGAGCGCGACGGTGCCGATGAGCACCGACACGCCCGCCCGGCGCTCGACCGCGGCCCCCGGATCGACCTCGGCGACGGCCCGCTCCAGGTTGCCCAGCAGCATCCGCTCGAAGGTGCCCCGGTTGCGGCCCTTGATCGCGATCTCACCGTGCTTGAGCAGCACGCACGGCTGCGCCATGGACCTCCACCCCTCACTGCACCGACCGCCGACGTTCGCGCGGCGGCGCACTGCAGGATACGGTCCCGTCCTCCGGACGGGAGAGGCAGTGGGTGCGGCGGTGCTGGGGGCGCGGTCAGTCCCGCCGGGCCCGGCTGGGCGAGACCCGGGGCGGTTCGCCGGGCTGCTTCGGGTAGACCGGCGGCCACGGGGCGTCCGCCAGCCCGCTGGCCAGGTCGCGCTCCGACCGCTCCAGCAGCGGCTCCAGCGACTGCGGCCGCCCCGGCGCGCCCGCCCAGGGGTCGCCGCGCTCGGCCAGCCGGGCCGGGACGGTGGCGATGGTGAGCGACTCCGGGGCGACCTCGGCCAGCTCGTCCCAGCCGATCGGGGTGGAGACCTGGGCGCCCGCCCGGGGCCGCGCGCACCAGGCCCCGAACACGGTCTTGTGCGGCGCGTTCTGGTTGAAGTCCACGAACACCCGGGCGCCGCGCTCCTCCTTCCACCACTGCGCGGTGATCAGCTCCGGGTGGCGGCGCTCCAGCTCCCGGGCCAGCGCCACCGCCGACGCCCGCACCTGGTAGCTGTCCCACCGCGGCTGCAGCGGTACGTAGACGTGCAGGCCGCGGGACCCCGAGGTCTTCAGGTGCGCTTCGACGCCCAGCTCGTCGAGCAGTTCCCCGGTGCGCACCGCCGCCTCCTGGACCTGCGGGAACCGCACCCCGGGTGAGGGGTCCAGGTCGATGCGCAGCTCGTCGGCCACCTCCGGGGTGTCGGCGTGGTAGGGCCACACGTGGAAGCCGAGGCAGCCCTGGTTCACCGCCCACAGCAGGTGCGCCAGGTCGGCGGCCACCAGCGCGTCGCTGGTCGTCCCGTTCGGGGTGCTGACCACGGTGGTGCGCAGCCACGGCGGCGCCGACTTGGGCACCCGCTTCTGGAAGAACGACTTCCCGCCCGCGCCCTCGGGGAACCGCTCCAGCAGCACCGGCCGACCGCGCAGCGTGGCCAGCAGCGGTTCGGCGACCGCCTGGTAGTACCGGACCAGGTCGAGCTTGGTCTCGCCGCGCTCGGTGAAGTACACCTTGTCCGGGTGCGAGATCGTCACCTCGGTGCCGTCCGCCTCGACCGTCGTGCTCATCGTCGCTCCTGTCCGAACAGGGCGGTCAGTTCCGCCGGGGGCACTTCGTCGAGCTGGCCGTAGGTGCACGACCGGGGATCGCGGTCCGGGCGGAACCGGACGAGCCGCCCGCCGTGCCGGAACCGCCCGGCCTGGACGTGCTCGTACCGGACCTCGGCGACCTGCTCCGGGCGCAGCGGCTCCCACGAGAGGTCCTTGCCCGCGCTCCACCGGCTCTGCGCGCCGGGCATCCGGCCCGTTCCCGGCTCGGCGGCGGCCCAGTCCCGCCACGGGTGGTCGGTCAGCGCGTCCTCCCGCCACGGCGCCAGCTCCTCGACGAGCTCGCGGCGGCGCCGGGCGGTGAAGCTGGCGGCGACCCCGACGTGGTGCAGCACGCCCGCGTCGTCGTAGAGCCCGAGCAGCAGCGACCCGACGCCTTCGCCGTCCTTGTGCCAGCGGAACCCGGCGACCACGCAGTCCGCGGTGCGTTCGTGCTTGACCTTCCACATCACCCGCCGGTCCTGGGCGTAGGGCTGGTCGAGCGGCTTGGCCACCACGCCGTCGAACCCGGCCCCCTCGAACCGGGTGAACCAGTCCTGCGCGACGTCGGCGTCGCTGCTCAGCGGGGTGAGGTGGACCCGGGCCAGCGCCGTGTCCAGCACCCCTTCGAGCAGTCGCCGCCGTTCGCCGAACGGTTCCCCGGTGAGGTCGCGGTCGTCCAGCGCCAGCAGGTCGAAGGCCACGAAGCTCGCCGGGGTCTCGGCCGCCAGCTTGCGCACCCGGGAGGCGGCCGGGTGCAGCCGGAGCTGCAGCAGGTCGAAGTCCAGCCCGTGCTCGGTGACGACCACGATCTCGCCGTCCACCACGCACCGCTGCGGCAGCGCGTCCTGCAGCAGCTCGACGAGCTCGGGGAAGTACCTGGTCAACGGGCGGTCGGTGCGCGAGCCGAGTTCCACCTCGGCGCCGTCGCGGAACACGACGCAGCGGAACCCGTCCCACTTCGGTTCGTAGGCGATCCCGGGTGCGCGCGGCACCTCGGAGACCGACTTCGCCAGCATCGGGCGGACGGGCGGCATCACGGGAAGCTCCACGCCGAGCAGCGTAGGACGGTCCACCGACGAACACCCGTCATCCGGCGGACGATCCCGGGTGTCGCGCGGGATCGGGAAGGCCACCCGGCGGGAATTCCGGTCCCCCGGTCCAGCGACCACGCCGGAGCCGGGAGGCATCACCCGCCGGGTGACCACGCCTCCGACCGGTCGCGGCGGGGCGTCACGGGCGCGGTCGGCCGCTGAGCGCACCGCGCAGCGCGTCGTTGAGCGCGGCCGACGGTTCCACGCCGAGTTCGTCGAGCACCCGGCGCCGCATCCGCCGGAAGACGTCGGCGGCCTCGGCGCGTCGTCCGGCCCGCCCCAGCGCGGTGATGAGCTGGCAGTGCAACCGCTCCCGCAGCGGGTGCGCGGCGGCGAGGGAGGTGAGGTCGCCGATGATCCGGTCGTGGCGCTCCAGCCGCAGGTCGAGTTCGACCAGGTCCTCGAGCGCGAGCAGCCGGTGCTCCTCCATCCGCGCGGCGGCGAGCCGGAGCCGGGGGCTGTGCTCGCGCACGTCGGCCAGCGCGGGACCGCGCCACAGCGCCAGGGCCCGGCGGAGCAGGTTCGCCGCCTCCAGCGGCCGCTGCCCGGACGCCTCCCCGGCGGCCTGGCGGAACCCGTTGAAGGTGCTCAGGTCGAGCTCCCCCGCGGGTACTTCGAGGAGGTAGCCGAGGTCGGCGTGCACGATGTGCGGTGCTTCGCCCCCGCGCGCCCGCAGGTCGCGGCGCAGCCGGGTGACGTGCGCCTGCAGGGCGTTGGCTCCGCTGGCCGGGCGCCCGAACGGCCAGAGCTGCTCCTCCAGCACCTCCACCGGCGTCGTCCGGCCCGCGTTGAGCAGCAGCATCGCCAGCAGGGCGCGCCGGCGCACGCCGGGCACCGGGGCGAAGCCGGATTCCGCGCCGCGGACCTGGACGGGTCCGAGCAACCGGAACCGGATCACGGCGCCTCCCCTCGGCGGCGGCGCGCTCGCCCGGCCGCGACGGTGGTGGCGGACCGCGCCGCGTCGGCCGACCGGCGGCGGCACGCGTCCTTGGACGAGGGCAATGCTAGGAGCGCCGGTTGCCCCAACGGGAGCCGCCAAATGCGCGACATGGCGCGGAATTCGGGTGTACGTGAGCCGGGTGGTGCGCGGAAAACGGCGGAATATTCCAGAAAACGTCATTCCACACCGGACGGAGAAGCTGTCGGACGCGAACGAGGGGCGCCTCCCGGCCGACCGGGAGGCGCCCCTCGTGCTGCGCGGTGGCGGTGCGTCACCAGCCGCGTTCGCGCCATTCGGCGAGCTTGGGGCGCTCGGCCCCGAGCGTCGAGTCGTCGCCGTGCCCCGGGTAGAACCAGGTGTCGTCCGGGAGCTCGGCGAAGACGCGCTGCTCGACGTCGTCGACCAGCGCGGCGAAGTCCTCGGGGGAGCCGGTCTTGCCGACCCCGCCGGGGAACAGCGAGTCCCCGGTGAACAGGTGCGGGTGGCCCGCCGGGTCGCGGTAGAGCAGGGCGATCGAACCCGGGGTGTGCCCGCGCAGGTGGATCACCGACAGCTCCGAGTCGCCGACGGCGATCGTGTCGCCGTGCTCGACCAGGTTGTCCGGCGGCACCGGGAGCGCGTCGGCGTCGGCCGGGTGGGCCACCGTGTAGCAGCCGGTCTGCCCCGCCACGGACCCGAGCGCCTGCCAGTGGTCGCCGTGCTGGTGGGTCGTGACGATGGTGCGCAGCCGGGGCCGCTCGGCGTCGTGCCCGAGCAGGTCGGTGAGCCGCTCGGAGTCGTTGGCGGCGTCGATCAGCAGCCCGTCGCCGGTGGTCTTGCACACCAGCAGGTAGGCGTTGTTGTCCATCGGGCCGACCGAGAGCTTGGTGATGGTCAGCGCGTCCAGCTCGCGCCGGGCCGCCGCGCCGCCCGGCTCGACATGACCGGTGTACTCGTCCGTGATCTCCACGCGGCCGAGCCTAACGCCCCGGGTGCTCGGCGAGGCCGAGGCCAGCGGGGTGGACGCGGCGTGTTGGCCGGGGTGACCAGGGCGGTGGGCCGCACGCCACAACCGCGGCGGCGCCGACCACGGGGCGGCGGTGGGTATCGTGGACGCGGGGTGGTCGCTCACCGTGAGTCACCCGTTCGAGCGGGTGAGCACCGTCGCGGTGCGTACCGCGCCGCACGCGCTCCGGAGCTGTCGGTGGGCCCGCCTAGCATGGTCCGCGGACTCGCGCTCGTGCCGACCCCCGGCCGCCGGTCCTGGAGACGAACCCGAACCGGGTCTGGCGCGTTCCTCATCAACGGCGAGAACTCTTGAAGGGATCACAGTGGCTGACCGCCTTGTCGTCCGCGGCGCCCGTGAGCACAACCTGCGCGGGGTCGACCTCGACCTGCCCCGGGACAGCCTGGTCGTGTTCACCGGCCTCTCCGGTTCGGGAAAGTCGAGCCTGGCGTTCGACACCATCTTCGCGGAGGGGCAGCGCCGCTACGTGGAGTCGCTGTCCGCCTACGCGCGGCAGTTCCTCGGCCAGATGGACAAGCCCGACGTCGACTTCATCGAGGGCCTGTCCCCGGCGGTCTCCATCGACCAGAAGTCCACCAGCCGGAACCCGCGGTCCACCGTGGGCACCATCACCGAGGTCTACGACTACCTGCGGTTGCTCTACGCCCGGGCGGGCACCCCGCACTGCCCGCAGTGCGGTGAGCGGATCAGCAGGCAGACCCCGCAGCAGATCGTCGACCAGGTGCTCGAGATGCCCGAGCGCACCAAGTTCCAGGTGCTCGCTCCCGTGGTCCGGGGGCGCAAGGGCGAGTACGTCGACCTGTTCGACACGCTCCGCTCGTCCGGGTTCGCCCGCGCGCGGGTCGACGGCGCGGTGCACCCGCTGGAGAGCCCGCCGAAGCTCAAGAAGCAGGAGAAGCACGACATCGCGGTGGTCGTCGACCGGCTCACCGTGAAGTCCGGCGCCAAGCAGCGCCTGACCGACTCGGTGGAGACCGCGCTGCGGCTCGCCGACGGGCTGGTGGTGATCGAGTACGTCGACCTCGACGAGGACGACCCGCAGCGCGAGCGCCGGTTCTCCGAGAACCTGGCCTGCCCGAACGGCCACCCGCTCGGCGTCGACGAGCTGGAGCCGCGGTCGTTCTCCTTCAACTCGCCCTACGGGGCCTGCCCGGCGTGCGCCGGTCTCGGCTTCCGCAAGGAGGTCGACCCGGAGCTGGTCGTGCCCGACGAGGACCTGTCGCTGGCCGACGGGGCGATCGCGCCGTGGGCGGGCGGCCACACCGCCGAGTACTTCACCCGGCTGCTCACCTCGCTGTCGGAGTCGATCGGGTTCCGGATGGACACCGCGTGGCGGCGGCTGCCCACCAAGGTCAAGAAGGCCGTGCTGCACGGCAGCACCGACCAGGTGCACGTGCGCTACAAGAACCGCTACGGGCGCACCCGCTCGTACTACGCCAACTACGAGGGCGTCATCCCGTTCCTGGAGCGCCGGCTGGAGCAGACCGAGTCCGACTACGCCCGGGAGAAGTACGAGGGGTACATGCGCGACGTGCCCTGCCCGGCGTGCGACGGGACCCGGCTCAAGCCGGAGATCCTGGCGGTCACCATGCCCGGCGCCGACCGCGGTGAGCTGTCCATCGCCGAGGTGAGCGCGCTGAGCGTGCAGGAGTGCGCGGCGTTCCTCGACGGCCTGGTGCTCGGCGAGCGGGAGCAGCTCATCGCCGGCCGGGTGCTCAAGGAGGTGCAGGCCCGCCTCGGGTTCCTGCTCGACGTCGGGCTGGACTACCTGTCGCTGGACCGCGCCGCGGGCACCCTCTCCGGTGGAGAGGCGCAGCGCATCCGGCTGGCCACCCAGATCGGTTCCGGGCTGGTCGGCGTGCTCTACGTGCTCGACGAGCCGTCCATCGGGCTGCACCAGCGGGACAACCACCGGCTGCTGGAGACGCTGGCCCGGCTCCGGGACCTGGGCAACACGCTGATCGTCGTGGAGCACGACGAGGACACCGTGCGCAGCGCCGACTGGGTGGTCGACATCGGCCCCGGCGCGGGGGAGCACGGCGGTCAGGTGGTGCACAGCGGCTCCTACAAGCAACTGCTGGACAACGAGGACTCGCTGACCGGTGCCTACCTGTCCCGGCGCCGGACGATCCCGACGCCCGAGCAGCGCCGCCCGCGGGACCCGAAGCGGCTGCTGACCGTGGTCGGCGCCCGCGAGCACAACCTGCGCAAGATCGACGTGTCGTTCCCGCTGGGCTGCGTGGTGGGGGTCACCGGGGTCTCCGGCTCGGGCAAGTCCACGCTGGTCAACGACATCCTCGCCACCACGCTGGCGAACAAGCTCAACGGGGCGCGGCAGGTCCCGGGCAGGCACACCCGGATCAAGGGCCTGGAGCACGTGGACAAGCTGGTGCAGGTCGACCAGTCGCCGATCGGGCGCACGCCGCGGTCGAACCCGGCCACCTACACCGGCGTGTTCGACCACATCCGCAAGCTGTTCGCGGCGACCACCGAGGCCAAGGTCCGCGGCTACCAGCCGGGCCGGTTCTCGTTCAACATCAAGGGCGGGCGCTGCGAGTCCTGCGCGGGTGAGGGCACCTTGAAGATCGAGATGAACTTCCTGCCCGACGTCTACGTGCCCTGCGAGGTGTGCCACGGGGCCCGGTACAACCGGGAGACCCTGGAGGTGCACTACAAGGGCAAGACGATCGCCGAGGTGCTCGACATGCCGATCGAGGAGGCGGCCGAGTTCTTCGAGCCCATCAAGGCGATCCACCGGCACCTCCGGACGCTGGTGGACGTCGGCCTCGGCTACGTCCGGCTGGGCCAGCCCGCCCCGACCCTGTCCGGCGGCGAGGCGCAGCGGGTCAAGCTGGCCAGCGAGCTGCAGAAGCGCTCCACCGGCCAGACCGTGTACGTGCTCGACGAGCCGACCACCGGACTGCACTTCGAGGACATCCGCAAGCTCCTCGGCGTGATCAACGGGCTGGCCGACAAGGGCAACACGGTGATCGTCATCGAGCACAACCTCGACGTGATCAAGTCGGCGGACTGGCTCGTCGACATGGGGCCGGAGGGCGGTTCCGGCGGCGGCGCGCTGGTCGCCGAGGGCACTCCGGAGCAGGTCGCCGACAACGAGGCCAGCTACACCGGGCGCTTCCTCGCCCCGGTGCTGGCCGAGGGCTGAGCCGGGCGGGCGGGACGTCCACTCCGGACTCCCGCCGGCGTGGCGCAGCGCACCCCTGATCGCCGTCGGCGACGACGGCACCACCACCTCGTGCGAGAATCCTTCAGGTCTTGTTGCGAGGAGGTGGCAGTTGCACACCCTGCGACGCGGGTGGGCGGCGATCGTGCTCACCGCGGTGGCCGCGCTGCTGGCCGGGTGCGGTTTCTCCGGGGCCGGTGCCGGTCCCGACGCGCTGCGCATCGCGATCGGCATCCCGCCCCGGTCCGGCTGGGACCCGGCGTCGGACGACGCGCTGATCCTGGTGCGGCTCGGGGTCACCGAGACGCTCACCGACGTGACCACCGACGGGCGGGCGCACCCGGGGCTCGCCGAGTCCTGGGCGCAGGAGTCGCCGCAGCGGTGGCGGTTCACCCTCGACGCGGGTGCGCGGTTCCACTCCGGAGCGCCGGTGACCGCGCAGGCCGCCGCCGAGTCGATCAACCGGGCGGCCGGGGACGTCGCCCCGCCGCGCGCCCTGCGCGGGGTCGTCGAGGGCGCCGAGGCGCTGGACGACCGCACCGTGGTGGTGCGCACCGCGCGACCGGACCCGATCCTGCCGCTGCGGATGAGCGCCGCCGGGACCGCCGTGCTCGACCCCGCCGCGATCCGGCCGGACGGGCGGGTGGACCTGACCGCGGGCGCCGGGACCGGGCCGTTCGAAGTCGTCGGCAGCGACGGCGAGCGCGGGCTGCAACTGCGCCGGTTCGACGGCTACCGGGGCGCCCGCGCGGGCGTGGCGCAGGTCGACGTGCGCTTCGTCGAGGACGCCGCGGCCCGGGTCAACGGATTGCGCGGCGGCGAGTTCGACCTGATCGACAACGTGCCCGCCGCGCGGCTCGACCCGGTGCGCGAGGACCCCGAGCTCGCGGTGGCCGAGGCGGAGCTCCCGCGCACCACCGCGCTGCACCTCAACACCGCGGGCGGGCCGTTCGCCGATCAGCGGGTGCGCGCGGCGGCGCGGCTGGCCCTCGACCGGGCCGGTCTGGTCGACGGGGTGCTGCGCGGGACCGCCACCCCCGCCGCCCGCTACTTCGGCCCGGCCGTGCCGTGGGGTTCCCGCACCCCGCCGCCGCCCGCCGACCCCGAGCAGGCCCGCCGCCTGCTCGCCGAGGCCACCGGTCCGGGAGCGGAACCGATCACCCTGGGCACCTACCCCGAGCGGCCGGACCTGCCCGCGGTGGCGACCGCCGTCGCCGACGAGCTCGGCGAGGCCGGGTTCGAGGTGCGCATCGTGCAGGAGCCGGCCGACCGGCTGGAGCCGAAGATCCTCTCCGGCGAGCTCGACGCGGTGGTGTACTCGCGCAGCTACCTGGTCGACATCCCGGACGCCGCCGGTTACCTGCAGAGCGACTTCACCTGCGGCGGCGGCTTCAACCTGGACCACTTCTGCGATCCGGAACTGGACGCGCTGGTGGAGCGGTTGCGGTCGGTCGACGACCCGGCCGCGCGCGCCGAGATCTTCCGCCGCGCCGACGAACTGCTCGCCGAGCGGGTCGCCGGCATCCCCCTGTTCCACGAGAAGCAGCACCTGGCGCACTCGGCGCGCGTGCGGGGCGTGCGCGCCGACCCGCTGGAGCGGTCGCTGCTGACCCCGGAGGTGACCCTGCGATGAGCTCCGCGCCGCACGCCGTCGTGTCCTACTGGAACGACCGCGCCCGCAACGGTTACGACGGGCAGCCCGGCCAGGACCCCGCCCGCGACCGGTGGGCGCGGCGCCTCGAACCGCTGCTGCTCGACACCGTCGGGGCCGGCGCCCGGGTGCTCGACATCGGCTGCGGCACCGGGTTCCTGGCCCGCATCCTGGCCGCCGCCGGGCACGCGGTGACCGGTCAGGACGTCTCCCCGGGGATGCTCGAGGTCGCCGCCGAACGCGGGCAGGACGAAGGGCTGGCGGTCGAGTGGCGCGTGGGGGAGGCGGGCGAACCCCCGGCGGGGCCCTTCGACGCGGTGGTCACCCGCAACGTGCTGTGGACGCTGCCGGATCCGGCGCAGGCCGTGGCGCGCTGGCGCCGGGCGCTGCGCCCCGGCGGTCTGCTGCTGATCAGCGACGGCCGGTGGGGCCGGGCCGCGATCGGTGACGACGCGGTCGAGCAGCGGTTCAGCGATTCCTACGCCGGGGCCTCCGCCGCGCTGCCCCTGTCGGCGGGGCTCGACTTCGGCGCGTGCGCCGCGCTGGCCGACGACGCCGGGTTCGTCGACGTCGCCGACCGCACGTCGCTGTTCGACCGCGCGCCGTACCCGAGCGCACCCGGCTTCTTCCTGCTCACCGCCCGCGCTCCCCGGTGACGAGCGGGACGCTGCTGCGGCTGGCGCTGACGCCGGTCGTGCTGGTGGGCGTCGTGCTGCTGGCGATGCTGCTGCCGGAGCTGACCGGGGTCGACTCGGCGCGCAGCGTCCTGGCCGTCCGCTACGCCGACGCCGACCCCGACCCGGCGGTGCTCGCCGCGATCCGCGCCGACCTCGGTCTGGACCGGCCGCTGCCGGAACGGGTGCTCGACCGGCTCGGCCGGTTGTGCACCGGGCAGCTCGGCACGTCGTGGCTGTCCGGTGAGCCGGTGGGGGAGCGGATCGGGCGCGCCTTCCAGGTCTCGATCGGCATCGTGGTCGCCGCGCTGGTGCTGTCGTTCGTCCTCGGCTGCGCCGCCGGGCTGCTCGCCGCGCGCCGCCCCGGATCGCTGGTGGACCGCGCGGTGGCCGGGTCGACCCGGCTGGCCGCGGCGCTGCCGGAGTTCGCGCTCGCCCCGCTGCTGGTCGCGGTGTTCGCGGTCGGCCTCGACCTGCTGCCCAGCTCGGGATGGCACGGGCCGCACAACGCCGTGCTGCCGGTCGCGGCACTGGTCCCGGTCCTCGCCGCGCCGATCGCCGCGACGATGCGCGCGCGGGCGGCGGCGATGGCGCGGGAGAACTTCGCCGTCGCCGCCGAGGCCCGCGGCATCGGGCGCTTCCGGCTGTGGACAAGGCACATCGCCAAGCCGGCGCTGCCCGCGGTGCTGTCCGTGCTGACCTACAACGCGGCGGGCATGATCGCCGGGACCGCGACCGTCGAGGTCGTCTTCGACCTGCCCGGACTGGGCCGCACGCTGGTCGACGCGGTCATCGCCCAGGACCTGCCGGTGGTGCAGGTGGGCCTGATCGTGGCCGTCGCGATGGCCCTGCTCGTCGGCGCCCTCGGCGACGCGCTGCAACTCGTGGTCGACCCGCGCACCCGGCGGGCCGCGGCATGAGGGCGGCGATCCTGCTGTGCCTGCTCGCGGTGCCGGTGGCGGTCGGGCTCCTCGGGGACCCGCTGGCCACCGACATGCGCGCGGTGCTGCTGCCCCCGTCGCCGGAGCACCCGCTGGGCACCGACGCGCTGGGTCGGGACGTGCTCGCCCGGGTGGCCGCCGGTGCGGTGACCTCGCTCGGCGCGGCGGGGCTGGCGCTGGTGGTCTCGGCGCTGATCGGGCTCGCCGTCGGTGCCGCGACGGGATGGTCCGGTGGGCGCGGGTCCGCCGTCGTCCGGGCGCTGGTCGACGTCGCCGCGGCGCTGCCGCCGCTGATCGTGGCGCTGGTCGCCGGGCTGGTCGCCGGTCCGGGGTGGACCACGCTGCTGCTGGCGCTGATCGCGGTCGGCTGGCTGCCGTTCGCGCGCCAGGCCGACGCGCTCACCGCCAGCCTGCGCACCCGGCAGTGGGTGCTGGCGCACCGGGCGATGGGCGCCGGGACGCTGCGCATCTGGTGGCGGAGCCTGCTGCCGGAACTGCTGCCCCCGGTCGGGGCGCTCGCCGTGGTGCGGCTGCCCGCGCTGATCAACACGGTCGCCGCGCTGGGCTTCCTCGGTCTCGGCCCGCCGCCCCCGGCGCCCGAGTGGGGCGCGATGCTGGCCGCCTCGGTCGACCACCTCGGCGTGGCCCCGTGGTTGCTGGCCGCTCCGCTCGCCGCGCTCGTGGTGGCCCAGTTCCTCATCGCCGCGTTGCCGTTCGGTCGCCGCACCGACCGCGGCGGATAACCATTGCGTCGCTTTCGGAGCCCGCGCGCCGCCCCGTCGGACACACTGTGCGGCACCGCGTGTGCAGGGGCGCCCGCCGGATCGGTGCGCGCCCCGGTCGCGCCGCCCGCAGCCCACCCGTCCGCGGAAGGTTGACCTTGGAAGCGATCCACGACGCGATCGTCGCGTTCAACGACACGTTCTGGCTGTACCTCATCATCCCGGTGCTGGCCCTGCTGAGCCTGTACTTCACGGTCCGCTTCGGACTGGTCCAGATCCGGATGTTCCCGGAGATGGTGCGGGCCATGTTCAGCAAGCCGGAGCCCGCCGAGGACGGCGGCAAGCAGGTCTCGTCGTTCCAGGCGTTCGCGATCTCGGCCGCGGCCCGCATCGGCACCGGCAACATCGCCGGCGTGGCCACCGCCATCGCCCTCGGCGGCCCCGGCGCGGTGTTCTGGATGTGGGTGATGGCGCTGCTGGTCGGCGCGGCGAGCTTCGTCGAATCGACGCTGGCGCAGGTCTACAAGGTGCGCGACCGCGGCGGTTTCCGGGGCGGCCCGGCCTACTACATGCAGCACGGCCTGCGCGCCCGCTGGATGGGCGTGGTGTTCGCGGTGGTCATCACCGTGACCTTCGGCCTGACGTTCAACGCGGTGCAGAGCAACACCATCGTCGGCGCCGTCGTGACCTCGGTGGAGGCCACCGGGGCCGGCGCGCCGGGCTGGCTGGAGCCGGTGCTGGGCCTGCTGCTGGTCGGCCTGACCGCGCTCATCGTCTTCGGCGGGGTGCGCCGCATCGCGCGGACCGCGCAGCTGCTCGTGCCGTTCATGGCCGCGATCTACCTGATCATGGGACTGGTCGTCGTCGCGCTCAACCTCGACGCGATCCCCGGCCTGGTCGCCCAGATCATCGGCCACGCCTTCGGGTTCCAGGAGATCGCCGCGGGCGGGGTCGGCGCCGCGATCGTGCAGGGCGTGCGGCGCGGGATGTTCTCCAACGAGGCCGGGCTGGGTTCCGCGCCCAACGCCGGGGCGACCGCCGCGGTGAGCCACCCGGTCAAGCAGGGGCTGGCGCAGACCCTCGGGGTGTACGTCGACACGCTGCTGGTGTGCTCGACCACCGCGTTCATCGTGCTGCTCTCGCACCCGGTGTACGGGGAGAACCGCGGTGCGACCATGACCCAGGAGGCGCTGGAGTTCCAGTTCGGCACCTGGTCGCTGCACCTGCTGACGCTGGTGATCCTGCTGGTGGCGTTCACCTCGGTGCTCGGCAACTACTTCTACGGCGAGTCCAACGTCGGGTTCCTCACCCGGAACCGGGCGGTGCTCGGCGGCTACAAGGCGGTGGCGCTGGTGGTCACCTTCCTCGGCGCGATCGGCTCCTCGGACCTGGTGTGGAGCCTCGCCGACACCACGATGGGCGTGATGGCGCTGGTGAACCTGGCGGCGATCGCCCCGCTGAGCGGAGTGGCGCTGAAGCTGCTCCGGGACTACCAGCAGCAGCGCGCGCAGGGGCTCGACCCGGTCTTCACCCGGGACCGCATTCCGGAGCTCACCGGCGTCCAGTGCTGGGAACCCACCACCGAGGACCGCGATCGGAACGCGGTCACCTGACCGACCGGGTGATCTTCGCCCAGGTGAGGGGCACCTTCATCCGACCAAGGGGTCTTTTCAGAATGCGGCGGAGCCGCATGCGGTGGGGCACGCAGCTTGCACCGCTGAGGTTCCGCCACCCGCACCGCCACGCAAGCCATTCTGAAAGCGGTCCTACAGTAAGCCGGATGAAGGTGCCCCTCGCTCATCACCCTTCCGAGGGGTTCCGGTGGCGGGGGCGGCCGGGGACGCCCGGGCGGGTCTGCCACGGGAGCGGCCCGGCGAGCGGGCGGTACTCGACGCCCAGCGCGTCCAGCCTCGGCAGGTGGTGCTCGGCCAGCCGCCGCTCGAACTCCGCGCCGTCGCGCCCGCCCCGGCACCAGGCGACCTCGGCGAACGCGCTGAGCCGGGGGAAGACCGCGTAGTCCACCCGGCGCGGCGAGTCGAGGTGTTCGGTCCACACCTGCGCCTGGACGCCGAGCAGGCGCGGCGGGGCCAGGGCGGGTTCGTAGGCGTGCACGTCGGCCAGCGTGGTGCGGAAGCCCACCGGGACCGGCTCGTCGGGGTGGTCGGACTGCCGGTGGTCCAGGTACAGCACCTGCTCCGGGCAGAGCACCACGTCGTGCCCCTGCTCGGCGGCGCGCACCCCGGCGTGCTCGTCGCGCCACGAGGCGATGATGGTGCCCCGGGGCAGCGGCGCGGCGTCGTCGAGGACCTCGTCCCAGCCCAGCGCCCGCCGCCCGGCCGCGTGCAGGTGCTCGACGAGGCCGCGCAGGAACCGGCCGTGCGCGGCGGTCACCCCCGGGACCTCGTCACCGCCCACGCAGATCACCGGGGAGGGGAAGACCTCCAGCACGTGGTCGAACACGTTCCGGAAGAACTCCGCGGTCCCGGGCGAGGGGTCCAGCACGTGGTCGCTGACGCCCCAGGCGTCCCAGACCTCGGCCGGGTGGGTGCCCAGTTCCGGGTAGGCCGCGATCGCCGCCGCGTTGTGCCCCGGGACGTCGACCTCGGGCACCACCCGCACGTGCTGCGCGGCGGCGTGCGCGACGATCTCGCGCAGGTCCTCGGTGGTGTAGAAGCCGCCGTGCGGGCGGTCGTCGTGCTCGGGCACCGGCCCCCGGCCCACCATCGAGCGCCGCCGCCAGGCGCCGACCTCGGTGAGCCGCGGGTAGCGCGGCACCTCCAGCCGCCAGCCCTGGTCGTCGGTCAGGTGCAGGTGCAGCACGTTGAGCTTGTGCGCGGCCAGCAGGTCGATGAACCGCAGCACCTCGCGGGTGGGCAGGAAGTGCCGCGCGACGTCGAGGTGGCAGCCGCGCCACCCGAAGCGCGGCCGGTCCCGCAGCACGCCGCAGGGCAACCGCCACGGTTCCGCGCCGACCGGGGCCGCGCGGTGGGCGGCGGGGCCGAGCAGTTGCCGCAGCGTCTGGGCGGCGTGGTGGGCGGCCTCGGCGTCGCGGGCGGTGACCGCGACGCCGTCCGGGCGGATCTCGATGCGGTGGCCGTCCTCGGCGGGGTCCAGCCGGAACTCCACGTCCGGTTCGGCCGCCGGGGCCAGCGGCAGGCCGGTGGCGGCACCGATGCGGGTCCGCCACCACCGCGCCGCGCCCGGCTCACCGCCGACCGTGGTCGTCGCGTCGAGGGTGAAGGTGCCCGGCGCGGGGTGGACCTCGGCCGGGCGGGGCAGCACCGAATCCCAGCTCATCCCTTCACCGCCCCGGCGAGTCCGCTGATCAGGTGCCGCTGCACCAGCACGAAGAAGATCAGCACCGGGATGGTCATCAGCGTCGAACCGGCCATGATCGCGCCCCAATCATTTCCCTCGGGGGTGAAGAACACCAGGATCGCCATCGGCAGCGTCTGGTTCTCGGTCGCGGAGATGATGAACGTCTTGGCGAACAGGAAGTCGTTCCAGGCGTGGATGAACGACAGCACGCTGACCGCGACCAGACCTGGCGCCACCAGCGGGAACAGCACCTGCCAGACGAAGCGGGCGCGCCCCGCGCCGTCCAGCGTGGCCGCTTCGGCGAGCTCCTCCGGCACGGCGGCGACGAACCCGCGCAGCATCCAGATCGCCAGCGGCAGGCTGAACGCCAGGTGCACCAGGACCAGCGAGCCGAGCTCGTTGAGGCCGAACGCCGGGGCCACCGAGCCGACCGAGCGCATCAGGAAGAACAGCGGGATGGTCAGCGCCTCGATCGGCACCATCTGCGCGATCAGCAGCATCACCAGCAGCACGGTGCGCCCCTTGAAGCGGAAGCGGGTCAGCGCCACCGCCGCCAGGAACGACAGCAGCATCGACAGCAGCACCACGGCGCCGGCGACCAGCAGGCTGTTCACGAAGTAGCCGCCGAGTCCGTCCACCGTGAACACGCGGCGGAAGTTGTCCAGGGTCGGGGCGAACGTCCACGGTCGCGGTTCGGTGGACTGGATCTCGGCTTCCGGCTTGATCGCCGACAACGCCATCCAGTACAGGGGGAAGGCCACCACCGCGGCGATGAGCAGGGCCGCGGTGTTGGCGATGGTGCGCCGCTTCATCGGATCGCCTCGCTGTCGCGCTGCACTCGGAGGTAGACCAGGGTGATGCCGATCAGCAGCAGCGTCATCACCACGCCGATCGCCGAGCCCATGCCGTAGTCGGAACCGGCGAACGCCTCCTGGTAGGCGAAGACGTTGAGCACCAGGTTCTGCCCGGCGATGCCGCCCCCGTTGGTCATCACGTAGATCTGGGTGAAGATCTTGAAGTCCCAGATGATGGACTGGATGGTGGCCACCACGAGGATCGGCCGCAGCATCGGCAGCAGCACGCTGCGGGTGGTCCGCCAGGCCGACGCCCCGTCCAGCGCCGCCGCCTCCAGCACCTCACCGGGCACGCCCTGGATGCCCGCGTAGGTGGTCACCAGCACGAACGGGAACGAGCACCAGATGACCTCGGCGGCGACCAGCCCGAAGGCCACGTACTTGTCGTAGGTCCAGGAGAAGCCCTCCATGCCGCCGAACCCGACCCCGGTGAGCACTTCGTTGACCAGGCCGAACTCGGCGTCGAACAGGAACAGCCACACCGTCGAGCCGGCCACCGCCGGAGTCGCCCACGCCCCGAGCGCGGCCAGGAACAGCAGCAGCCGGGGCAGCGGGCCGATCCGGGTGGCCAGCACCGCCAGCCCGATCCCGACGGCCAGGCTGCCGACGACGCAGACCGCGGCGAACGCGCAGGTCTGCACCAGGATCGTCCAGAACCGCTCGTCGCCGAGCAGCGCCGCGTAGTTGCCCAGGCCCAGGAACTCCAGCGGCGCGCCACCGGAGGCCTGGGCCTGCCCGTACTCGTAGAGCGAGATCTGCACGAGCTGGTACAGCGGGTAGGCCATCATCCCGACGAGCACCAGCGCGGCGGGTCCCAGGTAGAGCAGGACGGACATCAGCGGCCCTCGAACAGGCCGTTCATCCGCTCGGCGGCGGCGCGGGTGGCCTCCTCGACCGGGGTGCCGTTGATGATCTCCTGCACCATCGTGGGCAGCACGCCCTGCGCGTCGATCTCCGACCACGCCGGGGTGGCGGGCACGAACCGCGTCCCGGCGCGCAGGGTGTCGATGAACGGTGCCGCCGCCGGGTCGGTCGCGGCGATCTCCTGCTGGACGTCGGTGAAGGTCGGGAGGTTGCCCATCGCCTCGTACATCCGGCGCTGGTATTCCTTGCCCGCCAGCAGCTTGACGAATTCCCGGGCCAGGGTGGCGCGCTCGGAGGACTTCAGCACGCCGAGCAGGTTGCCGCCGGCGAAGGCCGGTGCGATGGACCCCTCGGTCTCGCCGGGGAGCGGGACCACGGCGTACTCGCCGCCCGCCGCACCGGCGTCCACCGCGGCCCGGTTGAAGTCGCCGCCGATGGTCATCGCCGCCGCGCCGGAGGCGAAGGCCTGCACGCTCTGGCTGCCGGTGAGGTCGGCGCACTGCTCGCGGGGGCAGGCCCCGCCGGCGATCAGGTCGGCGAAGGCGGCGATGCCGCGTCGGGCCTGCGGGGTGTCCACGGCCGCGCGCCAGGTGCCGCCCTCGCGGACCGCGATCTCACCGCCCGCCGCCCACAGGAACGGCAGCATCGCGTAGTGGTACTTGCCGCCCACCGAGATGCCGTGCAGGTCGGGCCGGGCGGCGCGGATCGCGCTGGCGGTGCCGGCGAGCTCGTCGAGGGTGCGCGGTGGCTCCAGGCCGAGTTCGGCGAACACGTCGGTGCGGTAGTACAGCGCGCGAACGCCGGTGTACCAAGGCATTCCGTAGACGGCGCCGTCGAGCTTCGCGGTCTCCAGCACGGCGGGGTCCAGGTCGGCGGCGGCCGGCCACTCCTGGAGCATGCCGCTGAGGTCGGCGAGCCCGCCCGCGGCGACGTAGCCCGCCAGGTCGGTGTTGCCGAACTCGGCGACGTCGGGTGCGCTGGCCGGATCGTTGAAGGCGCCGGTGAAGCGCTCGGCCCGGGTGTCCACCGGGATGTAGCGCACGTCGACTTCGACGTCGGCGTGCGCGGCCTCGAACTCCGCGACCGCGGCGTCGACCACGTCCTGCTTGGGCTCGCGGGTGGCTTCGTCGAACAGCCAGACCCGCAGCGTGCCGGTCATCTCGTCGGCGGCGGGCGCGTCCTGCTGCACCTGCGGCGGTCCGCAGGCGGCCAGCAGCGCGCACAGCGCGACGGCGGTGATCGCTGTCCACTTCGGCATGGGGCTCCGTTCTGTCGTCGGCTCCGGACCGGGCGGGGATCCTCAGCCGTGGAAGGTCAGCGCTGCCACCGAAGGGCAGTCGTATCGGTCCGATGTGGACGTCAGCGCGCCGGTCCCCGGGTCGCGCCGCAGCCGGGTGATGGTGCCGGAGCGCTGGTTGGCCACGTACAGCGAGGTCTGCTCCGGGTCGAAGGTGAAGTGCCGGGGCCAGGACCCGCCGGTGGGCGTGCCGCCCAGCGGTTCGAGGTGGTCGTCGCGCACCGCGAACGCCGCGAGGGTGTCGTCGCCCCGGTTGGAGGCGTAGACGAAGCGGGCGTCGCGGGAGATCGCGATCTCGGCGGGGAAGTTCTCGCCGGTGGCGTCCTCGTCGCGGGTGCTGAGCACCTCGCCCGGGGTGAACCGCCCGGTGTCGACGTCGAAGTGCAGCACGGTGATCGTCGAGGCCAGTTCGGCGAGCAGGTAGGCGCGGGTCGCGTCGGGGTGGAACACGAGGTGGCGCGGTCCGGTGCCGGTCGGCAGCGCGAGGTGCTGGTGGCGGGCGAGCCGTCCGGTGCCGGGGTCGAGGCGGTAGCAGAACACCGCGTCGGCGCCGAGGTCGACGGCGATCACCCACCGGCCGCTGGGGTCCACGACGACCTGGTGGGCGTGCGGCTGCGCGCCGGGGTGCTGGACCAGGTCGGTGGATTCGCCGAGGGTGCCGTCGGCGCGGCGCCGGTGCACGACCACGGTGCCGTCGGTGTAGTTCGCGGTGAGCAGGAAGTCCCCGTCGGGGTGGACGGTCAGGTGGGTGGGACCCGCGCCCCGGGTGGACACCGAGCCCAGCACGACGGGCCGGTGCGCCGAGACGTCCACGGCGGTGACCGTCCCCGCGGGCCGCTCGTTGGTGACGTAGACGAACCGGTGGTCCGGCGACCAGGCGAAGAACGAGGCGTCCGGGACCCCGTCGACCACGCCGCCGGGGTGCAGCGCTCCACCGGGGCCGCGGTGGGCGACCTCCAGGCCGCGCCCGGCCGGGTCCGCCGAGGTGTAGCTGCCGATGAGGGTGAGCAGGCCCGGGGAGCGGCCGGACCCGGCGGCGACGCCGGTCGGCTGCGCGGCGACCGACAGGCCGACGGCGCCGAGCGCCCCGAGGAAACCTCGCCGTCGCATCGCGTTGTCTCGCACGGTTTCTCCCGTCTGTGGACGAACGGCGAACAGTGTGCACCACGACACGCGCATTGGACTAGACCAAAATGGCGGCAGTTGGTAACGAGACGTGTTGGTTCCGGATGAGTAGGGTGGCCGCATGGTCGACACCAGCTACGCGGTCTCCGGCAGCGTCGTGGTCCAGGCGAGCCCCGCCGACGTCTTCGCCGTCCTCACCGACCCCCGGCTGCACCCGGTCATCGACGGTTCCGGCACGGTGCGGGGGCAGATCGTCGGACCGGAGCGGCTCCAGCGGGGCTCCCGCTTCGGGATGCGGATGAAGCTGGGCGTGGGATACCGGATCAGCAACTCCGTCGTGGAGTACGAGCAGGACCGGCTCGTCGCGTGGAAGCACTTCGCCCCGCACCGCTGGCGCTACGAGCTCGTCGAGCGCGACGGGGGCACCGAGGTCACCGAGACCTTCGACTACTCCCGCTTCCCGCTGCCCGGGGTCTTCGCCAGGACCGGCATCCCGGAGCGCAACCGGCGCAGCATCGACGCCACGCTGCGGCGGCTCAAGTCCTACGTCGAGAACGGTCCCGCCGACTGATCGGACGCGTCGCACCGCCACGCGAGTTCGGCGGTGGGTGCGGCAGGAGGTGCGCACCGGCTCGATCCGTCGTCCTCGGCGACCGCGCTGCGCGGGCGCTACCGGCGACTCCCCGCGGACTCCGGTCGGACCGCGGTGGACCCGGCGGCGGGCGCGCTCGTCACCGAGCGGTGCGCGCGACGTCCTCGCCGTGCTGGCGGCGGCGCCTCCTCCTTCGCCGACGTGTCCCGGCTCCGGCCGGGAGTGCGTCAGTAGACCGGGCCGGTGTACTTCTCGCCCGGGCCCTGCCCCGGCGCGTCCGGCACGGCGGAGGACTCCCGGAAGGCGCGCTGGAGGGACTGCAACCCCTCGCGCAGCGGGCCCGCGTGCGGTCCCAGGTACTCCACGGAGGAGGTGACCAGCCCGGCCAGCGCGGTGATCAGGCGCCGGGCCTCGTCCAGGTCGCGGTCCGCCGCCGAGTCGGGGTCGTCCTCGGCCAGCCCCAGCTTCTCCGCGGCGGCCGACATGAGCATCACCGCCGAGCGGCTGATCACCTCGACGGCGGGAACATCGGCGAGCTCGCGGACGTTGTGAGGTGCGTCCGCGTCGTGGGCTCGCACACCGGTCGGGTCGTTCGGCGGCGGGGTTGGTTGTGCTCCGGTCACGGCTGGTACCCTGTCATGAGCGACCAGCCCCCGCTCCGCCGGGGGCGGCAAAGTGGAGTCCCGCTCCCACCCGAGTGGCCGCCTCAGGCTTCCGGGTCCCGGTCCACCGACGGTGCAGCCGTCGTTGGCAACGAACGGTATCGCGCGATACCGGTTCGATCGGTTTGGAGTTAGGGCCCCGCGTTCCGGCACGGCCGGGAGCGGGGCCGCTGTGCTTCAGGGGCGAGCTCTACGCGCCGCGGTGCAGTAGTGCAAGCCATCGAACCGAGGAGGGCCCATCAGCTCCGAGACGCGCATCAATGACCGCATCCGGGTTCCGGAGGTCCGCTTGGTCGGACCCAACGGCGAGCAGGTCGGCATCGTCCGCATCGAGGACGCGCTGCGACTTGCCCAGGAAGCGGATCTGGACCTTGTCGAGGTCGCCCCGCAGGCGCGCCCGCCGGTCTGCAAGCTCATGGACTACGGCAAGTTCAAGTACGAGAGTGCGCAGAAGGCACGCGAATCGCGCCGCAACCAGCAGCAGACCGTCATCAAGGAGCAGAAGCTCCGGCCGAAGATCGACCCGCACGACTACGAGACGAAGAAGGGCCACGTGTCCCGCTTCCTCGGCCAGGGTCACAAGGTCAAGGTGACGATCATGTTCCGCGGTCGTGAGCAGTCGCGTCCCGAGTTGGGCTTCCGCCTGTTGCAGCGACTGGCCGATGACGTGGCCGAACTGGGCTTCATCGAAGCCAACCCCAAGCAGGACGGCCGAAACATGATCATGGTCCTTGCGCCGCACAAGACGAACAAGACGAAGCCCAAGGCGAACGCGTAAGCCGGCATCGGCGTCGCTACCGGCGGCAGCGCGCGAGGGCGCACGTGAAGCCGGGCGGGAACGCACCCGTGCACCCGCCCGGCATCTGTACGGAAACGAGGACGAGGAAGATGCCGAAGAACAAGACCCACAAGGGCACGTCCAAGCGGTTCCGGGTCACCGGCTCGGGCAAGCTGCGGCGCGAGCAGGCCGGTCGCCGGCACATCCTGGAGAAGAAGTCCAGCCGCGTCACCCGTCGGCTCGAGGGCACCGAAGAGGTCGCCAAGGCCGACGTCAAGCGGATCAACAAGCTGCTGGGTCGCTGATCCCGCGCCGCTGCGGCGGCGCACCGACTTCCAGCCTTCCAGCCAGGGCGGTCCTCCCGCCCCCGATGAGATACACAGGACGGACCAGTGGCACGCGTCAAGCGGGCGGTCAACGCCCAGAAGAAGCGCCGCGCAGTTCTCGAGTCGGCCCGCGGCTACCGCGGTCAGCGCTCGCGGCTGTACCGCAAGGCCAAGGAGCAGATGCTCCACTCGATGACCTACTCCTACCGCGACCGGCGCGCCCGCAAGGGTGACTTCCGGAAGCTGTGGATCACCCGCATCAACGCCGGCGCGCGGCAGCACGGCATGAGCTACAACCGGTTCATGAACGGCCTGAAGAACGCCGGTGTCGAGGTCGACCGCAAGATCCTGGCCGAGCTCGCGGTCAACGACCCCGCGGGCTTCGCCGGACTGGTCGAGGTCTCCAAGCAGAACCAGCAGGAAGGTGCCGCCTGATCACCGAGGGCACCTCGTCACGACCCGGGACGACACCGCTGACCGAGCGATCGTCCCGGGTCGTCGTCGCTCGCAAGCTGACCCGCCGCGCCGGCCGGGAGAAGGCCGGTGCCTTCCTGGTCGAGGGGGCGCAGGCGGTCGGTGAGGCGCTGGCGGCGCACGGCACCGGAGCGCTGCGGGTCCGCGAGCTGTTCCACACCGGTGCGGACCGCCAGGCCGAGTTCGCCGCGGCGGCCCGGTCCGGTGGGGTGCCGGTGCACCAGGTCACCGAGCGCGCCGCGGCATCGCTGTCCGAGACGGTGACGCCGCAGGGGCTGGTCGCGGTCTGCGACCTGCCCGCGACCTCGGTGGCCGACGCGCTGGCGGCGCGCCCGCGCCTGGTCGCGGTCCTGGTCGGGATCTCCGATCCGGGCAACGCGGGCACCGTGGTCCGGGTCTCCGACGCCGCCGGTGCCGGGGCGGTGCTGTTCGCCGGGGATGCCGTGGACGCCTACGGCGGCAAGGCGGTGCGCGCCTCCACCGGCAGCCTGTTCCACCTGCCGATCGCCCGGGACCGGTCCGCCGGTGCGGTGCTCGACGCCTGCCGGGAGGCCGGGCTGCGGCTGGTCGGCGCCGACGGCCGCGCCCCCGCCGACCTCGACGCCGCCGCCGATGACGGCAGCCTCGCCCGCCCGACGGCGTGGGTGTTCGGCAGCGAGGCCCACGGCCTGCCCGAGGAGGTCGCGTCCCGGCTGGACACGACGCTGCGGGTGCCGCTGCACGGGCGGGCGGAGAGCCTCAACCTGGCCACCGCCGCCGCCGTCTGCCTCTACGCCTCGGCCCGCGCCCAGCGCCGCTGAACACGCCGCCGCCGGAGGCAGGCGGAGAGGCACCCGAAATCGTTTCCGCCGGTCTCGTAGACTCGAAGGGCTAGCGGCGGATACGTCCGCATCGGATCACACGGGAGTCACGCACTAACGATGTCTGGAGCAAACGACCCGTACGACCCGAAAGAGGTCGCCGCGCTGTCGCAGGAAACGCTGGACCGCGCGGTGGTCGAGGCCCGGGAGTCCTTCGGGGGGGCGGTCGACCTCGACGCCCTGGCGGAGGTCAAGCCGGCGCACCTCGGGGACCGGTCCCCGCTGCTGACGGCTCGCCGCGAGATCGGCGCGCTGCCGCCGAAGGCGCGTTCCGAGGCGGGCAAGCGGGTCAACCAGGCCCGCGAGGCCATCCAGGGCGCGTTCGACGAGCGCCGCGCCGCGTTGCAGGCCGAGCGCGACGAGCGGGTGCTGCGCGAGGAGTCGGTCGACGTCACGCTGCCCTGGGACCGCGTGCCGGACGGGGCCCGCCACCCGCTGACCCAGGTCATCGAGCAGGTCGAGGACACCTTCGTGTCGATGGGCTGGGAGGTCGCCGAGGGCCCCGAGCTGGAGGCCGAGTGGTTCAACTTCGACGCGTTGAACTTCGGCAAGGACCACCCGGCGCGGACCATGCAGGACACCTTCTACGTGGCGCCCGAGGACTCCGGGCTGGTGCTGCGCACCCACACCTCGCCGTCGCAGGTCCGCGCGCTGCTGGAGCGCGAGCTGCCGGTGTACGTGGTGTGCCCCGGCCGGACCTTCCGCACCGACGAGCTGGACTCCACGCACACCCCGGTGTTCACCCAGGTCGAGGGCCTCGCGGTGGACGAGGGCCTGACGATGGCCCACCTCAAGGGCACCCTGGACGCCTTCGCCCGGGCGATGTTCGGCGCCGACTCCCGCACCCGGCTGCGGCCGTCGTTCTTCCCGTTCACCGAGCCCTCCGCCGAGATGGACGTGTGGTTCCCGGAGAAGAAGGGCGGGCCCGGCTGGGTCGAATGGGGCGGCTGCGGCATGGTCAACCCGAACGTGCTGCGCGCCTGCGGGGTGGACCCCGAGGTCCACACCGGTTTCGCCTTCGGCATGGGCCTGGAGCGCACCCTCCAGTTCCGCAACGGCATCCCGGACATGCGCGACATGGTGGAGGGCGACGTCCGGTTCACCAGGCCGTTCGGCAGCGCGTTCTAGCGCCGAGCTCCCACCCACCACCCACTGAACGAGAAAGGGCCTGACCAAGTGCGGATTCCGGTTTCCTGGCTGGCCGAGCACCTCGAGCTGCCGGAGGGGACGACCGCGGAAACGTTGGCCGACGCGTTCGTCCGGATCGGGCTGGAGGTCGAGGAGGTCGTCCCGCTGACGCAGGTGCGCGGCCCGCTCGTGGCCGGTCGCGTCGCCGAGATCGAGGAGCTCACCGAGTTCAAGAAGCCGATCCGGTACTGCCAGGTCGAGGTCGGCGAGGCCGAGGACGGCGGGCCCCGGACGCAGAGCGTCATCTGCGGGGCGCGCAACTTCCGCGAGGGCGACCTGGTCGTGGTGGCCCTGCCCGGGACCGTGCTCCCCGGTGATTTCGAGATCACCGCGCGCAAGACCTACGGCAAGCTCAGCGAGGGCATGATCTGCTCGGCCGCCGAGCTGGGCCTCGGCGAGGACCACGACGGCATCCTGGTGCTGCCGCCCGGATCCGCCTCGCCCGGGGACGACGTCGTCGAGCTCGTCGGGCTGGACGACACGGTCATCGAGCTGGCCATCACCCCGGACCGGGGCTACTGCTTCTCGGTGCGCGGACTGGCCCGCGAGCTGTCCAACGCGTTGGAGGTCCCGTTCGGCGATCCGGGCGTGCGCCCGGTGCCGCCGGAGGAGCGCGAGTGCAAGCCCGTCGAGGTGCGCGATCCGGCGCGGTGCTCGCGCTTCGTGCTGCGCCGGGTGACCGGGGTGGACCCGACCTCGCCGACCCCGTGGTGGATGCGCCGCCGCCTGGCGCTGGCCGGGATCCGGTCGCTGTCGCTGGCGGTGGACGTCACCAACTACGTGATGCTGGAGCTCGGGCAGCCGCTGCACGCCTTCGACGCGACCACGCTCTCCGGTGATCTCGTGGTCCGCAACGCCGAGCCCGGCGAGAAGCTGACCACGCTGGACGGCGTGGACCGCGCGCTGGACCCGGACGACATCGTGATCGCCGACGAGACCGGCCCGGTGTCCCTGGCGGGCGTGATGGGCGGTGCCAGCACCGAGATCGGCACCGAGACCCACGACGTCCTGCTGGAGGCGGCGAACTGGGACCCGGCGGCCATCGCCCGCGGCATCCGCAGGCACAAGCTGCCCAGCGAGGCGGGCAAGCGGTTCGAGCGCACCGTCGACCCGGCGGTCGCCGCGGTGGCCGCCGAGCTGGCCGCCCAGTTCCTGGTGCGCTACGGCGACGGCACCATCGCCCCGGGCCGCACCGACGTCGGCGAACCGGCGGCGCCCGCCCCGGTGACCATGCCGCTGGCGCTGCCGGACCGCATCGCCGGGGTGTCCTACGAGCGCGGGGTCACCGCCCGCCGGCTCACCCAGATCGGCTGCAAGCTGGAGGTCAGCACGTCCGACCAGGGCGTCGGCCTGGTCACCGCGACCCCGCCGACCTGGCGGCCGGACCTCGTCCAGCCCGCCGACCTCGTCGAGGAGGTGCTGCGGCTGGAGGGCTACCACACCATCCCGTCGGTGCTGCCGCCCGCGCCGGCCGGTCGCGGTCTCACCCCGGCGCAGCGCCGCAAGCGCTCGGTGTCGCGGGCGCTGGCCGGGGCCGGGTACGTCGAGGTGCTGCCCTTCCCGTTCACCGGTGCCGCCGAGCTCGACGCGCTCGGGCTGCCCGCCGACGACCCGCGGCGGCGGACCCGCTCCGTGCTCAACGCGCTGGAGAGCGACCGGTCGCTGCTGAGCACCACGCTGCTCACCGGCCTGCTGGACGCGGTGCAGCGCAACGTCTCCCGCGGCCAGCGGGACCTCGCCCTGTTCCACATCGGCCAGGTCGTGCGGCCCGCCGCCGAGCAGCCCGAGGTGCCCGCGGTGGGCGTCGCGCAGCGGCCGTCCGGCGAGCAGCTCGCCGCGCTGCACGCCGCGGTCCCCGCGCAGCCGCTGCACGTCGCGGCGGTGCTGGTGGGGCAGCGGGAGAACACCGGCTGGTGGGGCTCGGGCCGGGCGGCGAACTGGGCCGACGCGGTGCAGGGCGCGCGGACCGTCGCCGCGGCGTCGGGGGTCGAGCTGACCGCCTCCGCCGCGGACCGCGCGCCGTGGCACCCGGGCCGCTGCGCCGCGCTCGCCGTCGACGGCGTCGTGGTGGGCCACGCCGGTGAGCTGCACCCGAAGGTCGTCGAGGCGCTCGGGCTGCCCAAGCGCACCTGCGCGATGGAGCTCGACCTCGACGCGCTGCCGCTGACCGATGACCGCCCGGCACCGCGGCTGTCCGCCTACCCGCCGGTCCTGGTGGACGTGGCGCTGGTGGTCGACGAGCAGGTGCCCGCGGCCGAGCTCGTCGAGGCCGTCCGGGATGGCGGTGGTGCGCTGCTGGAGGACGTCCGGCTGTTCGACGTCTACGCCGGGGAGCAGCTCGGCGAGGGCAAGAAGTCGCTGGCCCTGGCGCTGCGCTTCCGCGCCGAGGACCGCACGCTCAAGCAGGAGGAGGCCACCGCGGCCCGCGACGCGGCGGTGGCCACCGCCGCCGAGCGCCTCGGCGCCGTGCTGCGCGGCTGAGGTCCGGCTCGCGGGCCCCGACCGGCAGTGCCGGCCGGGGCCCGCCGCCGTTGGGCCGAACGGCTCATCACGGCCGGGCGACGCTGGCACCATGATCGGGTGGTGCGCGGCGGAGGGGACCGGAGCCTGCAGGAGATCGTGCGGCGGCGGCAGGGCGGCGACTTCGTCGGTCGGGAGCGGCACTGCGCGGACTTCCGGGCCAACCTGGCCCGCCCGCCGCAGGATCCGAAGCGCGCGTTCGTGCTGGCGCTGCACGGCCAGGCGGGTGTCGGCAAGACGTTCCTGCTGCGCCGGTGGCGCCAGATCGCGGTGGACTCCGGCACGTTGGTGGCCGAGCTCGACGGTTCCGAGCCCAACCTGGTCTCGGCGCTCTCGACGATCGCGGTGCAGTTCGCCGGGCAGGGCGGGCGGACGCCGGCGTTCGCCCAGCGGCTCGCCGAGTACGAGCAGCGGCAGGACGAGGTGCTCGCGGACCCGGAGGCCCCGCAGGCGGCGCGCGAGTTCCTCGTCGCGTCGGCGGTCCGGATGGGGCTGAGCGCGGTGCGCGCCGCAGCCCCCGGCGCGGCGCTGCTGGTCGACGCGGTGGAGCCGGAACAGGTGCGCGGGTGGCTGGAGCGCTCCCGCGCCTTCTTCGCCGCCAAGTTCCGCGACCACGCCGACGTGCGGTTGTTGATGTCGCCGGTGGACGAGCTGACCCCGCACCTGGTGGCGGACCTGCGGCGGCTGGCGCAGCACCGGGATCTGGTGCTGCTCTTCGACGACTTCGAGCGCACCGCCCCACTGGTCGAACCGTGGCTGCTTCGGCTGCTGCGCGGCCACCACGGCGAGCTGCCGAGCGAGGTGGTGTTCGGCATCGCGGGCCAGCACCCGCTGGACGTCAACCGCTGGGGCGAGTACGCCTCGATCGCGGTGCAGTGGCGGGTGGACCGATTTTCGCCGGAGGAGGCGCGAGCCCTGCTCCGGCGCAAGGGCGTGGACGATCCGGCCTTCGCCGCGGGTGTGCTGGAGGTCTCCGGCGGCTTGCCGTTGCTGGTGGCGGCGATGGCCGACAGCGGTCCGGCCACCGCCGAGGAGCTCCAAGACCCGACCGGTACCGCGGTGGAGCGCTTCCTGAAGTGGGAGTCCGAACGGGGCCGGGACGACGCGCTGGTGGCAGCGCTGCCGCGGGTGGTGGACGAGGACGTGCTGGCCGCGCTGGTCGGCTCGCAGCGGGTGCCGGAGCTGTTCCCGTGGTTGCGGGACCGGCCGTTCGTCCGGCAGGACCGGGGTCGGCTGCACTACAGCGAGGTGGTGCGGGCGACCATGGTGCGCCACGAGCGCGGTCGGTCGCCGAGCCGGTTCGTCCGCTGCCACCGGGCGTTGGCCGGGCACTACGGGCACCGGCTCGCCGCGCTGGGCCTCGCCGGCGAGCTGGTCTGGGAGGACCCGGAGGCGCGCGGCCTGCTGGTCGAGGAGACCTACCACCGGCTGTGCGCCGACCCGCGCGGGGAACTGCCGACCGCACTCGCCCGCTGCGTCGAGATCGCCGAGCGGGTGCCGCGCGAGCTCGCCGCCTGGGCGAGGGCGTTCGCCGAGGCCGGTCGGGACGCGGGCGCCCCGCACCTGGCCGAGCGCGCCGAGGACCTGCGCGCGCGGGACCCCGCGAGGTTGCGCGAACACCTGGGAACCGCCGCGAGCGGTTCGCGCGCGGTCGCGGTGCCCTCGGTGTCGTCCTCCGTCGGGGATGTGATCGTCGGAGGTGGTCCGGTCCCGCGGCCCGATCGCGGCGCGGAGCCGGATGAGGTGGCCGCGCCGGACCGCTACCTCGTCGAGGCGGACGAGGAGCTCTGGCTCGGGGAATCGGCGCCGCGGGTGCTGGGCGAGTGACGTCCCCGGGCGCTCCTCAGCGGTCGGCCCACTCCGCGCGGGTGATGCCCATCAGCACCAGGTAGCGCGCCCGGACGTGCGGCTCGTGCTGCTCCTCGCGGAACCCGATCTTGCGGTGCAGGCGCAGCGAGGGGACGTTGTGGCCGTAGATGCCGACCTCGCACTTGAGGTAGCGGCGGTGCTCGAACATGTACCGCAGCAGGATGCCGATGGCGTCGCAGGCGTAGCCGTGGCGCTGGAACTCCGGGCCGACGCCGATGCCGTAGCTGAACCGCCCGGCTCCGGGTTCGGTCTGGGTGGTGCACATGGAGCCGACGAGCCGGCCGCCGGCGAGCGTCTCGATGCCGAGCTGGAAGTCGTCGGCGCAGCGCCGGTGGTTCGCCCGGTGCGCGGCCCAGTGGCGGTAGCCCTCGACCAGGCCGGGGTCGCCTTCGCGGTCGAAGCGCATCAGGGTGCGCCGGTCGTCCGATTCGATGACGCGGAGCCGGACCGCGCGGCCCACCCAGCACGGTTGCGGGCGCAGCGCGATCCGCGTTCCGTCCGGGTGATCTCGATCCGGGCCCGGCGGAGCACCCACGAAGGCCGACGTCGGGCGTTCCGGGATCATCGTCATCGACCATGATGATGCCCGTGTTGTTCTTGTCCGTCTGCATCGGGTGGGGTGTTGTTCGCCGCATCCGCGCGAGATGCTACGGATGCCGAATCCCGGTTGCTCCGTTCGGACCGACCGCGGCGGCCGGTTCCCCCGGGCGGTGGCTCATACCTCATTGATTGAACTTGCATGGCCATGCATAATTATCCGCATGACGGTGCGAGTGGCGGTTGCCGGAGCGAGCGGCTACGCGGGCGGGGAACTGCTCCGCCTGCTGCTGGCCCACCCGGAGGTCGAGATCGGTGCGCTGACGGCGGGCGGCAACGCCGGGACCCCGCTCGGGCAGCACCACCCGAACCTGCTGCCGCTGGCCGACCGGGTCCTGACCGACACCGGCCCCGCCGAACTGGCCGGGCACGACGTGGTCTTCCTCGCGCTGCCGCACGGCCACTCCGCCGCGATCGCGGCGGCCCTCGACGAGCGGACCGTCGTCGTCGACTGCGGCGCCGACCACCGGCTCAACGACCCGTCCGCCTGGACCCGCTGGTACGGCGGCGAGCACCCCGGCACCTGGCCCTACGGGATCCCCGAGCTGCCCGGCGCGCGGGAGCGGCTGCGCGGCAGCACCCGGATCGCCGTGCCCGGCTGCTTCCCCACGGTCTCCTCCCTGGCGCTGGCGCCCGCGCTGGCCGCCGGGCTGGTCGAACCGGACGCCGTCGTCGTCGCGGTCACCGGCACCTCCGGGGCGGGTCGCGCGCTCAAGCCGCACCTGCTGTCCGCCGAGGTGATGGGCTCGGCCGCGGTCTACGGCGTCGGCGGCGCGCACCGGCACACCCCGGAACTGGTGCAGAACCTCAGCGCCGCGGCGGGCACCCCGGTCAAGGTCTCGTTCACCCCGGTGCTCGCCCCGATGTCGCGCGGCATCCTCGCCACCTGCAGCGCCCCGCTCGCCGACGTCGTGGACACCGGTGCGGCGCGCCGGGCCTACCTCGACGCCTACGGCGACGAGCCGTTCGTTCGGGTGCTGCCGGAGGGGCAGTGGCCGCAGACCTCGGCGACCTTGGGCGCCAACACCGTCCACCTGCAGCTCGTGGTGGACCCCGACGCCGGGCGGCTGGTCGTGGTCGGCGCCGAGGACAACCTCACCAAGGGAACCGCGGGCGGTGCCGTGCAGTGCATGAACCTCGCCCTCGGCCTGCCCGAGACCACCGGTCTGCCCACCGCGGGAGTGGCGCCGTGACCGTTCGTCCGCAGCGGGAACGCCGCTGAGGTTCCGCCACCCGCACCGCGCGGGGTGGGTTCCAGACAGGTTCCGAGGAGCGCAGATGCCAGCAGGCAGCACAGGAGTGACCGGCCCGGCGGGCTTCCGGGCGGCGGGGGTCGCCGCCGGGATCAAGTCCAGCGGTGGCAAGGACCTCGCCTTGGTCGTCAACGACGGAC
Source organism: Saccharopolyspora cebuensis (assembly GCF_039542665.1). Lineage (NCBI taxonomy): Bacteria > Bacillati > Actinomycetota > Actinomycetes > Pseudonocardiales > Pseudonocardiaceae > Saccharopolyspora > Saccharopolyspora cebuensis. The sequence goes on from NZ_BAABII010000020.1 coordinate 213,117, forward strand.
CGGAGCAGGTGGCCGCCGGGGTGTTCACCACCAACAAGGTCAAGGCCGCGCCGGTGCTGTGGTCCCGGCAGGTGCTCGAGCAGCACCGGCTGCGCGCCGTGGTGCTCAACGCCGGCTGCGCCAACGCCTGCACCGGGCCGGAGGGCTTCCAGGACACCCACGCCACGGCCGAGCACGTGGCCGACGTGCTCGGCGTCGGCGCCATCGAGGTCGCGGTCTGCTCGACCGGCCTGATCGGCGAGCGGCTGCCGATGGACGCGGTGCGCGGCGGGGTGGACGCCGCCGCGGCGGCGCTGGACGTCGGGGAGCGGGCCGGGTTCGACGCCGCGACGGCGGTGCTGACCACCGACACGGTCGCCAAGCAGGCGCTGGTGCGCGATCCGGACGGCTACGCCGTCGGCGGGTTCGCCAAGGGCGCGGGCATGCTCGCGCCGAACCTGGCCACCATGCTCGCGGTGCTCACCACCGACGCGGTGCTCGGCGCCGAGGAGCTCGACGCGGCGCTGCGCGCGGCGACCCGGGTCACCTTCGACCGGCTGGACGTCGACGGCGGCACCTCGACCAACGACACCGTGCTGGTGCTGGCCTCGGGCGCTTCCGGCGTGCGGCCCGACCCGGCGGCGTTCACCGAGCGGCTCACCGAGGTCTGCTCCGACCTGGTCCGGCAGCTCCAGGGCGACGCCGAGGGCGTGACCAAGACGATCGACGTCGTGGTGCGCGGCGCGGCCGACGAGGACGACGCGGTGGCCGTCGGGCGCACCATCGCCGAGGACAACCTGGTGAAGACCGCGCTGTTCGGGTCGGACCCGAACTGGGGCCGGATCGCGATGGCGCTGGGCCGGGTCGACGCGCGGATCGACGTGGACGCGCTGGAGATCGCGGCCAACGGCGTGACGCTGTTCGCGGGCGGCACCCGCGCCGCCGACCGCAGCGCGGTCGACCTGTCCGGCCGCGAGATCGAGATCGTCGTGGACCTGCACGTCGGCCCGCACGAGGCGACGATCCTGACCACCGATCTCTCGCACGGCTACGTCGAAGAGAACAGCGCGTACTCGTCATGACCACCGAACCCGTCAGCGATCGGCTGACCACCGCCGCCGAGAAGGCCGCCGTCCTGGTGGAGGCGCTGCCCTGGCTGGAGCGCTTCCACGGCGCCACCGTCGTGGTCAAGTACGGCGGCAACGCGATGGTCGACGAGGAGCTCAAGCGCGCGTTCGCGCACGACATGGTGTTCCTGCGGCTGGCCGGGCTGCACCCGGTCGTCGTGCACGGCGGCGGCCCGCAGATCACCGCGATGCTCGACCGCCTCGGCCTGGCCGGGGAGTTCCGCGGCGGCCTCCGGGTGACCACCCCGGAGACGATGGACGTGGTCCGGATGGTGCTCGTCGGGCAGGTCGGGCGCGAGCTGGTCGGCCTGGTCAACCAGCACGGCCCGCTGGCCGTGGGCATGTCCGGCGAGGACGCCCGGCTGTTCACCGCGCAGCGCCGCTCGGCGCTGGTCGACGGCGAGCCGGTGGACGTCGGACTGGTCGGCGACGTGGTGTCGGTGAACCCGGACGCGGTGCTGGACCTGATCAAGGCCGGGCGCATCCCGGTGGTGTCCACGGTGGCGCCGGACGCCGACGGCGTGGTGCACAACGTCAACGCCGACACCGCCGCCGGTGCGCTCGCGGTGGCGTTGGGCGCCGAGAAGCTGGTGGTGCTCACCGACGTCGAGGGCCTCTACACCGACTGGCCGGACCGGGGTTCGCTGGTGTCGCGCATCGACGCCGACGAGCTCGAAGCGCTGCTGCCCCGGCTGTCCTCGGGAATGGTGCCCAAGATGGAGGCCTGCCTGCGGGCGGTGCGCGGCGGGGTCCCGCGCGCCCACGTCATCGACGGCCGCCTGGCCCACTCGGTGCTGCTCGAAGTCTTCACCAGCGCGGGAGTCGGAACGATGGTGCTGCCCCCGGCGGCAGCGGACGGAGGATCATGACCGGCAACGCGGCGGGGACCCAGCGCTGGCAGTCGTCCATGATGGACAACTACGGCACCCCGAAGCTGACCTTCACCCGGGGCTCGGGCTGCGAGCTGACCGATGCCGACGGCAGGACCTACCTGGACTTCGTCAGCGGCATCGCGGTCAACGCGCTCGGGCACGCCCACCCGGCGGTGGTCGAGGCGGTCCGCCACCAGATCGGCGAGCTCGGCCACGTCTCCAACCTCTACGCCCACCCGCGCGGTCTGGAACTGGCCGAGCGGCTGCTCGACCTGGCCGGAGCCGCCGGGCGCGGTCGGGTGCTGTTCTGCAACTCCGGTGCCGAGGCCAACGAGGCCGCGTTCAAGATCGCGCGGTTGACCGGAAGGCTGAAGGTGGTCGCCACCGAGGGCGGGTTCCACGGCCGCACGATGGGCGCGCTCGCCCTCACCGGGCAGCCGGCCAAGCAGAAGCCGTTCGAACCGCTGCCGCCCGGCGTGGTGCACGTGCCCTACGGGGACGCCGCCGCGCTGGAGTCCGCTGTGGACACCGAGACCGCCGCGATCTTCCTGGAACCGGTCCAGGGCGAGAACGGCGTCGTCGTCCCGCCGCCGGACTACCTGCGCGCGGCCCGGGAGCTCGCCGACCGCACCGGGGCGCTGCTGGTCGTCGACGAGGTGCAGACCGGCATCGGCCGCACCGGGACGTGGTTCGCCTTCCAGCGCGCGGGCATCGTGCCGGACGTCATCACGCTGGCCAAGGGGCTCGGCGGTGGCCTGCCGATCGGCGCCTGCATCGGCATCGGCGCGGTGGGCGACCTGCTCCACCCCGGCCAGCACGGCACCACCTTCGGCGGCAACCCCGTGGTCTGCGCCGCCGCGCTGGCGGTGCTCGACACCATCGCGGCCGACGGGCTGCTGGCGCACGTCGAGCAGGTCGGCGCCGAGCTCGCCGACGGCATCCGGGCGCTGGAGCACCCGCTGGTCGCCGAGGTCCGCGGCGCCGGACTGCTGCTCGGGGTCGGGCTCACCGCGCCGGTGTCGGCGAGCGTGGCCGCCGCCGCCCAGCGGGCCGGTTACCTGATCAACCCGATCCAGCCGGACGCGCTGCGGCTGTGCCCGCCGCTGGTGCTGCGCTCCGACCAGGCGCGCCGCCTGGTGACCGACCTGCCCGCGCTGCTCAGCTCGCACGAGGAGAAACCCTGATGCCCCGGCACTTCCTGCGCGACGACGACCTGACCCCGGCCGAGCAGGCCGAGGTGCTCGACCTCGCCGACCGGCTCAAGGCCGACCCGCTGGGGTCGACCGCCCTGGCCGGGCCGAAGTCGGTCGCCGTCATCTTCGAGAAGAACTCCACCCGCACCCGGCTGTCCTTCGAGGTGGGCATCGCCCAGCTCGGCGGCCACCCGGTGATGATGGACAGCCGCATGATGCAGCTCGGCCGCGAGGAGACCATCGAGGACACCTCGCGGGTGCTGTCCCGCTACGTCGACGCGGTGGTGTGGCGGACCTTCGCCCAGGCCCGGCTGGACTCGATGGCCTCGGCCTCCGGCATCCCGGTGGTCAACGCGCTGACCGACGAGTTCCACCCGTGCCAGGTGCTCGCGGACCTGCAGACCGTCCGGGAGCGGCACGGCGCGCTCCCCGGGCTGACCCTGACCTACCTCGGCGACGGCGCCAACAACATGGCGCACTCGCTGATGCTGGGCGGGGTGACCGCGGGGATGCACATCCGCATCGCCGCGCCGGAGGGCTTCGCCCCGCTGGACCACGTGCTCGACGACGCCCGCAAGCGCGGCGGCGAGACCGGCGGCACCGTTGAGCTGCTCACCGACCCGAGGGCGGCTGCGGACGGTGCCGACGTGCTGGTCACCGACTCCTGGACCTCGATGGGCCAGGAGAACGACGGCAAGGACCGGGTCAGCCCGTTCCGGCCGTACCAGATCAACGCGGAACTGCTGGCCGCCACCGGCAAGCCCACCACCTCGGTGCTGCACTGCCTGCCCGCCCACCGCGGCTGGGAGATCACCGACGAGGTGCTCGACGGACCGGCCAGCGCCGTGTTCGACGAGGCGGAGAACCGGCTGCACGCCCAGAAGGCGCTGCTGGCCTGGCTGGTGGAGCGGCGATGACCAGCCGGGCGGCACGGCAGGCGCGGATCGTCGAGCTGGTCACGACCTCGACGATCCGCAGCCAGACCGAACTGGTGAAGCTGCTCGCCGCCGACGGCGTCGAGGTCACCCAGGCCACGCTGTCCCGGGACCTCGACGAGCTCGGCGCGGTGAAGCTGCGCGGCGCGGACGGCGGAGCGGCGGTCTACGTCATCCCCGAGGACGGCAGTCCGGTCCGCGGCGTGCAGGGCGGGACCTCCCGGCTGAGCAGGCTGCTGGCCGAGCTGCTCGTCGGCGCCGACGGGGCGGGCAACCTCACCGTGCTGCGCACACCTCCGGGAGCGGCGCAGTTCCTGGCCAGCGCCATCGACCGCTCGGCGCTGGTCGAGGTGGTCGGCTCGATCGCGGGCGACGACACCGTGATGGTGATCGCCCGCGAGCCGCTGACCGGGCAGGACCTGGCGAACCGGTTCCGCGCGATGGCCGAGCGGCCGTCGGCGGAGGAGCCGGAGGACAACGACACGACATCGAAGGAGCAAGGCAATGAGTGACCGGGTAGTGCTGGCCTACTCCGGTGGCCTGGACACGTCCGTGGCCATCGGCTGGATCGCCGAGGAGACCGGAGCCGAGGTCGTGGCGGTCGCCGTCGACGTCGGCCAGGGCGGGGAGGACCTGGAGTCGGTCCGCAAGCGGGCGCTGGAGTGCGGTGCCGTCGAGGCCGTCGTGGCCGACGCCCGCGACGAGTTCGCCGAGCAGTACTGCCTGCCGGCGATGCAGGCCAACGCGCTCTACATGGACCGGTACCCGCTGGTCTCGGCGCTGTCCCGGCCGCTGATCGTCAAGCACCTCACCGACGCGGCCGCGAAGTTCGGCGCGAGCACCGTCTCGCACGGCTGCACCGGCAAGGGCAACGACCAGGTGCGCTTCGAGGTCGGCATCGGCGCCCTGGCGCCCGACCTCAAGGTCATCGCGCCGGTGCGCGACTTCGCCTGGACCCGGGAGAAGGCGATCGCGTGGGCCGAGGACCGCGACCTGCCGATCGACGTGTCGAAGAAGTCGCCGTACTCGATCGACCAGAACGTCTGGGGCCGGGCCGTGGAGACCGGTTTCCTGGAGGACATCTGGAACGCGCCGATCGAGGACGTCTACTCCTACACCCAGGACCCGTCCCAGCCGCGCGACGCCGACGAGCTGGTGATCACCTTCGACCAGGGCGTGCCGGTCGCCATCGACGGCGAGACCGTCACCGTCCTGCAGGCGATCCAGGAGCTCAACCGGCGGGCCGGTGCGCAGGGCATCGGGCGGCTGGACATGGTCGAGGACCGCCTCGTCGGGATCAAGAGCCGCGAGATCTACGAGGCCCCGGGCGCGATCGCGCTGATCACCGCGCACCAGGAGCTCGAGGACGTCACCCTGGAGCGCGACCTGGCCCGGTTCAAGCGGACCGTCGCCCAGCGCTGGGGCGAGCTGGTCTACGACGGCCTGTGGTTCTCGCCGCTGAAGGAGTCGCTGGACGCCTTCCTGGCCCAGTCCCAGCAGCACGTCTCCGGCGAGGTCCGGATGAAGCTGCACGGCGGCCGCGCCGTCGTCAACGGCCGGCGCAGCGAGGAGTCGCTGTACGACTTCAACCTGGCCACCTACGACGAGGGCGACTCGTTCGACCAGAGCCTGGCCAAGGGCTTCGTCCAGCTCTGGGGCCTGCCGAGCAAGATCGCCGCGAAGCGCGCCCAGCGCTGAGCCCACGTCGCCCGCGCGGTCGCGCGCCGCGCGGGCGACGCCCCTCGAACCGCCACCGACCAAGAGGAAGACCGTGACGCAGCAAGGTAGTGAGCCGACCAAGCTCTGGGGCGGCCGGTTCGCCTCCGGCCCGGCCGAGGCGATGGCGGCGCTGAGCCTGTCGACGCACTTCGACTGGTGCCTGGCCCCGCACGACATCGCGGGTTCGCGGGCGCACGCCCGGGTGCTGCACCAGGCGGGTCTGCTCGACGCCGACGAGCTCGAGCGGATGCTGGCCGGGCTGGACGTGCTCGCCGCCGACGTCGAGTCCGGGGCGTTCCAGCCGGTCTTCGACGACGAGGACGTGCACACCGCGCTGGAGCGCGGGCTGCTGGAGCGCGTCGGCACCGAGCTCGGCGGCAAGCTGCGCGCCGGGCGGTCCCGCAACGACCAGGTGGCCACCCTGTTCCGGCGGTGGCTGCGCGACGCCTGCCGCCAGGTCGCCTCCGGCGTCCTCGACGTGGTCGACGCGCTGGTCTCCCAGGCGGCGGCGCACCCGGAGGCGGTGCTGCCCGGGCGCACCCACCTCCAGCACGCCCAGCCGGTGCTGCTCGCGCACCACCTGCTCGCGCACTGCCAGGCGCTGCTGCGCGACGTGGCGCGCATCCGGGACTGGGACGCCCGGACCGCGTTCTCGCCCTACGGCTCCGGCGCGCTGGCCGGCTCCTCCCTCGGGCTGGACCCGGAGGCGGTCGCGGCCGAGCTCGGCTTCACCGGTGCGGTGGACAACTCGATCGACGGCACGGCCGCGCGCGACTTCGCCGCCGAGGCCGCGTTCTGCCTGGCGATGCTCGGCGTGAACCTCTCCCGGGTAGCCGAAGAGGTGATCATCTGGAACACCGCCGAGTTCGGCTACGTCGTCCTCGACGACGCCTGGGCGACCGGCAGCTCGATCATGCCGCAGAAGAAGAACCCGGACGTCGCCGAGCTGGCGCGGGGCAAGTCCGGTCGGTTGATCGGCAACCTCAGCGGCCTGCTGGCCACCCTCAAGGCGCAGCCGCTGGCCTACAACCGGGACCTGCAGGAGGACAAGGAGCCGGTCATCGACTCCGTCGAGCAGCTCGGGCTCCTGCTGCCCGCGATGGCGGGGATGCTCGGCACGCTCACCTTCCGCACCGAGCGGATGGCCGAGCTCGCCCCGGCGGGCTTCACCCTGGCCACCGACATCGCGGAGTGGCTGGTCCGGCAGGGCGTGCCGTTCCGCGTCGCGCACGAGGCCAGCGGCGCCTGCGTGCGCACGGCGGAGAACCGGGGTGTCGGGCTCGACGAGCTCACCGACGCCGAACTCGCCGAGGCCCACCCGGCGCTGACCCCGCAGGTCCGCGAGGTGCTCACCGTGCCCGGCTCGATCGCCTCCCGGGACGCGCGGGGCGGCACCGCGCCGCAGCGGGTCGCCGAACAGCGGGAACGGGTCGTCGCCGCGGTGGCCGAGCATCGCGGATGGCTGTCGGCGTGATCACGTTTCGGACACGACGGTAGTGTGCGGTGACGTGGAACAGGTGACGCGCGACGAACTCGCCCACGATCCGCTGTGGGTCGCCCGACGGCTGCTCGGCTGCGAGCTGAGGTCCGACACCGGGCAGGGCGAGGTCGGCGTCCGGCTGGTCGAGGTGGAGGCCTACCGGGGAGGCGACGACCCGGCCTCGCACTGCTACCGGGGGCGCACCGAGCGCAACGCGGTCATGTTCGGCCCCGCCGGGCACCTCTACGTCTACTTCGTCTACGGGCTGCACTTCTGCATGAACGTGGTGTGCCTCAGCGACGGGGTGCCCGGCGCGGTCCTGCTGCGGGCCGGCGAGATCACCACCGGTCACGACCTGGCCCGGCAGCGCCGCCCCGCGGTGCGCAAGCCCGACATGCTGGCCAGCGGCCCGGCCCGGCTGGCGGGCGCGCTGGGCATCACCCGCGAGCACAACGGCGTCGACCTCACCGACCCGGACTCGCCGGTGCGGCTGCACCACGGCGCGCCGGTGGCCGAGGACGACATGCGCAGCGGTCCCCGGGTCGGCGTCACCGCGGCGATGGACCTGCCGTGGCGGACCTGGCTGGACGGTTCCCCGGCGGTGAGCACTTACCGGCGCGGCGGCCGGAAGGGACCGCGCACCCGGGCTTGACAGGCCCCGCCGAACCCGGTTGCGGCGATGCGCGAAACTGGACGCGTGAGTGAGCACATCGTTGACGAACTGTCCTGGCGCGGCCTGATCGCGCAGTCCACCGACCTCGACTCGCTGCGGCGGGAGCTCGACGGCGGGCCGCTCACCCTCTACGCCGGCTTCGACCCGACCGGGCCCAGCCTGCACGCGGGGCACCTGATCCCGATCCTGACCTTGCGCCGCTTCCAGCGGGCCGGGCACCGCCCGGTCGTCCTCGCCGGCGGTGCCACCGGGCTGATCGGCGACCCGCGCGACGTCGGGGAGCGCAACCTGCACGACGAGACGACCGTGCTGGAGTGGACCGAGCGGATCCGCGCGCAGCTCGCCGCCTTCGTCGACTTCGACGACTCGCCGACCGGCGCGATCATGGAGAACAACGCGCACTGGACGGCGGAGCTGCCGGTCACCGCGTTCCTGCGCGACGTCGGCAAGCACTTCTCGGTCAACACGATGCTGGCCCGGGACACCGTGAAGCGCCGCCTGGAGACCGACGGCATGTCCTACACCGAGTTCAGCTACATGCTGCTGCAGGCCAACGACTACGTGCAGATCCACCGGCGGCACGGCGCGCGGCTCCAGCTCGGCGGGTCGGACCAGTGGGGCAACATCGTGGCGGGCGTCGACCTGGTGCGCAAGCAGGAGGGGGTCGCCGCGCACGCGCTGACCCTGCCGCTGGTCACCGACTCCGAGGGCCGCAAGTTCGGCAAGTCCACCGGTGGCGGGAACGTGTGGCTGGATCCCGCCATGACCTCGCCGTACGCCTGGTACCAGTACTTCGTCAACTCCGCCGACGCCGACGTGATCCGCTACCTGAAGCTGTTCACCTTCCTGGACCGCGAGGAGATCGACGAGCTGGAACGGCTCACCGCCGAACGTCCCCAGCAGCGCGCCGCGCAACGCAGGCTCGCCGAGGAGCTGACCACGCTGGTCCACGGCGAGCGGCAGACCGCCCAGGTGGTCGCGGCCAGCCAGGCGCTGTTCGGCCGCGGTGGGTTCGCCGAGCTCGACGAGCAGACCCTGGACGCCGCGCTGGCCGAGGTGCCCGTCGCCGAGGCCCGGTTGGCCGACGCCCCGACCATCGTCGACCTGCTCGTGGCGACGGGACTGGAGTCGGGCAAGGGCGCCGCGCGGCGCACCATCAAGGAGGGCGGCGTGTCCGTCAACAACACCAAGGTCGCAGGTGAGGACTGGTCGCCGAGCGAGGACGACCTGCTGCACGGCACTTGGCTGGTGCTGCGTCGTGGCAAGCGTCACACTGCGGGCGTGCGGGTCCTGCACTAACCTGGATTCAGCACCGGAACGGGGCGCTGACCTGCATGTTCGCTTCCTTCCGGTGCTGGACCGGGTCGATTTGACTTCGGCCCGGCGGATGCGTAAATTAGTTCAGGTCAGCGCGGAACGGGCCGGGAAACGGACCGGGCACTGGCGGGGATGGCGAACCAAGCTCCTGCTTTCGGGTGGTAGAGTGGGCTGTCCGTTGAGAACTCGATGCGGTGGCGTGAAGCGGCCGGGATGAACGGGGACCCCCCGGGAAAGCCGGTGTTTCGGGCCTGCTAGGGTGATCAGCACCGAAACGACATGGGAATTGCTCCCTACGACTGCATGCTTGGGTGTGTGGTTGTGGTGTGGGTGTGTTCTTTGAGAACTCAACAGCGAACTGTTTTTGGCTAGTGTTCATGATTTGAACAGCCCCTTTTTTGGGGTTTTTTTGAGTATGACGCTCACCGCCCCTCCTTTTTTGTGGGGGTGTGGTTGGAGTGTCTGCTGGGATTGTTTCAACAGTCA
>NZ_BAABII010000021.1:0-735 GCF_039542665.1 Saccharopolyspora cebuensis
AGCACGACCGCACGCTCGGCCGCACGGCCAGCACGACCCGGTCGGCTTCCTCCAACAGGGGCCACGCGGTTTGCGGGCACCAGCGCCCCGCATCGACCAGCACGTCCGGGCCCGACTCGGCGAGGTCACGCAGGGCGCTGGCCAGCCGCGACCACCCCGGCTCGCCGATCACGGTCGCCTGTTCGCGATGCCCGACACCCGGGAGCACGCGGACGTGCCGGGCGTGCGGGACTTCCTGGGCGTGTCCGACGAGGCCTTCGGCGGGTACCGAGGTCATGCGGCGGGTGCTGGCCGCGAAGCTCACCACCCCGGCTTGCGGGGTGATGCGGCCGTCGATCCACCAGCGCGCCAGCCACCCCGGCACCAACGCGCCGCGCGCCGGGTCGGCGTCGACCGCCAGCACCGGCCCCGGCCACGCGGTCGCTAGGGCTGCCACCGTCGTGCTCACGCCCGGTGCACCGAGCGCACTGATCACCGTCGTGATCCCCATCAGCGTTCTCCCTTCAGGTTTCGCGGGGTTACTGCTCGGCCGGGCCGAGGAGACTGACGTGGGCGCCCCGCACCGCTGCCTCGACAGCGGCGGGCGCGGTGGCCTCCGGCACGAGGAGGTCGACGACGATCGCTCCCTCGGCATCCGGCGCGGAGGCGCGCACTACCCGCGCGGAGAACTCCTCGCCGTGCTCTTCCGCCGGCGCTGCGCCGCTCGTGGTGCTCGTGTCGTCCGGGGTGAGGTGC
>NZ_BAABII010000022.1:0-9137 GCF_039542665.1 Saccharopolyspora cebuensis
GGTGGCCTGCCAGGTGCGGGCCACGACCAGGGAGCCGAGCAGGCGGGTGGTTTCCTCGCCGAGGGAGCCTTTGGGGATGCGCACGAGGCAGATGCCGCCCTCGTCGAGCACCCGGGTCATGTCCACGGTGGAGGGTCCGGCGGTCAGGGCGTCGCGGACGAAGGGGCGCAGCAGGAACGCGCGGAGCTTGTTCATCAGGGGGCTGATGACCTGGCTGCGCCCGGCCTCGCTGAGTTCGTCGTACCAGCGCCAGAACCCGCGCAGCACCGGATCGCTCACCCGGGCGGTGACGCGGGTGCGGAAAGCCGGTTCGGACAGCAGCTTCGGCAGATCCGCCAGGGTCGACACACCGGCCTGGGCCCGCAGGGTCAGGCAGGCGGCGCGCATCACGTCATCGGTGCGCGGACCCCAGAACGCCGCATAGACCCGCCGGAACACCGACACCAGGTTGTCCACGGCCAGGTCGGTGTCCCCGCCATCGAGGGGGTTCAGGCAGGGCGGTTTCGCGCGGCTGTCGGCGTCGAACAGCACGAGCCTGCTCCCGGCGTCGCGGGGCAGCCGGGCGAGGACGTCGGTGGCGAGGTCGCCCTTGGGGTCGATCAGCACCAGGCCCCGCCCGGCCTCGGCATCGGCCAGCAGCAGATGCGCCAGCAGCGTCGACTTCCCCGACCCGGTCGCGCCGAGCACGTGCAGGTGGTGGCGGGCATCGGCCACCCGCAACCCCACGGGCCGGGAGTGCCCGGCATCGGCATCACCCAGCGGCTTCACCACGTCCCCGGTGCCCGCGATACCAGGCGGCGGAGCGAGGGCCTTGGCTCCGGCACGGTGCAAACCGGGGGTGTTGTCGTCGTAGGGCAGGTGCGCGAGCGCGGCGAGCTCACGCACCGACAGCAGGCTGCCGCGTCCGAGCCGCCGCTGAGCGATCACGTGGGCGGGCCGGTGGAGCCGGTGGCGGGTGAAATGGTTGTGGTCGGTGAACACCGCGAAACCCGACGCCAGCGCGTGCGCCCGCCCGCGCGCGGCGTCCCGGGCGGTGCGCAGCTGCTCGTCGGTGGCCTCGTCCGGTAGGTCGGTCGCGACGGTGTAGCGCAGCACGGTCTCGTACTGGCCGCCCTGCTGCTTGCCCACGATCACCCGATTCTGCGCCGACAGCGCCAGCGCGGTCTGCGGGTCGGGCTGCGGCTGCCGCGACGGCGCCCCCGAGCGGCGGCGGCTGGTGGTGTGCGGGGTGAGCAGGTCCAGCAGCCGCCCGGCAAGGTGGTGGGAACGGCCGCGCTGGAGATGTCGTGCCGCCCGGCGGGCGCGGGCTACGCGGCGGCCGGTGACCGGACGGGCGAGGACCTGCACGCAGGCGTGTTCACGGGAGCCCATCCCGGCCGGGGCCCCGAGCAAGGCGCGCACGGGGTCGGAGTCGAACTGGGTGCGCAGCGGCAGCGCCTCCGGCCTGCCGAGCCGCAGCTCCCCTGCTACCAAGACCCGCCGCTCCCCCGCCACTGGTTCAGGCAGCGCGGGACCGGCGGGCTCGGTCGTGGTGTGCGCGCCGGGCCAGGCGGCTTCCACGGCGCGCTCGACGAGACCCGGCGGGATCACCTCGGGCACCCAGATCCGGATCGCCGTGCCCGCTTCGGAGAAGGCGTACTCCCAGACCACGTGCGGCTGACCCCACACCCAGCGGCGCCAGGACGGGCGCAGCAGCCCCACGAGGTTGGCCCACAACGCCGCACCTCCGCCGGAATCCACCGTCGGCGGCGCCAGCACCGTCACCACCCGGGCCTGCCCCGCCAGCGCGGCATGGCGACGCTGCCACCACCAGCCGCGTGCCGTGAAGCCCACCGCGGCGAGCACGAGCGCGGCAGGCACAGCAGCAGGCCAGGTACCGACGAGCTCGAACGCAACGGACAGCGCGTAATGGACAACTTCGCCGGGATCGCGAAGGTACTCCGATAGCCAACCGCCTTCGGGCGGCTCGGGCACGTGTGGTGTGGCCACTTCAGGCTCCTTTTGCGATGTAGGCGGCGAGGTCAGACGAAGCCGAGGTCGATGTCGCCGTCGGCATCCATCGGCAGTTCCCCCGGCGCAGGGTCTGCGTGGCTGTCGGGGGTGGTCGGGGTGTGCTCGTCCTGGTCGTGGGCGAGTTCGGCGGGGTTGCTGGTGACGAGGTGGTGCTCGACCGGGGAGGCGAGGGATTGGAAGGCGACGCGCTGGGTTCCGGTCGACAGCAGCCCTTGCCCGAGGTCGGCCGACAGCAGGAACTGCCGCTCGCCCGCGGAGAGGTCGAAGGTGGTGGTGATCTCGTCGATGGCTTGGGAGGCCTGGCGCAGCAGGATCTGGGTGGCGGCGTTGGCCACGACGGCTTTGCCGAGGTCGGTGCCGAGCACGTCGGCGGTGTCCTGGGTGGCCACGGTCAGCCCGGCCCAGTGCTTGCGGGCCGCCTTGGCCATGCGGAACAGGAACCGGGCGCCTTCGGGCTGCTGCATCAGCAGCCATGCCTCGTCGACCACCACCAGCCGGGGCCGCCGGTCGGCGGGGTGGGAGATCCGCCGCCACACCGCGTCGAGCACGAGCAGCGTGCCGATCGCCTTGAGCTCCTCCGGCAGCGCGCGCAGGCCGAAGGTGACCAGGTGCCCGTCGGGGCAGGTGGTGGTGGGCCCGTCGAACAGCCCGGAGAACGTGCCGTCGACGTAGGGGTGCAGCCCGTCGGCCAGGGTGCGTGCGTCGGTGTTGTTCTCGGCGGCGAGGTGTTCGCGCAGGTCTCGCAGCAGCGGTGCGGGCCTGGTCCAGGTCCGGGGGTCGTCGGTGATCCCGGCGGCCCGGTAGGTGGCCGTGACCGCCCGGTCGAGCACCGCGCGCTCGGCGGCCGACAGGTCGCGGCCGAACAGCACGGTCAGCACGGTGTGCAGGAACAGGCAGCGCCGCGCCAGCGCATCCTGCGCGACGGTGCGGCGCCCGTCCGCGCGGGTGTGGACCGGCAGGTCGAACGGGTTGAGCCGCACCCCCGGTTCGCCGACGGCGACGTGGGTGCCGCCCACGGCGGTGGTCAGCCGGGTGTATTCGTCCTCCGGGTCCAGGACGGCGACCTCGATGCCCCGGTACAGGCTGCGCAGAAGTTCGAGCTTGACCAGGTAGGACTTCCCCGCTCCGGAGCGGCCGAGGACCACGGCGTTGTGGTTGTGCATCCCCGGGCCGAAGCGGTCCGAGTGCACCAGCCCTTGCGAGCCCAGGTTGTAGCCGTAGAGCACCCCTTCGGCGGCGGCCGGGGAGGCCGGGTCGGGTGCGGGCAGGTCGGGGCTGGTGAACGGGAACGCCGCCGCCAAGGCGGCGGTGTCGAAGGCCCGCCGCACCCCGATCAGGTCCAGGCCCATCGGCAGCGTGGTGATCCACCCCTGAAGCGACCGGTAGGAGCAGGGCTGGGCATCCAGCAGCAGGCTGGCGGCCAGCGCCCGCACCGCCTGCACCTCATCGGCCAACACCTGCTCAGAGGCAGCGCGGACGGTCAGATAGAGGCCGACGCGGAACAGCTTGCCCTCACCGCGCGCCACCCGGTCCGACAGCTCGTAAGCGTCCTCGGTCGCGGCCTCCACCTGCGGATCAGCCAGACGGCCGTGCTCGGCGGTATGCCGGCGCCCGGACTCCAGCTTCCCGAGCTGCTTGCGCAACCCCTTGGCCGCCGTGGCCGGATCGACCGGCGCCAGGTGCACGCTCACATCGACCCGGCCCGGGTAGGTCAGCAGCGGCGCCAGCCACCCCGGGTGCACCTCGCGGGGAAAGCCGGTGATGGCAAAACTGGCCACCCACTCCGACCCGACCTCCACGTGCCGCGCACCGACCACCACCGAGTCCGGAACGAACGCCGCCGTCGCGCTCGACGGAGTGCGGTTTCTGCGCCGCATCACTCCCCCGCCCCCTCACAGGCGGCGGTGATGGCCTCGTCAGCCGAGGCGAGCCCGGTGGTGGCGTCCACGAGCCGGTCGGGATTGCACGCCGAGGCCAGCACCGCAGTGGCCTGCTCGGCATCCAGCGGGGTGACCGTGATCCCGGCCGGGTGCAGCAGCTCGGTCGCCTCGTTCAGGCGCCGCGCCAGCCGTGCCTCGGCCGCACGGTGCTCGGCGCTGCCCTTCGTGCGCTGGTCGGCGTCCCGGCCGCGCCGGGCAAGCCCAACCCTCGGTGTCACCGCGGCACGCGGTTCACGAAGAACGAGGAGGACTTGGCGGTGCAGGAGGTCGTTGCCCGCGGCGAGGTCGGCGAGGTAGTCGGCGTGCTCGCGGGCTGCGGCATCCAACGCGGGGTGCGGCAGGGTGGGGGCCCGCTGGTCGAGGTCGGTGATCTGGACGGAGAGGTCGAGTCGCTGGGTGCGCACGAGGATCTGCGCGGGTGCGGTCAAGCTGTGCAGCCACCGCGCGAACACCCCGACCAGCGCCTCCTGCTCGGCCGGGGTCCGCAGGGCGAAGTTCACCGTCGAACACGCCGCCACCACGGCGAGCCCGTCCGGACCCAGGTCCACCACTCCGGCCTCGGAAACGTCCTCGGCGGGCAGCGCGACCTGTCCGGTGGTCTCGCCGCGGCGGGCGGTGGAGTCAGTGACGGCTCGGTCGTCGATCCACTCCGGTGCGGGCTGGATGCCCTCGGGTGCGGCGAGCCGCAGGCGGGGTTGCAGACGTTGCCGGAGTGCGGCCAGCAGGAGCCGGTCCAGCGACAGGCCGTCGCGGGTGCCCAGGACCAGCACCGCCACCGCCCCGGCCACCACGACGGTGATCCCGGCCAGCACGGGCCAGGGCAGCACCGTCCGCGTCGCTCGCCACAGCAGGTACAAGGCGAGAGCTGTGGCGCCGAAGAACGCGAGTTGCCGAGCGGTGAGCGGACCGAGGACCCGGTCCTCGATGTCAACGTCAGCGGGAATCTTGACCGGCGTGGTCACGAGCGACCTCCTGGAGAACGGGGCGGACGGGGACGGCGCGGGGCCGGGTTCTTCAGCGGCAACGGCGGCTGCACCGCGCGGGGACGCGGTGCCCTGCTCGGCGGCGGACTCGGAGCAGGCGGGTTCGCGGTGTCGGCGGGACGGGGAGGCCGAGGCGGTGGCTGGCGGCGCACGTTCAACGGCAGCCGGTACTGGCCGTCCCTGCCGAGCCGGGGCCCGTTCTCCGGCCAGTCCTGGCCCAGTGGCAGCTCCGACTGCCGACTACGCCCGGCGGGCGCAGGTGCCGCTGGTGGCGGTGGTGGGGCGGACCGTGGCTGGCGCCGCACCGCGAGCGGAAGCTGGTACTGGCCGTCCTTGCCCACCCGCGGCTTGTTCTCAGGCCATTCCCCGCTCACCGGAAACGACATCTGCCTCGACCGCCCCGGCTTGCCCGGCTCGACGGCCGAAGGCCCGGCCGGCGGGCGGGCGTGGCGCTGCACGGGCATCGGCAACCGGTACTGGCCATCGCGCTGCAGGACCGGCTTGTTCTCCGGCCATTCCCCGTCCAGCGGGAGCTTCAACTGTCGGTCCGGGCCGCCGCGCGGCCGAGGTGACGATGCCGTCGGTTTCCCGGTGCGCGTCGCGGGGCGCCGTTTCAGAGTGCCGAACGGCAGCAGGTACTGCCCCTGAGAATCTGCGCGCGTTCGGGCATAGGGATCGCTCGGCTCAGCAGGGGCGTGCCCTTTTCGCGTGGGTGGCTTCCGGCTCGGGCTACGCCCGGAGCTCCCGGGCAAGAGCCCGAAGGTCTTGTAGGCGATCGCCCCGCGCACGAGTCCGCCGATCAGCGACGATCCGCGGCCCTTGATGGAGCTGAGCACCCAGAACGGGATTTTGATGAGCACGTAGCACAGCGACAGCGCCACGAGGAAATGGAACATCGCACACCACCAGACACGGCAATACGGGGTGGGATTTCAGAAGAGGGTGATGCCGCCGGGAAGGAAGAACAGCTTCATCGCGGTGACCAGCGCGAAAGACTGGCCGATCTGGATCAGCAGGGTTCCGGCGAAGGCTTTCCA
This sequence comes from Saccharopolyspora cebuensis, assembly GCF_039542665.1. Lineage (NCBI taxonomy): Bacteria > Bacillati > Actinomycetota > Actinomycetes > Pseudonocardiales > Pseudonocardiaceae > Saccharopolyspora > Saccharopolyspora cebuensis. The sequence goes on from NZ_BAABII010000022.1 coordinate 5,974, forward strand.
CCACCACACCGCGATGCCTTCGGTGTGCGGCAGCGCGTGGCACATCAACAGCAGCGGCGCGGCGACGAGCAGAATGATGGTGAGCATGACCCGCACCACGTAGGTCACCAGCACCACGACGATCATCACCAGCAACGCCAACGCGACGAACAACAGGAACAGGCTTCCGCCGTCGAGATCGTGGGTGAGCGTGTCGGCCATCGCCTGACCGGCCTGCTCCGGGTCGAGATTGCTCCCCAGGATCGACCGCGACAGCGCATTGGCGATATCGATCGCATGCCCGGCCACCAGCAGGGACAGGTTGGCGGCGAGGAAACCGACCAGAATGCGCGGGAGGATCTCCTTGATGGAGCTGCGGGTCTGCATCGTCTGGTAGGCCATGACGAGCAGCCCGGCGATCAGGACGATCGTCGCGTAGGAGACGAGCACGGCCTGCCGGGACTGCTCCCAGATCTCCCCGATCACGGGAACTTCGTCGAGCTTCGGCGTCACCAGCAGCGATTCCCCCAGCAACCCGAGCACCTCGTTCAACCCCGGCGTGACCAGGTCTGTGAAGAAGCCCTCGATCGCCTCGGAAACGCAGGCCGGGATATTGGTGAAGCCGCATTCCCCGTCCGGTTCCGGCGGAGGCCGGGTCGGCGGTTCCGGTGGCGGCGGCGTCTCCGGCGCCGGACTCGGCGCGGGAGCCGGAGCGGGTGGTGCCGGCTGGGCCGCGGCCGTGGCGCCGAGCCCGCACAGCGCGGTGAGGACCAGCAGGAGTGCCAGGGACGTCCGAAACGCGGTGGTCATGGTCAGGCCCCGACGAGTCCGCGCAGGATGTCGACGATCACCGGCGCCAAGGCGGCGAGCATGTAACCGAAGGCGGCGTTGCGCAACGCGCTCTTGGCCTTCTCCACCTCGCCCGGGTCGCCGTTGGCCAGCAGGTACCGGACACCGCCGATGGTGAGGAACACCGTCGCGACCAGCGCGAGCATCCCCATGATCCAGTTCCGGATGTTGGTCAGCACCTGGTCGAGCGAGGCGACCGCGACCACGTGCGTGGTCTCGGCGCTGGCCCCGTGGGCAGCGGCGAGCACAGCGCAGAGCACGACCATCAGCAGGAAGGCCGTGCGGCTGCGGTGGCGGTGATGGGTTCGAGGTGTGGTGGGCATGGAACTACCTCCGGCGCAGGGATGGGCAGGGGCGGTCGGGGTCACCTCTGAACTCCGGTCCGGAAGCCGGAATGGGACATCGCGTCGCCGGGTTCCTCACCTCGATCGGCCTGCCGTCGAGTCACTGAGCGTGACCGGCGGCCCGGACCAATTGGGGGCTCGCTGTGGTGCTGGAGGTGGTCGGCGAGGCGGTGTTCGGCCCGCGCTCGCTGCTTCTTCAGCGCCTCGTAGGACACCCCGCGTTCGGCGGCCACGCGTCTGAGCGGGTGGCCGTCGAGCCGGGTCACCGAGATCACCTCCGCCTCCTGCCGCGTCACCACTCCAGCGGCGACGGCGCTGGCCAGCACGAGGTCCGGATGGCCCTCCTCGGCGGTGCGTGCCCGATCACCACTGGGGGCGCCCGTGGGTGTCTCGGTGGACGGGGCGGGGGCGTCGAGGGCTTCGCGGAGGGCGGCGTGCCCGGCCCGGAACGCAGCCCAGCGGAGCCGGTTCATGATCCCCGGGCGGTCGAGGTCGATCTCGGCGACACCGGCCAGAAACCCGGCGAGCACGGCCGAGTGCAGGTCGGCCGGGTCGGCGGCGAACCGGGCCGAGAGCCGGGCGGCGATCGTCGTCAGCGCGGGCAACGCGACCCCCGCGCACGCCACCGTCCACGCCCCGCCCTCGGCCCGGGAACGCGACACGAGGTGCGTCCAAACCCGGTCGCGCAGCGCCAACGGGCACTGGCGGTGCAGCAGCCGGTCGCGGACCTCGCCCAGGCCGACCATGCGCGGCGGGAGTCCGGAGAATTCCCGTCCATCGAGCGCGAGCGGATGCGGGCCGGTGGTGAGAAACGTGAAGGCGCGGCGGGCGGTGTCCAAAGCGCCCTCGCCGGAAAGGTCGATGTCGTGGTGGATGCGGTCCATCGCGGGGCCTCCTGAGAAACGAGCGGAGAACGACCGCAAGAAAGCCACGCGAGGCAGTACCGGAGTGGTACCGAATGCTGACCAGATTCATTCCGGGCAGGTACAGGACACTTGCCGCTCCCACTTGTCGTGATCAGCGGCGCTCGCCACTCCACGCCCGCCGCGCCGTGGCGAAGATCCCGCCACCACCGGCATACCCTGCACTGTTAGAGCCCGGTGCCCCGCCGGTAAGAGCTGTGGCCGGACATCTCCAGCCCGTTCCGGCGGCTCTTACCAAGATCCACGGATAATTTTTCCGGGGATCACTGTAGATCCGATAGAGCGATCGGCCCGAGTGCGAATGCATCGGCGCCTCACCACCGCGTTCCCTGGCTGCCGGGCACCATCGGCGGTGCCCGGCGAAAAAAGTGCCGTGGTCTTGTGTCCCATCCGACGTCTTTTCCCGGAGTTCAGGGATGGCAGTACCCACCGCTCGCTCCGCATCCCCTCCGATGGAAAGGACGCCTGATGCCGACGCCGAACCCGCCCTCCCGTTCTCGCCGTGGCGAGGACCCCCGGCCCTATCCCGGAGCCCCGACCCGCACCCCCGCGCACCGCCCCCGCACCAACCGGCGCGGTACCCGCGCGCAGCGCCCCCGCGCGGCCGAGGCCGCCCCGGCCTCGGTGTGGGCGCTCCACGCCGTCATCGACCCGGCGCTGGCCTGGGCCCCCGCCCTGATCCGGCAGATCGTGACCGCCTTCTCCCACCACGGCGCCCGGGTCGGCCTGCTGCCCTGGCCCACCAGCGACGGGGAGCCAGAGCTCAAGGAGCAGGCCGACGACGCCCTCGCCGCGATCAAGCACCTCGGACGCACCAGCGTGCTCGAACACCTGCCCGCACCGCGCTCGGCAGGCACGGGCTCGGCTCCGTTCTGGGCCGGACTCATCACCACCGACGCCCACTGGGCGGCCCCCAGCCCGACCGCCGACCCCCACGCCACCGAGGCCCCGGCTGCCGACCTCGACCTGATCATCACCCGACTCGACCCGGCCGAGGCTGGGGACGCCGTGAGCGATCTCGTCGCCCTGCACGCCGCCCGGCGTCTGAAGGCGGGCGGGCTCCTCGTGG
>NZ_BAABII010000023.1:0-39761 GCF_039542665.1 Saccharopolyspora cebuensis
CGCGGCCGGGATCCGTATCGCCGCAGCCCTCCAATGGATTTAGCAACACGCCCTAGGTCAGCTCGCGGATCGGGGCAGCCGGTGAAGACCCGGGTAATCCCGACAAACCATGCCGATCCTGGCTTCTGCTGGTCTCGGGCAGGTTGGTCGGCCATCTGCTGGTACAGCCGCAAGTCGGCTGGCTCGGTCTGGCTCCCGCTGATCATCAACCATTGCGATGGGGCTTCAGGAGATGTCGGCTGCTCGGTGGTCACTCGGTGCTGTCCTTTCGTCGAATCTGGTCGCGCAACGCGCGGAGCTTGCGATTGCTCGTTGCACTGCTTGGCGTTGAGGAGAACACGAAGGGGCCTTCCCCGTTGGGTCCCCAGACCTTGAGGTGGTTGCCTCCGGTCTTCTCGACGGCCCACCCCTGGCTGGTGATCTCCCGGACGTATTGGTTGGTTTCCTTGTTCGGCGTCTTCGGAGGTGGTTTGCCTCGCAGTTCCTGAACTTTGCGACTGACCTCGGCTGGCAGGGCCGGACCCGCGGGTTCGCTGTCGCAGGCCAAGGCTGCTGCCTTATCGGAGATCGCCTGCTCGACGACCCCGAGCAGGCTGCGCAGTGACTCGATTAGCCCAGCCCGTAGCTGGCTGGCCTGCCCGATTACCTCCGGATGGCGAGTGCTGGTGGTCAGCGTCTCGGAGAGCAAGTCGGTCACGGTTGCGAGGTCGTCATCCAGACGACTCACCACATCGTTCGGGATCTGGGGCAGCACCGCACGTAAGGTGGCCGCGACTGCTTGGGTGCTGCTCATCTGCCCTCACGTTCCGCGGTGATGAGCCGCCATGCGAAGGGCTCGGTCCGACGACCAGCGCGGTGGTGCAGATCCTGGTGCAGGACCCACACGTCCAGCTCGTCCCAGTTCTGGAGACGGCGCGCCAGGATCTCGACGATGCCGACGGACCGATCATGGCCCCCGTTACAGCCCACCGCGACGGACACGGGTGAGGTGCCGGGGTGCGTGGCCCGCAGGCAAGGGCGGAGGAGTTCGATCGCTGCCGCCAACCACCGTTCGGTCTCCTGGCAAGCGAGCAGGAACCGCTGTACCGGCGCGTCCAATCCGGAGAGGTCCCGGAAATTGGGGTCATGGAAGGGATTGGGCAGCCATCGAACATCGAGGACGTGTCCTACCGAGGGTGGCGGTAGGCGGTAGACCGAACGACCTGATCTCGATCCGACAGCGTGCGGTGGGGGCCTCGCCGGGAGTTGGCTCGGCTGACGCGGCGAACAGAGGTGATTCTTCCTTTCTGGCTGGGAGTTCTGTCGTTAAGGGCGCAGATGCGAGCGCCACAAAGTGAGGACGTTGGGCGCTTGTGTCCCCACGCGGATGAGATCGCCATGCTTGCTGAGGTCGGCCAGGACGCGTTCGTGGTCCAGGCCGGGGTGGAGGTCAGCAGGACCGTAGCGATGGTCTGGGTCGTGGGGTGCGAGGTTGAGGCAGACGTAGTCGGCCGCGGTGAACAGCAGCTCAACCAGGCCCGGCGGATCGTCGGCGTGTCCCAGGACGTCGACGGCGTACGCGAGCTGATGACGCTGGTTGATAAGGTCTTCGAGAGCGTGAATTCGCTGGGCTGCGTTGAGATCGCGGCTCAGCCGCCAGCGTGCGTAGTCCAAGCACGGGTTGTCGAGGTCGTAGCCGTGCACGTCGAGGCCGGTGTGCAGGAGGGCTTGGGCGTCCAATGCGATACCGCACCCGACGTCCGCGACGTCAGTGATGCCGTGTTCGTGCGCGAATTCCAGTAGGAAGTCGAAGAATGGGTCCTTGACGCCCATGTAGTGGAAATGCGTCAGGTCGTAGAGGTATCCCACGCTCTGCTCATAAAAAGCGGCCCCAAGGCGAGTCCATTCGGCATCGAGGAACGCCCGTAGCACAGTGAAATCCGTTAGTTCAGGGCAAAATTCGGTGCCGAGGTAGGTGGCCAGTCGCTGCCACGCCGTGGAGATGTCAGCGTAGACCCGCACACCGCTCCTCTCGCAGCAGGCGTAGCTCGGCGGGATGTCCGCTGGCCCGCGCAAACTCGATGGCCTCGATGATCTCGACGACGTGGTGGGCACGGTGGCCGCTGGGGCATTCCGAGGCACCACTGCGGATGGAATCGACGAGATCCAGCACGCCGAGTCCGCGGCCGGTGGACACGAACGCGTCCTCCTGCGCGAGTTCCTGCCAGGCCCGTTCGCCGCGGCTGCGGTATCGCACGGGGCCGTTATGGAAGTTGGGGTCGGGCAGCACGAGCGAGCCGTCGGTGCCGTAGATCTCCAGATGCGGTCGCGTGGTGGCGGCGATATCGAAGCTCGTGGTCAACGTGATGAGGACTTGGCCGTGAGAGCGCAGGAACGCGACCAGGTGGGTCGGGCTGTCCGCTCGGAAAGTGTCATCGGCGTAGGGACCGGTACGAACGACGCGTTCGCTACGGGTCGAGGTCACACAGGCTTCGACGTACTCGATGGGGCCGAGCAGGTAGGTCAGCATGGCCAGGTAGTACGGCCCCATGTCTCCCAGTGGGCCGGCGCCGGAGGCGTAGAACGGTTGCGGTGCCGGGTGCCAGCTTTCGGGTCCCGGTGCCAACAGCGCCGCATCGGCAGCGAGGGGAGTGCCGATGACGCCGGTCGCCAGCGCTTGGTGAGCGGCGCGTGTGGGTGGAGCGAGCACGGTGTCGGGTGCGGCACCCACGATCAGCCCCTTGTCCAATGCCTCGCGAAGAAGCAGGTCGGAGTCGGGAGCAGTGAGCGCGAGCGGCTTTTCGACGTAGACGTGCGCTCCGGCATCGAGCGCGTCGCGGGCCAGGTCGACGTGGGTTTCCGGCGGGGTGAGGATCACGGCAACATCGATGCTGTTGGCGAGGATCTCGTCGGGGGCGCCGGCTTCGGGGATGCCGTGGCGCTCAGCGAACTTCTTCGCCGCGCTGGTGTCGATGTCCGCGCAAGCCACCACGGTGAGGTCTGCGGCGTGCTGAAGCGTGGCGAGGTATTCCTGCGCGACCTGGCCGCATCCGATGATCGCGCAGCGCAGGGGTGGCTGGTGACGGCTGGTCATGCGCTCTCGCTTTCGTTGTCGTCCAGGCGTAGGGCGGAACGGAGCAGGTCAAGGAACGCTGGATGCTGGGATTCGTCGAGCACGGGGACTTGGATGTCGAGGTAGCAGGCCATGTCGGCGACGCAGCGAGTGGTCGTCGTCGGCGTGCTGGGCCAGTTCTCGGCCAGATGCGGGTCACCGGGTCCTGGCCACCAGTGCCGAACACCTAGCCGGAATAACCGATCAGCGACGCGGTTGGCGTGACGGGACGTCGGGAGCCAGACGCCGACGAGCGATCCGTTGGACGCGTCGGTGCCGAGATTCGGCGACTCCCCGACCATGGTGGGAAGAACTCTGCGGACTTCCGACAAGTCCTGGAAGCGGTCGATCAGCTTGTCTTGCAGCGGACGGAGCGTCTGCTGCAAGACATCGAGGTGGATGAGCTGTGGCAGAGCGCTCGCTGCGGTGATCTCGCTCATCCGGTCGTTGCCCCGGCCGCAGGCATTCTCGGGGAGGGCGATGCGGGTGTTCCCGCCGACGGCCCGCAGTGCGTGTAGCAGCTGGCTGTCGTCAGCGGCGATGACCCCGCCCTCTCCGGTGGCGACGAGTTTGTGGGTCTCCGTTGAGAACACTGCGGCCAGCCCGTGTCGACCGACCGGCTGCTTGTCCAGGGTGACGCCCCAGGCTTGTGCGCAGTCCTCGATGAACGTGATGCCGCGCTGGGCGAGTTCATCGGCGATGCGCTGAGTGTCCGGGGCCGGGCGGCCCCGCATGTGCGCCAGGATCACCACGGTGGTGCGCGCGTCGAGCAGGGGCTCGATCTGTTCCCAGTGCGGGGTGAGGTCGCTGGTCGCGGGAGCGATGACCGGTGTTCGCCCGCTGCGGAGGACGGCGGCGGGTACCGAGATCCAGCAGACCTCGGGGATGACGACACGTTCCGCGGCTTCGCGCTGGGGAAGGCAGCGCAGGAGGAGTTCGAGCGCGGCACTGGCTGAGGAGGTGGCGACCGCACCTTGGCGGCCGAGGTGGCCGGCAACCTGCTGCTCGAATTCGCGTACGTGGTCTCCGGCGATGGCGCCGAGTACTCCGAAGGAGACCACCTTCGTGAGGCGTTCAAGCTGGTCGGCCGCGGTCAGGGTGCTGTATTGATAGACGGCTTCGTCGAGGACGCGCGTCTGTGCAGCGGTGTCCATGGTGATGTCCCCAGAAGTTGCTGTGTGGTGAGTCAGAGCGTGGTGGCTGCTGGGATGCGGCCGAGAACGGGCAGCGGGGTGAAGTTCTCGCCGTAGCGGGTGCCGATTCGGCTGCCCCACAGGCGGCCCAAGGTTTCGGCCATGGGGCCGAAGTGCTCGGTGATGGGCTGTGAGGCATGCGCGGCCAGCGCCCGCATCTTGGTCTCCCAGGTGTCGGTGACGTCGATGACGCTGTGCGCGGCGATCGGGCTGTGGCTGGTGAGCCCGTTGTAGGTGTCGCTGGTGTAGACCCGGCGCGGGCGGCCCGTGGCGATCACGACCTCGGGCAGCGCTGAGGTGAGCGTGTGAGCCACATGCCGGTGATCAGGATGGACGTCGTCGAGCGGGTGCGTGATGACGACCTCGGGACGAGTCGCGTCGAGCAGGTCGTGCAGCGCGTTCGCGTTGACGGCCGGGTACGGGTGGTACCGGGCGCCCAGCTCGTCAGCGGCCGTGGCGGCTTCTGTGTTGCGGAGGGCGTCAGCGTGTTCGGGCACCGCGATGGTCACGGAAGCGCCGGCCTGCGCGAGGCGGGCGAGTGTTCCGCCGGCCCACAGTTCGGCGTCGTCGGGGTGGGCCATGACCGTCAGCACGGACGCCGGGTTGCTCTGGGGGTTTGGCGTGGTCACCACAGCTCCAGCTTCTCGATCACCTCGGCGGGTTTGGGCAACTCAGCGCTGGGATCACCGGTGGGCTCCAGTGACAGCGGCAGGTCCGTGCGCATACGCACGAGATCCCGCCAAGCCAGGACCTGCTGCCACTGCTGCTGGATGAGCTGGCCCTTGGCGCCGGTGAGCCGTCCGGACGCGGGCAGGTCGTCGAGTGTGAGTCCTCCGGCGAGCAGCCGGGCGGCGGTGGCCGCGCCAATGCCGTGCACGCCGGGGATGTTGTCGGCCGGATCGCCCTTGAGCGCACAGAAACATGGCCACTGCTCTGGCCGTACTCCGTAGCGTGCGTCAACCTCGTCCGGCCCGATGTGGCGCTTTCCCGGGTGCATTGCGGTGTTGAGCACGCGGGTGTGCTCATCGAGCAGCTGGTAGTAGTCGCGGTCGGTCGAGAAAATCCACGCAGGCCGGCTGTGGCGGCGGGCGCGGCTGATGAGGGTAGCGATGACATCGTCAGCCTCGGCGGTATCGATCTCGATCCAGTCCACGCCGTAGAGGTCGAGCCCGCGCTGGACTACTGGGATCGCTTCCAGCGCTTTGCGTGCGCCGTCATCGAGCGCCCTGTTGGCCTTGTAGTCGGCGTCGGAGTCCTGGCGTTCGACCGAGCCATGCTCGCCGTCGAAGACCACCATCACCTCGGGGGCTGAGGGAAGCTCGTCGCGGATCGCGACCCGCAGCAGGGCGAAGAAGCCGAAAGGGGCGGTGAGATCACGGGTCTTGTCCCGCGAACGGATCTCGGCAGGAAACCCGAAGGCTGCCCTCCAGAGCAGGTTGTGGCCGTCGACCAGCAACAACGGGACTTGAGCAGGCATCACCGCACCGCCTTCACGAACCACTCGGCGACTGTGGTGGGCCGGAAGTCCCGCGATCGGTAGTACGCAGCCCTGGACAGGTGCCGGTAGCGTACCGGATCACCCAGCACCTCCTCGGCAGCCTTCCAGAGCGCGTGTTCACCATGTGACCTGGGGACAACCACGCCGCCGGCCTCGGGGCCAGCACCGACAAGGGAGGGCAGGTGGTCGACGTCGAAGCAGACCACGGGCGTTCCCACGGACATGGCTTCCAGTGCGACGAGGCCGAAGGACTCCCGCAGGGAGGGCACGATCACCACGGCTGCCTCGGCAAGCCAGCCGGGCACATCCGCCCAGCTGATCCCGCCTGACCGCAGGTGCACCCAGGAGCTGTGGGCTGCGGCATGCCTGCAGCGGGACCACTCGCCGCCTTGGGCGCCGGGTGCGGTCTCGAACCCGGCGTCAGCGACTACGACTTCTGCCGGGCGTTCGAGCAACCGCGCCTCATTGACCAGGGCCGGGATGTTCTTCTCCGGCCCGAGACGACCGAGTACGCGGATCGGGGCTCGCCTGCGCAGCGTCTCCCGAGCTGCTTCGTCCGGGCGCGGATGCTCGTGCAACATGCCGTTGGGAATCACGGACCAACCATCGGTGTCGTAGCCCTGCTCGTGAGCCTGGTCGAGCACCGTGCTCGACGGGGCGACGACGTGCTCGACGCTGGCTAAGGCCACGGCCAGGTCCTCGTCGTGCCCGATGACGTGTGTGGCGAGGACCGACCGCGCCCGATGCTGGACGGCCACCCGCCCCAGCCCCCACAGGGCGTCGACGTACACGGCGACGTCGACGCCGACCGCGTCGAACGTGGCGACGATCTCGCGGTGCAGCCGGTCACCTGCCTCGTGAATGGCTCGGCGCAGCGTGTCGTCGTCGCACGGGAACGACGCGGCGAGGGTGCGCAGCCGGATGACGTCGGGGTCGGGTTCTGGTTGCTCGGCTGCGGTGAGGATGACTGCGCGGTGGCCGAGCTGGCGCAAGCCGCTGGCCAGTGCGGCGGTGGCGCGTTCCATGCCGGCCGGCGCGTCGACTGTGTACGAGGCGAGCACGAACGCCACCGTCAGCGGTAGCTGTTCGGGTGTTTCAGTCACGAATGATCACCTGATTCGGGTATGGGAGCGGCGTCGTCGGTTGACCGGCGGGAACGTCCTCCCAGGGGAAGACAACCCAGTCAGCGACGTCCCAGCAGTAGAGATCGGGCGGCGTGTACGCGCCGCGGTTGCGGCACAGGGCGCAGGTGAGGAACCGGGTGTCGGGCTCGGCGAAGGGCCGGAGCACATCGAGGACTGCGGTGAAGGTGGCGCCGGAGCCGCAGATGTCGTCGACCACCAGCACGGTTCCCGCGAGCCGGGTGGGCGCGCTGGGCTGCCAGGAGTTGAGATCGCAGGTCACAGTTCCGGTCGCCGGGCTGTACGGCGCGTCGGTGGTGTTGTGGCTGGCTCGGACGGTGTGCGTCTGCAAGCCCAGGCGTGCGGCGATGTGGCGTGCAGGAGTGGTGCCTCCGTGCGCGATACCGATCACCGCGCTGACTGCGTCCAGGTGCTCGCGGGTCGTGAGCTGGACGGCTGCGGTGGCCAGCAGGCGGCACGCCTGCAGCATCACGGAGGTGTGCAGCTGCCACAGGCGGTGGTGCTCGAAGACGCGGCCCGGCGCGGACGAGGCGATGCTGGTGCTCATGCCGAACCATCCCTCCCGGTCAGCGCCAGGTCGGACGGATTGGTCAAGGAATGCAGGGTGGTGATGCCTTCGGCCACGGAGTCGTTGCGCCACACGCGCCCGTCGGCCCGGATGACCGTGAAGCCTCCTGCGTCGTCGCGGGTGCGCAGTCGGACAGTGACGGCATCGGGAATGTCGAGTTCGGCAACGGTGGCGCGGGCCTGTTCGTCGGTGAGCAGTTCCGCGTCGGCCAGCGCGGCGCCCTCCCCGATGGGCAGCATCTGCAGGAAGGTCACGCCGTGCACGCCCAGTTCCTCTGCGAGGTCAACCATGCGCTGCGCAGTCCCTTGGGTGGAGGTCATCAGGACCGTTTGCAGTTGGGTGGGTATGGCGTGGGCGACGGCGGCGCGAGCGCCAGCCACGGCGCGGCGGAAACTCCCCGATCCGCGCCAGTGGTCATGGGATTCCGCGTCTGGACCGTCGAGGCTGACCCGCACGGCATCGACCTGCCCGGCCAGTGCTTCGGCGCGCCGCTGCAAGTGCCATCCGTTGGTCGTCACGCTGACCACGCACCCGGAGCTGGTCAGCGTGGCCGCAAGTTCGCCGAGATCCCGCAGCAGCAAGGGCTCGCCTCCGGAAATGTCCACGGCCAAGACCCCGGACTCGCCGAGCAAGGCGGCGATCCGCTGGCGATCCTTTCGGGCGAGTTCAGGCACGGCCTTGTCGTCCAGACAATGAGGGCAGGCGAGGTTGCAGCGCACCAGCGGAGACCAGCACACGCTGACAGGCACCTCGCGATCCAGCTCGCCGGGATGGAGGGTGGGCCAGCTCGCTACCGAACTGCCGGGCAGGCGGGTTCGCCCGAGGGCGATCAAGCCCTCGGCGCGGTGTGTCAGCCCGGTCAGGGGGTCGTGGACGTATCGGGTTTGGTCGCACGCGCCCGTGGCGAAGACTCGGTTCGTCGTGGTGGTGATCGCGGTGTGGTGAACGGTTGTCATCGCAAGACCTCGCAGGAGTGCAACAGGGAGTTCATCGAGGCGGTGAGCGCGGCGCGTCGTCCGGAGCGGGCGGGTTCGCCGAGCAGGGCTCGGTAGCGTGCAAGGGTGGCTGGCCAGGTGCCGAGCTTGTGCTGCCATTGCTCGGCCGCGTCGGGTGGATCGAGATGGAATCCGACCGCTTGGCGCAGGGGAATCACCAGGAGCCCGGCGGCGATGAGGCAGGCGCCGAGATAGGTGTCCTCCATACCCCAGCCGATGCGCCCGAACTCGGCGTCGAATCCGCCGACGTCCAGGACCGCGGCGCGGGGTACGGCCAGCAGCGCGGTGACGACCATGCGCTGCAGATCCCAGTCGTAGTACGCCCGCCCGTGGCCGAGGTCGCGAAAGTCGCGGGTGTGCTCCAGTGGCCGGCCATCGACGGGTTCTCGCAGGGTGATGCCGCTGTAGAGCAAGGAGGTGTTCACCGGTGGTCGCCAGGTGACTCGGTGGTCGGCGGTGAGATCGGGGCCGGCGTCGGGCCAGGCAGCGCCGTGCGGCAGGTTGTGCCGGAATCCGGTCAGCACGGCGTGGTCGGTGGCACGCGCCGCCAGGTCGGCCACGGTCGTGGGCGGCAGGAGCATGTCGGCGTCGACGTAGAGCACGGTCTCGCCTTGGGCGATGTAGGTGCCCAGGTTGCGGGCGGTGGCCGCACCGTGCCGGGTGGGAAGCCGCAGTCCTGTTGTGACGGCCGGATGCGTTGCGATGATCTTCGCGGTGGCGTCTGTTGAGGCGTCGTCGACGACGATCACCTCGAAGCGGCGCCCGTAGGTCTGTGCCTCCAACGCGTCGAGCACCATCGTCAGGCAGTAACCGACGTTGTGTGCGGGTAGGACCACCGACAGGCGCCGACCGCCGACCCAGCCGGACGGAACGGGGGCATGCCAGGCAATCCCCGTCGTCCGCTCGAAGTTTCGTGTGTGGCCCGCGTGGTCATTTCCGCGGTGTGCCAAGGTCTTGGTGAGCGAGACGTTCATGTCCACCCCCAGGTGTCGAGGACTGCAGCGGCGCGATGCCAATCCCGCGGGGCGGAGATCCAATACAGACGGATCGCGTCGAGGCGGCGCACCACCGGCTCCAGGGCGAGCAGGTACAGGGGTTCGACGACCGCCAACACGTGCGTCACGGCAGCCAACTCACCCGCGAGATTCGGAGCTACGCGCTGGCGCAGGACATCGGCGTCGGCAGAATCAGTCAGGCGGCGGTCGTAGGGCATGATCGGTGAGTCGGCGTGGAGCAAGCCGTAGAGCGCTGACACGATCCGAATCCGCTGGCGCAATTGAACGTTGGCTCCGAGACGATCCCGAAGTCCGGGAATGCACCCGCCCTCGTAGAGGTCCAAGGCGGGGATCGGCGCCGGGGTCGACTTCTTCCGCCGCGAGCATCCAGCGACGATCAAACCGTGTTCAGCGGGAACAGGTGTCGTCACGGCTCACGCACCACCCGGAACCCGATGCCGGGAGACCGAAGTTCGGCCGGTGCGGAGTTGAGGAACGTGCACCGCGCGTACAGGGGCGGCGAGGCATAGGAGCCGCCGCGGATCACGAAGCCGTCTCCCATAGTGGAGCTGGCGGTCCACTCCCAGACATTCCCTGCCACGTCGAGCATCCCATCCGGCGTCGCCCCCTCCGGATGTGCGGCAACATCGGTCGTGTCCTCGTAGCCCGAGTCCCGGAGATTGGCCAACTTGGGACCCCAGGGCGCGTTCCCCCATGGCCACACCCGTCGTTCGGCTCCGGAGGCCATCCACTCCCACTCCACTGAGCGGGGCAGTCTTCCCCCGAGCTGGCAAGAGACGCGGTCAGCCGTGGACTGGTCAATATGTGTAGCTGGACGGTGTTCGCGGGGGACGTCGCCCAGTTGTGCCTGGGTGATCGGCGTGCGTGTCCACAGCAGCGTGGGCACCGTGATAGGGCGTGCTTGGTCTCCAAACAAACACGTGCCGCCCGGGATTTCGATCCAATCAAGGCTCATTGCGCTATCCGTCGATGAGGAAGAGGTCTTCGGCATTGGCCTGGCGTCGCACGCGGCTCTTGGCCGCGTTGGGCTCCAGCCGCACAGCAGCCATGGCGTCACTGATGCACCGGAATGCTTCCTCGGCGTCCGCGACCGTTTCGGTGAAAGCGCAGTAGTTGTCGGCGAACCGCACGACCCGAAGGCCCGATAGCCTTCTGTCTACTTGCGACAGACGAAGGTTGATCAGGAGTGGAGCCAGTCCTGACCCCGGCACCACAGGACTGGGCAATCCTGCGAGCACGGTGCGAAGCAGGCGAAGGAAGGTGCCGTCATGGACGCACTCAGCGAACCAGTCCACCGCTTCGTCGACACCGACGCCCTCGGAAACCCTGGCTGCGTCGATGTCGGCCACGCATCGGTACCCATCGGACAAGAATCCCGCCGCCTGGCGAAGTGCCGTGTTGCGGTTCCGCCGTGGCCGGTATCCTGAGACCCAACACGCGAACGCCCGTGCTTCAAGCACCGGCTCCACCGCGTTCCGCACCGCCCGGTGTATGAGCCGATCCACTACCGTGGGGATCGCGGTCGGCATCGCTTTCCCGGTGTAGGTGGGAATCGTCAGCTCTCGAAGCGGTCCAGGGCACCACGTACCCGTAGCGAGCTGCGCGGCGAGGTCTGGAATCACTACTCCTGCCTGCCGACGAAGATCACCCCAGGTCATCCGGTCGGCTCCAGGACTGGAAGACCGTCGCCCGCACTCGCGCAGCGCTCGACGGAGATGCTTCTCGCTCAAGAAAGGCATCAACGAGTGCGATTGCGGAGTGGCAGGAGTGCCCGCTGGTGCTGTGGTTTCCACGTGCGCTAAAGTCGGCGCCGCCTGAGTGGCGGGAACGATCCCATCATCTCGTGAGGCGAACGCGCATCCCAGCACACGCGCGTCGGGACGGGAAAGACGGCCCCACTCAGGTCTTTCCATGCGGTCCGGCTGCGCATCGGCCGCCATCACGCGTCCCTCACGGCGTAGGTCGTCGGGTCGGTCACGCCTGCGTCGCGGAACGCTTCTCGGCGCTCCGTGCACGTGCCGCACGTGCCGCAATGCTGTGCACCGCCGCGGTAGCACGACCACGTCTGCTCGAACGGGACGCCAAGCGCGGCACCCAGTCGCACGATGTCGGTCTTGGAGTTAGCCAGGAACGGCACCACCAGCTGGAAGTCGCTGGGGAGAAACCCTTCGTTCGCCACGTGCGCCGTTCGCGCGAAGCTCGTCGTAAAGCTCTCCCGGCAGTCCGGGTAGATCGGGTGGTCGCCAGCGTGAGCACCGAACGCGACCGCGTCGGCCTTCGTGACAACCGCCATCGCCACCGCGATGTCGAGCATGATGGCGTTGCGGTTGGGAACCACGGTGGCCCGCATCGTTTCGTCGGTGTAGTGGCCGTCCGGAACCCCTACACCCGAGTCGGTCAACGCTGATCCGCCGAGCACGCGTCCCAGCGCGGACAGGTCGACCACCTCATGACGCGTTTCCAGGGCCGATGCCACTGCCGCCGCGTAGCGCAGTTCGACTCGATGACGCTGGCCGTAATCGAAGGACAGGAGGGTCAACTGCGTTCCGCGGGCATGGAGCCAGTAGGCGAGCACGGTCGAATCAAGGCCGCCGGAGGCGATCACGACCGCGTGGCGAGGATGACGGTGAATTCCGGGCTTACCCGAGAGTGCGGCCGTCTCGATGTGGTGTGAGTGCGAGGAAGCAGTGTCGATTCTGGCGCTCATTCTCCGGATTCCTTGGTCGGTGGTGCGCGGTGGAGGTGAAGGTCGGGGCGCGCTTCACCTCCACCGCGGCCTGTGTGCGCTGCGGCTGTGAAGCCGTCGGCGGCGCGGCGGGTCAGTAGACCTATGAAGCGAAGTAGCCTTGCCGGGGGCACGTTGCCGCTTCGGGCGGCGCTGCGGCTGACCGGAGTGCTCGACGCAGACGCCCAACGTCGAGCGGTTGCACGGTGATGGGACCGTGCGCAGGGAATTCGACCCGTACATTCCCGCTTGCCAGCTCGTGGACTGTGATGCGCGCGCGTCGTCCGCGCCCATCCCGGCATGGGATGCGGTCGTGCACATGTGCGTTCTCGCTACGCACGCGCGAGCGACGGTGGGTCGTCAGCAGTCGTCTCATCAGCACCGGTTCCTCCCGATCGCTCGATACGCGGAGGGCGGCGAGCCTGCACCGGTCGGACGGTGCGGGATGGCGTGCGGTGCGAGCCGACGGTCTACGCAACGGGATCGTGGTGCGCTTTCGCCCACGAATCGCTGAGGGAGCGTCACAATGTCTCCTCGTAAGCAGCGAGCCCCTTATTCAGGTCCGAGCACCGGTGTTCGCCAAGCGGTCCGTGTCCGCTTCGGTGGGGTGCTCAGCTGGCAGTCAACCGGCGGGGTGCACGATGAACCAGAGCAGAATCGCTGCACAGATGCTGCACGGTTGCTGCGCGCAAGCCTGTGAACTGCGCATATGCTGGCGGGATCGGATGGATGCGGTTGACGGCGAGGGGTGGTCACGTGCCAGGTAAGCGGGACCGGCTCGCGCGCCAGCGTCACGCCATCGGGCTGACCCAGGAACAACTTGCCGCCGTGCTTGGTGTCGAGCGGTCGACGATCTACCGGTGGGAGTCCGGGGAGGTGGCACCGCGGCCGGACCTGCAACCCAAGCTGGCACGCGCGCTCAGCGTGACCCCGGCAGAGCTGGCAAACCTCCTCGTAATCGACGACAACCCCAGCCCTGTGCCGGCGACGACGCGGGGCATCGGAACAAGCGATACCTTCCGGTCTCAACAGCCGTTGACTGAGGTCACGACTCCCAGGCGCGCCCACAACTATCGGGGCCGAATCGACATCGGAAATGGCCCGCGCGACTTCTTGGCCAGCACCGTCGTCGAGACACCGTTGCCCACACGGCTCGGCTGGACAGAGGTCGAACACGTGCGCGCGACCACTCGTGCCGTAGCGATGTCGGAGAACCTGTTCGGCGGGGGCCTCTCCTGTGAGGCCGCAGCGGCGCAATTGCGCTGGTCAGGGCAGCTTCTGGACGTCCAGGCCCCCAACCAGGTGCACCGGTGCGTCGCTGAAGCGGTCGGCAACCTGGCCAGCGTCGTTGCCTTCTCGGCGTTCGACATCGCCAACTACGCCGCCGCTGACCGGTGCTTCCAGTTCGCCCTCTGGTGCGCCGACGAAGCCGGCTCGTGGGCGCTGCGGGCCAACACGCTGGCGGAGATGGCACGCAAAGCCGCGTACCTGGGCGATCTCGACGACGCCTTGGAACTGATCGAGTTCGCCCAAGTACGCGCTGATCGACTCACCGCCACGGCTCGGGCGATGCTGACGACGATCCGAGCCCGGCTACTGGCGCTGACCGGCCGGCACGCCGAAGCGCAAGCCGACGTCGACCGTGCTGACGCCCACTTCACTGACCACGACCCCGACGCGGACCCGCCCTGGCTCTGCTACTACGACGCCGCCGAGCACCAGGGCAGCACCGGGAAGGCATTGATCCCCATCGCACAGGCCCGCGGCAACCCGGAGCTGGCGGCCGGTCGGCTCACCACCGCAGTCGAGCTACAGGCGGCTGACTATCCTCGCTCGCGCACGTTCTCCCGCGTCCGGCTTGCCTCATTGATGATGTCGACCGGGTACCCGCGGGAAGCTGTGCCGATCGGCCGCCAAGCCGTGATCGACACCGCCGCACTACGGTCGAAACGGCTCATGACCGAACTCCACGGCCTTGCTCGAAGTGCCACCCCGCACGTGCAGTTCAGCGACGTCGCCGAGCTGCGGCACGACATCGCCACGTTGGGGCGGCCGTCGACCTGACACCATCAGCGGGGTGACGGCACCTCTGGAGACGGCAGACAACGTACTCGCCACTGCAGCGCAACTGGCTGGCCTCGATGCCACGAACGCGGTCATGATTCGCGATGGCTCCAACGTGATGTACCAGCTACCCGGCCGTGTCGTTGCACGGATCGGGCCTGAGCACACCCACGACAACGCCGCGCGGCAGGTCGAGGTCGCTCGATGGCTCACCGACTCCGACCTCGCTGTGGTCAGGGCGCTCGACGGCGTTCAGCAGCCGACCGTCGTGGGCAGTCGGCCCGTGACCTGGTGGGAACAGCTACCGGAGCATCGCCCGGCCACGACGGCAGAACTCGGTGCAGTCTTGCGATCGTTGCACGCGCTCAGCCCGCCGACGCACCCGAAGCTACCCCGCTTCGATCCCTTCGCGGGAATCGACGAGCGCGTTGCCGCAGCCCAGCATCTGCCTGGGGACGACCGAGACTGGTTGGTCCGACGTGTCGAGGAGCTGCGCGAACAACTGGGCAATTTGGGGATCGACCAGTCCGACAGTGTCGTCCACGGAGACGCCTGGCAAGGCAACGTCGCCGTTCCCGAGACCGGCACACCGGTCCTACTCGACCTCGAACACGTGGCACGAGGGCACCCCGACTGGGACCTGATCCCCATCGCGGTCGACCATGTCGACTTCGCCCGCCTGAGCAGCACCGACTACCACGATTTCGTCGCTGCCTACGGCGGGCATGATGTCACGACCAGCTCCGCGTTCCGCGTCTTCGCCGATATCCAGGAGCTGCGCTGGGTGGTGTTCGTCCTCGGCAAGGCCGCCAACAGCGCCCACGCCGCACGCGAAACACGCCACCGCATCGCATGCCTGCGGGGCGAGATCCCGCGGCCGTGGACCTGGACCGCTTTCTGAAACCTGGATTGCCGCACCGCTGTGTGGTCCTTGACCTGCGAAAATCCGACGAGGATCATGGGGTGACACTGGTCGAATGGGGGCGCGTACATGTCCGGCAAGCGGGTGCGTCTTGCGCGGCAGCGCTGCGCGATGGGGATGACCCAAGAGGAGCTTGCCGCCGCCGTGGGCATGGGAACCGATCGGTCGACGATCTATCGGTGGGAGTCTGGAGAGACCACCCCTCCGCCGCGCAAGCAGCCCTGGCTCGCCCGCGCGCTCGGTGTTTCGCCCACCGAGCTGATCGACCTCCTCACGCCGGAAGCAGGCCCGGATAAGCCCCCGAGCAGGGGACGGGTCGGGTATGCCCTCCGCTCCCCGAGCAGCCCGGACCCGGTCACCGTGGAGCGCCTGTGGCAGGAAGTCCGTGGCCTGGACGAGCGGTATGACTGGATGCCGTCGACATCCCTGCTGGCCGGTACCGGCCAGGCCCTCGGTCAGATCGGCTTCCTCGCCCGCAGCGGCGGGGATGGCGCTCTGCAGCGCGATCTCTTCGCGGCTGAGGCCACGGCGGCAACTTTGATGGGGTAGCTGGTGTGGGATGCTTCCCAGCGCCGAGATCACCGGGCCGCGCGGCAGTATTTCGATCAGGCGACCGCTGCGGCCCGCGAGATCGACAGCCCGACTGCCGAAGGGCATGCGCTGCTGCGCACGAGCTATCTCGCGCTCTACGGTGAGCGCGATCCCATCGAAGGACTCCGGCTGACGGAGCAGACTGCCGAGGTCACGCGCTCAGCCAGCAACGTCTTAACCGGGCTGGCGCGGCTGCACTCGGCCGAGGCCCACGCCATGCTCGGCGACGCACGGCGGTGCGAGTCAGCCCTGGCCGCCGCGGAGTGCAGTTTCAGCGGCGTCCGGGCTACCGACGGTGCGGCGCATCTGTTCTCCGAGACCCAGTTCGATCGGCTGGCCGGCTCCTGCTATCTGTTCTTGGGTGACCATCGCCGCGCCCAGCGCATTCTCGTCACTGTGGCTCAAGCCATGACCGCGCAGAGCAAGTCCCGTGCGATCGTGCTGGGCAACCTCAGCCTCGCTCACCTGCATCAGCGTGACCTCGATGCGGCTGCGGCGAGCCTGCACGATGCCATCGATGTCCTGGAGGCCACCCGGGGTGGCGGCGGGTTGAACATCGTCTCCGACGCCGTACGCAAACTCCGCCGTTGGCGTGGCGAGCCCGTCGTCCAGGACATCTACGATCGGCTGTTCTCCCTGATGACCACAGCGTGACGAGGAGCCGCACACAGTGACCACGACCGAGGTGGATGCGCGCAAGGACACCATCCGGCGGAAGGTGTGGAACCTGCTGGACCAGCAGGGTGTCGTCGCTGGCGAAGGCAGTGCGTACGGGCGCATCCCGAACTTCATCGGCGCCGACGTTGCCGCTGATCGACTCGCGGCATTGCCGGTGTGGAAGGACACAAGGGTGATCAAGGCCGTGCCGGACAAAGCTCAACTCCCGGCCCGCGCCCGCGCCTTGCGTGAAGGCAAGGTGGTCTACATGGCCGCGCCCAAGCTCGCGCCACCGCAGCCCTTCTACCTACTCGACCCCGCTGAGCTGACCGTGTCCGCCGAGGACGCCGCCTCCAGCCGTACCGCGCCGTCGGTCGCGCGCAACGTCGGCCTGGATGAGCTGCGGCCGGTCGACCTGATCGTGTGCGGCAGCGTCGCCGTCAACCGCCATGGCGTGCGCATCGGCAAAGGCGCCGGCTACTCGGACATCGAAGTCGCCCTGCTTGCCCAGGCCGGTCTGATCGGTCCCAGCACCACGATCGTCACCACCGTGCATCCGCTCCAGGTGATCGAGGACGACATTCCCGAGACAAACCACGACTTCAGCGTCGACGTGATCGTCACGACCGACGAAGTCATCACCTGCACGCCGCCGCGCCGCCCCAGCGGACTCCACTGGGAGGATCTGAGCGCAGACCAGATCGCGGCAATGCCCGTCCTCCAGTCATTGCAGAACCGCTGACGACCCCATGCTCGACGAGCAAGCATCAGCGCCGTCGGCGACGAGCCCGACCGGAAGCAAGAACTCACGGCTCGTTGTGCTCCGCGGCCCCTCGGGCTCGGGAAAGTCATCGACCGCACGCCGGTTGCGCGCGCAGCTTGGTCGCAGCGTCGCGCTGATCGAGCAAGACTACTTTCGCCGGACTGTGCTCAAGGAGCGCGATGTTCCCGGCGGGGCGAACATCGAGCTGATCTCTACGGCTATACGGTTCGCGCTTGACCGCGGGTGGCACGTGATCTGCGAGGGAATCATGCACGCGGCGCGCTACCGAGACATGCTGGACCGGCTGCGCCGTGATCATGTCGGCGGGACGACGTTCTATTACTTCGACATTTCCTGGGCCGAGACCCTACGACGACACGAAACACGGCCACAGGCCGCCGAGTTTGGCCATGACGAGATGCAGAAGTGGTACCGGGCAGCGGATCAACTCGGCTTTACCGAAGAGCGCGTCATTCCTGAAGAATCCCCACTGGACGACACGGTCCACCGTATCTTGGGTGAGGCGTTCAGCGAGAGTGCCGCTCCACAACGAGCTGATTCCGCTCCTGGGGGCTGAATGCCTTGATCGCGCCAATCTGGCAGTACTATGCCGTGAGGATGGGACGATGGCTCACCCACCGAGTGGCTGGCCGTCGAGGACAAGCGAGGCAGCGGCCAATAGTGCCACCATTATCAGAACGCCAAGGATGAAACGCAGCGGCGCGTCCGGGCCGCAATAGCTTCCTGACGCGGGTTTCTTGAGGTGTCGCACGATAGAATTCCTTACATATTCCACTTCTTGCGCATCAGTTCGAGCATGTGCGCTAGCTCGTCCCCGGTCATAGGTGGTTGCCACTGACCAGTTCTTTGCTGTGGTGCTCGTTCCGGTTCTGTTCGCTGGAACGCGACCTCGGCGGCGCGGTGTCTCTCTTCCTTGATGTCGGGGTCGTCCATGTCGACCGTTGGCCATTGCGGTTCATCGTTGAGAACTGCTGGTAGCTCTTCGGTTGGAGTGGCCAAGAGTGCTCGCTCGAAGGCAAAAAACGGCACGGTTGGCTCCTCCATCGTTTCCGCGCTATGACGTCCGCTGTGGTCAGAGGTAGACACGCCCGTGATCGGATTCCCCGTGCTGTCGCGAAGTTCGTGACGCCCCACAGCAAGCCGGCATCCATCGGATGTGTGACGTCGATCAGGCCGGCGTGCTAACCGGAGCGGTCGTACGGAGCCGTAGCGAAGTGCGGTCGTCCTGCAGGGCGGCAAGCCGGTCCCGGCATTCCACGCACACCGGTTCGGTCGGCTCGCCTTCGTCGAAGCGCGGCGGTACCAGGTACTCATTGGCGCACAGCGACGGCATGACGATCTGATGCTGACCGAGCGGCCCGTTCATGACGTAGGGCATCGTGACGGGCTTGCCGGAAGTCATCCGCGGGTAATGCCTCGTCCGGGCTCCAAGCACGCCGGGACAGGGCGTGGTGGCGGTGACTTCGTCCAGAGGTATACGCATGACGAACCTTTTTTCGATGGCGATGGATGGGCGGGCATGTGGTGCTACTGCCGTGTTCGGTGGGCAGCGCGATGTCGGACCCCGGAAATGCGGGTGCGGTTGGTCAATGCCGCGCTTGGAGAACCTTGCGGGCGATCGCCACGACAGCGGACCAAGGCGGCAGCGGTCGGTCCTGCTGCGGGCGCTGTGGCCAGTGCTCGGCATCGGCCGGGTGCGGCACGACGACATGACCGCCGCGCGGGACGGCACGCACCCTGGCTGTTCGCAGCTCGGCGGGCAGCTCCAGATTGGCCCGCTGGCACGGCGCCGTCAGGAAGGTCCACCATCGGTGTCGCTGCCGGTGCTGACGGGGCCGCTCATCAGGCTCGTGCTCAACTCGGTGGCGACAGCGCTGGCCAACTGCGCGGGGAGGATCAGCGCGTCGAGCGCATTGCCGGTATGCACCACGAGTCGCCGCCGACGAGCGTCGAGGCTGGTTGGCCAACCCAAGTGACGGTAGAACTCCACGCCAGCGGCGAGGTCACGCTGCTCGGCGCAGGCGGCAGTCGGGGTCGATGTCGGGCCACCTCGGTGCATTGTGCTTGCCATGGCGATCCTCCGATCCTTCGCTCGGGGCGGGAGGAGACGGGCGACGGGAAGTCCTCGCGAGACGTGGGTGTGCGACGCCGTCTGGCGCGGGCAACGCTTGGGCGCCAGGCGTGCCGGGGCGACGGGGCGCTGGCGGCTCCGACGGCACGAGCGGCGCGCGGGTCAGCAACGCGTCACGCAGGGCCGCTCGAAGCTGCCCTGATTCGGTGGTGGTGAGCGTGAGCCGTCCCGACTGGGACGTGTCGATCATGATCCCGTCTGTGGACACTCCAACCCGCAGCTGCGCCTTGCGGCCTCGCTCGTCGCGACAACGCACGATCCAGTCAGCCGACGCCATCCACCCTGCGTGCTCCAGCAGCGCGAGCACGGTGTTCGCGAGCCTGCGCCGCCTCATGACGGGTCCCCTGCGTTCGGGTTGGAAGTGGAACCCGGTGGGCAGGCGGAGGTCGGGGTCAACGCCTGCCCACCGGGGGTCATAGACGCCACGGCGGCCCCGACGGAGTTCGGGGCATCCGCGGGGCCGCCGTGGTCGAGCCCTGACCGATCCGTTCGGGGGACCGCCGTGCAGGCAGCGGATCGGGCAGGACGATCGAGAAGCTGCAGTCGCACTACGAGGAGAGAGCGGCGGGTAGCACGCGGAGTCGTCGCTCGCGGGAAGGGGACTCGACGCAGCGCTACCCGCCGCCGGCGGCTCGGCCGGTCGGCCCCGACGGGGCGACGCGACCGAGCATGCCTGGGCCGGTGGTTCGCGAGATTCGGTGGCATTGCTGCTGGACAGAGATGCCTTTGGGGTGCGCCACCATCGCCAGCGTCCTCATCGAGTACCCTCATAACTTGTGTACTCATAGGAGCAACCTCGCGGATGTAGCGGTTCGGCATCTGACTTTGACCTAGACCGTAACTCGTGTACTCAAGTTGAGTACACGTACAATCGGGTGAATTAGCCTGTGCCATGCGTGATCAGGCTGGTTGCGATACGGAGGTAGGCGTGGCCCAGCAGCTCCCGCCAGCGGTGATGAAGATCGTGTTGGGCAATGAACTCGCCCGGCAGCGTGTCGAAGCCGGGTTGAAGCAGGATGACGCGGCGGAGGTCTTGCGCTGTACCCAGCAGAAGATCGCGCACATCGAGTCCGGCAGCGGTATCCGGCCGATGGAGCTGGATGCGCTGCTGGAGCGCTACGGAGCCAGCGAGACTGACCAGGCTTATGCCCGCGACCTGCAAGCCGAAGGCAACCGCCGGACCAAGCGCGGGGCGTTCAGTACACGGTTTCGCCAGCACATGCGCCTGCTGGTGGACATGGAACCAAGCTGCCAGCGCTTCTTCTCGTGTCAGGCCATGGTCGTGCCTGGCCTGCTGCAGACCGAGCGATACATGCGCACCCTGTTCCGCGCATGGCGCCCCTCGCCGAGCCAGGAGCAGATCGACCGAGACACCTCGGACCGGCTGGCGCGCCAACGCGTGCTCGATAACACCGACCAGCAGTTCTGGTTCGTCATCGATGAGGCCGCGCTGCGCCGTACCACCGGGAGCGCGGAGATCGTCAAAGAGCAGGCCATGTGGCTGGTCGAGGCCCTGGACCGGCCGAACGTCGAGCTACAGATCGTGCCGTTCAGCACGGGCTACTACATGGGCCAAGGGCATGACTACAGCATCTTCGGCTACGACACCCGGCCACCGGTCAGTATCGTTTACCTGGAGCAACACGATGGTGGGACGTACGTGGACGACAGCAAGCGAACGACCCGGTACCTGACCTTGTGGGAGCAGCAGAAAGCCGCGGCATCAGGCCCGGAGCAGACGCGTCGCTTCCTACTTGATCTCGCCGGCACCCTATGACGTCGCAGCCAACGAAGCAGGAACAGACGAAGGAAACCAGCGGAGATGACCTCCAACAACACCAGCACAACTCGCCGTAGCAGCATCGTTGGGGCGTGGTTCAAGAGCACCTTCAGCAACCCGGACGGCAATCAGTGCGTCGAGGTCTTCTTCGGCACCGATCTCGTCCACATCCGCGACAGCAAGGACCGCGGTGCCGGCCCGGTTCTGAGTGTCCCTGCTGGTCACTGGGCACGGTTTTTGGACGAAGTCGCTGGACGTGCACCGGCAGGCTCCAACACCGTGATCCAGATCCTGATCAACTCGGACGGTGGGGCAAGTCTTCGTGCGCACGGCACTCCGGAGCAGGTCCTGTCGTACACGCCAGGTGAGTGGTCCGCGTTCGTCGCAGGCGTCCGCATTGCGGAATTCGATCTTCCCAGCGGCGAAGCGCTTGCCGCCTGAGCCGTCGGCATGGGCTGGGGCCGCCCACAGGGCAGCCCCAGCCGTCTTACCGGAGTCGACCATGCATAGCCGCTGACGATCAGCGGTCGGACTCGCCGCAACCGATGTTCCTGCCTGCTTGATCGCGTGGTGTCGGGGGTCGAGTACATGCTGTGTGCATGTCGGTTGCGGAACTTCGTACTGAGTTGACGAGTCTGGCAGCGCAACTTCCTGTTTCCCCGCTCTCCACGGCCCGCCGAAGTACCGAGGATGCTCGGGCGAGCCTGGCCTCTGCCTGGAGGGGAAGCGATCATCGTTCGGCGCAGGCAGCGGTGACCGCGGCATCTGCGGCAACGGAGCGCCTTGCCAGGATCATCGCGGCCCTGGAGCAAGCGGCTGAGGAGATCGCCGCCTACAACGAATGCCTGTGAGCGATGTCGGCGCTCACCGAGACCGTCTGCGGGTGCCAGGAATGTGTCCGCCTGAACAGTCCGGGCCGGGCACCTGTGTCAGCGGGCCGGTTCGGGGTGTTCGGCGGGTCGTTCGCGACGGAACAGTCCTGCGGCAAGACCAGCGGCTACCAGTGCCACGACGGCGAAGGCGCCTAGGGCGGTGGGGAAGCCTGCGGGCAGCAGAATGGCTTGGAAGGCGAGGCTACCGGTGCCCATGCCGATGAAGAGGGTGCAGACGTTGAGTCCCATGGCCTGACCGCGGTGTCCGGGTAGGTCGGTGACGATGCCGGCCAGGGGCGGTTGGGTCATGTCGTAGCCCAACGAGAGGGTGATGATGCCGGCCTGGACGGCGGCCAGCGCGGGCTCGACGGCGAGTAGTGCGGCGCATCCGGCGGCCACGGCCAGCCCGAGCGGGATGATGCGGGCGCGGCCGTACCGGTCGGCGAGGTGCCCGATGACCGGTCCGAGTAGTAGCCCGGGGATGCCGTAGCCGAGCAGGGCCAGGCCGATGTGGGTTTCGTCCAGGCCGAAGTGCTGGTGCAGATAGACCCCGAGCCAGGTGTAGATGCCGGAGTGCAGCACGGCGTTGACCAGCACGTAGCCGTAGGTGCGCCGTCCGCGTGGGGTGTGCAGCAGGCTGGCGAATCCGGCGGCGACCATGCGAGCTGGGGGCGGTGCGGCGGGCCGCGGTGTGGCTGGGATGAGCCGCGTGCCGAGGGCGAGCAGCACGAGCCCGATCGCGGCCACGGTGCCGAACAGGCCGTGCCAGCCGAGGAAGGGTTCGCCGAGCGCGCCGCCAGCAGCACCCAGGGCCATGCCGCCGGCCATGCCGCCGAAGAGCCATCCCAGGGCTCGGCCGCGGCGTTGGTATGGCACGAGATCGCCGATCAGTGCTAGCCCGATGGGTACGACGCCGCTGGCGCCCAGCGCGGTGACCAGCCGCAGGAGAATGAACCATGGTGCGTCGCTGACCAGCGGGGTTGCGGCGGCCAGTGCGGTGAAGGCGGCCAGTGAGGTGAGGATGACCGGGCGGCGTCCCCACCGGTCCGACAGTGGCCCCCACAGCAGCACCATGGCTCCGTAGGGCACGAGGTAGGCAGGCACGGCCAGCCCGACCACGGACGGTGTGGTGTGGAAGTCCCGCGCCAGGGCCGGCAGGATCGGCGCGATCATGAAGATCTGCGCGAAGATCACGAATGCGGCCGTGGTCAGCAGGGCCAGCATGCCGCGGGGCGCGGCGGGAGGGGCGGCTTGATCGGACACACGTCTTCCTTGTCTCGGTCTCGTCGCGACCCGTGTCGTCGGGTCGACAGTCGGGCTTGTGCTGCCCGCGCCGGACTCGCGGCGTGGAGTCCGGCGCGGGAATGGCGGGAGGTGGGTTAGGTCGCTGGCGCGGGCTGGGCCTCGGCGACGGGCGTGGGGCGTTTGAGGCCGAGCACCAGGACCGCGCCGAGGGTGGTGAGGGCGGCGCTGACCCAGAAGATGGTGGTGTAGCTGGCCGCCTCGCCGGGTACGAATAGTGCGCCCAGGCCGCCGATGGCCACGGCGCGGCCGATGTTGTGCGAGAAGTCGAACCAGCCGGTGGCTTCCGCGCTGGTCTCGGCGGGCACATCCTGTAGCGCCACCGAGGCGGTCGGCCCCAGGGGCAGGCCCTGCCCTGCCCCGGACAGCGGGGCGAGCACAAACAGCCACACCGCCGAGGTCACCGGGGAGACGAACACCGCCAGCGCGACGAACGTGGCCGCGGTGAGCACGAACCCGGTGGCCCAGGGCAGCTTGGGGCCGAACCGGCCGGCCAGGGACCCGCCCCAGATCCCGAAGACCACGGCGCCGACGGTCATCAGCAACAGCGCGTTGGAGGCTTGCATCGCGGGGAAGTCGAAAACGTTGCGCAGCATCAGCGAGGTGAACATCATCGCCGAGAACATGCCCACGCACACCAGGAACGTGCCCGCGTTGCCCAGCACGAACTGCCGATTGCGCCACAACGACGACGCGAACAACGGCTGCGCGTTGACCCGCTGATTGACGATCAGCACGGCCAGCCCCACCACGAAGATGCCCAGGAACACCGGCGCCAGGGAGCTGAGCGTGGCCACCGGCCCAGTGGCGACACCGCCGCCCATGGTGCGCAGGAACCCGGCTGCGGCCAGCCCGACCACCAAGGCGGTGAAGCTGACCGTGAAGGCCACGGCGCCGACCCAGTCGAACCGGCGCGCCCGCTGACGGGGCAGCTCCTCCAGCCCCACCGCCGCCCATCCGAAAGCGGCGGCCCCGGCCAGGCCGGTGACCCAGAAGATCGACTGCCACCCGAGCAGGCTCGCGAGATACCCGCCGATCGGTGGGCCGGCGACGGTGCCGGCCAGTAGCGCCGCGCGCCAGATCCCCAGCCCGGTTTCGCGCTGCCGATCAGCCAGCTGGCGGGCGATGAACACCATCGATACCAGCATGATGCCCCCGCCGAGGCCTTGCACCAGCCGCAGCCCGAGGAACGGGATGAAACCCGAGAAGGCTGGGGTTGCCAGCGACCCGGCCGCGTATAGGCCGAGCCCGGCCAGCAGCACGCGCTTGTGCCCGAACGCGTCGCCGAGCTTGGCGATGACCGGCATCACCACGGCGAACGGCACCAGATACGCGATCACGCTCACGATCGAGGCAGGCTGCGCCACCCCCAAAGCTCGGGTGATCTCCGGGGCCGCCAAATAGGTACCCGTGGAACTCAAATTGGACAGAAACGTCGCCATAGATGTGACGCCGACAATGCTTGCCACCGCGCCCCGAGGTGCGGCTCGCGCCGCCTGATCCATCGGCATATTTCTCCCTACCCA
The DNA here is from genome assembly GCF_039542665.1 of Saccharopolyspora cebuensis. Classification (NCBI taxonomy): domain Bacteria; kingdom Bacillati; phylum Actinomycetota; class Actinomycetes; order Pseudonocardiales; family Pseudonocardiaceae; genus Saccharopolyspora; species Saccharopolyspora cebuensis. The sequence goes on from NZ_BAABII010000023.1 coordinate 24,858, forward strand.
CGCTGCTGATTTGCCCACCACGACTGGCCCCGCCGCGAGGTGGAAGCCGCAGCGGCCCGCCGAGACGGCCGACCCGTGCCGTGGTTTGCGGTGACCGTAGAAGTTTGCCCCCGCGGCAAGGTCAACCCGCGGATCCGTGCTTCACCGCATCGAGCTCGCTCCGGTAGCCGGCGGATCGGCCGGCCACATCATCAAGCGGGTATGCACACAGGCCCGCGAACCCCCTGGGAATGCAGGCGAAGCAACCGGTCAGACCGCGTGCCCGCAGGAGATCGCAGCGGCCTTTGTCGGCTTCGTGCCGCGGGCCATGGTGGTTTCCTACTGCCTGTGCGAGGGCTGCTGGGCGCGGCGGAGGAAGAGCCCTGCGCCGGCCAGCGCGATGATCCCGAGCGCCGTGACTAACAGCGCGATGGTTCCGCTGCCCGTGTTGTCTGCACCAGCCTGGTCCTGGCTGTTCCCGGCTGGGGGTTGTGCCGGGTGGTCGCCGCGGGCGGTGGAGGCTCGGTAGTAGGTCTGGGTGTTGATGGCGTGGGCCAACGCGTCCGGCGAGGTGCGCGTGGGATCGAAGGTAACCCGGGCCTGCTGGCTGGCGCTGTCGGCGTCGGCCGTCTGCACACCCTTGCTGTCACGCAGCACTGCTTCGACAGTGCGTTCGCAGTTGGGACAGGCCATCCCGTCGACGGTAAGCGTTGCCTGTTCGGTCGCACCGGCGTGCGCAGTGGAGCCCAGAAGGATGCCCGCGATCAGGACCAGCAGCGTTCCTATGAGCGCGGTGCGGGAGACGGAGCGAATGACGATCTTTCTCATCCCGCTATTCCCTTCAGCAAGGCCGGGAATCCGCCCACGGCAAGGAATTCCGCGGCGAAGTAGGCTGCTCCGACGAGCAGCAGGACCCCAACGGCGCGTTCGATCCAGGGCACCCATCGGGTCAGACCACGCATGTTGTGAAACGCTGCGGTGGAGGTGCCCAGCACCACTAGCGGGATTCCGCGCCCGATGGCGAAAGCGCCGAGCAGCAGCGCCCCGTACCACACCTGGCCGGTGGCCGCGGCGCCCAGCGCCACGGGCAGTAGTAACGGGGTGCAGGCCGGGCAGGTGAGCAATCCGAACGGCATCCCGAGGGCGAAGGCCCCGCCCGCGGTGTGGCGCTGGCGCAATCGGGGCAGAAACGAGGGCAGCCGAGGACGCCACAGCCGCAGGATCACCAGGCTCAGCACCAGCAACAGCACCGTCACGACGGCGTTGAACAAGGCCAAGTGCGCCCCGAGGTAGGACAACGCCGCGGTGCCAAAGGACGCGATCGCGGCCCCGAGGAGCATGTCGACGACAGCCATACCGGCGACGAACGACCCGGACAGCCGAGCCGCGCGTCCGGCGGAGTGAGTCTGCGTGCTGGTGACCAGGCCCATGACCGCTGGAGCCATGGCGTAACTGGACGGAGCGAACCCGACGGCCAAGCCGAACAGCAGCGCAATGCCCACCGTGGCCACGGAGACCTCGCTGAACAGGGCGTTGAGCTGCTGCAGCGCTCCAGCGGCGAAATACGCTCCCGAGCTCATCTGGAAAGCCACGGTGCCCATGCCCAACACAAGCGCCACACTGGCGGCGATCGCCGCGGGCCGCAGCCACCCAGCTCGGCGTGCCGTGTCCTGAATCCCGATTCCAACGGTGTAGCCGAGTTCCTCGATCACCGCGCGGAGCCGCGTCTCGTCCAACTGCGTACCGTGGATGGTGACACGATCATCATCCAGATCCGCGTCCACATGCGACACGCCAGCGACTTTGGCCAGGCCGAGCTGCAGGGTATTGGCACACCCGGCACAGGTCATCCCCGCTACCGGCACGTCAATCCGAGACAATCCACCGGCCACGGTGTCGGAGGCGTCCTCGTGTTCGTGGGGCATCCAGTCCTTCCTCAAACATGCCTGCAGCGATCCGGACGCGTTGACTCCAAGGCGAGTCAACGGTGCGTCAGCAGCGAAACGCTAGAACCTTCCCCCGGGGAAAAGGTCAAGCACGTTCTCGACAGACCGACACGATTGCGCGTTCCGTCACACGCTGCCGCGCGGGAAACCGAGTTCGTAACCGCTGATCGCACGTCCGGCTGTAGGGACGGGCCGTCCTCTGAAGCCGGCTCTGCACTGGTGTGGCTAGGCGGCGGGTGCGGTGGTGTTCCCGACGAGCTGGTGCGCGAGCTGGGTGGCGTCGTCGGCGCAGCCCCAGGACAGGGTGACGCCGGCGCCGCCGTGGCCGTAGTTGTGCACGATGCGGGTGCCGGCTTCGGTTTCCAGGCGGACGTTGTCGCGCCGGAAGGGGCGCAAGCCCACGCGCACCGGGTCGTCGGTGTCAAGTTCCGCGTCGGCCAGGGCGGGGAGGAATTCCTGACAGCGGCGGAGCATGTCCCGCACCGGTGGGTAGTTGTCCGGGGTGAGGTCGGTGTTCCATGTGCCATCTTCGACAATTCCGCCCACCAGCAGCCGATCCTGGCCGCGGGGCACGATGAAGACCATGTCCTGCTGCGGGCTGGAGGGGTCGTTGGCCAGCGCGTGCGCGGTGGTGATCCGGGGCATGCTGGTGCCGTCGTTGCGCAGCCACAGCAGCGCTCCCCGGTGCGGCGAGAGGGTGGTGTCGCCGGCGAGTTCGCGCGCGCCGAGTCCGGAGCAGTTGACGATCACGTCCGCGTCGAACTCGGTGAGCAAAGCTGACTCGTGGTCGCGGAGGTCGCCGGTGATGCGGCGCGGGACGAGGCGGACACCGGTGGCCAGAGCCTGGTCCCGCAGCCAGGCGTTGTAGCGGTCGGTGTCGACCATCGGCGCGGTGTACTGGTAGGCATCCAGCACGCCGGCACGCGGGTTGATCCCGTGGCGGTCGATCAGCCCCGGATCGTGGGCGAATCCCGGCACGTGTGCGGCGACTTCGTGCATCTTGGCCAGTTCCAGTGGTTGCTCGTCGACTGGCCGGTGGAAGTAGGACACGGCCGGGCGCAGATGCACCCCGGTGTGTTCAGGGTGCGTGGCCAGGTGTTGGAACTGCCGGTAGGAGACCATGGCCCAGCTCTTGGATTGTTCGAGCAGGGTTTCGTCGTGATGCCGGCCGCAGACCGATGGGGGCCACTCCCACAACGCGCCGGCCACTGTGGAGACGATTCCCGGGCCGGAGTCGGCGGCGGCCACGGTGACCCGCCAGCCGTGCTGGCGCAGGGTGATCGCGGTGCTCAGCCCGATCACCCCGGCGCCGATCACTAGCGCGGCGGGTGTTTGTGCCTGCGTGCTCACGTCGTGCTCCTTCATCGCGATGAGTGGTGGAACCGTGCGAGCGAGGCACCCTCGCTCGCACGGGAGAGTCAGTCGTGGGCCGGTTGCGCGGGTTCCGGACGTTCCTTCGCGCTCTGCTGGGTGCGTCCGACGCTGCCGATGGCTTGGGACAGCAGGGAGGGGCGGGTGCCGATGGAGTTGATGAAGATCGAGGTGACCGAGGCGGCCATCGCGATCATCGCCCAGACTGGGTAGACGAGGCCGGTGGTGGCCAGGGGCACGCCGATGCCGTTGAAGGTGAACGCGATGGCCACGTTGGCGCGGGTGCGCCGGTAGGCACGGGCACTGATCTCGCGGGCGTCGAGGACGGTGCTGACCTCGTCGCGCAGCAGCACGATGTCGGCGGATTCCACGGCGATGTCGGTGCCGCCACCCGCGGCGATGCCCACGTCGGCCTGCATCAGCGCGGGTGCGTCGTTGATGCCGTCGCCGACCATGGCTACGCGGGTGCCGTCGGCCTGCAGCTCGCGCACGATCTCGGCCTTGCCCTCCGGCAGCACGCCGGCACGGACCTCGTCGATGCCGAGTTGGCCGGCGATGTGGGCGGCGGCGCGTTCGTTGTCGCCAGTCACGAGCACCGGTTCCATGCCTGCCTGGCGCATCCTGGTTACGGCCTCGGTGGCGTCGGGCCGTAGCTCGTCGCCCAGCGCGATCAACCCGATGGCAGCCCCGTCGCGGGCGATGAGGATGACGGTGTGTCCGGCCGTCTCCCACTGGTCGGTGGGGGCGGTGACCGTGCTGCTGTCGACCCCCTCATTGGTGAGCAGGCTCGGTTTCCCGGCCAGCACGGTGTGCCCGCCGACGGTGGCGCGGACCCCGGCACCGGTGACCGAGGTGAATTCCTCGACCTCGGGAACGGTCAACCCCTTGTCATGCGCGGCGTCGACGACAGCGCGGGCCAGTGGGTGTTCGGAGTGGCTTTCCGCGGCGGCGGCCACCGCCAGCACCGCGTCAGTGTCGCCATCGAGGGCATGAATGCCGCGCACGGTCGGTGTGCCCTTCGTGAGCGTGCCGGTCTTGTCCAGCACGATGCGGCGCACCAGCCGGAAGGTCTGGAACGCCTCACCGGTGCGCATCACGATGCCGCGGTCGGCGGCGTGCCCGGTGCCGCGCACGATCGCTAGCGGCGCGGCGATCCCGACCGCGCAGGGATAGCCCATCACCAGCACGGACAGCGCGGCGAACACCGCGCGGCGCACGTCCGGTTCCCCGGCCAGCACCCAGCTGCCGGTCAGCCAGGCGATCAGAGCGAGCGCCGAGATGCTCAGCACGGTGGGGGTGTAGACGCGCAGCACCCGGTCGACCAGGTGCAGGATGCCGGGTTTGAGGGCGCGGGCGTCTTCGACGTGGCGCACCACCTGGGCGAGGAATCCTTCGGCGCCGGTGGCGGTGACCTCGATGAGCAGGCTGCCGGTGCCGTTGATGGCCCCGCCGACGACCTCCTCGCCCGGTCCGCGTTCGGCCGGGACGGGTTCGCCGGTGACCAGGGAGAGATCGATCGCCGAATAGCCGGAGCGGATCGTGCCGTCCAGCGGGATGCGCTCGCCCGGGCGCACGCGCACGTGCTGGCCCACGGACACCTGCTCCACGGGCACCTCCGCCTCGCCCTCGGTGGTCACCAGGCGGGCCAGGTCGGGCTGCAGGTCCAACAGTTTCTTGATCGACTGGCTGGAGCGGGTCTTGACCAGCAACGACAACCATTCCGAAAAGATGTGGTAGTTGGCCACCAGCACCGAGACGGCGAAGAACGCCGCCGTGGGATAGCCGGGCAACACGTTGGTCAGCCCGATCAAACCCCCGGCGATGCCGGCGAACGCGCCGACCTCCAGCAGCACGTGTTGGTTGAGGATCCCGCGCCGGGCGGACTGATAGGCCATGCGCAGGATGTGCGGTGCCACGCCGACCACCACGCCGATCCCGATCGCCCCGGCGAGCCACCCGATCACCGGCGGCTCCAGCCACCCGGCGCCGCGGGCACCCAGCGCAGCCAGGCCGGGCGCCACGATCGCTGCCGCGCCACCCGTGGCCTTCGCGTGCCCGGCCGGGCGCAGCACGGCATACGAGACCGGCACCATCAGCGCGACCACGGTCAGTGGCACGAGCACTGACCAGATGCCGGTGACCTCGGCGATCAGCCCGATCGCGGTGAGGCTGGCGGCGACCGCGCCCAGCAGCCGCGTGCCTTCGCGGATGAGGTCGCGTTCCTCGTCTTCGAACGCGCGGAGCTTGCGCGGGTCGTACAGCTCGTAGCCGACATCGCGCAGCGTGCCTAGGATCGCCTCTGGGCTGGTGCGGTCGGCCTCGTAGTCGACCAGCACCTGTTCGTGGGTCAGGCTCACCGCCACCGTGCCCACGCCGTCCATCCGGCCCAGGGCCTTCTCGATGGTGCCGGTGCACAACGAGCAGTGCAGCCCCGCGATCTTCGCGCGGATCCGCTCGTGCCCAGGGTGCGGGCTCGGTTCCGGCGCCCACAGCTCGCTGCGTTCCTCGGTGGTCGTGCTCATGACGACACCTCTTCTCCCACGACCTGGAACCCGGCGGCCTCGATCCGCTCGGTCAAGTCGGCCACCATGGCCCGGTCGGCCAACTCCGGACCGATCTGGATCTCGACGCGTCCACTGACGTGGTCGGCCTGGACATCTCGTACGCCCTCGACCCGGCGCAGCACGGTGCCGATCCGCTGGGCACACCCGCCGCAATGCATGCCGGATACCTGCATGACGATCGATTCCATCGCCTGCTCCTCACTAGGTCCGAGCTGCCGTTTTCTTGCTCACCGACACGCTAGAACCTTGCCGCTGGGGTAAGGTCAAGGGAGAAATCTCGACGCGTTGGGAGACTGTCGTGGACATGACGGTGGGAACTGCGGCTCGGGCCGCAGGCGTGAGCGCGAAAGCCGTACGGCTGTGGGAATCCAAGGGACTGTTGCCGCCGGCCGAGCGCACCGAGGCCGGCTATCGCCTGTTCACCGAGGACGATCTCGGCGTGTTGCGGTTCATCCGGCAGGCCAAGGCGCTCGGGCTGCAGTTGACCGAGATCAAAGACATCCTCGACCTGCAACGCGAAGGATCCGTGCCGTGCGCGCGGGTCACCGAACTCCTCGATGCCCGGATCACCGAGATCGACCGGACTGTGGCCGACCTGCGCCAGCTCCGCCGTTCCCTGGCTACCGTGCGCCGCTCCGCCCGCGACAGCCAGCGCCGCGGCGAGCACGCCGTGGTCTGCCGCCTCATCGAAAACCACACCGACAGCGAGGACCAGCAGGGCGCAGCCGGCGAGAAGACGCCGGACGCTGATTGAGCCCGGGCAATGATCGCGCCACCGCCTGCCGCCCGGTCATCACCGGTCACATGACGGGTGACGCCCTTATTAGGTCCATGCGGACGCAGCCGGACCATCGCGGCCCCGGCCGGAGAAGCGCTTATGCCGTCGGTGCGGGGGTGAGCGCTTGGCGTGTGATGATGTCGCGCAGGGTGGAGAACATCATGGACCACTTGCCGCGCATGGAATTGGCGAAGACCGCCGTAACGCTGACGATCATGACAGCCATGGCCCAAATGGGTTCGACCAGCCCGGTGGCGGCCAGGGGAACGCCGATGCCGTTGAACAGGAACGCCAGGGTCACGTTCTGCACGGTCCGCCGGTAGCCGCGCTGGCCGATGGTGCGGGCGGTGAGCACGGCATCGAGCCGGTTGCCGACGATGATGACGTCGCCGGATTCGATGGCGATGTCGGTGCCGCTGCCCATGGCAATGCCCACGTCGGCCTGGGTGAGCGCGGGCGCGTCGTTGACGCCGTCACCGACCATGGCCACCCGGCCGTGCTGCTGCAGCTCGCGCACGATCTCGGTCTTGTCCTGCGGCAGGACCTCGGCGCGGACTTCGTCGATGCCGAGCTTCTCGGCGACGACCACCGCGGCGCGGTGGTTGTCCCCGGTGACCATCACCGGGGTGATGCCCCGGCGCCGCAGCTGCTCCAGCGCCGCAGGGGCGTCGGCGCGGATTTCGTCGCCCAGCGCGATTACCCCCTGGACCTCCTCGTCACGGGCGACGGCCACCACGGTGCGCCCGGCCGCTTCGAGCTCTTCGGCGCGCTCGGCAAACCGACCCAGCCCGCCGGCGCGGTCCGCGACGAACGACGGCCTGCCCACGAGCACGGCAGCCCCATCGATGGTCGCCCGGATTCCGTGGCCGCGGATGGCCTCGAACTCCTCGGCAGAGGCCAGCGCCAGCCCGCGTTCGCGGGCCGCGGCGCTGATCGCCGCCCCGAGCGGGTGCTCGGAGGGGGCCTCCGCGGCTGCGGCCAGCGCCAGCAGCTCATCCCGATCGCCGCTGGTGTCCAGCTCGCGCACGGTGAACACCCCCTCGGTTAGCGTGCCGGTCTTGTCGAACACGACCCGGCGGACCTGCCCGAAAGTCTGGAACGCGTCCCCGGTGCGCAACACGATGCCCTGCTCGGCCGCATCGCCCGCACCGCGCACCAGCCCCAGGGGTGCGGCCATGCCCATCGCACACGGATAGGCCATGATCAACACGCCGAGCGTGGCGAACAGGATCCGGTTCAGCTCAGGCGTCTCGCCGAGCACGAGCGGACCCAGCGCCCAGAACAGCCCCGCTGCTCCGGCCAGCACCAGCACCGTCGGAATGTAGACCTTCAGCACGCGCCCGACCAGGTCCACCACCGCGGGCTTGAGCGCGCGGGCCTCCTCGATGTTGTGCACGATCTGCCGCAGGAAGGTGTCCTCACCGACGTGGGTGATCTCCACCAGCAGAGTTCCGGAGTCGTTGATCGCCCCACCGATGACCTCACCACCCTCGCGTTTTTGCACCGGCACCGACTCGCCGGTCACCAGTGATTCGTCCACCGCCGAGTGCCCGGAGAACACGCGCCCGTCGATGGGGATCCGCTCGCCCGGCCGCACCCGCACGACATCACCCACCGACAGGGCCTGGATCGGTACATCCCCTTCGAGTCCGTCGCGCACCAGCCGGGCCGTGTCCGGCTGCAACGCCATCAGCTTTTTCACCGAGTGCGAGCTCTGCGTGCGCACCAGCAGCGACAGCCACATCGAGAACACGTGATACGTCGCCACCAGCACCGTCACGGCGAAGTAGCCACCGGTGGGGTAGTCCTCCAGCGGAAGCGCCAGGCCGAGCAGCCCACCGACCAGCCCGCCGAGGATGGAGGCGCGCACCACGGGGCGGTTGGTCAGCAACCCGCGCCGCCGCGAGTGCAGCGTGTCCGAGAACAATTCCGGGGCCACCACCAGCGAAACCACCGCGAGCGCCCCCAGCGGCCAGCCCACCCAGCCACCGACCACGCCGGTCAGTTCCAGCAGCATCAGCGGAACCGTCACCACGCTCAGCGCGGCCAGGATCAGCAATCGGCGTCCCTCGCTGACGACCTTGGCCGCATCCTCGTCCGACTCCTGCCCGCCGCGCGAGGCCGCCGAGTCCCCGACGGCGAACCCGAGCTCGCCCACCGCAGCCTGCAGCTGCTCGGGGCCAGTGCGTTCCGGGTCGTAGTCGACCAGCAACTGCTCATCCGGCAGGTTCACCGAAACCTGCTCCACCCCTGGCAGCTCGGCCAGCCTCCGCTCGATGATCCCGGTACACAGCGAACACTGCATACCGCTGACTGGCATCGTCAGCCGTGCGCGTCCCTCGGCAACCGTCTCCGAAGCGGGAGTGGGCATCACTGACTCCTCAACCATGCACGAACCGGTCACCCGGTGTTCTCCACGCACGCTAGAACCCTGCCCCAGGGGAAAGGTCAAACGCGTCAATCACACCCGAGACGGCGAACGGACTATGCGGGACGGGACGTCCCGAACGTCGCGATTGTCACCGGTCCCAGCAAGACAGCCGTGCAGCTCGACTCTCGACCTGCACGGGGAAGCCCTTGGAACCTTGGCGCCGCAACACCCTTCAGCTTCCCAGCTACCCGCCACGCGCATTTCCGAAAGAATCGGGTGGCTCCGACCTGCGGTTCTGCGCTGTCACTTGTCAGCGTTCTGCGCAGTGCAGCGCGCATCTGTTGGGCTGGGCTGCCACCCCAATGGCAACCCACCGAAATGAGGCTCTCCTCGGCATCGCACACCGAGGGGCTGGGCCGTGAGTCTTGTCCCTCGGTGTGCGACGCGTCATCTCAGGCGGAGACCGAGGCCATCGCCCGGCACTGCTGAGCACAGCGGCGGCAGGCTGCGGCACATTCGCGGCAGTAATCCAGGTCGTACTTGTCGCACTCGGCCGCACACGCCTCGCAGACCTCAGCGCAGAGCTGACAGAGCTGGGCAACCCAGCGTGAGTCCCGGGCGAGCAGCGTCACGCAGGCAGCGCAGATCGCCGCACAGTCCAGACACAACCGGGCACACTCGGCCATGTCCGGGTTGTTGGCGCAACAGTTGTAATTGCACGTCTCGCATGCCTGCTGGCACTCCGCGCACGCATCCAAGCACGCCTTGTTCGCCTCACCCACGGTCGCGACAGCCATGACGAACCCTCCTTCGATAGCTATGTCTTCTGGCATTGCGCGTCCACAGCGACCCGCACACAGGTCAGGTGCGCCGCCGTCGACCGCCTCGCGAACGTAAAGGCTTGTCCCGGAGACAAGGTCAACGTCGTACCCAGCAATGGAGTGGCTAAACCACCCATCCGAGTAAGCCCCGCCCGGGCGGGGCCAGCCACTAACCTCACCCACCGGCGGACGGCCCCCGGCGGATCAGCGTGACTTCGCTGAAGAGCGCGTCATCCCGCGAGTCACGCTGGTGTCAGCGGGGCATCCGCGTTGGTTCGAGGTCGAGTTGTTCCAGGGCGGCTCGGTAAGCCTCGTTGTAGGTGGGGAATTGTGGGATGCCGTCGAGGAGAGTTTCGAGGGGGATGCGAGCACGGATGGCCAACGCGGCCGTGTGGATCCATTCGCTGGCCAGCGGGGCTACGACCCAGGCGCCGATCAGAATTCGACGGGCGCGGTCGACGAGGAGTCCGAGGGTGCCCTGCGGGCTGGTGTCGTAGGTCCAGGGGCGCGCCAGCGCGCCTGGAAGGTCGAGTTCGGTGCTGACGGCATCGATGCCGCGTTCGGTGGCTTGGGCGTGGGTGAGGCCAACCGCGGCGATCTCGGGGTGTGCGAACACGACACGGGGGATTGCGGTGTATTCGGCAGTGCGTGGTCGACCGAGAATCGTGTCGGTCGCGACGCGCGCCTGGTATTGCGCGACATGCGTGAACAAGGCGACGGCGGTGGCATCGCCCAGCGCCCACAGGCCCGGTGCCGCTCGACAGTGCTCGTCGACGGGCAGCGCACCGCTGGCGTCGGGGTGGATGCCCGATTGTTCCAGCCCGAGATCGTCGGTACGGGGCCGGCGCCCGGCACCGAGGACGGTCACGTCGGTGCGTACCGTGGTGCCGTCGTCCAGTTCGACGACGGTGTCCGCCCCGTCACGACGGGCAGCACGGGCCTCACTGCCGAGTCGCACGTCGATCCCGTCTTGGGACAGGAGCTCTGCGGTGAGCTCCCCGACGCGTGGGTCTTCGCGGTCGAGGAGGCGAGGACCGCGTTGCACCAGGGTGACCTGGCTACCCATGCGGGCCAGGAACTGGCCGAGCTCCACTCCGACGGCACTACCGCCGATGAGCACGGCGCGCTGGGGAATGTCGGTCAACGTGGTGGCTTCGCGGTTGGTCCACACCGGCACCTGATCCAACCCGTCGATCGGGGGCCGGACGGGCTCGGAGCCGGTGGCCACCACCACATGCTCCGTGCTCAGTTCTTCGCCGCCGACCTGCACGCGCCACGGATCGCGCCCGGTCACGCGTGCCGTTCCCTTGAGTACGGTGGCGCCGCGCTGTCGGTATGATTCGACTTGTTTGCTGTCATCGAGGTGGCGGATCATGCCATCCCGATAGTCGCGCAGGGCTGGCCAGTCGAGTGCAGGTTCGGCCAGCCCCGCAACCTGAGTGGCCTCGGCACGAGCCTCCGGTGGGCGCAGCAAGGTCTTCGACGGGATGCAGGCCCAGTAGCCACACTCCCCGCCTATGAGCTCCCGCTCCACGACGGCCACCCGCAAACCGCCTGCGATCAGGCGGGAGGTGGCGACCTCGCCGCCGGGGCCGGCGCCGATCACGATCGCGTCGAAGTCACTGGTCACGATGCTGCTCCTGTTCTCCTACGGTGCTTGTCACCGACGGTGGCGCCTGAGTGTGTCCAGCCGCTCTCGGTGATTGCGGCGTGGGCTGCGCCGAAGGTGAGCTGGGCGAGGATGCTGCGGAGGTGGCTGCTGGCGGGGTAGGCATGATTGGGAGTGCTGAAGCTCAACGCAGGTAAGGGCTGCGTCGACGATGGCCGACATGGCGACTCTGTTCCCCAAGGCGGTGGCGCAGACGGTGGTGTTGCCAGGGAGTCAGGTACTGCCACTTGCTCAGCAAGATCTTGGAACCTGGTCGTCGGCATGGATACGTACCTCTTCGGGCATTACTGGATGTCCGCAGTCGGAGTGCCCCCCAGGAGCTTCGGGCAATCCTGTGTCGGCACGCGGCGGATTGCCCTTGCAGCGTGGGTCAGCAGCCCTCGGTGTCGGCTTGCTGGCACGACGTGGCAGTGAGACCTCGTGCGAGGTCGTATGCCTCGGTGACGGGCAGCACGGAGGCGTCGGGATCGTCGTCCAGCCATGGTTGTGCTGCCTGTTGGCTGGTGAAGAAGTGCACGTGGTTGCAGAAGTCGGCGCGGACGGAGGTCAGGTCCTCGGGGGTGACCAGAGAGACAACGGCGGTAGGTGGGTCGACGTCGGTCACCCCGGTGTCGTCGATGGCGAGGTGAATCGGGATACCCGTGACCTGGCACGGCGAGGTGACGCGGGCGGGTCGGCCGAGCAGCCGGGGATAGACCAGGGTGTCCATGGCGCACCAGGTGTAGAGCACTCGCCCGTCGATCTCGAAGCGGTGCGGGGTCGGCCGTAGAGTGAGTCCTGCGCCGACGATCCGGCCCGCCTCGTCGTATTCGATGTCCGGCGTGCTCGCCAGAGCGCGGCGAACCTCCCGCACCGGTTGGCCGTGGGCGGCGGCCAGATCCTCGATGGTTACCGGTTCGCCGCAGGCGAGCAGGCGCAGCAGCGTGAGCCCGCGCCATCCTTCGCTCGCGCTGGTTTCGGGCCGGAAGACAGAGTCCAGTGTGGACGCAATCTGGTCGCGTTCGGTGGCCACGATCATGGCCCTTTCTGTTTTGTGCGTTGGGGTTATGCGGCGCAGCAGGAAAGTTTGGCCACGTCGCGGGTGAAGGTTTGCGCGGCGAGCTTGAGGGATTCGGCCATGGTCAAATACGGGCACCACAGCTCGCCCATCTCGTAGACACTCATCTGGTTGTGCAGCGCGTAGACGGCGGTGGCGATCACCTCGCCGGCACCGTCGGCCAGCACATGCGCGCCGAGCAGGCGCCCGGTGCCGCGTTCGGCGACCAGCTTGACCAGGCCGCGGGTGTCGCGATTGACCAGCGCGCGGGGCACGTGTTCCAGCGGCAGCACGCGGCATTCGCAGTCCCAGCCCTGCGCCTGGGCTTCGGCATCGGTGAGACCGGCGGCGGCGACCTGGGGGCGGGTGAAGGTCACCCGCGGCAGGTGGTGGTAATCCAGCGTCCGCCCGGCCTGGTGGAAGGCGTTGTCGACCACGACCGCACCGTGCGCACCGGCGACGTAGACGAACTGCGGGTGCCCCGTCACATCCCCAGCGGCCCAGATCCGCGGGTTGTCGGTGCGCAGCTGCTCGTCGGTGACGATCTGGCCGCGCTCACCGAGGCTCACCCCGACACGGTCGAGACCGAGCCCGTCGGTGACGGGCTTGCGGCCGGTGGCCATCAGCAGCTCGTCGGCCCGCAGCCAGTGGGTGTGTCCGTCCGCGTCGCGTAGCTCGGCGACCACCTGCCCGTCCTCGCGGCTCACGCGGGCGAGGACCGTGCCGGTGCGCACGCCGATGTCCTCGCCGGTGAAGACCTCGGCGAGCGCGCCAGAGATCGCCGGTTCCTCGGCCGGGGCCAGGCGATCCAGCATCTCCACGACCTCGACGCGCGTGCCCAGGTGGGAGAACAGCTGAGCTTGTTCCAGCCCGACGTAGTTGCCGCCGACCACCAGCATCGACTCGGGCAGGGCTTTGAGTTCCATGGCCGCGGTGGAGGTCAGGTAATCGACCTCGTCGAGCCCGTCCACCGGCGGGGTCCACGGCGCCGATCCCGTGGCGACGAGGTAGTGCTCGGCCTCAATCCGACGCGTGCCGCCCTCGGCGAGGACGACCTCCAGCGCAGGACCGTCGACGAACCGAGCTTGGCCGGCGAGGATCTCCCAGCCGTACTCGGCGGCCAAACCGGTGTACTTGTCCTGCTGCATCCCGGCCACCAAGTCGGCTTTGCCCTTGATCAGCTCGGCGACGGCGACCTCGTCGGCACTGGCCCGAACACCGGGGAAGCGGTCGGCCGAGAGCGCGACGTGCCGGGCCTCGGCGGCGGCCAGCAACGCCTTCGACGGCACGCACCCGGTGTTCACGCACGTGCCGCCGACGGTGCCGCGCTCAACCATCACCACCGATCGGGCTTCGCGCCGTGCGGCGATCGCTGCGGCGAAGGCGGCACCCCCGGACCCGATGATCGCCAGATCGAACACCATCCCGGTCACCCCTTTCGTGGCGAGCGGACCCCGCCCGCCTGGTCGTATTCGTATTTCCGGATGTATTCTGGCATCATAGTATCCGCCTTGGCGAATATGTACAGGATGGTTGGGAGGAACCCCCGCATGAGTGAGGCTGCGGACAGTGCCCGGTCTGGCGGGTTGCTCGGTGATGGCGGCGAGGTGGGCACGGTGGCGAAGTTCTTCCGCGCGCTGGGCGATCCGAGCCGGCTGCGGTTGCTGGAGTTCCTGCTCGACCGCGAGCGCAGCGTCAGCGACTGCGTGTCCCACATCGGGCTCTCGCAGGGCCGGACCTCCACGCATCTGACGTGTTTGGCCGACTGCGGCTACGTCCATGCCCGCCGCGAGGGCCGCTGGTGCTACTACCGGGTGGCCGACCCGCGGGTGGCCGAGTTGGTGATGCTGGCCCGCGCGCTGGCGGCCGACAACTGCGCGGCGCTGGCAGCTTGCGAGCGCATCGACGCCACCTCCACCGCCAAGGCGCAAACTTCGACCAGGGGCGCGTAATGGCCACCACGGACAAGCGCGGCGTGCTCGCGACGATCGGCCTTGGCGTACTGCTGGTGTTGTGCTGCGCCGTCCCTGCTCTGATCGCCGCGGGGGCGCTCGGCGTGCTCGGCGCGTGGCTGCGGAACCCCTGGGTGATCGGCGCAGCCCTCGGCGCCGCGCTCGTCGTGGCCTGGCAGGTCTGGGCCCGGCACCGCGGGCGGTACAGCACTGGTGGCGGCTCAGGTCTGCCCGGGAATCACGATGATGACCGACCATCCGCGCCGTAATCCGCCCGTTCTTGCCCGTCCGCGTTCTGATCAGGAGTGGTGATGTCCTCGCCGTCCCACGCGACCCCCGCACGTTCCCGCTCCGTCAGCACTAGGGCGTGTTGCTAAATCCATTGGAGGGCTGCGGCGATACGGATCCCGGCCGCGT
>NZ_BAABII010000024.1:0-7687 GCF_039542665.1 Saccharopolyspora cebuensis
AACTACTGTCCACACCCGGCCACGTTGCAACGACCAATTGAAACCACCGCCCCTCACTCAGGACTCGAACGGGTGAGGGCGCGGTCGGCGTCGGCTGCCGGACGGTTCGGTCGGCGGGCATCGGCGACCCGGTAGGTTCGGCGGCGTGGACGAGGAGATCTGGGAGCGGGTGCGGTCGGTCGTCGCCTCGATCCCGCCGGGGCGGGTGCTGAGCTACGGCGACGTCGCCGAACTCGCGGGCATCCGCTCACCCCGCCTGGTCGGGCGCATCCTCGGCGAGGACAGCGCCGACCTGCCCTGGTTCCGCGTGCTGCGCGCGAGCGGCACCACCGCCGAACACCTCCGGCACCGGCAGCTCGAACTGCTGCGGGCCGAGGGCGTGCTCGCCGACGGCGGCAAGGTGGACATGCGCCGCTACCGCTGGAGCGGGTAGCGCGCGGGCAGCTCGTCGACGACCAGCTGCACCAGCGCGGCGGTCCGCGACCGCGGCGGCACCAGGTGCGGCAGTCCCTCGTCGGCCCACGGCGCGGCGGTGACCGGTCCGACGCAGGCCACCAGCACCCGGTCGCGCACCGCCCGCCGCAGCTCCTCCCCACGGCCGGTGCGGTCGGCCCGGCCGAGCACGTTGGCCGAGGCCGCGGCGCTGGTGAACGGCAGCGCGTGCACCGAGCCCGCGATCGCCGCGTCGATCACGGCGTCCAGCGGCGCCAGGTCGGCCGGGTCGGTCCAGCGGTAGACGGGGACCGGCACGACCTCCGCGCCGGCGGCGGTGAGCGCGTCGCGGAACCCGCGCATCGGTTCGCCGTGGATCTGCACCGCGATCCGCTGCCCCGCCACGCCGTCGGTCAGCAGGTGGTCCAGCACCTCCGCCGACTCCTCGGAATCGGCGCTCCAGCCCTCGGTCAGCCCGGCGCCGCGGACCGCGCCCCGGGCCTTCGCCCCGCGCGCCAGGACCTCCGCGGACCGCAGGTGCGCCAGCAGGCGGTCGCCGACGCCGCGCTGCGCGGCGGCCTCGACCCAGCCCCGGAAGCCGACGCCGGTGATCGCCACCACCCGGTCCACCGGCGCGGCCAGCACCGCGTCGGTCGCGGCGGCCAGCTCGCCGTCCTCCGGCAGCGGCACCGTGCGCAGCGCCGCGCCGAGCCGCACCTCGGCGCCCCGGCGCCGGAACACCGCGGCGATCTCCTCGGCCTTGCGCTCGGCGGTCACCCCGACGGTGAACCCGCGCAGCGGCTCCTGCTCGTCCACCCCACCATCCTCACACCCCGATCACCCTCCCCGCCACGAGCGGGGACCGCCGTCAGCGAGCGGAGCCGGCAGCGTCCTCAGCCGAGCAGCGTCGACGGGGTGATCCGCTCCACGAGGACCAGCCCGTCGTAGTCCTCGGCCAGCACGGTCGGGGTGTACCCGAGCCGGTAGAACGGCGACTCCACGGCACCGTGCTGCCGGGTCCACGTGCGCGACCGCAACCACTCGGCCGCGGCGGGCGGCGGGTCGTCGTCGCGCAGGTCGACGAGGTGGTCGCCGAGGTGCGCGGCGGCCAGCCGGCCTTCGGCGGTGACCGGCGGGGCCGGGCCCCGGCGGTGCTCGACCGGCCGCGTCGGGGTGCGCCGCGACCACCGGGCGCGGCGGGCCCAGAAGCGGCCGGAACCGAACACCAGGCCCAGCGCGTAGTACCCGGCGCCGAACCGGCGGCGCAGGTGCGCGCCCATCGGCAGCACACCGTCCACCGCGGACCCCGAACGCAGGTGCCCGTTGTGCGCCCAGACCGCGACCGGACCCGAGCCGGCCGCCTCGGCCACCGCTTCGGCCATGAGGCGGTCGCGCACCGAGTACACCGAATCCGGTCCCGACCGGTCCGCGGTGGCCAGCCGCGCGGCGCGGACCAGGTGCGCAGCGTGCTCCCGGACCGGCTCGGGCGCGGACCGCGCGTGCGCGATCCCGGCGACGTCCTCGGCGGTGCGCAGCACCGACGGCGGCAGCGCCGGACCGGTGACCCGGCTGCCCGCCACGGCTTCGAGGTCGTCGGCGTGCCGTGCCGCCGACTCGGGCGCCGCGGCGGCCAGGAAGTCCCGGACGGAATCGACGGCGGCCCGGGCGGTCGCGGAGCTCCCGGGCAGTTGCGGGTCGATACCGGTGAAGCGCACCCGCTGCGCGAGGTCGCGCGCCGCGTTGTGCGCGCGCAGCCACTCCAGCAGCGCCAGCACCTCAGCGGTGTTCCAGGTCCAGAAACCGAGCCCGGCCAGCACCTCGGCGGGGTCGCCGACGCCGCGCACCACGTAGTCGTCGACGGCGCGCGCCGCCGATCCGGCGGCCTCCATCGCCACCACCCGGACGCCGAGCTCGGTGACCAGGAACTCGATCAGCCGGTGCTTGCGGGCGAAGAACTCCCCGGCGCCGTGGACCGCCTCGCCGAGGCCGAACACCCGGACCCCGTCCCAGACCCGCCGCAGCGGCGCCGGATCGGCGTCGAGCGCGACGGCGCGGTCGGCCAACCAGGAGCGCACTCGCGCATCGGTCGGAGGGGGCATCGGTCAGAGGACCTCGAGGACCATCTGGGAGGCGCGTTCCAGCCCGGTGAGCGAGGTCGACGTGGAGCGCGGGTGCAGCGCGTGCACGGCGAGCCGGAACAGCAGCGCGCGCAGCAGGACCTGCGGCCACTCCGAGAGGTGGGACCAGCGCTCGACGATCGCCGCGTCGGCACCGCCCCAGGCCAGCGCGTCGAGGACGGCGACCGCGGCGGCCCACTCGGCGGGGCGCCAGTACGGGGTGAAGTCGATGATCCCGGGGGCGCTGCCGTCGCTGAACAGCACGTTGCCGAACAGGTCGCCGTGCACCACCTGGGCCGGGAGCTGGACCTCCCGCCGGGAGCCGGCGAGCACGTCGTAGAGCCGCCCGCCCTTCTCCTCGGGCAGCACGTACTCCTCGTCGCCCCAGGCCATCCGGTCGGCGAGCGCGTAGATGTCCTGGCGGGCGGCGAGGAACCGCGGCCGGGCGAGGAAGCGGCTGGCGGCGTGCAGCCGCAGCGAGGCGGCCACCACGTCGTCGTGCCGGGGTTCCAGCCTGCCGTCGAGGTTCCGGCTGGCGGACCACCCGGACACCACCCACCGCCCGTCGGTGGACCGGACCGGACGCGCCACCCGGACCTCGTCGGGTTCGAGCAGGTCGAGCGTCTGGGCGACCCAGGCCGCCTCGGCGGTGTTGACGGCGGGCTTGAGCAGGATCTCGCCGCAGCGCCAGGCGACCCCGCCCGCGAGCAGCTCCGGGTCGTCGACGCGCGCACCGAACGCCGCGCGCACGTGCGGCGGGGGCGGCTCCGGCGTAGGACTCACGGGGCAGACGCTACCCCGATCGATCGGGAATCCACAGCAGGCGCTCCGCGCGCGGCGGCGGACGGGCGCCGCTCCCCCGTCCGCCGCCGACCCGCGATCAGTACGTGGGCAGGCTCTGGTCGACCTCGTTGGCCCAGCCCAGGACACCGCCGCCGACGTGCACCGCGTCGGAGAACCCGGCCCGGTGCAGCGCGGCCAGCGCCTCCGCCGAGCGGGCACCGGACTTGCAGTGCAGCACGAGCTGCCGGTCCTGCGGCAGCCCGGCCAGCGCCTCGCCGGAGAGGATGCGGTCCTTCGGGATCAGCGTCGAGCCGTCGATCTTGACGATCTCGTACTCGTGCGGCTCCCGGACATCGATCAGCTCGAACTTCTCGCCCCGGTCGAACTTCTCCTTGAGCTCGCGCGGGGTGATGGTGCTGCCGATCGCCGCCTGCTGCGCCTCGTCGGAGACCACGCCGCAGAACGCCTCGTAGTCGATCAGCTCGGTGACCTTCTCGGCGTTCGGGTCCTTGCGGATCTTGACGGTCCGGTAGGACATCTCCAGCGCGTCGTAGATCATCAGGCGGCCGAGCAGCGTCTCACCGATGCCGGTGATCAGCTTGATCGCCTCGTTGACCATGATCGAGCCGATCGACGCGCAGAGCACGCCGAGCACGCCGCCCTCGGCGCACGAGGGCACCATGCCGGGCGGCGGCGGCTCGGGGTACAGGTCGCGGTAGTTCGGGCCGTGCTCCTCCCAGAACACGCTGGCCTGGCCCTCGAACCGGAAGATCGAACCCCAGACGTAGGGCTTGCCGAGCAGCACCGCGGCGTCGTTGACCAGGTACCGGGTGGCGAAGTTGTCGGTGCCGTCCAGGATCAGGTCGTAGTCCCGGAAGATGTCGAGCGCGTTCTCCGAGGTCAGGTGCGTCTGGTGCAGGTTGACCTGGACGTACGGGTTGACCTCGGCGACGGACTCCTTCGCCGACTCGGCCTTGGACCGCCCGAGGTCGGACTGCCCGTGGATGACCTGGCGGTGCAGGTTCGACTCGTCGACCTCGTCGAACTCCACGATGCCGAGCGTGCCCACCCCGGCCGCGGCCAGGTACAGCAGCGCGGGGCTGCCGAGCCCACCGGCACCGACCACCAGCACCTTCGCGTTCTTCAGCCGCTTCTGACCGTCCATCCCGACGTCCGGGATGATCAGGTGACGGCTGTAGCGCGCGACCTCTTCCTTGGTCAGCTCCGCCGCCGGTTCGACCAGCGGTGGCAGCGACGTTGCGCCGGACATTCCCAGCTCCTCCTCGATGGTCGGGACCGCCGCGCGAAGCCCGGGACGCACCCGGCGCGGCGGCGGGACCGAAGCGTCCTGCCGGGCACCCGCTCACGCGGGCCCGCACGGAATCTCAACGCAAGAGTGGCCGACAACCTTCCGGGACCCAAACCACTCCCACCATCCGGGAGGGGGAGATCCGCCCCACAGCAGCTCGGCGGCGGCTCAGGTCCCGCCGTCGACGATGGGGAACGGCCACGCGTTCGGCTTGCACACGAACCCGTCGGCGGGGATCGCGGCGCCCTGGTCGGCGATCTTGTTCAGCTCGTGCAGCTCGTTGTTCGAGACGCTGAAGGTCTGCTGCATCATCACCGGCGCCAGCGCGCCCGGCGCCGGGCAGGCCACGTGCGGGTTGCCGAAGACGTGCCCGACCTCGTGGTTGATCGCGTACCGGCGGTAATCGCCGAAGTTGCCCTGGAACGACACCGCCCCGCGCACCCAGCGGGCGGCGTTGATGTAGACCTGATCCCCCATCCGGCAGGAGCTGTCGAACGGGACCCCCGCGCTGTAGTCGCACGCCTCCCGGGCGGTCTGCCTGCTCACCAGGATCACCCGGAAGTCCGGGCGCCCGGAGTCGACCCGCTGCAACGAGATCCCGCCCGCCTGCGGGTTGGTCCAGCTCCGCGGATCCGACAGCGTCTCCTGCACCAGCCTGCCGAAGGTCTGGTTGCCCTCGGCGAGGGTGACGCCGACCTCCACCTCCACCGTGTAGCGGTACAGCTCACCGGAACCGACCACCGGGGAGGTGCCGGGCAACACCTCGTAGGTGCGGGCCCCGGCCTCCGGGATCGGGCCGCCCTGCGGCAGTTCGGCGGAGAACATCTCCGTCGGGTAGGTCTGGCCGGCGGGCGCCTCGGTGACGATCGGCTCGTCCTCCGGGGTCGCGCCGGACGCCGCCCGGGGCTGCTCGGCGGGCCGGCCACCGGGCGTCACGGTCTGGAACACGGCCAGCGCGCTGATCACGGCCAGCAGCGGCACCGCGTAGATCCGCCAGCCGTAGCGGGAGAAGATGCCGCGCCGCCGCGTCGGTTCCTCCGGCTCGGGCACCGGGCGCCACGACGCCGCGAGCGGTTCCGCGCGGTCGGGCCGCGGTGGCACCACGCGCGTCCGCCCCGGGCCGGGATCAGGACCGGGAGCGGGCGGACGAGGTCGGCGCGGACGGCTCACGCCGTTCAGGGTGCCACAGCGCTCCGATCTTCCCGCCGAGCAGTGGGCACTCCGCGTGATCACCGCACGCGGCGGGTCACCAGGAGTCGCCGGACCGGACGAGCCCCAGGAGCGCGCGGGCCACCATGCGGGGGCGTTCGAGCTGGGCGACGTGACCGGTGCGCGGCAGCACGAGCAGCCGCCCCCGGGGCAGCGCCCGAGCGGTGCGCGGCGCCTTGCGGGCGCTGATCACCGCGTCCTCGCTGCCCCACACCACGAGGGCGGGCGCCGGGACGCGGGTCAGGCTCCGCCACAGCGACGGCGGCTGCACCCAGGACCGCACCAGCTCGGAGGTGGTGCGGTTGAGCGCGGTCCCGGCCCAGTGCAGCACCTCGCGCTCGCGCAGCTCCTCGACGACTTCGGCGAGCCGGTGCGGCGGCACCACCTCGGGTTCGGCGAAGACGAGCCGGACCAGCCGCTCCGCCCGCTCCCGCGCGGTGACCTCGGCCAGCCGCCGCCGGGCGCGCGCGCCGATCACCGGCAGCGCGGCGGCGATCAGCCTGCGGTCGGAGATGCGGGACGGGCTCGGGCGCAGGTCCGGCACCGCGGGCGAGATCAGCACGAGCCCGGCCACCAGGTCCGGTCGCCGGGCAGCGACCTCGGCGGCCACCGCGCCGCCGTAGGAGTTGCCCGCCAGGTGCACCGGCTCGCCGATCCGGTCGAGCAGCGCGATGAGCACCTCGGCGTGCTCGTGCCGGTCGAACCGGAACCCGTCGGGCGGCTCGGACCAGCCGAAGCCGGGCAGGTCGACGGCGACGCCGCGGAGGTGCCCGCGCAGCACGTCGGCCAGGTCGGTCCAGTTCGTCGAGGACCCCGCCAGCCCGTGCAGCAGCACGGCGATCGGCGCGCCCGGCGGCCCGGGCGTCTCGCGCACGTGCACGCGCAGCGGTCCCCAGCGGGTCAGCACCTCGGCGAACCGGCCGGGCGGCGGGGTCGCGGAAAGATCGACCTGCCCGACACCGTCGTCCGGCAGCGGTACTCTCGTCAGTTCGCGTGCCCCGAGCGGCACCGCGGGCGATGTCGTGGTCACCCGTCCAGCATGACGCGCATCGCGCCGGGATGCCGGTGGCGCCTTCTACCGGCGAGTAAAGTCTGTCGGACGGCCCGCAGCAGGGGAAGGAACCGGGTGGAGGCACGGATGACCGAGACCGCGCAGCCGAACCGCGGAGTGCGGCTGCCCCGCGACGCACGCCGAGCGCAGCTCCTGGAGGCGGCGCAGCACGTGTTCGTGCACAACGGCTACCACGCCGCGGCGATGGACGACATCGCCGAACGCGCCGGGGTCAGCAAGCCGGTCCTCTACCAGCATTTCCCGGGCAAGCTGGAGCTGTACCTGGCGCTGCTGGACAAGCACGGCACGGAGCTGGTCACCCGGGTCCGGGAGGCGATCGCCTCGACCCCGGACAACAAGCAGCGGGTGCGCGCGGCGATCAGCGCGCTCTACGAGTTCATCGGCGGCGAAGGCCAGGCGTTCCGGCTGGTGTTCGAGTCCGACCTGCGCGGGGAGCCCGCCGTGGAGAAGGCGGTGGACGCCTCGCTGGCCGGGTGCATCGACGCGATCACCGACGCGGTGACCGCCGACGCGGGGCTGGACGCCGAACGGGCCCGGCTGCTGGCGGTGGGCCTGGTCGGCCTGAGCCAGACCACCGCGCGCTACTGGCTCGACTCGCCGCACTCGATCAGCCGGGACGAAGCCGTGAGCCTGATGTCCTCCCTGGCCTGGAAGGGCCTCGCCGGCTTCCCCATGCAAAGCTGACCACCCGATCGAGTGCTTCACGCGGAGTGAGGGGCCTTGGGTTCAGGGGGTCGTTGCAACTTCCGTTGTGGGGTAGGGAGT
>NZ_BAABII010000025.1:0-62612 GCF_039542665.1 Saccharopolyspora cebuensis
GAGCTGCCGCGGGTAGGCCGACCAGCCCGCGACGATCAGCTGCGGCCGGTTCTCCCGCGCCAGGCGGGCGACCTCGTCCATGTCGACCCGGTGATCATCGTCGCGCACCGTGTAGGGCACCACGTTGTACAACTTCCCCGAGAAATTGATCTTCATCCCGTGGGTCAGGTGACCACCGTGCGCCAGATCCAGACCCATGATGGTGTCACCCGGCTTGAGCAGCGCGAACATCGCCGCGGCATTGGCCTGCGCACCCGAGTGCGGCTGCACGTTGGCGTACTCCGCACCGAACAGCGCCTTGACCCGGTCGATGGCCAGCCGCTCGACCACGTCGACGTGCTCGCAACCACCGTAGTACCGCTTGCCCGGGTAGCCCTCCGCGTACTTGTTCGTCAGGACCGAACCCTGCGCCTCCAGCACCGACCGCGGCGCGAAATTCTCCGAAGCGATCATCTCCAGCGTGCTCTGCTGCCGGTTCAGCTCGGCACCGACCGCCCCCGCCACCTCGGGGTCGACGGCCGAAAGCGGGACGTTGACAAAGTCCTTACCGGACGGACTCATGGGACTCCTTCCGCGCTGGAGAAGGCCAGCCAGGGGAGATCAGGGGGTCGAGCCAGTGCCGGACCAGTGACACGACAACTGACATATCAGTTGGCGATCATAGTAGCACCGCACGCCGTCCGGTCAAGAGGTCAATGCACCCCGCAACCTGGCCTCGACAATTGAAACCCCTTGCGGAAACGCGGGATCCGACCGCCGCACGCCCCGCCCGCGCCGCGCGCGGCCACCCGTTCAGATCGAATTTCGACCGGGTTGTTGACCTGCGGAGCACCGCCGCTTACTTTGCCAGGAAGTTAATATATCAGTTCCTCGTCCAGGTCTCGCCTCCCGCGCCGTCCACAGCGCGAACGGCTCGGCGCACGCCCTGGAACCCCCACTGCTACCTCCCGCGCCGACGTCGGTTCCAGGGCGTCGGAACGGTTCGTCGTCCCCGCTCCTGCAACGAGAGCCGCAGCCGCGCACTCCCCGCGGTCAACACCACCCCGCCGTTAGGAGACCAGCATGAGCAGGACCCCTCGTGTCGTCATCATCGGAGCCGGGATCGTCGGCGCGAACCTGGCCGACGAGCTCACCAGTCGCGGGTGGCACCAGGTCACCGTCCTCGACAAGGGCCCGCTCCCGCTCACCGGCGGCTCGACCTCGCACGCGCCCGGCCTCGTCTACCAGACCGGCTCGTCGAAGGCGATGACCGAGTTCGCCACCTACACCGTCGAGAAGCTCCGGAGCCTCGACGCCGCGGGCGGCTGGTGCTTCAACCAGGTCGGCGGGCTGGAGATCGCCACCACCCCCGAACGGCTGCACGACCTGCACCGCAAGCAGGGCTGGGCGACCTCCTGGGGCGTTCCCGGCGAGGTCATCAGCCCCGAGGAGTGCGCCAAGCTGCACCCGCTGCTCGACCCGGACCGCATCCTCGGCGGCCTGCACACCCCCACCGACGGGCTCGCCGGGGCGACCCGGGCGGTCGAGGAGCTCGCCCGCCGCGCCGTGGCCCGCGGGGCCCGCTTCCGGGGTGGGGTCGAGGTCGTGGGGGTCGACCAGCATCGCGGACAGGTCACCGGCGTGCAGACCGACCAGGGCGAAGTGCCGGCGGACATCGTGATCTCCTGCGCCGGCTTCTGGGGCCGCGCCATCGGCGAGATGGCGGGGATGCGGGTACCGCTGCTGCCGATGGCCCACCAGTACGCGCGCACCGAGCCGCTGCCGGAGCTGGCCGGGCGCAACGACGAGCGCACCGAGGCGACGCTGCCGACCCTGCGCCACCAGGACCAGGACCTGTACTACCGGCAGCACGTCGACCGCCTGGGCATCGGCACCTACGCGCACCGCCCGATCCCGGTGGAACCGGGTGGACTGCCGCAGCAGGACTCCGCCACCGAGCGGTCCATGCCGTCGATGCTGCCGTTCACCGAGGAGGACTTCGCCGCGTCCTGGGAGCACAGCCGGCGGTTGCTGCCCGCGCTGGAGTCGGCGGAGATCAGCACCGGGTTCAACGGGATCATGTCGTTCACCCCCGACGGCGGGCCGCTGGTCGGCGAATCACCCGACGTGTCCGGATTCTGGATCGCCGAGGCCGTGTGGGTCACGCACTCCGCCGGCGTGGCGCGCGCGGTCGCGCAGCTGCTGGTGGACGGGCGCAGCGAGATCGAGCTCCACGGCTGCGACGTGCACCGCTTCGACGAGATCGAGACCACCGAGGCCTTCGTCGACGAGACCGCCCAGCGCAACTTCGTCGAGGTCTACGACGTCAAGCACCCGCTGCAGCCGCGGTTCTCCCCGCGCGAGCTGCGGGTCAGCCCGTTCCACGCCCGGCAGAAGGAGCTCGGCGCGGTCTTCCTGGAATCCCACGGCTGGGAGCGGCCGCACTGGTACGAGGCGAACGCGCCGCTGGTCCAGGACCTGCCGATGGAGTGGCAGCCGCCGTCGCGGGACGCCTGGTCGGCGATGTACCACTCCCCCATCGCCGCGGTCGAGGCGTGGAAGACCCGCACCGCCGTCGCGCTCCACGACATGACCTCGCTCAAGAGGCTGGAGATCAGCGGCCCGGGCGCGCTGGACTTCCTCGACCGGCTCACCACCAACAAGGTGCGCAAATCCGTCGGCTCGGTCACCTACGCGCTGGTGCTCGACGAGGCCGGTGGGGTCCGCAGCGACCTGACCGTCGCGCGGCTCGGCGAGGAGCTCTTCCAGGTCGGCGCCAACGGGAACCTCGACCACGACCACTTCCGCCGGGAGCTGCCCGAGGACGGCAGCGTGCGGCTGCGCGACATCACCGGCGGCACCTGCTGCATCGGCGTCTGGGGGCCGCTCGCGCGCGACCTGGTGCAGCCGCTTTCCCGGGACGACCTCTCGCACGAGGGTCTGAAGTACTTCCGCTGCAAGCCCGTGCACATCGCGGGCATCCCGGTCACCGCGATGCGGGTGTCGTACGTGGGTGAACTCGGCTGGGAGCTCTACACCAGCGCCGAACTCGGGCAGCGGCTCTGGGACGTGCTCTTCGCAGCCGGCCGCGGGCTCGGTGTCGTGGCCGCCGGTCGGGCGGCGTTCAACAGCCTGCGGCTGGAGAAGGGCTACCGCGCCTGGGGAGCGGACATGACCACCGAGCACAACCCCTACGAAGCCGGCGTCGGGTTCGCCGTGCGGCTGCAGAAGGGCGGGTTCACCGGCCGCGACGCCCTTGCCGCCCTCGACCAGGCGGCGATCTCCCGCCGGTTGTGCTGCCTGACGATCGACGACGGGCGCAGCGTGGTGCTCGGCGCGGAGCCGGTGTTCCTCGACGGCGCCCCCTCCGGCTACATCACCTCCGCCGCCTTCTCGCACACCCTCGGCACGCCGATCGCCTACGCCTGGCTGCCCGCCACCGCCGGACCCGGCACCCCGGTCGAGATCCAGTACTTCGACCGCCGGGTGCGCGCCACCGTCGCCGCCGAACCGCTGGTCGACCCGGACATGCACCGCATCCGCCGCTGATCCCGCCGCCCGCACGACCCGACCGGCCCTCCCCGGTCCGGCGGGGTGCCACGACCGCGAAGGACACCATGCGCACCGACACGATCGAGACCTTCCGGCACGATCTCGCCGCCCGGGAACCCGCGCCGGGCGGCGGGGCGAGCGCAGCGCCGCCCGCCGCGCTGCTGGGCATGGTCGCCCGATGACGCCGAGCGCCGCATCCGCAGCCGCGAGATCCGGCACGACAGCCACCCGCAGCGCGGTTCCGCCCGCTTCGTCGACGCCCGCCCCGCTGCGCCGGGGCGACGTGCGCGCGGGCCACCGCGCTGGGGCCGCCGGAGACGAAGCACCGCCCACGCGACCCGGTCAGGAGCGTTCATGAGCCTCTCCGTCTTCGACTTGTTCAAGGTCGGCATCGGGCCGTCCAGCTCGCACACGGTCGGACCGATGCGGGCGGCGTACCTGTTCGTCACCCGTCTGCGCGACGGGGGAACGCTGCCGCGCGTCGCGCGGGTCCGCTGCGGGCTGTTCGGTTCGCTCGGCGCGACCGGCCACGGCCACGGCAGCGTCAAGGCCGTGGTGCTGGGCTTGGCCGGCGAGCAACCGCACCTGGTGGATCCGGTCGCGGCCGAACCGCAGGTGCAGGCCGCGCGTGCAGAACGTCGGCTCAGCCTCGGCGGCGAGCACGAGGTGGCGTTCAGCATCGACGACGACGTCGTCCTGCACCGGAACACGAGGCTCGAATTCCACAGCAACGGCATGGTCTTCGAAGCCTTCGACGGCACGGGAACCCGGCTCGATCGCCGGGAGTACTACTCGGTCGGTGGCGGCTTCGTCCTCGATGAGGACGAAGCGGGCAGGCCGGTCCTGGTCGAGGACGAGGTGCCGGTGCCGCATCCTTTCCGCACCGGCGCGGAACTGCTGGCGCGGACCGCGGAAGCCGGACCGCGGATCAGCGATGTCATGTTGGCCAACGAACGAGCCTGGCGCAGCGAGGCGGAAACCCGTTCCGGGCTGCTGCAGACCTGGTCGGTCATGCAGGAGTGCGTCGCCAACGGCACGCACGCGTGCGGAACCCTTCCCGGCGGGCTCAAGGTCCGCCGACGGGCCCGCGAACTCCGCGAGCGCCTGGAGAGCAGCACCGACGAGAGCGACGCCTTGCACGCGATGGAGTGGGTGACCCTCTACGCGCTGGCGGTCAACGAGGAGAACGCCGCAGGCGGTCGGGTGGTCACCGCCCCGACCAACGGCGCCGCCGGCATCGTCCCCGCCGTCCTGCACTACGCCCACCGCTTCCTCCCCTCGTTCGGCGACGACACCGTCGTCCGGTTCCTGCTCACCGCCGGGGCGATCGGGGTGCTGTTCAAGGAGAACGCCTCGATCTCCGGGGCCGAGGTCGGTTGCCAGGGCGAGGTCGGATCGGCCTGCTCAATGGCCGCCGCGGGCCTGGCCGAGGTCCTCGGCGGCACGCCGGAACAGGTGGAGAACGCCGCCGAGATCGGCATCGAGCACAACCTCGGCCTGACCTGCGACCCCGTTGGGGGCTTGGTGCAAATCCCCTGCATCGAGCGCAACGCGGTGGCCGCGATCAAAGCGATCACGGCAGCCCGGATGGCGGTGCGCGGCGACGGGCGGCACCACGTCTCGCTGGACAAGGCGATCAAGACCATGCGCGAGACGGGCGCGGACATGAAGGACAAGTACAAGGAGACCGCCCGCGGCGGGCTGGCTCTCAACATCGTGGAGTGCTGAGGAGAAACCCGTGACACGCTCGTTCACCCTCACCCTGGACTGCCCCAATCGCACCGGCATCGTGCACGCGGTCAGCTCCTACCTCGTCTCGCAGGGCTGCGACATCGGCGAATACCGGCAGTTCGACGACCCGGTGCGCGGCCGCCTGTTCCTGCGCACCCAGTTCACCGCCCCGCACGAGGTGGATCTCGAGTTGATGTCCCGGGAGTTCGAACCCGTCGCCGCCGACTTCGCGATGCACCACGCCTTCCACCCCGACCGGCGCGCGCGGATCGTGGTGCTGGTCTCCAAGCTCGGGCACTGCCTCAACGACCTGATCTACCGCTGGCGCACCGGCGGCCTCAGCGCCGACATCGTCGCGGTGGTGTCCAACCACGAAGACCTGCGCCCCATGGCCGAGGCCGCGGGCCTGCCGTTCCACCACATCCCGGTCACCGCGGAGACCAAGCCCGAAGCCGAATCCCGGCTGCTGCAGGTGGTCGACGAGCACGACGCCGAGCTGATCGTCCTCGCCCGCTACATGCAGGTCCTGTCCGACCAGACCTGCAAGGTGCTGCACCGCCGCGCCATCAACATCCACCACTCGTTCCTGCCCGGCTTCAAGGGAGCCAAGCCCTACCACCAGGCTTACGACCGCGGGGTGAAGCTCGTCGGCGCGACCGCGCACTACGTCACCCCGGACCTCGACGAAGGACCGATCATCGAGCAGGAGGTGATCCGCATCGACCACACCCACGATCCGCAGGCCCTGCAGGCCGTCGGCCGGGACGCCGAAGCACTCGCCCTGTCCCGTGCCGTGCGCTGGCACTGCGAGCGCCGCGTGCTGCTCAACGGCACCAGCACCGTCGTCTTCCGCTGAGCAGCCCGGGAGATGTCCGCCGGCCTCCGCGGACCGCTCCCCCGGGTACGTCGCCACCAGTGAACGGTCCCGTCCAGACCCCCTGAAGCCACATCGATCCCGCTGCCGTGCGATCTCGGTAGCGGCGCAACGCGTTCGCCCTTCTCCAGCGAGGAGCACCACCCATGACGACCGGTGAGCTTTCCACCTCCACCGCGGGCCGAGCCCGCCTCCCCGAAAGCCTGCGCGAGACGCTGGCGGGCCACTACTACACCGACCCCGCGATCTTCCACGCCGAGCAGGAACGGATCTTCGAGACCGGCTGGTTCTGCGCCGTGCACAGCGCCGACCTCACCCGGCCCGGCCAGTTCGAGACCGTCCAGATCGGCCGGGAGAGCGTCCTGGTCACCCGCGCCCGCAGCGGCGAGATCAAGGCGTACCTCAACGTCTGCCGGCACCGCGGGGCCAGGCTGTGCACCGAGGACGAGGGCGAGGTGCGGCGCTCCTTCCAGTGCCCGTACCACGCCTGGACCTACTCCCTGGACGGCAAGCTGATCGCCGCGCCGAACCTCGGCGCGATGGACGACATCGACCGGGACGAGTACGGCCTGCACCAGGTCCACGTGCGCGAATGGCTCGGCTACGCCTGGCTGTGCCTGGCCGAGCAGCCCCCGTCCTTCGAGGACACCGTGATCCAGGACGTCACCGACCGGCTCGGTACCCCTGACGCGATCGTGGGCTACCAGGTCGCCGACCTCAAGCTCGGCCGGCGCATCGAGTACGACGTGAAGGCGAACTGGAAGCAGATCGTCGAGAACTTCATGGAGTGCTACCACTGCGCGACGATCCACCCCGAGCTCACCGAGGTGCTGCCGGAGTTCGCCGACGGCCTCGCCGCGCAGTACTTCGTGGGGCACGGCGCGGAATTCGGCGCGGGCGTGGAGGGCTTCACCGTCGACGGTTCGGCCGGGCTGGAGAAGCTGCCCGGCGTGGACGAGGACCAGGACCGGCGCTACTACGCCATCACCGTGCGGCCGCAGGTGTTCATCAACCTGGTGCCGGACCACGTGGTCTTCCACCGCATGTTCCCGCTCGCACCGGACCGCACCCTCGTGCGGTGCGACTGGCTCTACCTACCGGAGGTCGTCGACTCCGGCGCCGACATCGACCGTTCGGTGGAGCTGTTCCACCGGGTCAACCAGCAGGACTTCGACGCCTGCGAACGCTGCCAGCTCGCGATGGACTCCCGGTCCTACCGCGACGGCGGGGTGCTGGTCCCCAGCGAGCACCACATCGGCGATTTCCACGACTGGGTGCGCAAGCACATCGGCTGACCTCCGGGGGGAGCGGGCGGCCCCGCGCGGACAACACGTCCGCACGGGGCCGCCCTGCTCCGCTCGGCCGAAGCCCCGTCGAACAGCCGGATCTCGTTCCTCAGCCCGCTGGTCGGTCATGCGCACGACGCGCGCCCAGAACGCCGCAGTCGTGCGCGACGGCTCGCACGAAATCGACGACGGCTCAGCGCGGATGTTCCATCGGGACCCCGTCCGCGGACAGCGGCGGATCGGGGAGCTCGGAGCTGGACGCCAGCGGAGCGGCTCCGGCCAGCGGCCGCCCGGCGTGCTCCCGCAGGAAGTAGGTCGTGACGGCCCCGACGACGCCCGCACCGACCAGGTAGTACCCCGGCCAGTCGAGGTTGCCGGTCGCGGTGACCGCGGCCTCGATGATCGTCGGCGCGGTCCCGGCCAGCAGCGAGACCGACAGGTTGAAGATGACCGCGAGACTGCTGTAGCGGATCATGGTCGGGAACAGCGCGGGAAGCGTCGACGGCGACACCGCCGCGAAGCACAGCAGGCACATCCCGATGATCAGCAGCCCGGCGATCTGCCCCAGCAGCCCTTCGCGCAGCAGCCACACCGCAGGCAGTCCCAACAGCACCAGCGTCACGCTGCCGGTCATGAGGATCGGCCTGCGCCCGATGCGATCGCTGAGCCTCCCGACCCACGCGATCGCGCACACCATCACCACCATGACCGCGACCTGCATCCCGGTGGCCGCCACACCGCTGGCCCCACCCTCGCCGAAGCGCGGCAGCGTGCCGGTCAGGTAGGTCGGGAGGTAGTTGGTCAGCACGTAGTTGGTCACGTTCCAGGCGACGACCACGCCGGCCGCGACCAGCGCCGCGGCGCGGTAGTGGCGGACGACGATCTGGACCGCGCGCTTGGCCGACATCGTGGCCAGCGCGGGCGAACGCTCCATGAGCTGCCGGAACGCGGGCGTGTCCTCCAGCCGCATCCGCAGGTACACCCCGGTGATCCCGAGCGGCAGCGCGAGCAGGAACGGCACCCGCCAGCCCCACGCCAGCAGA
This sequence comes from Saccharopolyspora cebuensis, assembly GCF_039542665.1. Taxonomy (NCBI): domain Bacteria; kingdom Bacillati; phylum Actinomycetota; class Actinomycetes; order Pseudonocardiales; family Pseudonocardiaceae; genus Saccharopolyspora; species Saccharopolyspora cebuensis. Next base: position 8,466 of record NZ_BAABII010000025.1, read on the forward strand.
GCCTCGTGCGGCAGCAGCGCGATCAGAGCGCCGCACACGCCCGCGCCGAGCGCGTACCCCGTCAGCGTGCTGAATTCCAGCCAGCTGCCGAAGAATCCGCGTCGCCGGTCCGGCGCGTACTCGGCGACCAGCGTCAGCGCCCCGGTGTACTCGCCCCCGGCGGAGAACCCCTGCAACATCCGCACGAGCAGCACCAGCAGCGGCGCCACCAGGCCGACCGACCCGTAGGTGGGCACCAGCCCGAGCAGCACCGTGGCGCCCGTCATCAGCAGCACGGTGGCCGAGAGGACCTTGGTGCGGCCGAACCGGTCACCGAGCCTGCCGAACACGAACCCGCCGAACGGCCGCATCACGAACGCCGCGGCGAACGCACCCAGCGTGCACACCGCTGCCCACTCGCCGGCCTCCGGAAACAGCACCCGTTCCAGCACGACCGCGGCCAGGTAGGAGTAGATCCCGAAGTCGTACCACTCGGCCACGTTGCCCACCGCCGCGGCGGCGACAGCGCGGCGCACGGTCCGCTCCTCCTGCACGACGGGCGGCGTGATGCCACCCCAAGGCCCCGCAGGCCGACCGGTCATGAGGACTCCCCTGGTGCGAACCGCAGCGGGCCCGCTGCGGTGCTGCAGCCCGGGCCGCTCGATCCCTTGTGGCGTGGGCCCTGCTGTTGATATATCTGTACACGATAAGTTGTCGCTCGGGCGAGGTCAACGTCTAGCCGAACGTCCCCGACTCCCCTTGAGAACCTCTCGCCGGGACCGCCGATCCACTCCGGCCGCGGCCCCGCAACCCCGTCGTGCCCTGGACCGACGACCCCCCGCGCACGACCCGGTGATCCCGTTCGTGGCAACCGAATTCAACCGTTGACTACCGGGAAGGCGAGCCGCATTCTGTCGTTCACCACTCGTTCCGCGATCTGCAACAGGAGGCGTTCATGATCTTGGTGGGCGAGCTGTCCGACCTCCCGCCCGGGGAGTCGGTCCGCGTGCAGGGCGAGGTGCCGATCGCCGTGTTCAACGTGGACGGTGAGCTCTACGCTATCGACGACACCTGCACGCATCAGGACGCGTCGCTGTCCGACGGCTGGCTGGAAGGCTGCGCGGTCGAGTGCCCGCTGCACGCCACCTGCTTCGACCTGCGCACCGGCCGGCCCAGCGGCCCGCCCGCGAAGAAGCCCGTCCGCACGCACGCCGTGTCGGTCGACGGCGGGCTGATCCACGTGCACGAGTCGGCCCCGGTCGGCACCACGCCAGCGATCGCGGAGGAGGTCGGTTGATGCAGCACATCACCGTCGTCGGGGCGTCGCTCGCCGGCCTGACGGCCGTCCGCGCACTGCGAGCGCAAGGATTCGAAGGACGCGTCTGCGTCCTCGGCGACGAACCGCACCAGCCCTACGACCGGCCGCCGCTGTCGAAGGAGTTCCTCGCCGGCACCAGCACCGAAGACGAGATCCGGCTGACCGAGTCCGACGACGCCGACCTCGACGTGGACTGGCGGCTCGGCTTGGCCGCCCGCGCGCTCGACACCGGCGAGCAGGCCGTGGAGCTCGCCGATGGCACCCGCATCACCACTGACGCCGTCGTGCTCGCCACCGGCGCACGAGCGCGCGAACTCCCCACAGCGGTCCCGGAAGGCGTGCACACCTTGCGCACCCTCGACGACGCGCGGGCCCTGCGGGAGGAGCTCGCGCCGGGGGTCCGGCTCGTCGTCATCGGCGCCGGGTTCATCGGCGCCGAGGTCGCCTCGACCGCCGTCGGACTCGGGTGCGAGGTGGACGTCGTGGAAGCGGCGGCGGTGCCCCTGCAACGGGCGCTCGGTGCCGAGATGGGCGCCGTGTGCGCCCGGCTGCACGCGAGCAACGGCGTCCGGCTGCACACCCGCACCGGACTCGCGGAGCTGGTGGGCGATCCCCGCGTCCGCGCGGTGCGCCTGTCCGACGGGCGCGAGCTACCGGCCGACGTCGTCGTGGTCGGCATCGGCGCGCAGCCGAACACCGAATGGCTCGCGGGATCGGGCGTGCCGGTGGACGACGGCGTGCGCACCGATGCCAGCGGGCGCACCGGCATCCCGGGCGTCGTGGCGGTCGGCGACTGCGCGAACGCCCACCGCGAGTACACCGCCGGACCGCTGCGGCTGGAGCACTGGACCAACGCGCTGCACCAGCCGCCTGCCGCCGTCGCCGCCCTGCTCGGCTCGGAGCACGCGGCACCGGCGCACCACGCGGTCCCCTACTTCTGGTCCCACCAGTACGGCTGCAACATCCAGTTCGCCGGGCACCGCACCGAGGACTGCACCGTCCAAGTCGAGGAGGGCGATCCGGACCACGACGAATTCCTGGCCCTGTACCTCGACTCGGCGGGAGACCCGGTCGGCGTGCTCGCGCTCGACCACGCCCGCTCCTTCGGGCGGTGGCGGCGCAAACTCGCCCAACGAACCTGACCGCGCTCGCTCAGCGGAACGACCACGATCAGCAAACCGACCGGATCGGCGGAAAGCCGCACACCGGTCGACGACGCCGCCCGTGCCACATCGACGGGAGAGCCACTCACATCACCGCGCGCACTGCTCGATCGAAGCTCAGAACGTGCTCCCGCGCAATTCGTTCGGCTTCATCGGGATTTCTCGATCCGATTGCCCGAAGCAACGAAGTGTGCTCCCTGACATGAGTTTCGAAGTGCGTCATCCGATCCAGGAAAATGCAGAAGATCCGCGTCGCCAAGTTCCCGTAGCGGATCAACGTGTCCTCGAGGAGGGGGTTGCCTGCTGCGCGATAGATGACGCGGTGCACGTGCAGGTCCCAGCGCATCACCTCGTCACGGCCGAGCGAGCAGAAATCGACGTCGTCCAGAAGGTCCGCGAGCTCGCTGAACTCGACGAGCTCCTCTTCATTGGCGATCTCGCCGGCTCGCCTCGCCGCCAATGGTTCCAAGTTCAAGCGCAGCTCGGAAACATAAGCCAGGTCGGTGATGTCGACCGCCGTGGCGAAGGTCCCCCGCCGCGGGTACGACACCACGAGACGGTCGATTTCCAACCGCTTGAGGGCTTCGCGGACGGGGGTCCGGCCGACATCCAGCGAGCGAGCCAGCGCGGCATCATCGATCGCCGCCATCGGCGGGATGTCGAGCATGATCAAGCGGTCCCGGATCGCCTGATAAGCCTTGTCGGCCAACGACACGTATGCCGGCTCCTCGTCGACCACGGACATCATCGGCACACCGAATTCACCACATCAAGAACTTGATGGACGCGAACCTCCATAAGACAATTATCCATTCTAGTTCGTGCACGGCAAAGCATTAGTGGCGCCCGTCACCGGAAAACCTCGCCCTCGCCCGCATCTTGTTCACATCCCCTGATCGAGGAGGTTGCGGGTCGCCAGGTCCGGCATGGCTGACGGCCCCAGGCCCAAACCGGGACGCTGGCCGCCACACAACCCGAACGCCGCTGTTCCACGGCGAAACCGGCCTGCCCAGCTACGACCGCACCATCCGCGAAGAGTGCAGCCGCGCCCTCATCGACCACCTCGCCGACCTCTGCTGCACGTCAACCGCGAGGGCCCACAACGCACGAAAAGTCGGCCGCACATACCGCGCTGATCGCCGCACGAGCGTGCGGCAGATCTGCCACACCTGCGTGCCGAAGGGGAATCGAATCCCCACACGCGCGATATTTCCCTGAATTGGGCAAATCACACCGGGAGCATAGCAGCGAACGCAGCCGTCTGGGAGCGAGTAGCTGCGGCTCGCCCATGAGGACGGACAGCGCATGGGCCACTTCGGGCAGATCCGCTCGGACGTAGGTGGCAGTCGCCGACGGATCACGCGGCCGACGCAGGCCCGGCGACGGCGCAGCCGAAGCGGCGCTCGACCCAGGTGGGCGTCGTGGCAGAATGCATGGAACGCGTTCACCGCGTTCCTGGACTATCCCCCGGAACTCCGACGGGTCGTCTACACGACCAACCTCGTCGAAAGCATCAACTTCCAGCTCCCCCGATGGGTCCTCCACGTCCTCGGATCAACGCTTGGGAAGGGGCAGCAAGGCGGCGACCTCCGCGATGGCGTCGAGAGCGTCGCCGCTGAGCTGACCGGACACCGCTTCGGCTTCGGCGACCACGAGGCGTTTCCCCTGAGTGCGGGAATCGTAGTGATGACCTGTGAATCGCACGTCGTAGGCCTTCAGCAGCGGCCCGCCCAGGGGTGTGATGTCGCCGGTGCCGTGGGTGTCGATCAGTCGCTTGAACGTCCACACCTGGTTCCGCGAGGGCATCGTCACCGCCGACACGGAAACCGCCGCGACGTTCCCAGCCCCGTCACCCACTCCGTAGAGGGCTTGCTCGAGCGATCGGCACGGGTTCCGGACGAAGAACTCGCGCACTTCCCCGAAGGAGTGCGTGACGCACTCGACCTGATCGTCGAAGGATTCCCGCGAACGGCGCAGACCCATTCGTTTCCACGCTTCTGCGGCCTTGCCCGCGCGAGCGGCCCGCTTGCCCTCGAACTTGCGCATCTTGATCACCTGGTTGGCACCGGAGTGCGCCGCACCGGTTGACGTCGTGGTGCCGAGCGAGGCCGTTCCTGCACCGATGCCGCCTCCGGTGGCAGCCACCGATCCCGCCAGCACTGCGGCGGCGACGAAGGGAGCCGCCTTCTTCGGTCCCGGGTCCGAACCGCCGCCGGGTCCTCCAATACGTCGATTCATGCATCACCTCTCCAGTGGTTTCCTCAGGTACCGCAATCCAGAGCGGACGGACCGGTGTGCGCAGGCAAAGCCCTGGCCGAAGACCGGGAAGCGGATGCGGCGCTGGCGCAGATCGACCCCGCGAGCGGGCGCCCGGCGCGTATCGACATCGCGGAGTGCGGTGGCCCGAGCGGGTTTTCGGCTGCGGACCGATCTGCGCCAGGCCGGTCAGCGCACCTCCAGTGGTGTCGCACGGGTGGTGAGCCCGAGTTCGGCGAGCGCGGCGCGCTGGTCGTAGAGGGTCCACGCGGGTAGGCGGACGGCTGGAGCCCCCTCGTCAGGCGAGCTGAGCAAGGCCCGTCGCCGCAGCATCAGGCCGAGGTGGCGCTCGGGGTCCACGTCTTCGCCGCCGCCCCTGTCGAGCAGCACCGGTCGAGCAGTGCCGTCGCCTTGCTCGATCAGGGCGTCGATGGCGTGGCCGTTGACCCGACCGCCCAGTTCGACCCGCGCGTCCGGGATCTCCGCCGCGACGTCGTAGAGCCGCTGCACGAGTGCACCGGGCGCGCTCGTCGGTCCACCGACCACTTCTTCCGCTGCGCGCACGAGCTCTTCACCGGTGCCGCCGCGGCGGCGCCAGAACTCCCGGTCCCCGACCACGACGAGGTGCGACCTGGCCCTGGTCATCGCGACGTTCCAGAGGTTGAGCTGGCCGTTCACCCAGTCGATCGCGCCGGGGTGCATCGCCGCGCCCGCGACGAGGGAGAACACCACGGCGTCGCGTTCGCCGCCTTGGAAGGTGTGCACGGTGCCGATCCGCACCCTGTCGCACTCGCCCAAGGCGCGGGTGATCTGGGCTTGCTGGGCCTTGAACGGGGTCACGACGCCGATCGTGGCCTCCGCGGGGAGGTGCGCGCGGAGGTACTCGACGCACCGCTCCACGGTCCGGACCTCCTCGCGGTTCACCCACGACGAGCCCGACGGTCCGCGCTGCGCCCGCCCCTCGGCGTTCGACCAGGTGACGGCTGGCCTGTCCACCGCTGGCCGACCGCGGACGTCGGTGAGCACGGTCAACGCATCGCCGTAGAAGAGCCCGTTCGACACCGAGGCGATGTCGGGGTGGCACCGGTAGTGCTCGTCGAGCAGGAGGCTTCCGCCGCAGGTGCCCTCGGCGGCGTGGAACGCCGAGTGCCGGCGGAAGGAGAGCTTGTGCTTCTCCAGGAACGCCGAGCTGACACCGGTGCGCCGCCGGATGAGCGCCTCGCGTTCCGGTGGGATCGTGGTGATGTGCGCGAGCTGCATGACGTCGCCGATGATCAGCGCACGTCGGGCCCGGAACAGCAGCGGCAGCACCTGAGGTATCGAGCACTGGCTCGCCTCGTCGATGATCACGAGGTCGAACAACCGCGGCTGGGTGGGGAACCGCCGAGCGGACAGGCTCGTCGTCGCCCACCCCCGCACGTGGCGGAGGACGCCGCGCAGGGCTGCCCAATCCCGCGAGCCGCTGGCGGTCGCCTGGACCAAGGAGAGGATGGCGGCCTTGCCAGCAGCGACCGCGGCGGTCGTGGACGCCCGCCACACCGCGAGGGAGGCTTCTTGGACGGCCGCGTCGGCGGCCTCGAGGGAAGCCGCGAGCTCCGCGTCGGGAGGCGTGGTGCTCGCCTCGCTCCGATGTCGGCGCCACCGGGCCTCCGCCGCCGCGAAGCCGGCCAGGTGCCCGCACACCGCCCTGGTGTCCTCCCCGGGTTCGATCCCGAGCACGCGCAGCGAGCGACGTCGGCGCCACTCACCGAAGAACCTGGCCCTGGCGAGTCGTCCGGCGCGGCGCTCCCAGACCTCCGAGCCGGCTCCGAGCAGTTCCGCGAGCGATTCCACGGTGCGGCCGAGGTGCTCCGCGTGGTGCTCCCTGCCAGCAGCGGCTTCGTGCAGCTGCTGCTCCACCTCCGCTTTGCGACCGATGACCTGCCGGACCTGGTCCTTCCGCCTCGCCTTCCGCGCGTGCTCGGCGAGGGCCGTGGCCGGGTTGAGGTCGGGCCGTTCCACCTTCAGCAGGCGCTGGAGGGCATCGGCTTCGTGCTGCCGGTAGTTCTCCGCCCCGAAGGACGAGCCGGTGCGCACCACGCTGTCGGCGAGGAGGCGATCGCAGCGGTGCCACACCTCGTCAACGGCTTGGTTGTTGGTGGAGGCGACCAGCACCGACTCCTGGTTCGCCACCGCTGTCGCCACGGCGTTGGCCACGAGTTGGCTCTTCCCCGTGCCTGGCGGCCCGGTCGCCACCGTCAGGCGCTGGGACATCGCGGCGCGCAACACGGCCCGTTGCGCTTCGTTCGCCGGTAGCGGGGTGACCGCGGAGCCCGTTTCGGAGTTCGTCTCGTCGTTCGAGCCGTCCAGCAGGGCACCCATGGCGGTGTCCGCGATCTTCTCGTGCTGGCCGACGATGTGGTCGAGGTCTTTGATCAGGTTCGCGCTCGCCCCACCGGAACGTGCCACCCGGACGAGGACCGCGGCGTTGCGGGCACCGTCGCCCGGCGAATTCGTGTCGATGCGTTCCTCGAGGAAGTCCGGGCGGAGCTCCTGGACGCAGGGGAGCTCGAACTCCTGCTGGAGCAGGTTGCGCGCATCCGTGGCCAGGCGACCGTGCTGGCCCGCGTGCCACGTCGGCTGGTAGCTCTCGACGAGGTGGCTGGCCTGCTCCTCGCCGAGCTGGTCCTCGGCCAAGCCGGGATGCGGCACCACCGGGCCGTACGGCCGGAACCGGGGTGGCGCGCCGTCCTCGCCTCCGGTGATCTCGACGCGGCGCATCAGCAAGGGCGCGAACCGGGGAGAACCCCAGGGCTTACCGCCGCGCGGCTGGTGGAGCACGACAGCCGGGTAACCGGCCCAGAGCTCGTCCTGCCCGTCCACGCCCGCCAGGAACTCGGCCGCCTCCTCGGTGATCTCGGCGGTTCCTCCCTCGTCGAGGTCACCGGACAAGAGGCGCTCAGCACCGGTGAGGCAGGCGTACGTGCGGCCACGTCCGTCCACCGGCAGGTACGACATCTTCTCGTTCTCGTCGAGCACGCACGCCCGGTAGTACGCGATCACGTCCTGCCACGTCGTCGAGCGCTTCGGTGATCTGGTGGCGCTGTCCTCGGCGATGGACCCCGCGCGCGGTTCCGGCCGCGGCGCCTGCGCCAGTGGCGCGAGCGTCGGCGCTTCGCCGACCGGGCACGAAGCGATCACGATGCGGTCGTTGACCCCCAGGGCCGACCTGGTGGGCACCTGGCCTCCCCGTCCGCGCAGCTGCCGGGTGACGTGATCGATGAGGTCGTCCACGGACACGGTGCCCGAGCCGTCCTTGGCCGCCTTGCCGGTGCGCAGCGCCTCGACGACGGCGCCGGTGAACACCGAAGGTGTGGGCCCGTCCTCGGACCCCGGACCGGAGAACGACTCCTCCGACGGACCGGACGAGCTCAGCACGTGGACCCCGCGGCTGTGCAGCGGGGACGCCCCCGCGGACTTGGTTGTACCCCGCGCGTGATCGGTGGTGCGGAAACCCAGCGCGAAGCCGCCGCTGAAGCAGCAGTCCAGCACCGCGACCTTGTGCGGAGCACAGCACTCCTCGAGCCGCTCGTTCACGAAGCCAGCGCTCACCCCGGTCTGCGAGATGCGATCGTGGTCGGTATCAGCGGCCACGAAGTAGAACTCGCCGGTGGTCTGGCTCGTCCGCGCACCGTGCCCGCTGAGGTAGAGGAGGGCCAGTTCGTCCGGGTCGCGGCTCTCGAGGAACTCGGCGATCTCGGCGCGCATGTCGTCGGCCCGGAGGTCGCCGACCACTCGGACCGCGTCGAAGGCCCCGACGTTGCGGTGCTCGAGGACCTGCCGGAGCTGCCAGGTGTCGGCCCGGGTCGAAGGCAGCGCGGAGAACCGGTCGTCCTGGTAGGTCTCGGTGTGGACGAGCAGCGCGCGCCGCCGCAGGACGCGGCTCACGCGTCCGGCTCCGGCTCCTCCAGGAACTCCCGGACGAGCTGCCGCTGATCGGCGTCGGGGCTCCCGGTGATCTCCAGCTCGGCATCGCCCCTGGTGACGCGGACCTTCCGGTGCCGCTCCCGCGCACACCACTCGGTGATGGCGGTGGTCAGGACGCCGGCGAGCGGCTTCGACGACGCGAGCACGGCCACGGCCAGGACCAGATCGGTGAGCGGACCTGCCTTGCTCCCCTGCGAGCTGGCAGCACCACTGCTGAAGCCGACCGAAACGCCCTCCAGCTCCGCGAGCTCGTCGCGCAACGATCGGGTCAACCGCTCTTCCCGCAGCGGGTCGCCACCCGCGAGGACCCGGACCTGGAAGGTCCGCGCGCCGTTCGCCATGTCTTCCTCTCGATCGATCCAAGCTCGACCGTCGAGAGGCTAGGGCGACCGCGCGATCCCGGGGTGCAGGATGATCGTTTTACCCCCGCATGGAGCAACCGCGGGGGCCGAACACCGCGTGCGGCCTCCCCGTCGAAATCCGGTCGGGTGATGCACGTTCGTGCAAGGGCGGGCCGAGCTGCCCGTTCCGACGACGCCTCCCGAGATCCGCCGCGGGAACGCGGCCACCCTCGTGCGCGGGACCACCGTCGTCCCAGGGCGTTCGCAGCACCCCAGCGGCACCGGCTTCGGGCGGCATCACTCCGGCGGCTTCGGCACCCGCCCGGCGGTGACGCCCCAGGCCAGCGCCTGGTCCATGAGCCGCTGCATCGACGCGGTCGTCTTGCCGTACCCCAGCGATTCCCGCGTCGCTCGGCGGAGCTGCTCGGTGTCCCCCGCTCGTCCGGAGTCGAACGCGTGGCGCATCGCGTTGACGATCTCCTCCGGAGGGATGGCGGCGAACGGACGACCTCCCGGATCCGGAGTGCGGCGGAAGCCCCGCCAGGTTTCCGGATCGCGGTGGGCGGGCCAGACGAACCGGGTTCCGAGGCCCCGGGTGACCCGGTACTGCTTCGGGAGGAACCGCTGCATCCGGTTCTTGCGCTCGGCATGCACCTGCCGCAGACCGAAGCAGTTGTTGACCAGCCTCATCAGGCGCTCGACCTCGATCGGCCCCTCGGCCGCGATCACCTCGCCCATGCACTCCTGCACGAGCCGCTGGACCCGAGCTGCGTGCGCCAGTTCATCGAGCTGTTCCCTGGTACCCATCGTGACCGGCTGGAACGGAACGAATTCCTCGACGAGGCGGTGATCGGCCGGGGCGGCTTCGGTTCGCAGAGCCGATCGGAGCAGCGGCTCGGGCGCGTCGTCGGCCTCGACCTCCGCTGCCGGAGGCGGCTCGACGACCTCTGCAACCGCCTTCGGGCCCGCCTCCACCGGGAGCGCTGCACCCGGTACCTCCGGCGTGGGCTCCGCCGCCGGCGCGGTGTCGCCGACCACGCTCGCCGAGGCCACCGCGCGGTCGATGCGATCGAGCACGCCCTCCCGATCCGCCATCCATTGCGGGAGCCAGACCCGCACCGCTGCCGGCCAGTGCATGAGGTCCGTGAGCAGCCTCGGCGCCGCATCGCGGTCGGCGACCGTCGCCCGGCGCGCCCACTCCGGCCCGTCGAGCAGCACCGCGACCGACCAGCTCCTGCTCCCCGGCGTTCGGACGGCGATGTCCACGGTGAAGTGCGAGAGCCCGTAGCGGGTCTCGACCTCGTGGCCGCGTGCCCTGATCGCACCGGCGACCTCCGCGGTGATCCGGTCGACATCCGGCCGGCCGCCGCGGCTGACGATGTCCCCGGAGCTGCCCACGCCGCGCGCCGCCACCTCGAGGTACGCGCGCAGGTGGTGGACACCGACGGAGTTGGTCGCCGACAGGTCGAGGTCCTCCGGGTCGAAGGAGCTGACCACGATCACCTGCGTGCGGGCTCGCGTCACCGCGACGTTGAGGCGCCGCTCCCCGCCGGTGTTGATCAGCGGTCCGAGCCGCAGCCGCACCCGGCCGGTTCTGGGGTCCGGTGAGAAGGCCAGCGAGAACAGGACCACATCTCGTTCATCGCCTTGGACGTTCTCCAGGTTCTTGACGAACAGCTCCTCGTCGTCATCGCGGGCCAACGCGGCCTGGATCCGTTCGTCCTCGCTCTCCTCCAGCAGGTTCAACACGAGGTCGCGCTGCTGGACGTTGAAGGTGACGACTCCGATGGAACGGTCGGCGGTACGCGGATCGGACAGGATGCGGGAGATCTCCGCGACGATCCGGGAGGCCTCGACCGGATTGGTTCGGCTGCCGCCGGACTCGAACCGGCCTTCGACGCGTCGCCACGCGATACCGGCAGCGGGGTCGCCACCGGGCGCGGGCAGGCTGGCGAGCTCGCCGTCGTAGTAGTGACCGTTCGAGAAGGCGATGAGGGATTCATCGGTGCTGCGGTAGTGCCAGGTCAGCAGTTCACGCGGCAGTCCGGACTCGACGCACTCGGCCAGGATGCTGTCGAGGTCTTCCGGGACGGTGGGATCGTCCGGCTCGTCGTCGTTGCTGGCCTGCATGATGCTCGTCGGTGGCATCTGCTTGGAATCACCGACCACGACGACGGACCGACCACGCCCCATCGCGCCGATCGCCTGCGGAACGCGGATCTGGGAGGCCTCGTCGAACACGACGATGTCGAAGCCGAGGGCCCCCGGCTCGAGGAACGCGGCGACCGAGGCCGGGCTCATCAGCAGGCAAGGCGTCAGCCCGGTGATCACGTCCGGATAGCGCACCACCGCTTCCCGGAACGACAGCCGATCCGTGCGGCGACCTTCCAGGCGCCGGAGCAGCTCCCCGGCACGTTTGTCGAAGTCACCGCTCCCCCGGTTCTGCACGATGCTGGCGGCGATCCGCTCCGGCAGCTGGGCGCGAACCTCGTCCCCCAGGCCGAGGAAGTCCACGACCTGCTGTTCGTGCGCGTCGGCGTCGAAGTAGTCCAACCCCCCGCTGCGCAGGCGTTCGTCGACGGCGGTCCGCGCGATGCCGCGCAGCACCGCCACTTCCGCCTCGTCCGGTGCGACCTCCCCGCCGAGGACGCACTCCCGGAAATCCGTCAGCCCGGCCTGCGCGAGCACATCGGTGTGACCCAGCACAGCGCCCCACCGCTGGACCGGGAGCAGGCCGTACCCGTCCAGATCGTCGACCCACGTCCGGCCATCCCGCTCCCAGGCCGCGGCCCAATCCGACCCCGCCGTCCACCGGGCGAACTCCTCCTCGGTGGTGCCGAGCAGGCCCAGCCAGGTCTGCCACGCCCCGAGGAACCGTTCCAACCCGCGAGCCGGGACCTGCGCCCCCATCCCGTTGAAGACGTCCCACAGCGCAGGCATGCGGTGGCGCGCGTCCCGCGACACCTGCGAGGACCGGTGCGCCGCCTGGATCGCGCGCACCGCGTCCGGCCGGGTCGGCAACCAGGACGGCGGCAAGCCCAGCCCGCGCACCCCGTGAACGGCACGGGCGACGTCGGACGCAGCATGCCGCGCCGAAGCCGCGGCCCGGAACACCTCCAGCACCGCGGTCGCATCGATGGCGGCGCCCGGCGCCAGGTGCGCCTGCAACGATCGGGCCAGTTCGAGGCGGCGCTTCTTCTTGCCGATCAGCCCTCGAGCGGCGGCCTCGGCTTGGACGGCGAGGTCGTCGAATGCGGGGTGCACGAAGAACTCGGGCCGGAAGGTCGCGAGCACCTCCCGGTGCTGCTGCTGGAACGCGGCGACCAATTGCCCGGCACCGCGCACCTCGTCGTCCCAACCCGCCTGCGCTGCGGCCGCCGTGCGGGCGGCGTCGGGGAGCGCTCCCTGCGCCGCGAGTCCGGCCGCTCCGAGGACTTGGCCGAGCTGCATCGGGTGCGGGAGCGCTGCCATCCGCTGCCGCAGTGGTTCGGGCAGCCGCCCGAACCACTGACGCACCTCCTCCAGCTCGCGCGCGGCAGCCGCGGCGGCGTGCGGGTCGAGATCGGCGATCGACCGCAAGCCGCTGATCGACCAGGGGTGGTGCGGGCGCAGGCGGGCGGACCGCCCCGCGCTCGGCAGGGCCCGGGCGGCGTTCTCGGCGGCGACGCGCTGCTCGGGGGACAGCGAGAAGTAGCTCGCGGGCACGCACGCCGCAGGTCCGTCACCGTGCACCAAGGTCGCCCGGTAGGCCGACCACACCGAGAATCCCGAACGATTGGTGTCGTGCACCTGGTCGGGGTAGTGCTGCAGCGCCGACACCCTGGACCGGTACTTGGCGGTCAGCGACTCCCATTCGTGCCGGTCGCCGTCGACGCGCCGCTCCCGAGCCGCCCTGAGCTGTCGGCTGATCGATCGCTGGGACTGCTTGCGCCCGTGCACGTCCAAGCAGAACGCGTCGAGCCCGATCGCCGTGAGCCGCCGCTTCACCACGTCCAGCGCGGCCTGCTTCTCGGCGACGAACAGGACGGTCTTGCCCGAAGCCATGGCGTGGGCGATGAGATTGGTGATGGTCTGGGACTTGCCGGTACCGGGCGGTCCTTCCAGCACGAACGAATGCCCCCGCTCCGCGAGCGCCACCGCGCGCAGCTGGGAGCCGTCCGCAGCGATCGGCACGACCATTTCGGTCTCGTCGACCCGTGCGTCGACCGGCTCGGGGGCATCCATCGGTTGGCCGGGGTTCTCCGCCAAGTGCTGCACGACCGGATTCCCCAGGAAGGTCTTCCAGTGGTGGGTGAGGTCCCGCCACATCTGGAAGGTGGAGAACTCGAGCAGCCGCAGGCTCGCCGTCTCGTCGACGCGGTAGTGGAGTTCGCCTTCGACGAGGGCCTGCCGGATCGCCCGCAGCGATGCGCCGATGTCGATGCCGGAGCCGTCGAGGACCGGAGTCCGCAGGGCCGGGATCTCGATCCCGTGCTTCTGGCGGAGCCACTCCACCAAGCACTGGTTGGGTGCGGCGAGTTCGTCCCCGTCGGCGATCACCGCGTACGGCCTGCGGCCCGCCCCACCCTCGATGCGCGCGGGGAGGAGGAACAGGGGTGCGTGCGCCTCACCTGTCGGGGTCGGGTGGACCAACGATCCGAGCGTGAGGTAAAGGTAGTTGCCGCCGGTCTCCTGCTCCACGGTCCGCGCGGCGCGCTGGAGACCCCGCATCCGCTCGACGTAGTGGTCATGGGTGACCGAGGCGTAGATGCGGTGGTCGGTCGCCAACTCGGCGAAGACGACCTCGTCCGGGAGGTCCTGGGCGCGGCGCACGCCCTGCAACTCCTGGATCCCGCCCAGCGCGTCCTGGGCGACGATGTTCAACGGCTTGCCGCCGTGCACCAGGTCGTCCAAGGCAGCGAGCCCGCCCGCAGGCACGTGCAGGTCCAGGCCCTTGCCCCGCTTGGGGAGCTTGAGCAGCGGGTTTCGCAGGCTGAGGTCGAGCAAGGCTCGCCGCCAAGCCGTGACCCGCGCTGGCGCGCCGTCCGCAGGACCCTGGTCCGCGACCATCTCGGCGTCGTCGAGCACGCCGCTCGTGACCAGCTCGTCCGGCAGGGCGAGCCGACGCTCCGGGGCGTCCGGTGGCGTCGGTTCCGCAGGATCCTCGTCCCCGACGTCCGTCGACGGCATCGGGCGGATCCCGGAGCGGTGCGCGAGGTGGATGTCGACCATGCCGAGCAGCTCACCCGGACCGCGCAGGTGTGCGCGTCCTAGCTTGGCGGCCTCGGCGAACCCGACGGAGTCCGCGCCAGGCCCGATCGCGGTGAGCTCGACCGCGATGGATTTGGACGACTCGACCACGTTGATCATCTGGGCCGGGTCCGAGGACACGGTTTCGGCCAGTCGTTCCTCGTTCAGGAAGAACCCGGCGAACGCATGCCCGCGGACCATCCAGATCAGCGGGTGCAGGCCCGCTGCTTCCAGGCACGCCGCGTAGGTGACCGAAAGATCGATGCAGTTGCCGATCCGGTCGCCCAAGACGGCCGCGGTGGTGCGCACCTTCTGCCCGGTGTCCTCGAACGATGCCGGCAGGCCGACGTAGGTGATCGCGCGCTCGCGCAAGGCCTCGTACACGGCAGCACCGATCTGCGCCGCCCGCTTCGGCCCCACCTGGTAGCCCTGCAGCGAACTCGAGCCCGTCTCCCGCTGCAGCAGCTCGCCGGCGGCCCGCAGAACGCCGTTCACCGATGCGGTGTTGGGCTGCACGAACGCGGCGATCGACTCGTACAGCGCCGGGGCGCTCAGCCACTCGTTGTGCGCCAACACCCGGGACTGGGCCGACAGCTCGAACTCGTGCCTGTCCACGATCCGGACGGACACCCGGTAGCTGACGGGAAAGGATTCGTCGGCGCTCTTCAGCAGCGCCGCATCGGGAGCGAAATCCGCGAAGTCGTCCCAGCTGACCGACCCGCCCGCGGCGATGGTCACCGCGGACCTCGTCCACGGCTCCGTGAGCGGGCCGTCCGGTCCGGCCAGGGTCAGCACGACCTCGACGTCGACAGCGGTCTCGTCGTCGAGGTTCTCGATCCGCAGCCGGTTCACCACCGGAACCCGGTTGTGCACCAGCGCGTAGTACATCGCCGGCGGATGCACCAGCTCCACCCGCAACCGATCATCCTCGCCGCTGGAAGCGCGAAGGACCGAAGAGGTCATCATGCTCGCAATCGAGGTGGGCAGCGCCTACCCCGCAGGGATGCGCTGGCGTTTGCTACGGACAAGATCGACGAACCGGACGCTGACGTTACCCGGGCCACCGATCCCGCTCGGCCGGGTGGCGCCCGTCACCATACGGCGGTCGTTCGGCACCTTCCCCGAGGCCTCCACCCGGCCGGATCACCGCCCCGGCAGCTCCTCTGGTCGGTGGCCGGTCGACCGCAGCTGCCGCGCGCCTGCTCGGCGCGTGCCGAGCCAGAGCGCCACCGGGGACGGGCAGCGCCCGGCAGGGGTGGAAGACGAAGGCGCGGCACAGGCGGCGACCGCTCTTCCGGAGTTGCGAGAGCTGCAGAGGAAGACACCCGCCGACATGCGGCGACGAGCGCATCAGCCTCCTGATCGGCGCCCACCGGCACCGCCCACCACCAGCTCGGAGGGATCGGGCGAAGAGGGTTCACCTCGTCCTGATGTTCGCGACGGCGACCTCGATGCCGACGTTGCGGAGGGCCACAGCCGCCTGCATGAGGCTGACCTGGGCGAAGGTGAAGAGGCTGTCGGCGGTGACCGGCTTCCCGCTCTTCAGCGAGATCGCGTAGACGACCTTCCTGGGCACGAAGTTCTCCGGGAGAGCGCGCTCGGGCGCGATCTGTTCGACCCTGGTGATGAACTTCCGCCGCGCTTCGCCGTCGAAGCGCAGGGCGTCGGCCGACAGGCGCCCTTGGGCGAACAGGTGGTTGAGCGGGGCAGTCGTCTTCGCCCGCTTGACGTGGATCAGCTCGTCGTCCGGACCGAGGAGGTCGCACGCTTCGATCCCGTGCGGGTGCTGCGTCGTGTGGAGCTTCTTCCGGTCGAGGCAGACGAATCCGTGCTCAGCGGCTTCGTGGTTGTACGCCTCTTCGTCCTTCAGGTCGGAGGTCCAGTCGATGAGGGACACGCCCGGCTGCTCGGCCAGGAGGTCTCGAACCTGTTGGCGGATGCCGTCCAAGTACTCGTCACCCATCTCGAACCAGCGCCCTTCGTGCAGGAAGAAGCGACTGGTGCCGAGCGCCACCTCGGCCGCGAGCCACTTGTGGGCGGGCAGCTGGCGGCTGAGCACCTCTTCCCCGTGCTCGTCCGCGCACATCTGGACGTAGCCGTCCTTGAGCGCGCGCAAGCGCCCACCGCGGGAGACCCGTCGCGTCCTGGCGAGGACCTCGCCCAAGCTGAGGTCGGTGATCAGCTCGCGGCGCGGCCCGATCTTCATCCGGTAGGTCGTGGCCTTGCTGCCCTCGTCGAGGCATTCGGTGGGCAGCGTCGCGGCCACCCGGTTCGGTTCGTCCTGCCCGAGCAGCTCCTCGAGCACGGCTTCGATCTGCTCCCGTCGTCCATCGGTGGGCTTCAGCGGTCGTACGCGGGCGACCATCTCGAACCCGGGCGCCGGGCTCTGCTCGGTGAAGACCCGGTGGATCTCCTCGAGATCGGAGAGCAGGTCCGCTGCTCCCGCTCCCAGGTCGATCTTGAGCGCGTCCGTGCCCGCGACCTGGACGGTCTTCTTCCCACCCTTGCCCACCGCCAGCCCGAGCGCGGAGACGTCGACCGCTCCGCTGAGCCGGCTCACGACCTCCCCGTAGGCCTCGATGCCGAAGGAGTGGAGGTGCTGCACCTGCGCGGCGGAGTTCCGGTCGGTGCGGCCGCGGGCGTCCATGACGCTGTGGGTCACCTGCTTGATGGCGTCGGCGCTGAGCACCCTGAGCGCGAAGCCGAGCCCGAATCCGGGAGTCGTGCGGGACGGATCCAGCAACAGGTGCCCCATCCCGAAGGTCAGGGCGAACAGCGCTCCCCCGACCGGCACGAGGAGCGCACCGGCCGCCGTCTTGTTCTCCACGGCCGGGCGGGTGCCGGTGAGCGCGTCGACGGCAGCGACCCAGTCGGGCGGCTTGTTCCCACCGACCACTCCCGTGCAGAGGAGTCCGAGGACGTCGCCCACCGCGACTTCGGCGACCTCGAATCCGGGAGCGTCCTCGTACTTGGGGTTCAACGCCTCGCGGAGCGAGTCGGCCGCCACGTCGTGCAGGAGGTGCAGGGTGCACCGCCTGGTCGCAGGTGCAGCGGGTGCGGTGGCGTTCTTGCTGGTGACCATCGTGGTTTCCTTTCCTCTCGTCGGCGCCTCGGGGCCAAGTGCCACCGAGGCGAGAGCGTTCCGTGATCAGTTGAGCGCCGGTGGGCACTAGAGGAGCGCCAGAGCTGTTGCCGCCACAGCGCAGGCTTCGCTGGGCGGGGAGCCGACTGCTCGTGCTGGGTGCTGATCGTTCACCGGCCGAGCAGGCCGGATGCGATCGGGGAGCTCGCCTTGGAAGTGCCCGCGAAGCTCAGGTCGGCCGTTGACGTCGGGGTTCCCGCTCGGTGGCCCGGCGATGTTGCGACCGTCGGCAACGGACCTCGTGGGTCCCCGGCCGGGCCTCCTACCGCTGCCGACGACCTTGCGGGGCCCGGGACAGCGACGGTGCGACCGCGACGATGCGCGTACGTGGCCACCGGGCCCCAGCCCTGGTGCGGGCGGACCCGGCAACCGCCCCGGGTACCGGGTCGCGGTATTTCTCGGTCACCCGCGACGGGTGCCGGTGACCACCGGCAGGCAGGCGTCGGTCGACACGGGGCGCCGCGTCCCCTCGCCCGGCCTCCGTTGCGTCGTGGCCAGCCGGGCTGGTGGTTCGTCGCGGGTCCGGTGCCGGGGCAGCACCGGACCGCGAACGGCTGCTGACTACCAGCCGCGGACCTTGCGGCCGTGCTCGGTGTCGGGGTGCAGGAGCGCGTTGGCGACTCGTCCACCGGAATCCTTCGCACCGCCACCGAAGTTGAGTGCGCCGTTGGCGTTGGCGCTGGCGGCGATGCCGTCCCAGTACTGGGCGCTGCGCTCCCACCGCACCGGATCCAGCAGGCCGAGGAGCTGCTCCTCGGTCAGCACGCGCCCGGAGCCGGACCACCCGGTGGCCTCGTGCGCGGCGATGCCGATGCCGGCCAGGACGGCGGGTGCCGAAACGGCGGACCGCGCCGCGAACTGCGGGTAGAGCTGGGAGAGGACGGTCGACAGCAGCGGGACCAGGCGACGCGTGGCGTGCTCCGCGGAAACGCCCTCGGGCAAGCTGGTCTCCCGCGTCGTCGACGAGGTCATCTCGAGCCCGGCACGTCCGTGCAGCGCGGTGGTCACCAGCACGCGGAGCGCGGAGAGCGTGACGAGTTCCGGACCGGCGGCCTTGAGCTGACGGCCGCGGGTCTCGATGAACGCGGTGAACGGGACGACCTCCCCGTCGCGTTCGACCTTCACCGAGTCGGCGATCCGCCGGGTGAGCTGCGTGCAGTAGTCCCGCTGATCCATGGACATCGCGAGGTTCTTGGCGACCGAGATGCCTTCGACGTTGCGGTCGTAGAAGATCTGCCGGGCGTCGTCGACGCCGAGGCCCCAGTACAGCTCGAACGGCATCCGCACCGCGGCGAGCGCGTCGTGGGTGAGTCCGAAGCGCGCCGGGTCGTCGTAGAGCTCGTGCCAGGCGGTGAGCTGCGTTTCGCCGTCGATGGCGACCACCGCGGAGCCGGGGGTGACGGAGATCGTGCGGATGGACGTTCCGGGCACCAGCTCGTCGCTGATCGAACCGAGCTCACCGGCGAGCCACAGCGTGACCGGCGGGGTCGACCACCCCGAGCCGTGCACCCCCTTCAGCCCGGCCGCGATGTAGTCGGCGTACGGAGCGATGTTGCGGCCCTTGCCGGTCGACTTGATCATCCGCTGCACCAGCCCGCGGATCTCGGCATGCCGTCGCTGCAGGCCGGAGGCGTACTGCAGCGCCCGCTTGTTCTCCAGGTTCTTGGGGGAAGGGACGAGCTGGATCAGCGTCGGCAGGCCCATGGTGCCGATCACGGCGTCCGGGCGGAAGGGCATGACGTGCAGTCGGATGCCCTCGACCTCGGCGGTGGGCATGGGGATGGGCATGAGGAGACCTCCTGGGGAAGTGCGGGGGTGGCCAGCTGCTGTCGGTCACTGCGAGTGGCAGCATCACAGCAACTGAAAGCGTTGTCAAACGTGTTTACGCGTCGAAGTGTCGTTACGTTGTTCTCTCGGTGCACATGCGAGTGAATGGAGCGCGCCATGTCCGAGCCTTCTGCGCAGATCACCGCTGTGAAGTTCGAGCCGTTCGCCATAGTGATGCACGTCACGCTCACCAACTGGCATCGTCCGACCCGGAACCCTCGCCCCCCGACGACTCGCGCCTGGCGCTCGGCACGGAGGAGATGCCCCGGTGTCCCCCGCTGTTACCCGCTCGCGATGCTCGACGTGCGAGTCGAGGCGCTACGCCGAGTTGGAAGCCGTCGGGCCGGGGCTGCCTGCGGTCACCGGGATCGAGCCGCAACCGGTGGCACCGCTCCCCGCCCGCGTGCTGCGGGCGGGCCTGTCCTCGGTCATCGAGGACAGCGCGGTGGCCGACTCGATGCAGTGCTGGAACGGGAGCGCCCTCGCGATTCCCAGGTCTGGCTTCCGCAACCGATCCCAGGGCGACCCCTCGCGAGTCGACGACGCCGGTCTCCCCCGGGCTGTGAACATGTGCCAGGTGAAGTGCATCCGTTGCGAGCCCACCAAGCGCTCCACCGCAGCCAGCACCGGGCCGGCGCGAGGTGGGCGTTGACCTACGAGTACGTCGACCCGGGACCGACTCCGCGGGCCGCTTCGCCAGCGACCGCCAAGGTCATGCGCTCGACCCGGCGACGGGACACCGGACCGGAGCTGCGGCTGCGGCGAGCGCTCCACCGACGCGGTCTGAGGTACCTCGTCGACACCACGCCACCGGGCACGAACAAGCGCCGACGCGCCGACGTCCTGCTCCGCGGCCCGCGGATCGCCGTGTTCGTGGACGGCTGCTTCTGGCACTCCTGCCCCCAGCACGCCCACCTCCCGAAGCGCAACCGCGAATGGTGGCAGCGCAAGCTCGACGGCGTCGTGCGCCGCGACCGCGACACCGACGCCGAACTGTCCGCCGCCGGCTGGGCGGTCGTCCGGGTCTGGGAACACGAGGACCCCGAAGCGGCCGCCGACCGGATCGCGCGAATGGCCCGGGACCGGCGGGCGGAACGACACCGGCGGTCGGACCGAGCGCAGTGATCGTCGAGCGCGCTGAGGTGAGCCTGCGAGGAACGCTCGGACAGGGCGAGCTGCGGCAGGGCCTGGTCGCACACCCTTCATGCCTGCCCGTGCCGCCGGCCCGGTCGAGGGATTGCAGGACTCAGCGCCACGAACGCGGACGTGGGGCCGGACCGACTTCACACGCCCCCCGGCTCACGCCGCGAACGTCCGGCGCAGTCGGCATCGGGGCTGAACGGTGGCCCGGCACGTTCCACCGAGCTGCGCCTCGGCGTGCGCGCTGGTCGCCAGCTCGGCCTTCCGACAGCGCCCGGCCGGTTGCGAACCCCGGTGCTCAAGGCGGGCAGCGCGGCACCCGGCCCCGCGCACGGGTTTCGGCGCCATCCCACCGAGGTGGCGCCGAACCGCGGAGGCGAAAAGCCCGTGCCCGCGGGAGTGCGAACGGGTCCACGATCGGACACCGAACGGCGCCCCCGTGTCGGCCGAGATCGCTAGGATCGCGCGGGATCGGTCCTGCGCGATCACCTTGCAGCTGTCGTTCGTCCGTATGGAGCAGAGTTGGCCTGGCGGGAAGATGTGATCGACGCGGTGACGAGCCAGCTCCGCGGCCACGAACTCGCACGGACGAACAAGGCGCTCGGTGCCGCGCACCCGGCCGACCACACCGGCTGGTACCACGTCTCCACGCGGAACAACTCGATCGAACTCGACCGGCTCACCGATCTCAGGCTCGTCGACGAGAACGGTGAGCAGTACCGTGCCGTCGAGCGATCAGAAGTACCGGAGTCCGAACTCGTCAAGATCCGGGTCGGCAGGCATGCCCCGAGAAGGGGGCTCACGCTGTGGGGCACGACTCGCCCCACCGACTTCCTGGAACGCAGTCAACTCGAGGCGCTGAGAAGGCTCGGGGACACCGGAGGCCTCGCCGACAAGCTCGTCGAACGCCGCATCGATCCCGTACCCGAGCACACCTCCGCTCCGGTCGGCCTCTCCGGCGAGCAGGCCCGGGCGTACGCTGTCTGCACCGCCGGGGGCCTGCATCTCGTGTGGGGTTTCCCCGGGTCCGGCAAGACCACCGTCCTCAGCGAAGCCATCAGCGATCTGCTCGACAGCGGACATCGAGTCCTGCTGGTGTCGGGCACCAACGTCGCCGTGGACGGCGCGCTGGCTGCCGTGCTCCGGAATCGCGAAGCGCTGGAGCCGGGCGAGTTGCTGCGTGTCGGCACTCCACTCCTCCGGGAGATCGGATCCGATGATCGGGTGGCGTTGCACCGGATCGCGGAAGGCCAGCTACGCGACCTCACCGACGAGCGGGCCAGCCTCGAACAGCAATTGGAAACCATCCAGGACGCACCCACGTGGAAGGTGCTCGAGCACGCCGAAGCGGAACTGGACGAGTTCGACCATGCGAAGTACCTGGACGCGAAGCAGCGCGTAGACCACCAGCGGAACCTCCGCAGCCTCGTCCAGGAACGCGACAGGTCCGAGAGGACCGTGGAGAACCTCCAGCAGGCCCTGGCGAGCGATTCGGAATTGCTCGACGCCGAACGGCAGAACTTCGCGCCAGCGGAGGCAGCCGAAAGACACTTGCCCGACATCCAGTCGTTGGGCCTAACGATATCCGAATTGGACCGGGAAGCCAGGAGATGCGCAGCGGCTTTTGATGAGGCCCTCGCCACCCTGCGGGACCTCCCCAAGAAGAACGAGAAGCGCGTAGCAGCCGTCAAGGAACACGCGGAGGAGCTTCGCGATCAGAAGTACGCCGCAGAGGAGACGCTACGACGACGGAAGCCCCACCTCGAATGGAGGCTGAAAGAGCTCCAGTCGCTGACCTCTCCATTCTCCCCGGAATCGATCGCAGATGCTCGTCGACGGCTCGAAGGTGCCGAAGCGGCGGTCGAGAAGCGAACGGAAGAGATCAAAGAAGTCGAGGAGCAGATCGCGAGGACTCGCCATCACTTGGCCATCGCAGCGGAACACGAGGAACCAACCGATGCGGACCACGAACTGGTCAGGCACGCTGATGAACGCGACCTCCCGTCGCTGCACGCCTATCGGGAACAGCTTCGACGGGACGCCGAAAGGCTCCGGTCGCAGTACCAGGCGTTGGCGCGGAAGCACGAGGATCTGCTTGTCCAGTTGGCCTCGAAACGAGCGAAGGTCGAAGCGGAATTCATAGGACGGGCTGACCTGGTGGCCACCACCCTGAGCCAGGTGCACCTGAACCGGTCCGTGGCCGCAGGCCGTTACGACGTCGTGCTCGTCGATGAGGCAGCGGCCGCATCCCTCCCGGAAGTGCTGTTGGCCGCGGCGTTGGCGAACAAGACGGTGACGCTGTTCGGCGACCCTTTCCAAATCGGTCCGATCGGGGCGAAGGACCCCCGGCACGAGCGCTGGCTCCGGAGGAGCTGCTTCGAGCTGGTCGGGGTAGTAGATGTCGGAACGGCGCTGCAGCACCCCGGGTGCGTCGTACTCCGGGAGACCTACCGCTTCGGGGGAGCACTGGCGCACCTGGCCAACGAAGTCGCCTACGGGAGCGACCTGCAGGTGGCAACTGACCGCCCCGGTGACGCACCCGACACCGAGATCGTCCTGATCAGCACAGACGACCTGGGCGGGCTCGGAGTGCACCACAGGGCTCCCCGAGCAGCGGGACGCTGGTGGGAAGCAGGCAGCATGCTCACCCATGCGATCGCGATGCACCACCTGGAACGAGGCGACTCGGTCGGCGTGATCACGCCGTACAAGCTGCAACGGCGAGCGACGCAGTCCTACTTGCGGGACAAGGGAGACTCCACTCGCCACGTCGAAGTCGGCACAGCCCACAGCTTCCAGGGCCGAGAATTCGACGTGGCGATCTTCGACACCGTCGAGGACGGGAGCGATGGCGGATGGCTGCAGCAGGCGGACCTGAACTCGCACGACCGGCACGCACGTGACGGCGCTCGATTGTTCAACGTAGGCATCACCCGCGCCAAGCGTCGCCTCTACCTGCTGTGCTCGTGGAAGTCCGTGAACCGGGCCGGGCCTGGAACCGTCCTGAACGCAGTGTCCGACATGCTCGATGCACAGCGGGTCAAAGGAATCAGAGCCGGCAACGCACTCGGCTGGTCGTCCGCGGAGCGCCAACCGACCGATCACATCGAGGAGGACGTGTGGTCGGCGTTCAACGAGCACATCCACGTCGTCGCCGATGGTTGGTTCGACGAGGACACCTACTTCCTAGAGGTCTTCAAAGACATCCGAGCAGCTCGCGAGTCGGTCTGGATGTGGTCCCCTTTCACCGGAAAGCGCTCCGGCGAATTCATCAGGCATTTTCGCGATGCCCGCAGCAGGAACGTACCGGTGAACGTATTTATCACCAACAGCGGGGACGAGTTCTATGACACCAACAGCGCCACGAAGCGGAATACCGTGAACACGTTGGCCGAGAACGTGACACACCTGGTTCGCGTCACAGCCGAACACAGGAAAATTCTGGTAATCGACAAGAACACCACCTACCTGGGCAGCCTGAACAGCCTTTCCAGCAAAAAGTACTCCCCTCGACGAGAAATCATGATCCGCCATCGCGGGGCCCGATACGCCGAACACGTCCTGCAGAGCGCGTCCGCAGCAGAACTCATCCCACCCGAGAACTGCGCCGAATGTTCCGAACAGATGGAGGCCCGCCGCGCACCCGACGGGCACGGATACAAGTGGTACTGCCCGCGAGGGCAGCACCATCCCGCGGCGCGCTGACACTGGGAGGATCGCACCTCCGCAAGCGGTGGCTATCTCAATCCCCGACGAACGGGACTGCGGCACCCACGCCACGCGCTGCACGGGGTTGTCGATCGCCGAACCATGCGATCACCGTCGCGGGGCGGCTCCAGACCACCACCTTCGCAGCCGGCCCGCCGATGCCGCGGCACCACGCCTGGGGCGCTCCGCCGCAGCGGGCATTGCGTTCAAGGGCGGCCAGGGGAGTTGGACGAGCGACTGCGGAGCTGCCCTCGCGGCGTGGCTCGCCAACCCGAAAGCAGGGTCAGGACGCGCATTGAAAGCAGCGTCAAACGTGTTTACATCTGAGTTCGGTGATGTATGGTTCAGGGCATGCGAAGAACCGCGGAGCGTGCGCCGTGACCCGGGCCGAGGTGACCTCCGCCGAGATCTCCCGGATGGCCGGGGTCACCCGTGCCACGGTGAGCAACTGGCGGCGGCGACACCCCGACTTCCCGGCACCGACCGGCGGCACCGACACCAGCCCCGCCTACGACCTCGCGGCGGTGCGGGACTGGCTGGCGGCGCGCGGCCAGCTGCCGGAGCTGTCCCCGCCCGAGGAACTGCGCGCGGCGCTGCTCCAGGCACCGGGCGGGGCAGCTGCCCTGCTGCCGCTCGTCCCGCCGCTCGCACGGCTGGAGCACGGCCGGCTCCGCGAGCTGTGCGAGTTGCACGACCAGGAGCTCGTTGAGGCGACCTCTCAGCGCCTGGACGTGACCCCCGCGGGGGCCGCTCCGGAGACGGTGCGCGCGCTGCTACGCTGCGTGACCGAGGAGAGTGCCGAAGCCACGCTCGTGGTGTTCCAGGAGGTGCTTGGTGCCGATTCGGCGCACACCACTCCGAGACCCGTCGTCGATCTGATGGCCGGTCTCCTCCTCGAGCCGAGGACCGTGTTCGACCCGGCGTGCGGGTCGGGTGGCCTGCTGTCGGCAGCGGCGCGCCGCGGGGCCACCCGGTTGTTCGGGCAGGACGTCGTCGCGGCGCAGACCGCGCTGGCCGAGGTTCGCATCCCTGTCGAGGCCCCGGACGCGGACCTCGTCGAGGTGGTCGCTGCCGACAGCCTCCGGCAGGACGCGTTCGCGGATCTGCGGGTGGATGCGGCGCTGTGCAACCCACCGTTCGGGGTCCGCGACTGGGGGCATGACGACCTCGCCTACGACCCGCGCTGGGCCTACGGCCTCCCGCCGAGGTCGGAATCCGAGCTGGCATGGGTGCAGCACTGCCTGGCGCACGTGGAACCGGGCGGTCGCGCGGTGGTGCTGATGCCACCGGGCGCGGCCGAACGGGCCTCGGGACGCCGGGTCCGCGCGGAGCTGATCCGCCACGGCGCCTTGCGCGCGGTCATCGGGCTCCCGCCCGGGGCCGCGCCGCCCCCGCACCTGGGCCTGCACCTGTGGGTCTTGACCCGACCGGACGAGACCGCGGACTCCAGCGAGTCGGTGCTGTTCATCGATGCGTCCGCCGGCGAGATGTCCCACGAGCGGATCGTGGAGCTGTGGCGGGATTTCGACGAGGCCGAAGAGCGCTTCGAGCCGGTCGCTGGCCTGGCGCAGCGGTCGTCGGTCGTCGACCTGCTCGACGCCACGGTCGACATCACCCCGGCCCGCCGCGTCCACGCCGGTGTGGTGGCGACCCCGGAGGAGCAGGCCGGGCGCGCCGAGGAACTGCGCGAACAGCTGGCTCGCGCGTGCGCCGGGCTGGCCGAGCTGGCGGATGCGGTGCGCATCGGTGGCGACGCCGCGCAGCCGGGCTCGCTGTCGTGGGCGGTGGCGGAGCCGGAACCGCGGCGCAGCGCGACCGTGGCGGACTTGTTGCGCGGTGGGGCGCTCACCCTGCACCGGGCAGCACCGGTCCGTCGAGGCGGGACCTCGCCAAACGCGGACCCGGCCCTGGACGATCGGCCAGTGCTGACCGTGAGCGAGCTCCGCGGGGACACCCGCGCCTCGGGCTCGCCGCGGGACAGGCCGACCGAGCCCATCACGATCGAAGGCGGGGACGTCATCATGCCCGAGACGCTGCACGGCCTGCGCAGCGTGCCCGCCCGCGTGGCCGACGCCGAGGACGCCGGCAAGCTCCTGGGCCCGCACCTGTTCCTGCTCCGCCCCGACCCCGAGCGGCTCGATCCGTGGTTTCTGGCCGGGTTCCTGTCCGCCGAGGACAACACGCACCGCGCGACCACGGGCACGTCGATCGTGCGGCTGGACGTCAAGCGCCTGCGCGTGCCGCTGGTGCCGCCGCAGGGCCAGCGGAGTTACGGCCAGGCGTTCCAGCACCTGTTCCGGCTCCGGCAGGCGGCGGCGCTCGCCGACGCGCTCGCCGAGGAGACCGCGCGGCAGTGGACGACCGGGTTGACCAGCGGAGCCCTTCTGCCGCCCGACGCGAACGGCTGACCAGCACGCCTCCGGTAACGGCTGGAGGCCCGCACCATGCTCTCCGCAACGAACGAGGACCGAGGGAAGCGTTGAACACCAACAAGCACACGGAGCTGGCCAACCACGCGTGGTCCGTCGCCGATCTGCTGCGCGGCGACTACAAGCAGTCCGACTACGGGAAGGTGATCCTGCCGTTCACGGTGCTGCGCAGGCTCGAATGCGTGCTGGCACCGACCCGCGACGAGGTGCTGGAGACCGCGCGGACGCTGAACCAGGACTACGACCCGGAGAAGTTCCTGCGCCGGGCCTCGGGGCACAGCTTCTACAACACCACCGCCTACACCCTGGACTCCATCGCCAACGACTCCTCGCACGTGGCGCAGCACCTCAAGCAGTACGTCGGCGGGTTCTCCTCGAACGCGGCGACGGTGTTCGAGCACTTCGAGTTCATGCGGCAGATCGAGCGGCTCGACGGCGCGAACCTGCTGTACCAGGTCGTGGGCAAGTTCGCCGACCTCGACGTGCGGCCGGAGGTGGTGTCCAACCACCAGATGGGCTACATCTTCGAGGAGCTGATCCGGCGCTTCGCCGAGCAGTCGAACGAGACCGCGGGTGAGCACTTCACGCCGCGCGAGGTCATCGAGCTGATGGTGAACCTGCTCATCGCCCCGGACGAGGACGCGTTGAGCACGCCCGGCGCGGGGCGCAAGGTGCTGGACCCGGCCTGCGGCACGGGCGGGATGCTCAGCGCCGCCCACGAGCACATCACCTCGATGAACCCGGACGCCACCGTCGAGGTCTACGGCCAGGAGATGAACCCGGAGTCGTGGGCGATCTGCCGGTCCGACCTGATGATCAAGGGGCAGAGCCCGGAGAACATCGCGTTCGGCAACTCCTTCAGCGACGACGGGCACTACCGCCAGACCTTCGACTACCTGCTGGCCAACCCGCCGTTCGGCGTGGAGTGGAAGAAGGTCAAGGACGAGGTCGAAGGGGAGCTGGAGCGGCTCGGCGAGGGCAGCCGCTTCTGGCCCGCGCTGCCGCGCATCAACGACGGCTCGCTGCTGTTCCTCCAGCACATGCTCTCGAAGATGAAGCCGACCGACAAAGGTGGCAGCCGGGTCGCGATCGTGTTCAACGGCTCGCCGCTGTTCACCGGCGCGGCCGGCTCCGGCGAGTCGCGGATCCGCCAGCACATCCTGGAGAACGACTGGCTGGAGGGCATCGTCGCGCTGCCGGACCAGCTGTTCTACAACACCGGCATCTCCACGTACTTCTGGATCCTGAGCAACCGCAAGCGCCCCGAGTACCGGGGCAAGGTGGTGCTGCTCGACGCCCGCGACCACTGGCACAAGATGCGCAAGTCGCTGGGCGACAAGCGCAAGTACGTCACCGTCGACCAGATTGCCGAGATCACCCGGCTGTGGGGCGAGGCCCTGGAAGTCGCCGGCGACGAGGACCACCCGCTGCACGGCAAGGTCAAGATCTTCGACAACCGCGACTTCGGCTACCACCGCATCACCGTCGAACGGCCGCTGAAGCTGCGCTTCGAGATCACCGAGGACACCCTCGCGGCACTCGGCGAGGCCAGGCCGGTGCGCAAGCTCGACGACCCCGAGGGCTTCGTGTCCGCGCTGCGCCCGCTGCTCGGCAAGACCTGGTGGGCCAAGGACGAAGCCGTGCTCGCGATCAAGGACGCGGTGGTCGAAGCCGGAACGACCTGGCCCACCGGCGCCCCGTTCGGCAAGGCCCTGCGCGAGGCCGTCGGCGTGCGCGACCCGGAGGGCGAGGTGCAGACCGCCAAGGGCGCACCCGAACCCGACACCGAACTCCGCGACTACGAGAACGTCCCCCTCGACGAGGACGTCGAGGAGTACCTCAAACGGGAAGTCCTCCCCCACGTCCCCGACGCCTGGATCGACCACAGCAAGACCAAAGTGGGCTACGAAATCCCGTTCACCCGGCACTTCTACGTCTACGAACCACCGAGGCCGCTGGCCGAGATCGACGCCGAGCTGAAGGCGCTGGAAGCCGAGATCCAGCAGCTCCTCGGGGAGGTGACGGAGTGAGCTTCGTTTTTCCAGGGCTGCCGGACCACTGGCAGAAGACGCGCCTCGATAGGGTCGCTACGGTCAATGCCAGGATCGGCTGGAAGGCGCTGACTGCTTCCGAGTACCAGCCGGAAGGATACGCGTTCCTAGCTACCCCGAACATCAAGGGCGCGGAGATTGACTTCGAGAACGTCAACTACATCTCCGAATATAGATATCTGGAGTCGCCCGAACTCCAGTTGACGGAGGGCGATGTCCTCCTCGCAAAGGACGGAAACACACTAGGGGTCGTCAATGTGACGAGGGGCATTCCTCGGCCTGCCACGGTAAACGGATCGATTGCCGTGCTACGCAGCCACGGAATCAATTCGAGGTTCCTTCGATACGTCATCGCCAGCTCACCAATTCAAGGCCATATCGGGTCCGTCAAGGACGGGATGGGGGTGCCACACCTATTCCAGCGGGACATCAAGCAATTCCCGGTGCCGTTGCCCCCACTGGAGGAGCAACGCCGCATCGCCGACTTCCTCGACGCCGAGACCGCCCGCATCGACAAGCTAGTTGGTCTACGGAAACGCCAGATGGCGTTGATAGATGAGCGCTACGAATCTGCGTTGGAGCGTGAGTTCAACGCTGATTCGTCCCGAGAGACCCGGCTAAAGTACCTACTTGCAATGCGACCGAGGTATGGCGTTCTTGTTCCGTCTTTTGTCGATGAGGGAGTCCCGCTTATCCGTGTAAATGATCTACTTGACCTTGCTGGACGGTCGGAGGGGATGCTTCGTATTCCCGGGGAGCTGTCTGCGCAGTATTCGAGGACGGTGACTCGTGAAGGCGATGTCCTGCTAAGCGTTGTCGGGACGCTGGGGAGATCGGCCATAGTTCCGGGCGAGCTTGCGAGCGCGAATGTAAACCGTGCTATCGCGGTGCTTCGCCCCTTGAGTGAAGTTTCAAATGAGTTGCTCGCGATATGGCTGACTACGAGATCGTTTATCCGTCAGGCTCTGGATGCAACTGCCTCCGACACAGCGCAACGCACGCTAGGAATGGAAGATCTTTCCAATTTTCGGTTGCCATGGCCCGATCGCGCGGCTGATCTGAAACGGCTATATGCAGCTGTTCGTGCTGCAAGTGATCGGCGATCCAAACTTTCGAAAGTCTTTCAACGGCAGGTCACGCTGCTGGAAGAACGCCGCCAGGCTCTGATCACCGCCGCCGTAACCGGTCAGATCGACGTTTCCACTGCGAGTGGACGAGGGATCGAGGAGTAGTCAGCCATGAGCCCGGTACATCACGAGGCCGTGTTCGGCACCGCGATCGTGGACGCGATGCGGGAGCGGGGCTGGGAGCTCGGCAGCGCCGACGACTACGCCCCCGAGTTGGGGCTGGACACCGCGCAGCTGTTCACCTTCATCGGCGCCACCCAGGCCCGCAAGTGGGACGAGCTCCTCGGCTACTACGGCGGTGACGCGGACGCGGCCCAGCGCGGGTTCGCGAAGCGCGTCGCGAAGGCCATCGACGACGAGGGCGTGCTCGAAGTCCTGCGCAAGGGCGTGAAGGACCGGAGCGTCCGCTTCCAGCTGGCCTACTTCAAGCCGTCGCTGGTGCTGGACGACGCGGTCCTCGACGACTACCGGGCCAACCGGCTCACGGTGGTCCGCGAGCTCAAGTACGCCGCCAAGCAGGCCGACAAGGACAACCGGCTCGACCTCGCGCTGTTCCTCAACGGCATCCCAGTGGCCACCGCGGAGCTGAAGAACCCGCTGACCGGGCAGGGCGTCGAGCACGCCAAGGAGCAGTACCGCACCGAACGCGACCCCACCGAGCTCCTGTTCACCCGCCGGGTGGTGGCCAACTTCGCGGTCGACCCGGACCTGGTGTTCGTGGCCACCGAGCTGCGCGGGGCGAAGACCCGGTTCCTGCCGTTCAACACCGGTTCCGAAGGACCTGGCAAGCCGGGCGGGGCGGGCAACCCGTCCGCGGTCGAGTTCGGCAAGTACGCCACCTCGTACCTGTGGGAGCAGGTGTGGCAGCCGGACAACTGGCTGGACCTGCTGGAACGGTTCGTGCACCTGCACAAGGAGAAGGGCGCCCACGGCAGGTCGACGAAGAAGGTCATCTTCCCGCGGTTCCAGCAGTGGGACGCGGTGAAGAAGCTGACCGCGCACGCCGCCCGCCACGGCGCCGGGCACAACTACCTCGTGATGGCCTCGGCCGGGTCGGGCAAGTCCAACACCATCGCTTGGCTCGCCCACCGGCTCTCCTCGCTGCACACGCCCACCGACCCGGACGAGCTCGACCCGGACGCGGCGGCGGGCGGGCTCCAGCCCGGCACGTCGGTGTTCGACAAGGTCGTCATCATCACCGACCGCCGGAACCTCGACGCCCAGCTGCGCGACACCGTCGGCAGCTTCGAGCGGACCGCGGGCCTGGTGGTCGCGATCGACGAGAAGCACGGGGCCAAGTCCGCGCAGCTCGCGCGGGCGTTGTCGCAGGAGACCGGCAAGATCGTCACGGTCACCTTGCACACCTTTCCCGCCCTGCTGGACTACCTCGGGCAGAACCCGACCGAGATCAAGGGCTCGCGGTTCGCGATCGTCGTCGACGAGGCCCACTCCTCCCAGTCCGGGGACGCGGCCACCGACGTGCGCAAGGTGCTGCGCGATCTCGGGCTCGACGCCGACGACGACACCGGCGAACAAGGCGCGACCTCGACCGAGGCGAAGCTGAAGAAGAAGGCCGCCGACCGGGGCCAGGGCGCGAACCTGTCCTACTTCGCGTTCACCGCCACCCCGAAGGCCAAGACCCTGGAAACCTTCGGCACGCTCGTCGAGCACGAGGGCGAACCGACCCACGTCCCGTTCCACACCTACTCGATGCGGCAGGCCATCGAGGAAGGCTTCATCCTCGACCCGCTGCGCAACTACGTCACCTACGGCACCTACTGGAAGCTGGTCAACAACAACCCCGACGACCGTGAGGTCGACCCGGTCAAGGCGAACCCGGCGCTGGCGCGGGCCGCGGTCACCCACCCCTCGACGGTGTCGCAGCACGCGCAGGTCATCGTCGAGCACTTCCGCACCCACACCCTCGGACGGCTCGGCGGGCGGGCCAAGGCGATGGTGGTCACCGCCTCCCGGCTAAGCGCGGTGCAGATGTCCCGAGCCATCAAGGAGTACGTCGCGCGCCTGCGCGAGGAGGGCCGGCTCCGGGAGGACGTCGGCGTGCTGGTGGCCTTCTCCGGGACCGTGCACCACGAGGGCGAGGAGATCACCGAGCCCGGGGAGAACGGCGTCCTGGAGGGCGCGCTGCCCAAGGCCTTCGCCTACACCCGCGCCGACGACAAGGCCACCCAGCACGGCGGGGCCGGGCAGCACGAGTACCGGATCCTGGTGGTGGCCGAGAAGTACCAGACCGGGTTCGACCAGCCGCTGCTGACCACGATGTACGTCAACAAGAAGCTCGGCGGCATCGGCGCGGTGCAGACGCTGTCCCGGCTCAACCGGACCTCCGACCGCAAGACCCAGAACGACTTGGCGGTGCTGGACTTCGTCAACGATGCCGGCGAGATCCAGGACGCGTTCCGGCCGTACTTCGAGGAGGCCGTGACGCTGCCGTCGGACCCGAACCTGCTCTACACCGCGCAGAGCAAGGTGATGGCACCGGACGTCATCGTCGACGCCGAGATGCGCACCTTCGCCGAGGCGCTGCTGGCCGCGGAGGAGGCGGCGGCCGGCAGCCCGGCGAAGTGGGCGCGGCTGCACGCCGAGCTCTACCGCCACACCGAGCCGGCCGTCGAACGGTTCACCGCGCTGCTCGAAGACCCCGAGGAGCGGGCGGTGGCCGAGCAGTTCCGCAGCGACCTGGGCGACTTCGCCCGCAAGTACAGCTTCATGGCCCAGATCGTGCCGTACGCCGACGAGGAGCTGGAGCAGCTGTACCTGTTCGGACGGCACCTGCTCAACCGGTTGCCCAGCGGTGGTGATGGCGGCGTCGACATCGGCGAAGTGGACCTGAGCCACCTGCGCGTCGAGCGGACCGGGGAGCACGACCTCAGCCTGAGCCCCGAGGGGCCTGCGATGATGCCGGGCTTCGGCGACGGCTCGGGGGCGGGCAAGGACCGGGACACCTCGCTGCTGTCCGAGCTCATCGACAGGTTCAACGACAAGCACGGCACCGAATTCACCGAAGCCGACGTGGCCAAGCCGTTCCAGGAGACCGTCGACGACCCCAAGGTCCGGCTGGCCGCGGTGGCCAACAACGACGAGGACAACTTCGGGATCGTCTTCGACGACGTCTTCGAGGACAAGATGATGGACCACATCGACACCATCGCCGACCTCGGCAGGCAGTACTTCGGCCCCGAGAAGGCCTTCAAGGACTCGCTCAACCGCAGTGCCCGCAGCGCGGCCTGGCGGTTGATCCGCAAGCAGGAGGGCATCGTCGACGACGTGGCGTAGTGATCACGAGTGCATCGCTCTCGGGCCGAGCGGTGGACGCACCGATCGCACCACGGGATCATGGAGCACCGACGGTGGCGGTGCGGACGGGGAGGGCGCGTGCAGGCGGACGCGGTCGGCGGTCGCTACGAGCTGCGGGACGAAATCGGCTCCGGCGGGATGGGCACGGTCTGGCGGGCCTTCGACGTCGTGCTCGATCGGGAAGTCGCCGTCAAGCGGATCAGTCCGGAGTCCGTCGCTTCCGGCACCGCGATCGAC
Source organism: Saccharopolyspora cebuensis (assembly GCF_039542665.1). Lineage (NCBI taxonomy): Bacteria > Bacillati > Actinomycetota > Actinomycetes > Pseudonocardiales > Pseudonocardiaceae > Saccharopolyspora > Saccharopolyspora cebuensis. The sequence goes on from NZ_BAABII010000025.1 coordinate 41,694, forward strand.
GTGCTCGCCGACCGGTTCCAGCGCGAAGCCCGCATCACCGCGCGCATCCACCACCACGGCGTACCCCAGGTCTACGATGCAGGTCTGGACCGCGCGGCCGACGAGCTGTACCTGGTGATGGAACTGGTGCGCGGCGCACCGCTGCACGCGTTCATCGATCCGGACGAGCCACTGCCCGTGAGCTGGGCCGCGGCGTTCGCCGCGCAGATCTGCACCGCGCTGTCCCACGCGCATTCCGTGCCGGTCGTGCACCGGGACCTGAAACCGGCAAACGTTCTGGTCACCGATGAGGGCGCGGTCAAGGTGCTCGACTTCGGCATCGCCGCGGTCCTGCAATCCGATGTCACCCGGCTGACCGCGACCGGCACGCCCATGGGCACCAGCCGGTACATGTCGCCGGAACAGGTGCAGGGTGCGCGCGTCACCCCGCACAGCGACCTCTACGCGCTCGGATGCGTGCTGCACGAGCTGTTGTGCGGCCATCCGGTGTTCGACGGGGACAACGACTTCGCGCGGATGTACCACCACGTGACCACCGAACCGACCCCGCTCCGGGAAGTCCGAGCGGAGGTCCCGGTCGAGCTGGAACGCCTGGTGCTCGATCTGCTGGCCAAGGCACCCGACCAGCGACCGACCGATGCCTACGAGGTCTACGAACGGCTGCTGCCGTTCCTCCCCGTGCCGGGAGAGCAGCCGGAGGCCGCGGGCACGATCACCGACGCGATGCCCGATCCCACCCTCGTGTTCCGGCGCCCCAACGCTCCGCGGCGACCTTCCGAGTCCCGGCCCACCTTGGAACGCCCCACCGCGGAAGAATCATCGGCCTCGGCCGCGCGTGCACCCCGCACCGGCCTGCGCGAGGCGATCCGCGACGCGTTCGAGCGGTCCACGGCACTGCTGAAGGAAGCGCGCTACGCCCAGGCAGCCGACGTCCTGGCGGCTGCGATCCACCCGGCCGCGGAGGTGCTCGGCGCGGAGAACCCGCACGTCCTGAGACTCCGGTCGCGCCGCGCGGCGGCCATGGTGATCGGCGGTGACTACCGCGAGGCACTGCCCGAGTTCGACGCCCTCGAAGCCGCCTACTCCCGCACTGCTGGCCCGGCGAGCGACAACGCAGTGCAGTGCCTGCTCCAGGCGGCCTACTGCCGAGCAGAGCTCGGCCAGACGCCCCAAGCCCTGCAGCAGTTCAACGACGTGCTCGACCGGATCCGCGACGCGGAGGGCGACGCGTCCGAGACGGCGCAAACGGTGCGCCTCGACATCGGCAAACTCCACCTCGCGGAGAACAACCTGACCGATGCGCACCGAACGCTGCGGGCCCTGCACGATGACCTACTCCTCCTGCGGGGACGGGAACACGAACTCACCCAGGAAGTCGCCGTGCTGCTCGACCGGATCCGCCGAACCGGCCAGCTGGACGACTAGTTCGCAGTAGCGGTGAGCGCAGCGGCGAGAACGGAAAGGTTGCCCCGTTCGCCGGACACATCGGGTGCCGGGTAAGACGCCACGGTGCCGCGGTCGCGTGCTGCTGGCCTGCGACCTCAGCAGCCCGGCCCATGATGCACCCCGCGCTCAACTACCTAGGCCGCCACCAACCCTTACAGGAGACCAGCCCGCCCATCCGCGGACTTGCGCTGCTCTTCCATCCATCCTCCGCACACCAATACACCAGTCCACCGAGGCGGTCCTACACTTCTTCAGCGCGCTGATTGCCCTTGTCAGTGTTGTCGAACCAGACAACAACATTGTCAACGAAATTCCAGCCAACGGAATCAATATTGCCGACCACGCGAGCTGCTGCGTCGGCCGGTGGATCCTTCCATGGCTCGAATCCCGAGTTCCCGATCTCGCCGGGGACCATCCACTCCCCAACGATGAGCTCGTGGATCAAAGCGGTAGCCAACGTCCGAGCACCCTGCTGATCACCAAGCCTACGCTCCTCTGCCAACCGGACAATGCTGACCAGCATTACCCAGTCATCGAGTCCTTCCTCGAGGATCTCATCAACGGGATCGTTAATTTCATTCATTCTAGGTGCTCCTTCATCGATTTGCCGACTGCGGGGTAAAAATCAAAATCGACCCGACCGGACGACCCGGTCCACACACTGGACTCGCTTCCATTGTCCAATTCATTGACTTCTGGCTCCTTATCCTCGGGTGGCACTGTTTCGGCGCCACTCCCCTTGTCAAATAGTTCTCGGATTTCGCTCTTGATCATCGGCACGCGATCGTTTTTGCCTTTTTCGGGACCGAAAGACCTTGAGCCTCTCGCCTTTGGTGCAGCGACCTCGATGTTGATTCGCCAGAAAATGGAGATACGCGAGCAGGTATTTTCCCTTGCGAAAGTAGTCGAGTGAACACCAAGGAGATGATCGTGTATTTGCACTATTCGACGCGAAAGCGATAGCCGGCTACGTCGGTTCGACAAAGAATCTTAACGTTCACCTGAAGGCGCGTGCGCGACGGAAGCCAAAAGGAAATGCCGCTAGCCATGAAGTAGCCGGTCATGCAGGCGGGCATGGCGAAACTGATACACCGTGCCGGATTGACGGAAGACTTGGCGTTCACGGCCATCATCGAGGAATCGCATGAGCCGCAACGGCAAGCGTCCTCGCAGCCATAACCACAGGCGCGCTACAACAAAGTTCCACCACGCGGAGTCCAGCAAAAAACCTGTTCCTATGGTGGCGCCAATCCCGGGCATCACGACCCAGTCGGAAAAGCTAAAATGACTGACCGAATAACTGCCAGAGGGGTCTGAATGCGCGATGACCACATCGATGAAAATGAGCAACGCAGGGAAGGCAGCCATAGCAACCGGAAACGCGAAAAACACCAATAACGCGACAGACTTGTCGCTTTGGAGCAATTTTCTCGGGTTGGTCACGTCCAAATCAGCGACCGGACTCCACAAACCACGAGTAATGCGCATCCAAAGCTTTCCAATAGGCCAACCAACGAATCGCCTAACCTTCGGCGGCAACCAGGGCAGAACCGAAAGCGAAAATGTCGGCAACAGCAAGAGTATCGTAAGCACCCACGACGGCATAAACGCGACCGACGCAATTAACAGCCAAAGCGAAAACGTCACCAGGAGAACTATCCGAACCAAACCGCGCAGTAGAGAAATTCGCGACGACGTAGAGCCTCGGCTCGGTCGAGCAAGTATTCGGTGGGGTGATTTTGGCCGACGGGACCTAATTACCGACCAAGCCGACAAACCGTATGCAGAAAAAATGGTAAGCCCAAGTGAAGCTTTCAAATAGTCCGGACCGACGTTCCCGTCAGCAAATCCGAGCGCCAGCAAAGGAAAGAGAATAAGTGTGGTCAGAGCTCCACCTGCGACACCGAACACAAATCTCGGCACGGCGTATTTCAGTTGCCACCACGCGAAATCCCGGGTATTGAGCCAGTATAGGTGGTGAGCGATGAAGGTCGACCACATGACGGCTCTCCCAGGTTCATACCCTACCTTCTTAGAATTGGGACCCGGCGTCGCTGGGGCCAGAAAGTCTTCGTACGAGGAGGGCACGGCAGCGCCGAGCAGAAAGTGCTCAACGGACCATCCTGTGCTGAGACGACCAGTGTCTAGTAGCTCTGCAGGGGACGATGCCGAGCGAGCGTAGATCGTTCTGGCCAGAGAGATGATCAAGGGACTGCTGAATGCCTCGGCGACCGGACCAGTCTCTGCCCTGATCTGGTCATAAACCGGTTCCCATTGATGAGCCCGGAACGGTGGCGTGCCTGCATGCAAATAAGCGACTGCAGCTTCAGGTACCACGGGTTCTGCACGCACGATCGCTGCGGCACTTAAGACGTCGCCGGCATGCACTGCCGCTGTGTACTCCGCTGTGCGGCACGTCAGAACAAGAGGATCGTGAGCGGTCAACGATCGGTTGAGCGTGGTTAAAACCGATGCTTGCTGAATCCTTGGAACTTCATCCAGGCCGTCGAGCACGGGAATAACCTGACGTTCTGAAACAAGTGCTTCCAGCGTCTTACGGCCGAGCCGACGTATACCAGGGTACTCCTCTTCCAACCGGCGAACCAGCCAAGTATGCAAATGCTCCTGGTGTGGATCCCAGGATGCGATTGACACCATCACCGGAATGGGCTCTCGCGGTTCGACGTCCTTCAACAACGCCAATACCAGCAAGATCGCCAACGTTGTCTTTCCTGCGCCTCCGCCGCCGAGCACTACCAGGCGACGGCGCGGCAAGTTTCGAAACGACCTCGCCAATCCAGTCAAATCATCAGCGCGTCCGCAAAACGAACCCTCGATGTTGCTCGCGTGGTCCGCGATCGGTTCGCCTGTTTTTGTCCACGCCACCGCAAGTGGTGCGGGATCGAGCAGGCCTCGATGCGCGGCCTCCTCATGCCAGTGGTTCTGGACAGCACTGGCCAAGTCATGCAGGGCCAAATCGCGGGGATGCGGCATGGCCTCATGGAAGTAGACATCACCATAAAGATGACCAGCTTGAACAACGTTTTTCGCCTTCCCGCTCAAGTGGTTCCGCATCTGATCGGGCCGTGTGTCCTCGGTCATCTCTTGTCCTGGTGCGCGCTGAGTTCCGCTACCGCCCGACTTGCCAGCACGTCGGCGAAGCACCCAAAGCATAGACGATCATGTCGCTTGACTCAGCGGAATTCACTGCCTTCACCTGGAACGGCCAGCCAGCGGCTGCATGACGCCGTCGATGGCGGTAAGGCCCGGCGCACCCAGGAAGAAGGCCCAAGCGCAGTATGCGCTTCGCCTGGGCCTTCATCGTGTCGAGGTCATCCAGCACCAGATGCACCTGCAGTCCGCATCGTTACTCTCCGAGCGTGATCGATCGGCGCCCCGTGCGCTCCTACGATACCGTCCCGCCGCGGGTTAGGGAGCCGCGGACGTAGTCGGGGACGGCGGTGGTGGAGATGACCACGAGGTTGGGCATGGCCGGGTCAGTCCTCGATGAGTTCGTCGGCGTGGTTGACGCCGGCGTTGATGGGGCCGAGGTCGGGGTCCCAGAGGTGGACGAGTTCGACTTCGTCGGGTGAGTCGGCTTCGGGGTCGGCTGCTCGGGCGGGGTCGAGCAGGTGCTGGATGTCGGTGACGATGCGTGGGAGCAGCCGGTAGAGGTGGAAGTCGCGGCGCAGGCGGATGCGGGCGTCGCGGTCGGGTTGGGTGCTCTTGTTGAGGGCGAAGGCGAGCGGGATGGTGTGGTCGGCCTTGTAGAGGTCGGCGATGTCGTAAACGAAGGAGTGCTGCTTGCCGCTGTGGATGAAGCCGAGGGCCGGTGAGCAGCCGAGCGCGAGGATGGCGCTGTGGACGGTGCCGTAGAGGGCGGTGTTGGCCGCTGACAGGGCTTGGTTGACGGGGTTGAGGTCGTCCCAGTTGGCGGGGTCGTAGTTGCGGCGGAAGCCGCGGAGTTTGTGGCGTTGGGCCAGCGAGTGGTAGAGGGTCTTCATGCGTTGGCCTTCGAGGCCGCGGAGGCGTTGGAGGCTGGTGCCTTCGGGCACGGGGAGGCCGAAGCGCTTCTCGTACATGCGGGCGGCGACGGCGAGGCGGCTGGTGTCGTCGGCCCAGGCGCGGGCTTGGTGTTCGATCCAGGTGGTGGTGAGGTCGCTGGGCTGGGCGCCGGAGTAGAGGCGGACGCCACCCGCGCCGGTCCACAGCACGGTGGTGTTGTGGCGGGCGCAGGTGGCCATCGCGGGTTGGGTGGCCGAGGTGCCGGTGCCGAGCAGGAGGCAGGAGATCGCTGCGACGGGCAGGTACACGCGGGTGGTGCCCTCGTGGTTGTCGACGGTGGCGCACACGCCGGTGTCGTCCTGGTTGACGCGGACGTTCTCCAGGTAGAGGAAGGACAGCGAGTCGGCGACGCGCGGCAGCATGGCCACGGTCGGTGCGGTGAGCAGCCGTCGTGGTTGGGGCAAGCCCGTGGTCATGGGGACTCCTCGACGGCGGGGGCGAGGCTGAGCAGGCCGCAGCCGTAGGTGCGGGCGCGGCCGATGCCGGTGGTCACGGCGTGGCGCAGCTTGTCGGGATCGGTGACGATGCCGATGCCTTCGAAGCGGGTGACGCCGTGGACGGCGGAGTAGGACTCGCCGTCTTCCGTCGGGATTTTCCTGCTGCGGGTCGCGGGGCCGAGGACGTCGGATTGCGGAGTGGCGCGCACTTGGAGGGGGTGCAGGCCGGCTTCGGTGGCTTTGCGCAGCCACCACAGGTCGGCCTCGGCGCCGTGCAGGTTCGCGAGTTTCCCGCGCTTGTGGGCCGGGGCTTGGTTGCCGTGGCGTTTGGTGGCGTTGGCGTCGATGCGGTAGTGCACCCGGGCGCCGGGACGCAGCGCCTCCAGCAGCGGGGTGAGGCGGCGCTGCTGCACCTGGAGGGCGAAGCCGTCGGCGAGCGCGTGGACGCGGGGTTCGCAGGTGAGCTGGGCGAGCACTCGCAGGTCTCGGTCGGCGCGCTCGGCGCGGTAGAGCAGCCCCGCCTGGTGGCGAGGGCGCTCGCCGAGGTCGTCGGGGGCCAGGCGCATGAGTTCGCGGTGCAGGGCGTGGCCGTCGAGCTTGCCGCCGCTGCACAGGCGGCGCCGGGGGTTCACGGTGATCGCGACGAGCCAGGTGTCGGTCATGCGGTGACTCCGTGGAGGTAGTCGGCGAGTCGGCGGGTGTAGTCGGCCAAGTCGGTGACGCCGAGGGCGGCGGGCAGGTGCTCGGTGCTGCGCCAGATCGGGCGGGACCGGTAGGCGCGGTCGATGGTGGTGAACGTCGTCGGCACGTCGTGGACCTCGCTGTGCACCTCGTCCGGTGAACCGTGCGGGTGCAGGAAGTCCACCTCGACGTCGGCCGCGCCGCGCACGCGGCGGGCGAGGGGGACGCGACGCAGCTCGGCGACCGGGTCGTCGCAGGGCCGGTCAAGCAGCAGCGGCGCGTCCGGTGGGCAGGAGCGTCGCCCGAGGTACGGCTGCCAGTGCGGGCGGCGCAACCCGTCCTGGGCGCGTTCGATCACTTCGTCGGGGCCGGTGACGGCGACGGTGAACACCGCGTCGGAGAGGTACTCGCGCCAGGTCTGCACGGTGCCCTTGCCGGAGGGGCGGCCCTTGCCGTCGGCGGTGGGGACCTTCGCGCCGGGCGGCAGGCCCCCGCCGGTGGTGTGGTAGTCGATCAGACGGACGCCGGGCCGGTCCACGCGGATGGTGAACGACAGCGTCGCGAGGTCGTCGAGCGGCTCGCCGCGGCGGCGGCCGAGGGTGCACGCCAGGAGTCCGATCAACCCGGAGCGGGTCGGGAAGCCCGCGGTGTCGCGCAGGTCGAAGGTGCTGCGTTCGCCCCAGCTTTGCAACGGTCCGGCCAGGCGCAGCAGCAAGCCGCTCACCGCGCGGCCTCGGGGTAGGCGCCGGCCACCGCGGCGTGCACGAGGTCGTCGTAGGACTCGTGCCGGTCCCCGAACGCCCCCAACGGCTGGGGCTCCTCGCTGCCGAAAGCGGGTGGGGCGGCGATGTGGCCGCCGAGCAGCCGGTGGGCCTGGCCGAGAAGCCGGTTGAGGGCTTCGGCGTGGGTGTGCAGCCGCTGCACGGACGTGACCAGATGTCCCCGATTTCCCCACACGGGAGCTTCGAACGCGGTGGCCATCGACACCGGCCGGTCGTCGCGCACGGCGATGTGCACGAGGTCCGGCGGGGTGGTCGGGGCGGTGGCGGTCTGCTTCCCGGTCGGGACCGTGTTGATGAACCCGTCGAGGAATCCGGTCACGAGGCTGGCGGCGAGGTCGGTGTCGCCGTCGAGGTTGCGGGCCAGGTCGGTGAGGTTGATGTTGGCGTAGCGGTAGAAGGTGCCGGCGCTGAACATGCCGGTGTTCATGTGCCCGCTGCCGGGGATCTCCAGGGCCTTCTCGACGTCGTCGACGGCGGTGAAGAAGTCGTACTCGACCTGCGTGCCGTGCGTGGTGAAGGCGTGGGCCACCTGCACCGCGCCGTCGACGTTGGCGCCGGGCAGTTCGGCGAGCATGCGCCCGAACAGGTTGATCGTGCCGCTTCGGCGGCTCAGGATCGCGTCCACCTCGTCGGTGGGCAGCTTCGCCTTGACGTCGGTGGGCTTCTTCGCCCGCTTGGCCTCGGCGAGGATCACCTCCCGGTGCGCCGCGGCGAGCTCGGCGAGCTCATCGATCCCGGCCTCGGGCAGCAACAGCAGCACGCTGGTGGTCAGCACGACCTTGTCCGCGTCGTCCTTGTCGGACTCCAGCTTGATGCCTTTGCCGCCCGCGGAGACCGCGACCTGGATGCCCGCGGCCTCGGCCTCCGCGTCCTCCCAGCCCTGGGCCTTCAGGCGCTCGGCGACACCGCGCACCACGCGGCGGGTGCGCACGGTGCGCTCCCCGACCTGCTCCTCCACGTGCTTGCGGATCATGCGCTTCCAGCTCTGGCTGGACACCCGGGTGCGCTCGGCCCCGCCGAACACCACCGTTTTCGGCGCACCAAGATCATCTCGGTTGATGTTGGCGAACGGCAGGGCCTGGACTGCGTGGATGTCGAGGAAGGCGGGCGTGGTCATGACGGGTCCTCCGGAGTGTTCTCGTCGGGCTTGCGGGTCTGGTTCTTGTCCCGGTAGAAGTCGCGCATCCACCGCGCGGCGATGCGCTGCCGGGAGTGGTCCCAGCGGGCGAGGTCGTCGATCAGCGCGGCCCAGTCGATGGGGACACCGACGCCGCGCAGGTGGTGCACCAGCCGGGGCAGCTGGCGGTGTGCGCCGTCGGCGTCGACGCGGCACAGCAGGTGCAGCCGGGACTCCACGGTCTTCTCGGCGATCCGCTTGTCGCGGACCGCGGTCGCGCAGGACGCCCCCAGCGAAGCGGCGGCCTCGGTGTCCGCCTCTCCGTCGTCTTCGCCAGGCTCGGCGTCGGACCCGCGGGCGGCGGTGATGTCCTGCTGGCGATTGCTGGCGGGTTGAGCGCACATCATCGCCGCCACGGCCAGGAACGCTCGCTCCTCGGCGAACCGGGGCTTCTCGGGGAGGAACGCACCGATCTCCCGGTACGCGCCGAAGGTGCGCGGCTCGCCCGGGGTGTGGCCGAGTGCCGCGCGGACCGCCGCGCGCTGTGCCGGGGCGTGCAGCACCTCGCTCCCGACATGTCGCACCATCGCCGCCGCCTGCTCGCGGAGCTGTGCTGGTCGTTCACCCATGGTCTGCTCCTCGTTCCTCATCCCCTGCGTCTGCTTCGAAGCCGGTCCACAACCGGCGCCGGTGCCGCTCCAGGACCTCGACGTCGCGCGGAGTGCGCGCCGCGCTGCGCGTCACCTCGTCGTAGGCCTGGACCGCGACCTCGATGTAGCGGTTCACCACGCTCCACGGCGGCGGCACCTCGGGCTCGACGGCTTTCCAGAAGACCTTCTCCGCCGCGTCCCAGTAGCGGGCCATCCCGGTGTGCAGCCACCGCACCCCACCGTCGCGGGCCCGCGACGGCTTCGAGGCCCCGGCGAGCTCCCGCCAGGCGTAGGACAACGCGCCTCGCAGATGCCGACCGCGGTCCTCCGCCGCCTCCCTCGCTCGACGCATCCGCCCCCAGTGCTGCGGACTGACCTGCTGCCACAGCTCGGACTTCGCCGACGTCGCGCCGGCGAAGTACTGCCGGTCCTTCGCCTGGCTGCGGTCCTGGTCGAAGCCCAGCGCCTTGACCCGCAGCGTGCGCTCCTGCGCGTCCATCAGATCGCCCAGACCCTCGAACACCGCGGGCTGCTTGGCCTCGTCGTGCTCACCGAGCAGGCAGTCCAGATCCCGCCACACCGCTCGGTCCGACTGCGCCGCCTGTGGGTAGGGCGGCGCGCCGGGCTCCTTGCCCGGCCGGTAGATCAGGTACGGGTCCTGGTCGGGTCCGTGCGGGACGCGCCACGCCCAGGTGATCCGCGCGTCGGCCACCGCCTGCCCGGACTCGGTCGGCTCCAGCAGCAGGGCGTGCCGGAACCGGCCGGCCAGCAGCGCCCCGATCCCCTCACCTCCGGGCGGCACGCCCAGCGGATCGCGCAGTTCGTCCTCCCACACCGCAGGACCCGACCCCGGCGCATAGGGCACCCCGAGCAGCAATGTCTCGAACAAGCTTTCCCCGAACGGGTGGAACGACACCGTCCCCCGCAGCGGGCCCGCACCGGTATCCGCCGCGCTCTGCGCACCGACCCGGCGCGGCGTGCACCGGCCCGGGACACCGAAGTACAACCACGCCAGCATCGCGAACACCGCATCCGGCACCGGCACCGGACGGGGATCGGCGTCCACGGTGTGCGACTGCCACACGAACCCTTGACCAGCAGCCCGCCCGAGCATCAACTTGTTCACCCCGGAACTCGTCGGCTCGCCCTTGGACGTGCGGCACTGCTCCAGCAGACGCGGGTCCTGGCAGAACGGCGAACGCTCCCCCGCAGCGGTGTGGAACAGCTCGAACCGCCCCGCGTACTCCGCGAAGTACTCGCTGATCGCATCGGTGTCGAACCCGCCGCGCTCCAAGGCGGCCTCGCGCGCCTCATCCCAGTCATTGGCTTCGGACACCTTGTCCAGCTCTGTCACGCGCGCGGTAAGCACGTACAGCACCCGCAGGAGCCCGGCCAACGCCGGAGGATGCGGCACCTCCACATCCTCGATGTCCGGCGCCCGCACGAGCAGCTCGCGGAAACCCACCAGCGCATCGGGGTCAGCGGGCGCGCGGCCCGGTCGCCACCGCACCCGGCAGAACCCGCGCTCGGCCAAGTCGAAGCTCGGCGGCATCCCGCACCACTCCTCACAACGTAAGGACAAAATGGACAGTTAGACTGGGAAAGTTCCCCACGCATGTGGGGGTGGTCCGACTGCCGCTCGAAAACAACGAATTCCAGTCGGTGCTCTCCACGTACGTGGAGGTCGCTGGGGAGCCTGAACGACCTGCCCGACTAGGCGAACAAGGCAGGTGCGCGTTCGGGAACACCGGGCAGAACAGGCACCCCAGCCGAGTCGGCATCGCTGCCCGCACCACCGGCTCGATCGGGCGACTCACCAGCTATAGGACCTTTAATGAAGACTGCTGCTCGCATGATCGTTCGTCGGATGCGGAAGACTATATCCATACGGTCATTGCCCATGTTCACCGGGTCACCCCTGAAGGCCCAAATCCGGGTCGAGCAGGAGCTCACGGTCTCCGACCTGCACCGGGCGCACCCGGCCGTCGGGGTCGACGCGGTGCGGTAGGGCAACCAGGTCGCTGACCGGCCAGAGGTCGCGCCACGGCTTCGGGAGCAGGTGCCGGTCGTCGCGGCCGCGAATGAGGGAGCCCGGCACGGGGATGGAGTGGCGCATGATGGCGACGGCTTGCTCGCGGGTGAGCCGGTCGCGGGCGGGAACGGGCAGCGGTTCGCCGTCCGGGCTGCCGAGCCGGATCTCACCATCGGGGCGGAGGAAGTACGGCAGGACACGTTCGGAGTCGGCGTTGAAGCGGGTGGTGGCGCGCTCCTCGTCGATCTGCTCGGCGGAGAGCCCGGCGAGGTTGCGGAATTCGCTGCTGGTGCCGATGCTGAACCGCTTGGCGGTTTTGGCTTCGACCATGCAGCCCGCGGCGCGTTGGAGTTCCGCCTCGGCGAAGCCGCAGAGCAGTTCGTCGTCGAAGTCCGGCAAGATCCCAGAGCTGCCGCGGTCGACGAGGTTCTGGACGTCTTCGGGGATGCGGATCGGGGCATGCTCGTGGAGCTTGATCAGGCTGTGGGCGCGGACGAGGCTGGCGAGGGGGTAGATGTAGCTCCACACCCGGGGGATCTTGCGCACGTCCTGGTCGGGAGCGGTGAGCACCACCAGGCGCCGGTTCCCGCCACGGGCAGGGTCGGCCCAGGCCGGGCGGTGAACGTCCCAGTCGGGGTGGCGCTGGAGACGACCTGCTCTCTGGAGGAGCAGCTCGATCGGTGCGAGGTCGCTGACCACGAGGTCCAGGTCCAGGTCCAGGCTCTGCTCGACGACCTGCGTCGCCACGAGCACCGTCCTCAAAGGACGGTTTCCGTGGGTGGCGTCGCCGGGCTTGCCGAACAGGCCCAGGACCTGCTGGGTGATCCGCTCCCGCTGGCGCGCGGGGAACCGGGAGTGCAGCAGGAGCAGTTGCACGCCGTGGTGGCGAGCCCATTCGCGCAGGCCGGTATAGGTGCCCTGCGCGTGAGCGACGGTGGTGCAGATCACCGCCGCACAGCCGCCGTCCTCCGCGACCGGCGCCAGGACCTCCCGCAGCACCGGCACGCGGTCCACCTGCTTCTCCGCGTCCTGCGCGACCCCGCGGAGCTTGACCTCGACCGGCCGGCGCCGGTCGGCCGGGTACTGCACCGGCTGGAGCTCCGGCGTGCCGCCGCGCTCGACGTACAGCCAGCCCGGGTAGGGCACCGCAGCATCAGCGGCGGCTGGCTGGCCGGTGTAGGCGGCGACGAGTTCGTCGGCGACCACGCGGGGCAGCGTGGCCGAGAGCAGCACCACGGGCACGCCGAGCTCGCCCAGCCAGCTCAGCAGGTCCTTGAGCAATCCGCGCATGTAGGTGTCGAAGGCGTGCACCTCGTCGATCACCACCGTCTTGCCCGCCAGCGAGAACATCCGCAGGGCGTTGTGCCGCACCGGCAGCACCGCCAGCAGCGCCTGGTCGATCGTGCCGACCCCGACACCGGCGAGCAGGCCCCGCTTCGCCCCGCGCAGCCACTCCGCGAAGCTGACCCGGGACTCCTCATCGCTGGAAATGCCCTCGGCAGCCCGGGCGCCGGCGAGGATCTCCTCCACCGGGCTCAACCACGCCATGCCGTGCAACAACGCCTGGCTCGTCTCGCCCTCACCGCGACGCGACAGGTAGCGGGCCACCCGGCTGAACATCTGGTCCGCCGTGGCCATCGTCGGCAACGCCACGAACAACCCCGACGTCCCGGCTGCCTGGCCCATCAGCCGCGCCGCGTGCAGCGCGGTCTCGGTCTTGCCGAACCCCATCGGCGCCGCCACCATCAACAACCCCGGCCCGGTCACCAGACCGGGGAGCTCGCGGGCGATGCTGGCCTGCAGCGCGTTCGGCGAGAAGGCGGGGAACTCCTCCGCGAACGCGCCGTCCCGAAGGTGCGTCCGCGACAGCCCGGCCCGCTCCACCAGCGCCCGGACGGGCTCCAGCGACCCGTCGAAGAACGTCCGCAACGAGGACACATCCCCGACCTGCGGCACGCGGGGGAGCTGGGACCGCACGAACCCGGTCTGGCTGACCAGCCAATCCGCCAGCACCACCAGCCCGGCGAGCACCGCAGCGTCGATCGGCGGCAACCGCGCCGGACTCGGCGGAGCCAGCACCCCGGCCAGCACGCCCACCAACGCCGTCCGCTCAGCCTCCCACACCGGAGCCCGCCCCAAACCCAGCTCGGGCAGAGACTCCGGCCGAAGGTTCCTGCCCTCGAAAGCATGGAAGGTGCCGTGGTGACCGCCCAGCAACTGCGCCACCCTCCGCCCGACCGAGGTCGCACGCTTGCGGGCATACCCGATCCGCTCCAGCCCGCTCGGCAGCCACAGGTGCGCCGCCACGTCATGCCGCAGCCGCACCTCGGGAACGTCCGGCGGGAACTCCTCGCCCATCTCCAACTGGCAGACGAACGACGGGCTCGCCTTCCCGATGTCGTGCAGCGCGGCCCAGAACTCGAACAGCGCGCACGCCTCCGACTCCGGCACCCCTACCGCCGCGGCAAGCCGCTCCCGCATCCCAGGAGCCACGAAACCGTGCCACAACGCCCGCACCGCAGCCGCCGCGTCCAACCCGTGGCACGCCAGCGGATACCGTGCACCACCCAGCCCGCGCTCCTTGCCCCACAGCCGAAGATCCACCACGGCCCCCGGACCGACCACCAACGACCTCCCACGTGTCCTGCCAACGTGCCGCCGGACGCTAGCCACCACCCCCGACAAAACCGCCGAACACGACAACCACTTCACCCGAACGAACGCAGATGCAACCGCCCCCGACCCCCAGGCCGCCTCAAAACGGGAAATCGCTCGGCTAAACTCGCAGGTCGCGAAGGGTGCTCTCCACGCACGTGGAGGTGGTCCGGTTCGTGCAGTTGCGCCATCCTCCGAACGGGTGTGCTCTCCACGCACGTGGAGGTGGTCCGGTGTAGACGGCCAGTTCATCCGGCGTGATCGCGTGCTCTCCACGCACGTGGAGGTGGTCCGCCGAGGTAGTACCTCAGCAGCTCGTTGACTGCGTGCTCTCCACGCACGTGGAGGTGGTCCGGGAACCACCAGGACTCACGCCCGGCCCGAACCGTGCTCTCCACGCACGTGGAGGTGGTCCGGCCGCAGACCGCGCCCACTGCTGCCGCTGGTGGTGCTCTCCACGCACGTGGAGGTGGTCCGATCTACATGATCCCCGACTACGACCGCCGAGAGTGCTCTCCACGCACGTGGAGGTGGTCCGTGGCTGCAGGTCCTCGCCGGCGCGGCCGTCACGTGCTCTCCACGCACGTGGAGGTGGTCCGGCGATGCCACCGCCGAGGATCGCGCCGAACGGGTGCTCTCCACGCACGTGGAGGTGGTCCGCAGGAAGTGATTCGCGGGCGCAAACCACCGTGCTCTCCACGCACGTGGAGGTGGTCCGTGCTTGGACGTCGTCGTTCGCGCCTCGGATGAGTGCTCTCCACGCACGTGGAGGTGGTCCGGCGGCCAAACGGCGCCGAGGGGCCAGCAAGCGGTGCTCTCCACGCACGTGGAGGTGGTCCGCCCTCGGTGAGCTCTACGTGTTCGGCGCCCAGGTGCTCTCCACGCACGTGGAGGTGGTCCGCTGGCTCGGGCGATGGTGCAGCGGGATGTTAAGTGCTCTCCACGCACGTGGAGGTGGTCCGCGCGGCCGCGCGACGAGCTGGACGGCCCGCTGATGATCTCCACGCACGTGGAGGTGGTCCGGTGACGGTGGCGGTCCAGGCCCCGGAGACGCGGTGCTCTCCACGCACGTGGAGGTGGTCCGGTCTTGCCGTTGCGGGTCGCGCCCCCGGCGAAGTGCTCTCCACGCACATGGAGGTGGTCCGGCCACGGGTGCGGATCATCCGACCGACGGTTCGTGCTCTCCACGCACGTGGAGGTGGTCCGCGTCGCCCTGGACTTCCACGGTTCGCTCCAGCGTGCTCTCCACGCACGTGGAGGTGCTCCGCTGCTGCTGGCGCCGCGAGGCGCTGGGCCGCTGTGCTCTCCACGCACGTGGAGGTGGTCCGGCGCATCGCGGCTCCGGCCGGACGGTATTCCGGTGCTCTCCACGCACGTGGAGGTGGTCCGGGCACGCTCAGCCGGATCGAGAACGGGCTTCGGTGCTCTCCACGCACGTGGAGGTGGTCCGTCGCGTCCTCGAAGATCGGTTCGGTGCTCCAGGTGCTCTCCACGCACGTGGAGGTGGTCCGCCGCGTTCGGTGCCGATGGGGTGGCCGGATCTGTGCTCTCCACGCACCTGGAGGTGGTCCGTCGAGAGCAAGCTCGTCGTGGTCGATGCGCACGTGCTCTCCACGCACGTGGAGGTGGTCCGCCCCCGCCGGGCCCACCCCTACCCGGAGAAGATGCTCTCCGTACTCATCGAAGTATTCGCCGACCTGGCCAGTAGGCTCGCCGCACCGCGCTTTGCACAGCCGTCCAGTCGTGCCGGGACTTCGTGGAAGGGTGCCGATACGTCACAGGGGCCGAGCCGAAGAGCACGTCTTCCCCGCGCCGCGTACTACGGACCGAAGTCCGACATGGCCGCCTTCTCGACTGCTCCATTCAGGCGAAGGCCTTGTTCGGGTCCCACGGCTGCACGAGGTCTTCCCTAGCGTCTGCCGTGGCCTGGCGACGAGAGAGTGCGGGAGTTTTCCTGGTGGACGGGTTCCGCGTCGACCTGACGGCATTGGCGGACGCGTCAGAAGGTGTGCGAAGCACCGTCGAGGCGATGCGCCATCGCGCGGTCAGCGAGATCGACTGCCCTGCTGAGGCATTCGGGCACGACCGGCTCGCCGGCATCACCGCCGAGTTCTGCGACCGTTGGAACCGGGGCGTGAGCAATCTGGCCGAGGACGCGAAAGAGGTCTCCGGACGGCTCGACCATTGCTTCCAGGCCTACCGGGACACCGACGAAGCCGCCCGAGCACGTTTCGAGGGCATGGTGGGCCGGTCCGGCGGTGGCGATCCGGCGGCGCAGTGATGGCCGCCGAACTCGGCACCACCGATGACCAGCGGGCACTGATTCCCGGTCGAGCCGAGGCTGTGCGAGGCACTGCCGCATCCCTGCGCGACTACGGTGACGCGCTGCATGAAGCAGGTGAGGGACTCAAGCGCATCGACAGCTCGGAAGGCTGGGAAGGCGAGGCCGCGGAACAGTTCCGGGCGGCCTTCGATGGCGAGCCGATCCGGTGGCTGGAGGCGGGCGACTGCTTCCACCACGCGGCAGGAGCGCTGGAGCGGTACAGCGAGTCGCTGGCCTGGGCGCAGGGCCAGGCCAGCGAGGCGATCCGGCTGTGGAACGAAGGGGAAGCCGCTACGCGCCAGGCCTCCGCCGACCACGCTCGTGCGGTGGAGCAGGCCCGGCAGCAGGCACCGCCAGGGGCACCGGCCGCCGAGGTGGCCTTCCACGATCCCGGTGAAGCCAAGCGGCAGGCAGCGCGGGAAACGCTGCGGCGCGCCCGGGACCAGCTCGCCGCGGCCGGTGAACAAGCCGCCGACGTCGTCGGCCGTGCGCGCGACAAAGCTCCGGAAGCGCAGAGCTGGCTCGCCGAAGCCGGCGAGGCTCTGGGAGATGCCGCCGCGACCGTGGTCAACGGCCTCGCCTCGTTCGGCAACGCCGCCCTGAACCATCCCGGGATGGTCGCCGGTGCGGTCGGAGGCGCTGCGCTCACGGCGGTCAGTTCGGTCGGCATGGCCGGTGGCGTGGCGCTCGACGCGACCGGCGCGGGTGCGGTCGCCGGTGTCCCCCTGAACTACGTTTCCGGAGCGGGCATGGCCGTCGGCGCGGGCATGGTGGCCGCCTCGGTCGGCGGCCTCGGCGCGGAAGCCGCGGGCGACGACGAGGTCGAAGTCATCGACACCGATAGCGCCGAACCCGCGACCGCGCCCTCCTTGCCGTGGGAAGACCCCGCCGTCCAGGAGAAACTCCCCAGCGAGTGGGGTGACGGCCAGGCGAACAAGAAGGGCGTCGGCCAACGCTGGGAGGACCCGGACAACCCCGGCAACGGCGTTAGGATCGATCAAGGCAACCCGAACAACTCACAAGCCACCCAACAAGTCGATCACGTCATCGTGCGGGACAACGGCAAGGTGATCGGCCGCGACGGCGAGCCCATCCCGGGCTCGATCAAGCAGCACCCCGATCAGGCCCACATCCCGCTCAGCGAATGGAAGCAGTGGAACTCGTGGAACCAGCCGTAACACCGGTCACCTACCCGGAGATGCGCGCCGAAGTCATCGACGCCCTGGGATGCCTGTCCGACCCCGACTACCAGCAACGCGTCTGGATCCGCCACGAGTACCCGACCGAAGGCTTCTACGACGACCTCACGATCAACGTCAACATCCTCTTCGACGACGCGCGCGTGCTGCCCGACCCCGAACCCCGCGTCGGATGGGTCCTGCACCCCACCGAGGTCGACGCGATGCGCACCCTCGGCCAAGCACTGGAACCACTGATCGACAACCTCGGCGAAGCCAGCGACGCCCACTACCTCGAACACCCGCAATGGCCCGAGATCATCAACCGAGCACGCCACGCGCACGAGACCCTCGTCCACAACGACACGACCAACGAGTAACCGCGCTCCACATCCCGCAGCCACCCGGCAGGCTGAACTCACCACCCCGTGATCCGACGACGAGGCGGTCGCCAGTGCGGGCAAGTTCAGGATCTACGCGGCGTAACGGAGGGGGGATGGACGCTCTGAGGCATCAGGAACGGAACAACGATCCCGACAGCGGACAACGGATCACCATCCCAACCGACGGCCTCCGGCACCCAGAGACGCCTGGGGACGAAAGCGTCCCCTCCTGCTGCGGACACGCCCACGCATGCCAAGATCACCAAAACGAACAATCGCCCTTCTGAAACCGCTGCTCGCGAAGGGTGCTCTCCACGCACGTGGAGGTGTTCCGCGCATGGCGACCATCGCCGACATCGAGCGGACGTGCTCTCCACGCACGTGGAGGTGTTCCTGGCGCGGGTGATGTGGCGCAAGCCCTGGACGCGTGCTCTCCACGCACGTGGAGGTGTTCCGGACAAGGAGTAGCGCCGGTGAGCACGTGCGCAGTGCTCTCCACGCACGTGGAGGTGTTCCGCGCCACTTCCCGGGCTGCACCGGGTCCAGTTCGTGCTCTCCACGCACGTGGAGGTGTTCCGGCCGCCCCGAAACGCAGCCTCATTTGCCTGCTGTGCTCTCCACGCACGTGGAGGTGTTCCAGGCAAGCCACCTCAACGACCCGCTCGATCGCCGTGCTCTCCACGCACGTGGAGGTGTTCCGGCCGGTCACCTGGTCTGATTCCCTGGCGCACGGTGCTCTCCACGCACGTGGAGGTGTTCCGGCCGTCGCCATCGCCCTCGACGTCCCTAGCACGTGCTCTCCACGCACGTGGAGGTGTTCCGGTGTAGACGGCCAGTTCATCCGGCGTGATCGCGTGCTCTCCACGCACGTGGAGGTGTTCCGGACCCGGGGGGTGTGCGCGACGGTGAACGCGGGTGCTCTCCACGCACGTGGAGGTGTTCCGTAATCTCTCCCGGGCGTCCAGGGAAAAGGCTGGTGCTCTCCACGCACGTGGAGGTGTTCCGGCCCGAGCGAAGCACTGACCATCCGGCACCGGGTGCTCTCCACGCACGTGGAGGTGTTCCGGGGTTCGCGGGTCGGGGACCAGTAGCCGTACGGTGCTCTCCACGCACGTGGAGGTGTTCCGCCGGGACGCGAGCGGGATGGTCGTGGTCGCCTGTGCTCTCCACGCACGTGGAGGTGTTCCGTGCGTGGAGCCCGAGATGGCCTGCGAGATGACGTGCTCTCCACGCACGTGGAGGTGTTCCGTACGCCCGGCTGACCGAGGAAACCGAGGTCATGTGCTCTCCACGCACGTGGAGGTGTTCCGGGGCGGGCTGGGCCGCCGCCCTCGACGACCTCGTGCTCTCCACGCACGTGGAGGTGTTCCGGACCAGGCCACGACCGGAAAACGCGGGCGTGCGTGCTCTCCACGCACGTGGAGGTGTTCCGGCGCACAGCGCGGCCCACCGGACGCGGCGAACGTGCTCTCCACGCACGTGGAGGTGTTCCGCGCTCGGCGATCTGGCCCCATTCGCGGCGGCCGTGCTCTCCACGCACGTGGAGGTGTTCCGGAGCGGGGGCAGGAACGGTGCGGCGAGGTCGCGTGCTCTCCACGCACGTGGAGGTGTTCCGTACGGGCTCGGCGGGCTGCTGTCGAGCCTCCCGTGCTCTCCACGCACGTGGAGGTGTTCCGCTCCTCTCGTCGCTTCGCTTGCCGAGCGCGACGTGCTCTCCACGCACGTGGAGGTGTTCCGGACATGACCGATCGTGACGACGCTGCACCAGCGTGCTCTCCACGCACGTGGAGGTGTTCCGTCGGCCGCGAGCCCGTCGCGGATCGCGTCGTCGTGCTCTCCACGCACGTGGAGGTGTTCCGATCACCGATGTCAAGATGACGTCGGAGGACCGGTGCTCTCCACGCACGTGGAGGTGTTCCGCGGCCTACCAGCGGACGGCCGCCCGATGGACCGTGCTCTCCACGCACGTGGAGGTGTTCCGTCCCGCGGCATCCAGTTCTCGGCGGTGCCGAGGTGCTCTCCACGCACGTGGAGGTGTTCCGGGGTTCGAAGACCTCATCGGCGCGTCGGGCGGGTGCTCTCCACGCACGTGGAGGTGTTCCGCAGGCCGAGCGTCGTGATCAGGATTGCCCAGGGTGCTCTCCACGCACGTGGAGGTGTTCCGCTCGTCCAGGACGAGCTCGGCGTCACCCAGCGGTGCTCTCCACGCACGTGGAGGTGTTCCGGCCACCCTGCCGGGCTGGGTCCCGTCCCCGGCGTGCTCTCCACGCACGTGGAGGTGTTCCGCAGGCATCGGTCAGCCCACCCCACCTGTAGCGGTGCTCTCCACGCACGTGGAGGTGTTCCGTTCCCATCGGTCGGTGGGAACGATCGTGACCAGTGCTCTCCACGCACGTGGAGATGTTCCGGCCACGATCGACAAGGCGATGCGCACCCTCCGGTGCTCTCCACGCACGTGGAGGTGTTCCGGCGTGTTCCGGCTGGTGTTCGGCGGTGGGGGCGTGCTCTCCACGCACGTGGAGGTGGTCCGGGTACGGGGCCGGCGCCGTCCGAGGACGGGTGGTGCTCTCCACGCACGTGGAGGTGGTCCGTGGGTCGCGGATCGCCCGGTCGAGCTGGTGATGTGCTCTCCACGCACGTGGAGGTGGTCCGTCCAGCCCCAGCCCGGAGAACCCCGAACCGTTATGCTCTCCACGCACGTGGAGGTGGTCCGCAGGGCGCGAGCGGCCGCGCCGCCGGCACCTCGTGCTCTCCACGCACGTGGAGGTGGTCCGACGCTTCATCTCGAACGCGATGCTCCGTTGCAGTGCTCTCCACGCACGTGGAGGTGGTCCGGCATTCAACGCCCGGGAACGGCGCGACCTGATGTGCTCTCCACACACGTGGAGGTGATCCGATCCCGAGGTTGATCACCTCGTTCGTCTTGCCGTGCTCTCCACGCACGAGGAGGTGGTCGGGCGACATTGCCGCGGCACTGAATTTTTCGGCGGTGTTCTGAACGCACGTGGAGGTGGTTGGGTAACGGGCCTGAATGCGGAGCGTCGTCATGGGTGTTCTCTACGCACGTGGAGATGGTCCGAAAATTCGCGCACCTGCTGAACGGCGAACTCCGGGCCAGCACGGCACGCCCCCGCCAGCCAGCACGGCACGCCCCCGCCAGCCAGCACGGC
>NZ_BAABII010000026.1:0-127731 GCF_039542665.1 Saccharopolyspora cebuensis
GCGGGCGGAGTCGGCGCCGGTGGTCGCGCCGGAGCCGGTGGGCTCGGCGGTGTCGGCGGTGCCGCTGGCGGCGCCGGTGGCGCTGCGGGTGGACGCGGCGGTGCGGCCGGTGCCATGGGCGGTGCCGGTGCTCGCGGGCGCGGCCAGGAAGGCGAGGACGACCTCGAGCACGAGAACAAGTACATGGTCGACACCGACGAGGCGTGGGACGAGCTGGGTCTGCCCAAGGTCGCCCCTGCCGTCTTCGGCGACTGGGGCAACGACCGCTGAGTCGTAGCCGAGCGGCCCGCACCGACCCCGGTGCGGGCCGTTTTCGCTTCCCACCACGAGATCCCTAGCCGAGCACGATCCGGCCCGCGCGGACCGCTGCGGAGCAGACCGAGCAGGTGGGGCGGCCGTCCGGCGCGCTCAGCTCGCCCGGTTCGGACAGCACCCCGCACAGGGCGGCGAGCAGCGGTGGGGTTTCCGAGCGGGGCACCACGTGGTTCTGGTACCCGGCGGCCACCCACCGCCCCACCGGGACCTCTTCGCTCACGGCGCTGCCTCGGCGCGGAGGTGGTGGCGGCCGGTGGGTTCCGGTTCGTCGTCGTAGTAGTACGCGTCCGGGTCGTGGCACGGGAATCTCGGCGGCGGCGCGCAGTCGCGCTCGGCCTCGACGGCGGCGATGAGCTGCCAGACGGAGTAGCCGCCCTCGCCCGCCCCGGCGTGCTGCGCGGGGAGCGCGCGGCCGGTCATCGCGGTGCCGATCAGGGCGAGGAGCAGCACGTTGATGAGCACGAACGTGCCGATGTGGAGCCAGAACACGGGTCGGGTCCTTCCGGTGGGTGCGGAACGGTCAGCGCGGGCGCGGCTGCGGGTCGGCGAGATGGCGCCAGCAGTCCATGCAGGTGTCCTCGCGGATCCAGTCCAGTTCGGTGCGACCGCGGAGTTCGGCGGCGTCCGCCGCCACCCCGCAGAACGCGGTGACCAGCTCCCCGCTCGGCTGATCACGAGCCTCGACGGCGAACGCATGCCGCCCACCCGTCACCGGCCGCCAGATGTAGTGAAGCTTGCTCGATCCGAACATCCCTGACCTCCTTCGATCACAGAGCGAGTTCTCTCAGTACGGAGAGTCCCAACAGGATCGATCAAGGTCAACGTTTCAGATCGGAAAATTTTCCTAATTAACCAGTTCGGGTGATCAACTAGGTTGGGGACATGACCAAGGGCACGGCGTCAACGGTGCGCAGACGACGACTCGCGGCGACCCTGCGCAGCCTCCGGGAGGCAGCGGAGATCACCCCGGAACAGGTCATGGACGAGATGGGCTGGTCCCGTTCGAAGGTGTCCAAGGTCGAGACAGCGAACATGGGCGTCTCGGTCGCAGACGTGCGCGTGCTCTGCGAGCTCTACGCAGCCGAGGACGGAGTTCGCGATTGGCTCGTGCGCACCGCCCGCGACGCACGCCGCACCCACTGGTGGGACGCCTACGACGAAGCGCTTCCCGAGCGATTCCGCGACTACCTGGAACTGGAGTCGGAAGCCACCGCCATCCACCACTTCGAGATCGACCTCGTTCCCGGCCTTCTTCAGACCAAGGACTACGCGTCGGCGCTGATGACCGCATACGCACGTGAGCTCGGCCCTGCTGCGACGGAAGCGCAAGTCGAGCTGAGGATGCAGCGCCAGACGAAGTTTCGCGAGGCTGGCATGCACTTGAGCGCAATCGTCGACGAGTCGGCCCTACTGCGCTGCATCGGGTCCGCATCGACACGCCGCGCTCAGCTTCGGCAACTGCTTGATCACCTCGACGATCCGCACACAGACCTCCGAGTGCTCCCGATGAGCGCTGGTGCACACGCCGCCAGCGGTTCGCCGTTCGGTCACCTCTTCTTTCAGGAACCCATCCCGAGTGTCGTCTTCCTGGACAACCTGGCAGGGAGCCTCTACATCGAGCGCGCGGAGGAAGTGGCCCAGTTCGGAAAAGCCTTCAGAACTCTTCGGCAGATGGCCAGTGATGCGGAAGAATCGGCGAAGCTGCTCCGTGCAGCATTGACCGCTGTTGGCTAAAGAGGTGATCTCATGTACGACATCACGCGTTGGCGGAAGTCCAGCAGGAGCAACGGAAACGGCGGCATGTGCGTAGAGGTGGGCTTCGGCCGAGGCATCGTCGGAGCCCGTGACTCGAAGCTCGGCGAGACAAGTCCGGTGCTCACCTTCGACCGCGAGCGCTGGACCGACTTCCTCACCGCGCTGAAGGGCTAGCGCAGCAGCGTCGTCGCCTCGGGGTCGGCGAGCAGTGCGGCGAGGGCGAAGCGCTCGCCCCACTCCCCCGCCGACCAGGCGAGGGCGCGGGAGAGGCCGTCGGGGTTGCGCTCGGCGTGCAGCGTCCCGGTGGTGTCGACCCACCAGTGCACCCGCCGCTGCCCTTCGGCGGTGCTGACGTGGAGCTCGTCGTGCAGGTCGACGGCACCGCCCGGCAGCGTGACGCCGAGGAGTTCGCAGGCCGTGGCGACGCGGGCGACCTCGGTCCACGGGCGCCGCTCGCCCTGCCCGGCGACCCGCATGGTGTTCTCCTCGGAGGCCAGCGGCAGGTCGAGCAATTCGGCGAGCGCCTCGGCGTCGAACCCGTCCGGGCTGCCGCCCGCGACGACCAGGGGCGCGTCGAGCACGCCGAGCATCCACGGTTCGTCGAGCACGACGGCGTTCGACGTGCTGACCACCGCGCCGGACACCGAGCGCACCTGCTCCGGCGGGTCGATCGCGGTCGGGTCGACGACCCCGCAGGCGACCGCCTCGGCCAGCGCCTCGTGCGCCCGCAGCGCGGTTCCGGGCCGCACCGCCCGCTCCGGGTCGCCGAGCCGTTCCAGCAGGTCGGCCGCGTCGTCGACGTCGAGCACCCGCAGTTCGGCGCGGATCCCGGCCAGCCGCAGCGCCGACTCGTCGACGCCAACGTCGGGGACCGGGTCGTAGAGGCCCGCGAGCCCTTCGGCGCCGGGCAGCCGCCACGCGCGCGGCGCAGCTCCGGCCAGCACCGCGTACCGGGCGATCCACCACGCCGGATAGCCGCGCGGATCGCGCAGCGCGTGCGCCGTCTCCGGCTCGCCGACCAGCAGCCGCAGCGCCCTCGGCCAGGCGTCGTCGGCGACCAGGTCGAGGTCGCGGATGGCGGTGAAGACCGGCGGCGGCCAGTGGTCGGGCTGCGCGCTCTCCTGCTCGGACCACCACTCCCGCACGTCGGCGAAGTCGTCGTCCGGTTCGGTGGGGTCCTCCTCGGTGTGCACGGCGAACCCGTCGAGCACGCCGAGGGAGCGCAGCAGCCCGGCCGGCCAGCGCCGGGCGAAGTCGTCGTCGAGCACCGCCAGCGCCGCGTCCTCGCCGAGGTTCTCCGGGTCGAGCACGTCGAGCAGCGCCGCGTCGGGCAGCAGCAGCTCGTCGGCGCGGCGCACGTCGCCGTCGCGGTCGGGCAGCCCGAGGGCACCCAGCCAGTCGCGCGGGCGGTCGCGCTCGACGAGCCGCAGCACGGCCTCGGCCAGCGGCAGCACGTCCATCCCGGCGCGGGCGTCGGGGACGCTGGTGCGCACCGCTTCGGCCAGCGGCGGCGCGTCGAGCAGCTCGGCCGGACCGGCGCGGTGCGCGCCGAGCTTCTCCAGCAGCGGGTGCACCGCGTCGGGGTGGGCGATGCGCAGTCCTGAGATGTCCAGGTCGGCCAGCAGCGCGGCCGGGTCCGGGTCGGCGTCGCGGTCGCCGAGCAGCACGTCGCGCACGCCGCTGACGGTGCGCCCGTCGACCAGCGGGACCGGCAGCGCGGTGAGGTCCTCGCGCGCGGTCGGATCGGCGGCGTCGACCACCGCCAGCGCGTCGTAGAGCTCGCGCCACCACTGCGGCGGGCGGTCGAGCCCGGAGACCGCCTCGACGACCTCGGCGGCACCGACGCGCGCCACCTCCAGGACGTGCAGCGGGCGGCGGTATCCCGGCTCGGACAGCTCGGCGTCGAGCAGCCCGGGGATCACCTCGCGCAGCAGCCGGGCCAGTTCCGGGGCGACGTGGTCGAGGACCGACGCCGACACCGGCGCGACCGCCTCGCCGTCGGCGCCCGGCAACCAGGCCGCGACGCGCAGCCGGTCGGTGACGCCCCGCCGCAGCACCTCGTCCACGTCGGACAGCGGGAAGCCCGGCAGCGGGACCAGCGCGGGCCGGTGCCGGGGAGCCAGCTTCCGCACCAGCTCGGGGTAGTGCTCGGCGGCGCGGCGGAGCACCGCCTCGGCGGCCCCGGCGGTCGCGATGCGCCTGCGGTCGGGTTCCAGCGGCACGTCGGCCAGCAGCCGCGCGGGCAGCGACACCCGCTCCTCGGTCGGGGTGGGCGCGTGCAGCACGTCCTCGGCGAGCGCGATCGGCGTCCCGTCGTCGTCCAGCGGGACCGCCCAGCAGATCCGCCAGCCGGTCACCTCCCGGGCTTCGGTGGCGAGCCCGGCCAGCTCCTCGGCACCGAGCGAACCGGATTCCCGGTGCACCAGCCAGCGGTCGGAGCGGACGGGGCCGTGCACGACGACCTGGTCGGCGGACTCGTCGGCGCGCCGCCAGGTCCGGTCGCCGATCCGGATCTCGCGCAGCGCGGGCAGCGCCAGCAGCAGGCCGGGGATCTGGTCGGTGAACGACGCGAGCAGCTCGTCGGGCTCGACGTCGGCGCGCAGCGGCAGCCGGACCTCGGTGGCGAAGCCCTCCGGCGGGGCGCCCTCGACGGGCCACGGCAGCCGCAGCACCGGGACCGCGCCGCCGCGGGCCTCGGCCTCGCGCGCCGGTCCGGCCAGGTCGGCGATCTCGGCCTGGGTGCGCGACGCGGAGAACCCGACCCCGCCGGTGGTGGACACCAGCCGCGGCGCGTCGGAGACCGCGAGCACCGCGGCAAACCCGACGCCGAACCGGCCGACCGAGGCCCCGGTCCGCTTGGTGGAGGCCCGCAGCGATGCCAGCCCGGTGACGCCCTCGGGGGTCAGCGGCGCCCCGGTGTTGGCGATCCGCAGTTCGCGGTCGGCGATCGAGACGTGCAGCGCCCCACCGCTGCCCGCCGCGTCGGCCGCGTTCTGGGCCAGCTCGACGAGGAGCCGGTCCCGGTAGCCGCCGAGCCGGAGGTCCTCCTCGGCGTTGGCGTCCTCCCGGAACCGGGTGGGCGAGTCGCGCCAGGAGCGCAGTACGTCCGCGCGCAGGGCGGCGGTGCCGAACGGATCGGTCGTCACTGGTTGCGCGGCTCGTATTCCACCGAGGTGTCGTCGTACACGATCTCGGCGACCGGGACCGTGGACGAGGTGTCGACCTCCACCTCGGAGTGCGCCCCGCAGCCGAACTCGACGTGCACCACCCGGCCGTCACCGGGCGAGACGTCGTTGGCGCAGACGCCGAAGGCGGCACCCATCGAACCGGCGATCTTCAGGAAGAAACCGCAGGTGCCGCAGGTCGCGGGAGCCATCTTGGCGATCTCGGAGCGGGGCCCGAAGTCCCCGGCGTGCCAGCGGTCGGCCGC
This sequence comes from Saccharopolyspora cebuensis, assembly GCF_039542665.1. Classification (NCBI taxonomy): domain Bacteria; kingdom Bacillati; phylum Actinomycetota; class Actinomycetes; order Pseudonocardiales; family Pseudonocardiaceae; genus Saccharopolyspora; species Saccharopolyspora cebuensis. The sequence goes on from NZ_BAABII010000026.1 coordinate 5,501, forward strand.
CTCCAGCCGCCCTTCGAGGCTGAGCACCCGCTTGCGGCCGAGGCCGAGCTCGGTGGCGACCTCGTCGAACGCCGGGTCGTCACCGCCCGTGTACCCCGGCACCAACCGGGGGTCGTCCGGCTCGGTGGGCAGCAGATCACCCGCGCCCAGATCGCCGGGCTGCACCCGATCGCTCCACGGCACCCAGTCCGGGGCGGTCAGGGCGTCCGGCCCGGGCAGCAGGACGACCTCGCTGACGGTCACCGGCTCGCCCGGCCCGACGCTGGCCACGGTCACCGCCCAGCGCCAGCCGACGTAGCCGGAGTAGTTCGACTCGAAGAAGTGCGTCGCCGCGTGCGGACCCTCGGCCTCCACGCCGACGTGCGCACCGACCGGTTCGGCGGTCTCCGGCTCGGCGCCGGGTTCCACCTCCTCCTCGGCTGCCGCGCGGGCCAGGGCCACCGCCGCTGCGAGTTCCGGATCCAGGTGCGCGGCATCGCCGCCCGGCTGCCCGGCGTCCTCGAACGGGGCACCCGCGCCTGGGCTGGTCATCGGAGCAGGCATAGGCGTCACGTGCCCGATTGTGCCGTACGGGGTCGTGACCGCCTGCGCCCGTGTCAAGCTTTCGGGGTGCGGATTCCACTCCAGACGGGTCGACGCGTGCTGTTCGGGTGCGTGGTGTTCGTGCTCGGCGCCGTCCTGCTGGCGTGTTCGCCGCAGGCACCAACGCAGCACGACGGCCAGGGCGACCACGAGCAATCCGATCAGGGCATAGGGCACCCGGGAAGCCTGCCACACCTTCGAGCGGAGGTGATCCGCACGCTGCCGCACGATCGCTCCTCGTTCACTCAGGGCCTCGAACTCGCCGACGGGCTCCTCTACGAAGGCACCGGCACGCACGGCGGATCGGTGCTGCGCGCGACCGACCCGGCCACGGGTCACGTGGTGCGGGAGGTCGGGCTCCCGGGGGAGTTCTTCGGCGAGGGCATCACCATCACCGGTGACCGTATCTGGCAGCTCACGTGGCAGGAAGGGGTTGCGTTCGAGCGCGACCGCCGGACCCTCGCCGAGCTGCGCCGGGTGGAGTACGAGGGCGAGGGCTGGGGGCTCTGCTTCGACGGCTCCCGCCTGGTGATGAGCGACGGCAGCGACGAGCTGACCTTCCGCGACCCGACGACGTTCGCCGAGCGCGGAACGGTCGAGGTCCGCGCCGGCGGCGAACCGGTGGACCTGCTCAACGAGCTGGAGTGCGTCGACGGCCAGGTCTGGGCCAACGTCTGGGGCAGCGAGGAGATCGCCCGGATCGACCCGGCGTCCGGCCAGGTCACCGCGGTGGTGGACGCCTCGGGGCTGCTCTCGCCCGCCGAGCGCCGGGGCACCGACGTCCTCAACGGCATCGCCGCCGTGCCCGGCACGGACGAGTTCCTGCTCACCGGCAAGTACTGGCCGCACGTGTTCCGGGTGCGCTTCGTCCCGGCCTGATCACCCGATCGGCGGAAGTAGCGACCGCGGGTGCATCAGGCGGCGGGGTGCGCGCCTCTTTTCCTCCGAGAACACCGATCGCATCGGGCGGTCGGGGACGGAGGTGGCAGCGATGAACGGGATCGGAACGGAACGCGGTCGGTGGACGTCGGCGGTCGGCGGCCTCCGGCCGGTGCGCGGGCTGATCGGCGCGCTGCGCCGGTGGTGGGCGCGGCGCGGGCGACCGGAGCCCGACCCGGCGGCCGGGCGACCACGGCTGCGGCTCGTCCCCGACGGCGGACCCCCACCCGGGTCCGCTCCCCCGCCGACGCCCCGCGCGCGCTGGCGTGCGGCCCTGGCGCGCTGCTGGGCGGGCTCGCGCGATGTGCTGGCGCGCTGGTGGGCGGGCGCGGTGGGTTGGTGCGCGGGCTGGCACGCGGTCGCATCGCACTGGTGCGCGGTTCGGTTCTCGCGCAGCGCGGTCGTGCGACCGCTGCTGACGCGCTGCCGTGCGGTGGTCCGGCGTCGGTCCGGCGGTCGCGCCGAGGGTCGACCGCGCCCCGCCGGGCGGTTCGCCGCGGTGCTGGCGCGCGCCGCGACCCGGCTGCCGTTCACCACGACCGGCCTGCTGATCCCGCCGTGTCCGCCTCCCCGTCGCGACCGCTGCGGCCCGGATCGCTGCGAGCGCGGCACGTGCGGTCGCGGTCGGCCCGATCACGCCGATTCCGACCGCACCGGTCGCGGCGGGCCCGGTCGGTCCGCCGGTGCGGTGGGGCGGTCTCCGCCGCTCGTGGTGGCGCGGCGGGCGGTGGTCACCACCGGGGCCGTTGACGGCGGAGCGCACGTCGTAGGCTCGCGTCGTGCATCGAGGATGGAAGTCGCTGCTGGCGGTCGGGGGCGTCGTGCTCGCCACCGGATGCGCCGCCCCGCACGAACCGCAGGTCACGTTCTACTCGCACGGGAACTCGACCGCGGTCGACCCGACGCTGTTCTGCGACCCGACCGGCGAGGAGTGCGACACGGCCGAGGGGTCGTTCGGCAGGCTCCGCGTCCCGGACCACGCCCCGGTGCAGATCTCGGTGCCCGCGGAGGTGGCCAGCACCCCGTGGCAGGTGGTGTTCCTCTACCGCGACGCGGCCGGGCGCCAGCTCGACGGCCGCAGCGCGGTGTTCGCCCCGGACGAGCGGCACGCCTACACGCTCACCATGCCGAAGGACGGCGTCCAGCTCGAACACGTCGAGGTGCAGCGGTTCTCCGCGGTGCTCACCGCGGGCGCCAACGGCGGCGTGAACTTCGGCATCGGCGGCGCCTGGGTGCTCCAGACCCACGGCTGAGGCGCGGCACGTCCGCGCTCCGGCGTGCGACGTCGCCGCCCGGCCACCACTCCGGGGGTGCCCGGGACAGGTCGGCGCAGGCGGAGCGCACCCGCCCGTGGCCGGCCGCGCTGGGGCGCGCGGGCCGACGGCCGGGACGCCCTGCGGAGTCCGAACTGGACGTCGGCGGCGGCCAACGACCGCGGACGACCGCGAGGCAGCGTGGCGGTGCCGGTGGCGGGACCTCAGCGGTGCGGGCTGCTCAGGTGCTGGCCCCGGCTTCGCCGTGGCGGAAAGGGCGTTCCAGCGCTGCGGACCGGACGGGCCCGATCACCGCGTCCACGCCGCGGCTCGGCGGAGCGCGCAGGGCGCACCGCCGAGCACGTCGGATCGCTGGGCGTCGCGGCGGTCGATCACGACCCGCCCGGGTCGAGCTCGCGGGCGACCGCGCGCACGACCTCGCCGATCCGCTTGGAGACCTTGCGATCGGGATAGCGCCCGCGGCGCAGGTCGGGCAGGACGCGGTCCTCCATGAGTTTGATCATGTCCTCGACCATGCCGTGCAGCTCGTCGGCCGGGCGGCGACGCGCCTCCACCACCGACGGCAGCGGATCGACGAGCTGCACCCGGAGGGCCTGCGGCCCCCGTCGACCCTGCGCCATGTCGAACTCGACGCGCTGCCCGGTCTTGAGGGCTTCGACGCCCGAGGGCAACGCGGAGGCACGGACGTAGACGTCCTCACCATCATCCTGGGTCAGGAAGCCGAAGCCCTTGTCCGCGTCGAACCACTTGACCCTGCCGGTCGGCACTGTCCTCACCGTTCCCTGTCGAACCGCCCGTCTCCGGGCCCGCCTGTCCTGTCACCGTCCCACCGGCCGCGCCGGTGTTCCACCCGTCGGTCCGACCGACCAACCTGGCCGGTGACCTGCACCGGCGCGGCAGTCAGCCGACCGACCGCGTCGGCCGCCGCGCCGGGACGAACCACCCCCGCACGACGAAAGCGCCCCGAATACGCCACGCAGTCGGGCGCGCCGGGACGCGTCATCACTAGGGTACCCCGGGGACCCGGGGGTCAGGCCAGCCTTCCGCCCGAGGCCCGTTGCGGCGGACCCGACCGCGCGGCCTACGCTGCTGGGCATGGCCAGTTCAACGCGCTCCGCGGTGCTGCCGGTGTCGATCGTCCTGTTCGCCGCCGGGCTGCTGTCGATCATCGCGATCTTCGGGTTGTACGCCCTGGGCCACCAGAACCTGCCGGTGTGGCTGAACCTGGCGACGCTGCTCGCGCCCGCCGGGTTCATCTTCGGCGTGGTCGCCACCGTGCTGCGCGCGCGCCGCCGGTAGTCCGCAACGCCCCCGCTGCCCGAAAGCGGCGGCAGGCGACGCCGCGACCTGACCGATCGCGCCCGTTCAGCCGATCGCGACCGACGTGGCGCCCCGGGTGCTCGGCGCGGCGGCGAAGGGCCGCCGCCGGAGCGAGGTGGGTCCTCACGCCCGGTGGCCGGCGAGCCAGTCCGGGAACGCCGTCAGGTCGGGCAGCACGACGTCGGCTCCCGCCGCCGCCAGCTCGTCGGCGTCGTACGGGCCGGTCGCCACGGCGACCGCGAGCGCGTCGGCCGCCTTCGCCGCGGCGATGTCGCCGTAGTGGTCGCCGACGTAGATCCCGGCGCCCTCCTCGCGCAGCACGACGCCCTTGCCCGCGGCGAACACGTCCCCGGCGAGCCGGTCCACGGTCCACCCGCACGCCTGGAGGTGCAGCGCCGCGTTCGGCTCGTACTTGCCGGTGACCACCAGGGTGCGCCCGCCCGCCGCGCGCACCGCCGCCAGCGCCGACGCCGCCCCCGCGGTCGGCGCGGTCGAGCCGATCACCACCTCGGGGTAGATCTCGCGGAACCGGTCGACCAGCTTGCGGACCAGCGGCTCGTCCAGCTCGTAGCCGCGCAGCACGTCGGCCAGCGGCGGCCCCAGGTGCGCCGCGAAGTGCGCACCGTCCAACTCGGCGTCGAACTCCGCGTTCAGCACGTCGAAGGCCGCGACCATGCCGGGCCGCGGGTCGATCAAGGTCATGTCGAGGTCGAATCCGACCACCAGCTCTCCGGCCACCCGGCCAGCCTAAGCGCCTGCTCCCGAGGCCCGGGCGCCGCGCGGCGGGTCAGCGCGGCGCCCGGACCGCGTCCACCGGCCGGGGCTGTTCCCTTGACGCGAAACTATTCCGTACCGAAAATCGAGTTCGTAATCTCCCTCACATTTTCGGCGAGCTGGAGTCGGCCATGACGAGCACCACCGCGAACTCCGTCCACCGCGCAGGCTTCCACTCCTTGCGCGCCAACGGCTTCAACTGGGACTCCCTCCCGCTGCGGCTGTTCACCAAGGGCAACGCCAAGTTCTGGAACCCCACCGACATCGACTTCAGCCAGGACGCCGAGGACTGGCGCAACCTCACCGACGACGAGCGGCGCAGCGTCGCGGGCCTGTGCACGCAGTTCATCGCGGGCGAGGAAGCCGTCACCGAGGACCTCCAGCCGTTCATGGCCGCGATGGCCGCCGAGGGCCGCTTCGGCGACGAGATGTACCTGACGCAGTTCGTCTTCGAGGAGGCCAAGCACACCCAGGTGTTCCGGCTCTGGATGGACGCCGTCGGCCTCACCGACGACCTGCACGAGTACATCGAGGGCAACGAGGGCTACCGGGCGATCTTCTACGAGGCGCTGCCCGAGACGCTGCACGCGCTCCACGAGGACCCGAGCCCGGAGAACCAGGTCCGCGCCTCGGTCACCTACAACCACGTCGTCGAGGGGAGCCTCGCGCTGACCGGCTACTTCGCCTGGCAGAAGATCTGCCGCAGCAACGGCATCCTCCCCGGGATGCAGCAGGTCATCCGGCTCATCGGCGACGACGAGCGCAGGCACATGGCCTGGGGCACCTTCACCTGCCGCCGCCACGTCGCCGCCGACGAGAAGAACTGGGAGATCGTCGAGGACCAGATGCAGCGCCTGCTCCCGCACGTCATCGCCGAGGTGCAGTGGCGGCCGGACGACGCTCCCGACGTGCTGCCCTTCCAGCTCGACAAGGACGAACTCACCACCTACGCCACCGACCGGCTGACCCGGCGGCTCGGCGCGATCTCCAGCGCGCGCGGCGTGCCGCTGGCGCAGATCGACGTGGACGCCTCCCCGGAACACCTGGAGGACCAGTTCGGCAAGGAGGACGACGAGGCCTTCGCGCGGGCGTCCTCCGCCTGAACTTCACTCGGCGTGCGGGGTGCGGACACCTCGCACGCCGTCGGGCGGGGTCGCGGCGATGGCCGAGGTGACGTGGTTGAGCTCGTCGGCCATCCGCTCCGCGGCGTCGCGGAGGAGTTCGGCGCGGGCGCTCAGCGATCCGCTCCAGTGCCGCTGCGCCGCGGCGAGCCGGTCCACCAGGTCGGCCTGCAGGCGCAACCGCTCGACCTCCGCCCAGCTCGGGCCCTCGGTGGTCCGGCGGAACGCGCGTTCGATGGCCGCGGCGATCCGCTCCAGCTCCAGCTCGGTGATCAACGGCGCCCCCTGGCGTGTGCGGTGCTCGGGCGTGGCGGTGCGGTGCGGCTCAGATCAGGAGTTCTCCGCTCAGGACGGTAACGGCTCGACCGCGCAGGGCCACGCGATCACCGCGCGGGACCGCGCGGACCATCCCACCGCGGGGTGAGCCCCGCCCCGGCCGACGTGGCAGCAGGGGAACCTTCCTACCACCGGTGACCGGAAGGTTCCCCTGCTGCCACCCCCGGAAGTCGGCACATCGGAACGCATCCGGGGGTGGAGAACGGGCGTTCGGACCACCAGGATGAGTGTCCTGCACCACTCTTTCTGAGGAGGTCGTCGTGGTGGAACCCGCACAGCCGAGCTACGCCTCGGGAATCTCCGACGTCCCGCTGCTCGGCGACACGATCGGCGCGAACCTGGACCGGACCGCCGCGCGGTTCGGCGGGCGGGACGCGCTGGTGGAGCGCACCTCCGGGCGCCGGTGGAGCTACCGCGAGTTCGTCGCCGACGTCGACGCGCTGGCGCTCGGACTGCTCGACGCGGGGATCGGCAAGGGCGACCGGGTGGGCATCTGGGCGCCGAACCGGGCGGAGTGGACGCTGATCCAGTACGCGACCGCGAAGATCGGCGCGGTGCTGGTGAACATCAACCCCGCCTACCGGGTCCACGAGCTGGAGTACGTGCTCGACCAGGCCGGGGTCCGGATGCTGGTGGCCGCGCGCGGGTTCAAGGGTTCCGACTACGCCGCGATGGTCGGGCAGGTGCGGGACGGTCGGGCGGCGCTGGAGCGGGTGGTCTTCTTCGACACCCCGGAGTGGGAGGCGCTGGCCGCCGGCTCGGCGGACCGGGGGCGGCTCGCCGCGATCGCCGCGACGCTGTCCAGCGACGACCCGATCAACATCCAGTACACCTCGGGCACGACCGGCTTCCCGAAGGGCGCGACGCTGTCGCACCACAACATCCTCAACAACGGGTTCTTCGTCGGGGAGCTGTGCGGCTACACCGAGACCGACCGGGTGTGCCTGCCGGTCCCCTTCTACCACTGCTTCGGCATGGTCATGGGCAATCTGGCCTGCACCACGCACGGCGCGGCGATGGTGATCCCGGCGGAGGGCTTCGACCCGGCGGCCTCGCTGGCCGCGGTGGCCGCCGAGCGCTGCACCTCGCTGTACGGGGTGCCGACGATGTTCATCGCGGAGCTGGCCCTGCCCGACTTCGCCGACCACGACCTGTCCTCGCTGCGCACCGGGATCATGGCCGGGTCGCCGTGCCCGGTGGAGGTGATGAAGCAGGTCATCGAGCGGATGGGGATGGCCGAGGTCTCGATCTGCTACGGCATGACCGAGACGTCCCCGGTCTCGACGCAGACCCGGGCCGACGATTCGGTGCAGCGGCGGGTCTCCACGGTCGGGCGCGTCGGACCGCACCTGGAGATCAAGGTGGTCGATCCGGAGACCGGCCTGGTCGTGCCGCGCGGGCAGGCCGGGGAGCTGTGCACCCGCGGCTACTCGGTGATGCTCGGGTACTGGGACCAGCCGGACCGCACCGCCGAGGTGATCGACGCGGCGCGCTGGATGCACACCGGCGACCTCGCGGTGATGGACTCCGACGGCTACGTGGAGATCACCGGGCGGATCAAGGACATGGTGATCCGGGGCGGCGAGAACATCTACCCGAGGGAGGTCGAGGAGTTCCTCCACACCCACCCGGACGTGCTCGACGCGCAGGTCATCGGCGTGCCCGACCCGAAGTACGGCGAGGAGCTGATGGCCTGGGTGCGGCTGCGCGACGGCTCCCCCGAGCTGACCGCGCCCGCGCTGCGCGAGTTCTGCACCGGCCGGCTCGCGCACTACAAGATCCCGCGCTACGTCCACGTCGTCGACGAGTTCCCGATGACGGTCACCGGCAAGGTCCGCAAGGTCCAGATGCGCGCCGAGGCCAAGCGACTCCTCGGCCAGGACTGACCGCCATCACCCGTTCGGAATGTGAGTGAGGGGCACCCTTGTCCAAGTTACTCGGGCAAGGGTGCCCCTCACTCACGTCACGATCGGGTGAGGAGCGCACTAGGCCGAGAAGGGGTCGAGGACGTGGTCCACCAGGTCCGCCACCGAGGAGATCACCTTGGTGGGGCGGAACGGGAACAGCTCCGCGGTGTTGTCGCTGGAGATGCCGCTGAGCACCAGGATGGTCTGCAGCCCGGACTCCAGCCCGGAGCGCACGTCGGTGTCCATCCGGTCCCCGATCATCAGGGTGTGCTCGGAGTGCGCCCGCAGCGCGCGCAGCGCCGACCGCATCATCAGCGGGTTCGGCTTGCCCACGTAGTACGGCTTGCGGCCGGTGACCCGTTCGATGAGCGCCGCGACGGCCCCGGTGGCCGGCAGCGTGCCCTCCCGGCTGGGGCCCTTCTCGTCGGGGTTGGTGGCGATGAACCGCGCCCCGCCCTCGACCAGCCGGATCGCCTTGGTGATCGCCTCGAAGCTGTAGGTGCGAGTCTCGCCGATGATCACGTAGTCCGGGTCGCGGTCGGTGAGCACGTAGCCGATCCCGTGCAGCGCCGTGGTCAGGCCGGACTCCCCCACGACGTACGCCGAGCCGTGGGGACGCTGTTCCTCCAGGAACTTCGCGGTGGCCAGCGCCGAGGTCCAGATCTCCTCCTCCTCGACCTCCAGACCGGTCCGCGCCAGCCGCGCGCGCAGGTCGCGCGGGGTGTAGATCGAGTTGTTGGTGAACACCATGAACGGTGCCCCGTGCTCGCGGAGCTTCGCCAGGAAGCGGTCCGCGCCGGGGACCAGGTGCTCTTCGTGGACGAGCACACCGTCCATGTCCATCAGGTACGTCCAGGGAGCCAGCTCAGTCACGCCCCCGATGATCCTCCGAAGAGGGGGTGGATGGCCACTTCGGCCGCCTTCACCGCGAACCAGACCTCCTCGCCGGGCTCCAACCGCAGGTCGGCGACGGCGGCGGGGGTGACGTCGGCGGCCAGCGAGCGGTCCCCGACCGCGCCGCGCACCCGCACCACGTCGCCGCGCGGCTCCAGCGAGGACAGCCGAACGGCGAGCGCGTTGCGCGGGCTGCCGCCCGGCCGGTCCCGGTGCACCGCGACGGCCGCCGGGGCGAACACCGCGGCCGCCGGGTCGCCGGTGGTGAGCGGTTCGGCGGTCCGGCCGCGCAGCGGGGTGCCGTCGAAGACCAGCCCGTCCTCGTCCGCGGTGCCGGGCAGCAGGTTCAGCCCGGCCAGCCGCGCGGTGAACGGCTCGCGCGGCCGGGACAGCACGTCGCGGGTCGGGCCCTGCTCGACGACCCGCCCGTCGAGCAGCACCAGCACCCGGTCGGCGAGCACCACGGCGTCGAGCACGTCGTGGGTGACCAGCACGGTGGGCCGCCGCTGCCGCCGCAGCACCCGGTGCAGCAGCCCGCGCAGGGCGGGTGCGGCGTCGACGTCCAGCGCGGCCAGCGGCTCGTCGAGCAGCAGCAGCTTCGGTTCGGCGGCCAGCGCCCGCGCGACCGCGACGCGCTGCTGCTGACCGCCGGAGAGCTGGTCCGGCTTGCGGTCGGCGAGCCCGGCGGCGTCCACTTCGGCAAGCCAGTGCGCCGCGGTCTCGCGGGCCGCGCGCTTGCCGACCCCGGCGGCCCGGGGGCCGAACGCGACGTTGTCGGCGGCGCTGAGGTACGGGAACAGCAGCGGTTGCTGGGCGAGCAGGCCGACGCCGCGCCGGTGGGTGGGCACGTCGATCCCGCGGGTCGGGTCCAGCCACGCCTCGCCGTCCAGCTCGACCCGGCCGCGCGGCGGGCTGACCAGCCCGGACAGCACCGACAGCAGGGTCGACTTGCCCGCGCCGTTGGGTCCGAGCACGGCGAGCACCTCGCCGGGGGCCACCGACAGCGTCGCCCGCAGCGCGAACCCGCCGCGCTCGAAGTCGAGTTCCGCGTGCAGTCCGCTCACAGCCGTCCTTCCACCGCCTTGGGCCGGGCCACCACGATCACCACCAGCGCCAGCACCACCAACAACAGCGACATCGCCACCGCCGCGTCCACATCGGACTGCGCCTCGGTGTAGATGGCCAGCGGCAGCGTGCGGGTGGTGCCCTGGAGGCTGCCCGCGAAGGTGATCGTGGCGCCGAATTCGCCGAGCGCGCGGGCGAAGGTCAGCACCAGGCTGGAGCCGAGCGCGGGCAGCAGCAGCGGCACCGTGACCCGCCGGAACGCCAGCCAGGGACCGGCGCCGAGGGTGGCCGCGACCTGCTCGTAGCGCGCCCCGGCGGTGCGCAGCGCGCCCTCCAGGCCGACGACCAGGAACGGCATGGCCACGAACACCTGCGCCAGCACCACGGCGGTCGTGGTGTAGGGCAGCCGCAGGCCCACCGCGTCGAGGAGCCCGCCGACCGGGCCGGTCCGGCCCAGCAGGTAGAGCAGCGCCAGCCCGCCGACCACCGGCGGCAGCACCAGCGGCAGCAGCACGACCGCGCGCACCACCCGCAGCCCGCGCATCCGGGACCGGGCCAGCACCACCGCCAGCGGGCCGCCGAGCAGCAGCGACAGCGCGGTGGACAGCGCCGCCGTCTGGACCGACAGCCGCAGCGCGTCCAGCGCGGCCGGGCTGAGCAGCAGCGCGGGCAGGCGCGTCGGATCGACCCGGGTGAACAGCCCGAGCACCGGCAGCACCACCAGCGCCAGCGCGGCCACCGCCGGGAGCCACAGCACCCGGGGGACGGCCGAGCGCGCGCTCACGGCGCGCCGAAGCCGTGCGCGGCCAGCACCTCGCGCCCGGCGGGCCCGCGCACGAAGTCGGCGAACCGGTCGGCGAGCTCCGGGTTCGGCGCGTCGGCCAGCGCGGCGATCGGGTAGTCGTTGACCGCGCGCGCGGACTCGGGGAACTCGATGCCCTCGACCGAACCGCCCGCCGCCCGCACGTCGGTGCGGTACACCAGCCCGGCGTCGGCCTCCCCGGCGACGACCTTGCGCAGCACGGACTTGACGTCGTTCTCCTCGCTGGCGGGCTGGATCCGCACCCCGGCGGCGCGCTCGACCTCCTCGGTCGCCGCACCGCACGGGACCTGCGGCGCGCACACCACCACGACGGCCCCCGGGTCGCCGAGGTCGGCCAGCGACCGGATGCCCGCCGGGTTGCCCGGCGGCACCGCGATGGCCAGCCGGTTCGTCGCGAAGGTCGCCGACTGCCCGGCGGTCGCCCCGGTCCGCACGACCTCGGCCATGGTGGCCGGGTCGGCGGAGGCGAGGACGTCGGCCTGCCTGCCCTGCACGACCTGCTCGGCGAGGGTGGACGAGCCCTGGAAGTCGAAGCGGACCGACACGCCCGGGTGCTGCTGCTCGAAGCGGGCGGCGACCTCCTCGAACGCCTCGGTCAGCGAGGCGGCGGCCAGCACGGTGAGCTGCTGGGAACCGGTGTCGGCCCGCTGCCCGCACCCGGCCACCGCCAGCACCGCGACCAGCGCCGCGACGAACTTCGGGATCCGGCGCATCATCGCTCCCCCGGTGTCTCGACCACGACGTTGGTCGACTTGACCACGGCGACCGCGAGCACCCCGGGGGCCAGCCCGAGGTCCTGGACCGCCTCGGTGCTCATCAGCGACACCACCCGGTGCGGACCGCACTGCAGTTCCACCTGGGACATCACCCGGTCCGACCGGACCTCGGTGACCAGCCCGACCATCCGGTTGCGCGCCGAGCGGCCCACCCCGGACGGATCGGGCGCGGCGTGCGCCTGCGCGCGGGCGAACTCGGCCAGCGCCGCGCCGTCCACGGCGAGGCGCCCGCCGCCGTCGCGGTCCGCGGGGAGCTGGCCGCCGTCCACCCAGCGGCGGACGGTGTCGTCGCTGACCCCGAGCAGCCCGGCGACTTCGGCGATACGGTAGTGCGGCACGAGGGGCACCATACCTCCGCAACTGCGGAACAGAAGAGGGAATATCTCCGAAAATCCGGAGATCGGGAGTGCGGTCGCGGCGGCACGTGACTCCACCCGCTCGATCGAAATCCCGCACCATTTCGCGTTAGGGTCGTGGGGTGACGGACCTGGGAATTCCGGTCGTGCGCAGCGCGACCGACACGGCAGGGCGTCCCGACACGCCGCACCTGGTGGACCGGTTCGGCCGGGTCGCCACCGATCTGCGGGTCTCCCTGATCGACAAGTGCAACCTGCGTTGCACCTACTGCATGCCCGCCGAGGGCCTGCCCTGGCTCAAGCGCGCGGAGCTGCTCGACACCGAGGAGATGAACCGGCTGATCCGGATCGCCGTCGAGGAGCTGGGCGTGACCAACGTGCGGTTCACCGGCGGCGAACCGCTGCTGCGGCAGGACCTGGTGGAGATCATCGGTGCCACCGCCGCGCTGCCGAGCCGCCCGAAGACCTCGCTGACCACCAACGGCATCAACCTCGGGAAGTTCGCCGAACCGCTGGTGGCGGCCGGGCTGGACCGGGTCAACGTCTCGCTGGACACCCTCGACCGCGAGGTCTTCCAGGAGCTCACCCGGCGCGACCGGCTCGACGACGTGCTCGACGGCCTGGCCGCGGCGAAGCGGATGGGGCTGGAGCCGGTCAAGGTCAACGCGGTGCTGATGCGCGACCAGAACGACCACGAGGCCGTCGACCTGCTGCGCTTCTGCGTCGAGCACGGCTACCAGCTCCGGTTCATCGAGCAGATGCCGCTGGACGCCCAGCACGGCTGGGACCGGGACCGGATGATCACGGCCGATGAGATCCTGGAGCGGCTGGGCGCCGAGTTCGAGCTGTCCCCGCACGAGGCGGAGCGGGGTTCGGCCCCCGCCGAGCGCTGGCTGGTGGACGGCGGCCCGGCGACGGTCGGCGTCATCGGGTCGGTCACCCGGCCGTTCTGCGCGACCTGCGACCGGACCCGGCTGACCGCCGACGGCCAGCTCCGCAACTGCCTGTTCTCCACCACCGAGACCGACCTGCGGGCGCCGCTGCGCTCCGGCGCCGAGGACGCGGAACTGGTGCGGCTGTGGCAGGAGACGATGTGGAGCAAGGCGGCCGGGCACGGCGTGGACTCCGAGGGCTTCGCCCAGCCGTCCCGGCCGATGAGCGCGATCGGGGGTTAGGGCGATGACGATCCCGGCTGAGCAGGCGGAGACCGTGGCCGTGCGGGTCCGGTACTTCGCCGGGGCCCGCGCCGCCGCGGGCGTCGCCGAGGAGACGGTGCGCGTGGCCCCCGGCCCCGGCTGCCCCGCGACCGCCGCCGACGTGATCCAGGCGGTCCTGGAACGCCACGGCGAGGCCCTGGCCAAGGTGGTCGCGGCCTGCAGCTTCCTGCTCGACGGCGTCGCGGTGCGCGACCGCGGTGTGGCCGTGCCCGACGGCTCCGCGCTGGACGTCCTGCCGCCGTTCGCGGGCGGCTGAACCCGCGGTTCCCCGAGCCGCGTCGCAGGCCCTCGCGGCGGGCCGTCCGGCGTTCCAGCGGTGTCCCCGGGACCGAGTGCGGCCGTGCGGCCCGCTGAGGTCGCCGTGCGCGCGCCGGGGTGCCCAGCGGGGCCCGACGACCCCTCCGTTCCGGCGCAGAGCCGCTGAGAGCTCGTTCCCACCCCCGCGCCGCACCTCTTCTATCCGCGCGCGCGGGCGCGCGCGTGCGTGCGAATACAACACGCACCGGCGTGTCGTGGAGTCTCATCCGAGTGAATTCCGGGCGTCGTCAAGGGGGTGCCGCCCGGGCGCGTCGCGCGGGACCCCCTCGCGCGGGCGAGAAGCCCTCCATCCCGGCGAGCGAATCGGACACTCTGAGTATTCTTCTGATATCGTTCGGTGATCATGAATCGGGCGCGCGAAGGCCGCCCCACGAGCGCGGTGACGCGTTGGACGGGTGGGACGAGCCTTATCTGAGGGTGAAAACGAGGTGACCCACGCCTCACGGACGGTGATCGATATCGGCCAGGAAACGAACCGATAACAACGCTCTGATCAGCGAAAATACCCCGGATCGGCACACCCTTTCCGCTCGTTACCGTGACGACCGTCACATACTCCAAGATTTCCGATCTCCCCTTCGGTTACGTAGTGTCGCTCATCGGTCGGCCCCGAACCGATCAGCAAGGAGCGGGAAGTCCGCAGCGCCGAGCCCTGTCCGGCGGACTTCTCAACCCCGAAACGAAGGAAAACCGGACAGGGGCGGGGGACCCACCACCGGGCTCCCCGAAGCCCTAGGGGTGAAGCCGACTTCCCCGAGTCGGCCGGGCTGCCTCTCAGCCCGAACCCGACAGCTCACCTCGCAGGCGCGGCAGGAGAGAGGGACATGGCTCGCTATCACGGCAAGCACCGAAAACAGACCAACTCCGGTCGCACGCTGACCCGCGCCGCCGTGGCGGGCGCGGTGATCGCGACCCCGCTCGCCATCGCGGCCCCGACCGCGCAGGCAGCGGACTGGGACGAACTGGCCCAGTGCGAGAGCAGCGGCAACTGGAGCATCAACACCGGCAACGGCTACTCCGGCGGCCTGCAGTTCTCGCCGTCCACCTGGGCGGCCTTCGGCGGCACCGAGTACGCCTCCAGCGCCCACCAGGCCACCCGCGAGCAGCAGATCGCGGTCGCCGAGAAGGTGCTCGCCGCGCAGGGCGCGAACGCCTGGCCGGGCTGCACCGCCAAGACCAACTGGACCAGCGGGAGCTCCTCGACGAGCTCCTCGGAGTCCTCCAGCGACTCGCAGTCCAGCAGCAGCTCGGAATCCTCCGAGTCCAGCAGCGAGTCCTCGACCACGTCGAGCTCGCGCAGCCAGGTCAAGGCCGGTGGCGCGGACTACACCGTCCAGCTCGGTGACACGCTGGGCAAGATCGGCGAGCGGTTCGGCGTGAGCTACCAGTCGATCTTCGAGCGCAACTCCGACATCGTCGACGACCCCAACCTGATCTTCCCGGGCCAGCAGCTCGACATCAGGTGATGAGCCGGCCGGTCGGCTCCGGTCGACCGGCCGGGAGCACGTGTCGTACCCCCCGACACGGCACGTGCTCCCCCCAACTCGGGCCCCCGCCGCACGCCCCCAGCGGCGGGGGCCCGTTCACGTCCGCAGTCGGCAGCGGGACGGGCGAGCGGTGGACCGTCAGGGGCAGTTGACCCATTCCTCGGCGCCGTCGTCGAAGACCTGGCGCTTCCAGATCGGCAGCCGCCGCTTGACCTCGTCGACCAGCTCGGAGCACGCGTTGAACGCCTGCTTGCGGTGCTCGGCGGCGACCGCGCAGGCCAGCGCCACGTCCCCGATGCCGAGCAGACCGATCCGGTGCGCCACCGCCAGCGACCGCACCCCGTCGAAGCGCAGCGCGATGTCCGAGGCGACCTCGGCGATCACCTCGTCGGCGCTCGGGTGCCCGACGTACTCCAGCTCGCGCACGCCCCGGCCGCCGTCGTGGTCGCGCACCACGCCGCCGAAGGTCACCACCGCGCCGGCCGCGCGGTGCTCGACCAGGCGGGCCAGCGCGTCGACGTCCAGCGGTTCGCCGGAGACCTCGGCGCGCAGCACGTCCGCCGGGGTGCGGGTCGGCCTCGGGTGGTCGCCGCCGTGGAGCTGGTCCACCGCGTGCTCCAGCACGCCGTCCAGGACGCCGAGCCCGTCCTTCACGCCGCCGCGCGAGCCGGGCAGGTTCACCACCAGGGTCCGCCCGGCGACCCCGGCCAGCCCCCGGGACAGCACCGCGGTCGGCACCCCGGGCAGGCCCGCCGCGCGGATCGCGTCGGCCAGCCCCGGGATCGGGTAGTCCAGCACCGCGGCGGTGACCTCCGGCGTGCGGTCGGTCGGGTTGATGCCGGTGCCGCCGGTGGTGATCACCACCTGCACGTCCTCCGCGATCGCGGCCCGCAGCTCCGCGGCGACCGGATCGCCGTCGGGCACCACGGCCGGGTCCGGGGCGTCGAAGCCGCGCGCCCGCAGCCAGTCGACGATCACCGGACCGGTGCGGTCCTCGTACACCCCGGCCGCCGCGCGGTTGGATGCGGCGATCACCCGTGCCGTTCTCGTCATGCCCAGCCTCCCGGGGCTCAGAGCCTGCTCGTGCAGTCGTCGCGCCTCGTCCTGGAAAGCCGGTGGGGCTCCCCGCGACGGGCGCTCAGCGGTCGCGGACCCAGGTGCCGGTCTTGCCGCCCTCCTTGCGCTCGACGCGGACGGCGTCGAGCACGGCGGCGGGGTCCACCGCCTTGATCATGTCGTGCAGCGCCAACCCGGCGCCGGTGACCGCGGTCAGCGCCTCCATCTCGACGCCGGTGCGATCGGTGGTGCGGACGGTGGCGGTGATCCGGACCTCGTCCTCACCCGGTTCCAGCTCGACCCGGACCCCGGACAGCGCGATCGGGTGGCACAGCGGGATCAGCTCGGGGGTGCGCTTGGCGGCCATGATCCCGGCGATCCGGGCGGTGGCCAGCGCGTCGCCCTTGGGCAACCCGTCCCGGCGCAGCAGCGCGACGACCTCGGCGGTGGTGCGCACCACGCCGGTCGCGATCGCGGTCCGGGCGGTCGCCTCCTTCGCCGAGACGTCCACCATCCGGGCTGCCCCCGCCGCATCGACGTGGGTGAGTTCGTCCTGCGCCATGCACCCGAGCCTAATACCGGACCCGACCACACCTCACCACGCGTGCAGCACCGATCAGAAGCCAGGTGAGGGGCACCCTTGCCCAAGTTACTCGGACAAGGGTGCCCCTCACCTGGTCAACGAAACCTGAACCGACTGACGAGACCTCCCCGGCGGGGACCAAAGGCGCGACGCACCACGCACGCGCCGAACAGAACCACCGTCAAGCAAGCGGCGAAAGCCGCTTCCAGCCACGCACGCGCCGATCGCAACCACCGTCAGGCAAGCGGCGAAGCCCGCTTCCGCTTTGCCCCACCTAAGCAACTGGCACCGCCGCGGGTTCTCAGCGGCCTTCTCGCGAGGACGCCCTGATGCCGTGTATTGGCATACATCAAGAAGGGCGCCCGGAGCGAGAAGGCCGCTGAGGTTCCGCCACCGGCACCCCCA
The DNA here is from genome assembly GCF_039542665.1 of Saccharopolyspora cebuensis. NCBI lineage: Bacteria > Bacillati > Actinomycetota > Actinomycetes > Pseudonocardiales > Pseudonocardiaceae > Saccharopolyspora > Saccharopolyspora cebuensis. The sequence goes on from NZ_BAABII010000026.1 coordinate 22,734, forward strand.
AGCAACGGGACCACAACACCTTCAACCGCGAGAAGGCAGCTGAGGTTCCGCTACCCGCACCGGCCCGCAAAAAGACCACCACACTGAAACCTCAAAACTCCAGGTCTTCGGCCATTGCCCAGGGTAGCGACGTCCCCCCGCCCGGCGCGGGATCGCCGGCGCGGTCGGCCAGCGCGGCGCGCTTCACCGCGTCGGCGACCGCCGGGGCCACGGCCGAGTCGAACACGCTCGGCACGATGAACGAGGCGTTGAGCCGCTCGCCGTCGACCACGTCGGCGATCGCGTTGGCCGCGGCGACCATCAGGTCGTCGGTGATCTCGTGCGAGTAGGCGTCGAGCAGTCCGCGGAACACGCCCGGGAACGCCAGCACGTTGTTGATCTGGTTCGGGTAGTCGCTGCGGCCGGTGGCGACCACGGTGGCGTGCTGCTGCGCCTCCAGCGGGTCGATCTCCGGGTCCGGGTTGGCCAGCGCGAACACGATCGCGTCGCTGTTCATGGAGGCGACGTCCTCGGCCCGCAGCAGGTTCGGCGCCGAGACGCCGATGAACACGTCGGCGCCGCGCACCGCGTCGGCCAGCGTCCCGGTGCGGCCCTCGGCGTTGGTGGCCTCGGCGATCGAGCGCAGGTTCGGGTCGGTGTCGCCGCGTCCGGTGTGGACGATGCCGTCGACGTCCACCGCGACGATGTCGGCGGGCCCCTTGTGCTGGAGCAGCCGGATGATCGCCGAGCCGGCGGCGCCGACCCCGCAGACCACGATCCGGCTGTCGGCGATGTCCTTGCCGACCACCCGCATCGCGTTGCGCAGCGCGGCGAGCACCACGATGGCGGTGCCGTGCTGGTCGTCGTGGAACACCGGGATGTTGAGCTTCTCGCGCAGCCGCGCCTCGATCTCGAAGCAGCGCGGCGCGGCGATGTCCTCCAGGTTGATGCCGCCGTAGACCGGGGCCATCAGCTCGACGGCGCGGATGATCTCCTCGGTGTCCTGGGTGTCCAGGCACACCGGCCAGGCGTTGACCCCGGCGAACTTCTTGAACAGCGCGGCCTTGCCCTCCATCACCGGCAGCGCCGCCTCCGGGCCGATGTTGCCCAGCCCGAGCACGGCGGAACCGTCGGTGACCACGGCGACCGAGTTGCGCTTGATGGTCAGGCGCCGCGCGTCCTCCGGGTTCTCCGCGATCGCGGTGCACACCCGGGCGACACCGGGCGTGTAGGCGCGCGAGAGGTCGTCGCGGTTGGCCAGCGCCACCCGCGAGCTGACCTCGATCTTGCCGCCGAGGTGCACCAGGAACGTCCGGTCCGAGATCTTGCGGACGTTGACCCCGGGCAGCTCGTTGAGCAGCACGGTGAGGTCGTTGGCGTGGTCGGCGGACAGCGCGTTGCAGGTGATGTCGACGACGATGCGATCGGCGTGCGACTCCACGACGTCGAACGCGGTGATCACGCCACCGGCCCGACCGATGGCGCTGGTCAGGTCACCGGCGGCGGTGGTCGACGGCGGCGCCTCGACGCGGACGGTGATCGAATAACCCGGACCTGGAACCGGCATGGCACACCCCTGTCGAGCGAACGGCTGTGAACTTGGCGGGTGCCGTTCTCCGGCGGTCCCGCGGACCGCCGGAGCAGATCGCCATCCGGGAGGCAACCCCGCGGGGCTGCTCAGCGACCGGAACTTCACCCAATACGAAAAAGGCTAGAACTTTCCCGAGTGTGAGCTACGCCCGGCCTGGTTACCGCCGAGTTCCCCTTGACAGCCGTGGATCACTTGTTCCGGTGAGTCTCCGGGTGCTCGTAGGGAACCACGTCGAGCGGGAAGGCCAGCTCGCCGAACGGCGACAGCGCACCCTGCTTGTCGGTGAGGAGCTCGGTGAACGGGTGCTCACCGTCGGCCACCTGCGGCCACGCGGGGTCGATGCGGTCCTGCTTCTTACCGGCCACGTCATCCTCCTGAGTCGAGCTGGTGGGTTCCTGCCAGTTTGCCGGATCAGCGCGGGCGGTTCATCGAAGGGTGTTCGCGAACACCACCGCCGGACCACTCCCCCGGCGGTGGCGGGAGCGGCCGCGGTGACAGGAAGGTTCCCCTGCTGCCACCGGTGACAGGAAGGTTCCCCTGCTGCCATCCGTGACAGGAAGGTTCCCCTGCTGCCACCCCGCCGGCGGGACCGGCCGGTCGAGGGGGCCACCGCACCGCGGCGGCTCGGTATCGTGGTAGGGATGCCTCCCCTCGCCGAGTGGCTGCGCGAGCGCAGCGACGACGACCTCGTCGCGCTGTTGCGCGCCCGGCCCGACCTGGCCACCCCGCCGCCCTCCGACACCTCGGTGCTGGCCACCCGCGCCGGGGTGCGTTCGTCGGTGGCGCGGGCCTGCGAAGACCTCGACTCGTTCGCGCTGTCCACCCTCGAAGCGCTGGTGCTGCTCGACGCCGACCGGGAGCCGGTCGACTCGGCCGCGGTCGCCGGGATGCTGGGCGCGTCGATCACCCCGCAGCGGGTGCGCCGGACGGTCCGCGAGCTGCGCGCGCTGGTGTTGGTGTGGGGCGAGGACGACGCGCTGAACCTGGTGCCCGCGGTGCGGGAGGCGCTGCCGACGTTCCCGGGCGGGCTGGGGCGCCCGGCCGACGACCTCGACGACCCGGCGGCGGCGCTGGCCGGGCTCGACGAGGAGGAGCGCGAGCTGGTCGGCAAGCTGGCCCGGGGCGCGCCGGTGGGCCGGACCAAGGACGCCGCGAACCGGGTGCCGCTGGAGCGGGCGGCCAACCCGGTGCAGCGGCTGCTGGCCAAGGGCCTGCTGCTGCGCCGCGACGCGGAGACGGTGGAGCTGCCCCGGCAGTTGGCGCTGGCGGTGCGGGGTGACGAGCCGATGACCGGCGTCGTCGCCGAGGAGCCGGTGCCGGAGCTGACCGAGCCCGGCCAGGACGCGGTGGACGCGACCGCGGCGGGGGCGGCGCTGGAGCTGCTGCGGCACCTGGAGTCGCTGCTGCACGCGTGGAGCGACGACCCGCCGGACGTGCTGCGCTCCGGGGGGATCGGCGTCCGCGAGCTGCGCCGCACGGCGAAGGCCCTGGAGGTCGAGGAGCAGGTGCTCGCGCTGCTGGTGGAGCTGGCGGTGGCCGCGAACCTGATCGCCAACAGCGAGGAGTCCGATCCCCGCTGGGTGCCGACCTACCAGTCCGACACCTGGTCGGCCTCGATGCCCGAGCAGCAGTGGGCGGTGCTGGCGCAGGCGTGGATCGACCTGCCCCGGCTGCCGGGGCTGATCGGCGCGCGGGACGAGAAGGACCGGCTGATCGGTCCGCTGTCGGAGGAGTTGCGCCGTCCCACCGCCGGGCGCGAACGCCGCCGGGTGCTGTCCTACCTCGACGAGCTGCCGACCGGGCACGGGGCCGCGCCGGACGACGTCCTCGCGGTGCTGTCCTGGCGGGCCCCGCGGCGCGGCGGCCGGGCCCGCGACGTGGCGGTGCGCTCGACGCTGTCCGAGGCCACGGTGCTGGGCGTGGTCGCGCACGGCGCGCTGACCACGGCGGGACGGGTGCTGCTGGCCGACGGGCCGACCGGGGCCGCCCGGCAGCTCGCGTCCGCGCTGCCGGAACCGCTGGACCACGTGCTGGTGCAGGCCGACCTGACGGTGGTGGCCCCGGGTCGGCTGGAGCCGGACCTGGCCGCCGAGATGAAGCTGGTCGCCGACGTGGAGTCCGCGGGCAGCGCCACCGTCTACCGGGTGTCGGAGGCGAGCGTGCGCCGCGCGCTCGACGCCGGGTACGGCGCCGAGGACCTGCACGCGCTGTTCCGGACCCGTTCCCGGACGCCGATCCCGCAGTCGCTGACCTACCTGCTCGACGACGTCGCCCGCCGCCACGGCAAGCTCCGGGCGGGTACGGCGGCGGCCTTCCTGCGCTGCGACGATCCGGTGGTGCTCGCCGAGGTGCTGGGCAACCCGGCCACCGCCGAGCTGCAACTGCGCCAGATCGCGCCGACCGTGCTGATCAGCCCGCTGCCGCTGTCGGACCTGGTCGAGGCCCTGCGCGGCGCGGGGTTCGCCCCGGTCGCCGAGGGCCCCGACGGGTCGGTGCTGGACCTGCGCGCGGCGGGCCCCCGGGTGCGCGGCAAGGCGCGGGCCACCGCGCCGCCGGCCCGGACCGGTCCGCCGGAGGAGCAGCTCGGCGAGCTGGTCGCGCACCTGCGTTCCGGCGACCGCGCCCGGGGCGTCCGCCGGGGCAGCGCCGTGGTGCCCGAGCACGGGCGGCCGAGCGCCGAGGCCACGTTGCAGCTCCTGCGCGACGCCGCCCGCGAGCGGCGCGACGTCTGGTTGGGCTTCGTCGACTCCAACGGGACCCGCAGCCAGCACGTCGTCCGGCCGGTGAGCGTCGGCGGTGGTGTCCTCCAGGGCCTCGACACGGGCCGCGACGAGCTGGGCCACTTCCCGCTGCACCGCATCATGTCGGTCGCCCTCGTCGAGGACTGAGCCGCCGAGCCTCACCCGTCCGTGAAGTGAGTGAGGGGCACCCTTGCCCAAGTTACTCGGACAAGGGTGCCCCTCACCTCGGGACCTCTTCGGGCTCAGGTCACCCGTTCGGTCGTTGAGTGAGGGGCACCCTGTACCCAGTGACGTGGTACAGGGTGCCCCTCACTCGTCGAGAAGGCCGGGAGCTCGGTCGGGTGCCGGGCTCCCCGGGGATCACTGCCCGACCGCGGCCATGCGCTGCCGCATGGCGTGCTCGACGACCGTGATCAGCGCCTGCTTGGTCGACTCCCGGTTGCGGGCGTCGACCGTGATCATCGGCACCGAGGCGTCGATGGTCAGCGCCTCGCGGACGTCTTCGGGACGGTGGTGCAGCACGCCGTCGAAGGTGTTGACCGCGATGATGTAGGGCAGACCGCGGTCCTCGAAGAAGTCGATCGAGGCGAACGCGTCGGCGAGGCGTCGGGTGTCGACGAGGACGACGGCGCCGATGGCGCCCTTCACCAGGTCGTCCCACATGAACCAGAACCGGTGCTGGCCGGGCGTGCCGAACAGGTAGAGGATCAGGTCCGAGTCGAGGGACACCCGGCCGAAGTCCATCGCGACGGTGGTGGTGACCTTGCCGGGAGTGGACGTCAGGTCGTCGACGCCGACACTCGCCTCGGTCATCACCGCCTCGGTGGTCAACGGCACGATTTCGGAGACAGAGCCGACGAACGTGGTCTTGCCGACGCCGAAGCCGCCGGCGACCACGATCTTGGTCGAGGTCTTGCCGCCGCGGGCGTCGTTGTTGTCGCCCATCGCGCGGGGGTCAGAGCCTGCGAAGCCCACTGAGCACCCTTTCCAAGAACTCCATGGACGGCCGATCACCGACGACCATGCCACTTTCGTGAATCAGGACCAGGCCGAGTTCGGCCATGTCGCCGATCAGCACCCGCACCACCCCCAACGGGAGGCGGAGGTGAGCGGCCACCTCGGCGACCGATCGCGCCTCCACACACAGCTCCGAGATCGAGCGGTGCTCGGGCCTGGCCGGTGTCGATTGGGTGCGACCGCGCTCGCTGGTGGTCACCAGCGTTTCAATAGCAAGATCATAATCGGTGCGCGTACGACCCCGCGTGCGGGCGTAAGGACGCACCAGCGAACCGCCGGAATCGGCCTCCTCCTCCGGCTGCTCGATGCGCGGGATCGCCGGCATGGAGCCGGAGATCGACGGCATCGACTGCGAGATCGGTCCCATCGGCTGGGAAATCGACGGCATCGACACCGACGGCGGACCGTTCTCCTGCGGGCGCCGCCGGGGTTGCTCGCCGCTGTCGGCGGAGGAGTACCCGGAGCCGAACAGGTCGGCACCGGGACCGCCGAACAGCGCGCGGTCGTACCCGGCGACCCCCTCGGGGCCGCCGAACGAATCACCGGAGCGCCCGGCATCGGAGTCGGAGGCGAAATCGTCCTGCCAGGACTCCGTGCCCAAGCGCTTGTTGTAGAGGCGGAACAGGTCACCGTCCCAGTCCGGCTCGGAACCGCTGTTCATGGCGCGCTCCCCTCAGCTCTCCGGGTCCGGGGTCACCGGCGTACCGTGCCCTGCAACTGGGCTCTGAGCTCCGGTGTGAGCTGCCGGCCGACCCGCTCGACGAGCAGGGTCATCTCGTAGGCGACCAAGCCGATGTCGGCGTTCGGCGCGGCGAGCACCGCCAGGCACGAACCGTCGCTGATGGACATCAGGAACAGGTAGCCCTGCTCCATCTCCACGACGGTCTGGGTGACCTCACCGGCCTCGAAGCACCGCGCGGCGCCCTGGGTGAGGCTGACCAGTCCGGACGACACCGCGGACAACTGCTCGGCGCGATCGCGGGGCAGTCCCTGGGATCCCGCGAGCAGCAAGCCGTCGGCGGAGACCACCACCGAGTGGGCCACGCCGGGCACGCGGCGGACGAAGTCGGTGATCAGCCAACTGAAGCTGTTGCTGCTCATCGGTTGCTGCACGGACCCGTTCACTCCTGCTCCTCGTGACGGCTGGAATTCGAGCTGGGCTGGTCGTTCTTGGCGTGCCGACCACGTCGAATGCCTTGCTGGAAGTTCGCCATCCTGCCCCGGACCGCATCGGCGGAGCGCGGTGTGGCGGGTTTCGGACGGGCCGGCTGCTCGGTGCGGGGCGCCGCCGAACCCGGGACCAGGTTCGACTTGGGCACCCGCTTGGGCAGTCCGGCGGAGGTGGTCGTCTCCTGCGCCTGCTGGGTCTGCTGGACCAGCGCCTCGGCGGCGGCCCATCCGTCATCGGCCGATCCCCAGCCCGGCTCGGGCGCGGGCAGCACGGGGTGCTGGCCGGTGCCCGACGACGCGGCCGGGGTCGCCTCGATCAGCTCCGTCTCGCCCTGGTCGGGCTCGGGGGCGCGATGACCGTTGGTGGACGTCGGTTCCTCCGAGATCGGTCGGGGAGCCGCCGGCGGCGGCGCGGCGGCGGTGGTGTCCGGCTCGTCCCCTTCGGATTCGCGGAACCACTGCGACAGCACGGCTTCGTAGATCGGCAAGCGCTGCGTCGGCGCGTCGTCCATGTCCCAGGTGGCCCCTTTCGCCTCGTCGTCGGCAGCCGCCGGCGGCCGTGGCGCGGCGGCTCCCGAGTCGGAGTCGGGTGCCGAGGCCGGTCGACGCCGGGGCAGTCCGGCGGCGCTCACCGAGTCCTGGTGCCCGTTGCGCTGGTGGCCGTTGCTGCGACCGGCGGGCTCGGGGCGGCCGGGGGGATCGTCGACGACGGCGGGGGTGTTCCCGGTCTTCTCCGCCTCGAAGGGGTTGCGGAACAGGTCCGCCCCGGTGGCCGGGGCCGCGCAGGAGCTGTCCGCGAACTCCTCGGGGATCTCCTCGCTGGGCCAGTCCACGGCGCGGACCCCGTCGTCCGCGGGCGCCTGATCCTCATCCTGCCACTGCGGGACGTCGGTGGCGCCGAACGAACTCCCGGAGGCCAGCCGCACCGAGTACTCGGCGGGCAGTTCCGGAGCGGCTTCCGGCTCGTCCGGGAGCTCCGCCGGTTCCTCGGGGCGGGAGCGGGTCGGCAGCGCGGCGCGTTCGGTCGGCGGCTCGGCGGCGCCGCCCCCGCGACCGCCCTGCCCGAAGGCGGCGGCCAGCCCGAGGTGGGTGCCGGTGTCGCCGGAACCGGACTCGCGGCGCTCCTCCGGCCCGCGCGGCAGGTCCGGCATCGGCACCGGGCCGTCCGGGGTGAGCTGCGCGACGTACTCGCCGGACAGGTGCACCGTGGCGGTGACGCCGCCTTCGAGGTCGCCGTTGTTCTGCAGCTCGACGGTGATGTCGTGGCGGCGGGCGAGCTGCCCGACCACGAACAGGCCCATCCGGCGGGACACCGCGACGTCGATCTCCGGCGGCCGGGTGAGCCGCTCGTTGATCTCGTCGACGTCGGCGGAGTCGACGCCCACGCCCCGGTCGCGGATCTCCACCACGAGCTCCCGCCTGCGGTAGGCGGCGCGCACCGTGACCTCGGTGTCGGGGTTGGAGAACACCGTGGCGTTCTCCAGCAGCTCGGCGACCAGGTGCACGAAGTCGTTGACCACGCGGCCCTGGATGGCCAGGTCCGGGGAGTCGGCGACGGCGATGCGGGCGTACTGCTCGACCTCGGAGACCGCGGCGCCGAGGACCTCGGACAGCGGCACCGGCCGCATCATCCGCCGGGTCAGGTCGGTGCCGCCGAGAATCAGCAGGTTCTCGTTGTTCCGCCGCATCCGGGTGGCCAGGTGGTCCAGCTCGAACAGGCTGGAGAGCTGGTCCGGGTCCTGCTCGTCCTGCTCCAGCCGGTCGATCAGCGCGAGCTGGCGCTGCACCAGCGTCTGGCTGCGGCGGGCGAGGTTGACGAACAGGTCGTTGACGTTGGCCCGCAGCAGCGCCTGCTCGGAGGCCAGCCGCAGCGCCTGCTGGTGCACCGCGTCGAAGGAGCGGGCGACCTGGCCGATCTCCTCCTGGGAGTGCACCGGCACCGGCGGGACCGAGACGTGCCCGGCGCTGCTCGGGCTCTCGTTGATCTTCGTGATCGAGTCCGGGAGGCTCTGCTGGGCGATCTCCAGCGCCCCGTAGCGCAGCGTCCGCAGCGGCCGGACGATCGACCGGGCGATGAACAGCGCGACGCCGAAGGCCAGCACCAGCAGCAGGACCACCAGCCCGGCGTCCCGGATCACGGTCCACTGCGCGGAGCCGGCGAGCTCGCTGGACTCGTCGTGGAACTGGCTGAGCAGGTCGGTCTCCACCGAGCGGACCAGGTCGGTCCACACGCCCGACTGGGCGCCCCACTCCTGCGGGTTGATCCCGAGGCCGTCGCGGTCCTCCTCGGCGGCGATCAGGGCGGTCTGCATGAGCTGCTCGGAGCCGTCGACCTCGGCGCCGGCGACGCGGGCCGAGTACAGCGCCTGCTGGGCCGGGCTCGCGGCGTTGACGAACTCGGCGTAGGCGGCCTCGAACTGGGCGTCGGCGGCCCGGATCGCGTCGGTCTGGCCGGTGAGGAACTCGTTGCGCAGCGCGGCGCCGAGCAGGATCGAGCGCTGCTGGGCGAGCTGCTCCTTGGCCCGGGCGATCGCCTCGGTGGCGCGGGCGGTGCCGGTCACGCCGGTGTCCGACGAGGAGGTGGCCACCGAGCGGCTCACCTGGAGCACGCTGTCGATCACCGAGCCGTAGGCGACCAGCGCCTGCGGGCTGGTGAACCGGTCGTTGATCGTGCCGCGCAGCGCGCTGAGGCTGTCCAACCGGTTGGTGGCGGAGTCGTAGGCGTCGGCCACCTCGGGGACGAAGTCCTCGACGCGCCCCTCGAACGCCTCCAGCTGCTGCACCGCCTGGTCGACCCGCTGGATCTGGGCGTTGTAGTCGCCGAGGTCGTCGGCTCCGTTGCTGGTGGTGTAGACGACGGCGAAGTCGCGTTCCCGTTGCAGTTCGTGGGTCAGGTTCGCGGTGCGCTGGGCGAGTTCGACCTGCTCGACGATGGTGTTCATGCGAGCGGTCGTGGCCAGGCCGTCGTACACGCGGACTCCGCCGACGCCGAGCGCGGCGAGCGTCGGCACGAGCAGGACAGCGGCCATCTTGTACCGGAGGCGCCAGTTGCGCAGCCGCCACCACTTCGTCTGCTGAGCGGTGATCGGAGCACTCGTGTAGTGCTCCCCGGCTCGGGCTCCGGTCCCGGGGTCGTTGTTGAGCATCCCTGTTTCCTGCGCAGCGGCGGACATGTGCGGCACCGCCACGGCTAGCACCCTCTCCATGCCGAGGCGGTCTTGGTCATTGTGCTCGGAGCGTGCGCAGGTACCGGCGTCCCGGGCCCGTGCTCGCACGGACCGGCCCGCAGCGCGACGACGGCGGTACCGGCTCCACCGGTCGGCCCCTCGCGGAGCCTGGCTCGGTCAGCCGGGCTTGCCATCACGCTCCCTGATCGCACATCCTTCTGTTCCCCCGAAGCAGAGGCAGGTCACCTCGACGGGCGAGACTATACTTAACTGCCCGTCACAAGTCAGGCCCCCAGAGCGAAGCGCCATCACTCGCGGGAGTGGTGTAGACAACAGTTGGGCCAGTTGTGTGACAACGAGCTAGTTACACCTGGTTGTTGCGTCTGAATTGACCTTCTACAGTTCGGGTGCACCCCCGCGCCAGGTTCCGGGAGACACGATGCTCCGCCGCCCCGCAGCGGCATCCCCACCGGCCAACTCGGACAGCTCGGACATCCGCGCCCGTACCGGGTCGATCCGACGCGCCGGAAACCGCGCGCGCCGCATCGCACCGGGACGCTCCGGTGATCGAACCTGGCCAGGAACCGCACCCGGCAGCGCTGCCCAACCCGGGGCCAGCCACCCTGCCCGCGGAACCCCCACATCGCACCTGATGCAAGGAGGAAATCATGAGCCCCGTTCCCAGTGCGATTCCACGCCGGAATCTGCTCAAGCTCGCTGGTGGGGCGGTGACCGCCGGTGCGCTGATGGGCACCACCGGTTGCGGACTCCTCGGCGGCTCGCAGGGCTCTGAAGGCGGCAACGGCCGGGTCGAGAAGGCCAACCTGCGCGTCGGCGCGCTGCCCATCAACGACTTGGCCCCGCTGCACCTCGCGGTCAAGAACGGCTACTTCCAGCAGGAAGGGCTCAACGTCGAGATCATCACCGCCCCCGACGGCGGCGCGGCGCTGAGCGCCACCATCGGCGGTGACTACGACATCACCTACAGCAGCTACGTGCCGTTCTTCGCCGCGCAGGCCAAGGGCATCGCACCGCTGAAGATCGTCGCGGACTGCGCGTCGGCGGCGCCGAACACCACTGTGATCATGACCTCACCGCAGTCCAGCGTGCGCACGCCGCAGGACCTCGCGGGCAAGACGATCGCGATCAGCGGCGCGGGCACGATCTCCGAGCTCCTGGTGAAGGCGACCATGGGCGCCCACGGTGTGAGCTTCGCCAACTCCGAGTTCCCGGCGATCCCGTTCATCAACATGCCCGCCGCGTTGCAGCGCGGGGACGTCGACGCCGCGATCCTCACCGAGCCGTTCCTCACCCAGGCCGCGCGGGACAGCGGCGCGGTGCCGGTGGTCGACACGGCGACCGGTCCGCTGGAGGACCTGCCGCTGACCGGCTACGGCGCCACCGCCGACTTCTGCGAGACCAACCCGAAGACCGTCGCGGCGTTCCAGCGCGTCATGATCCGCGCCGTCGCCGAGTCCCAGGACCGCAGCAAGATCGAACCGCTGCTGCCCGAATTCGCCAAGATCGACCCGGAAACGGCCGCGATCATCAGCCTGCTGAACTTCAACGCGCGGCCGGACGCCACCCGGTTGCAGCGGGTTCCGCGGCTGATGAAGGAATACGGATTCATCAATCGCGACCTCGACGTCGCGAGCATGATCATCGAGCCGCCCAAGAACTGAATTCGACACGACAGGGACATGAACAAACTGAGTCGGGGACTGATCGGCCTGCTGGGCTTCCTGGTGGTGTGGGAAGCCTTCAGCCGATCAGGATTCGTGCCCCAGAAGTACTTCCCACCACCGTCCACAGTGCTGCTCCGCCTGGGCGAACTGCTCACCCAGGCCGATTTCCTGCTCGAACTGGTCGCCACCGTGCTGGCCTGGGCCATCGCGCTGGGGATCTCCATCGCCATCGCGGTCCCGGCCGGGCTGCTGCTCGGCAGCGTCCGGCAGGTGCGCACCGCGAGCCGGGTGATCATCGAGTTCCTCCGCCCGGTGCCGTCCGTGGCGCTCATCCCGCTGGCCCTGGTCGCCGTCGGCTCCGGGCCGGAGACCAAGATCGCGCTGGCCGTGTACGCGGCGGTCTGGCCGATCCTGTTCAACACGATCTACGCGCTCGACGAGATCGACCCGGTGATGGTCGAGACCGCCCGGTCGTTCGGCTTCAGCCGGGTCCGGACCATGTTCACCGTGGCGCTGCCGCACTCCGCGCCCTTCGTGCTCACCGGCATCCGGCTGTCCGCCGCGGTGGCGCTGATTCTGGTGGTCAGCACCGAGTACCTGGCGGGCGGCGGCGTCGGCCTCGGCAACTTCGCGCTCAACGCCAGCACCGGCGCGGGCCGGATGGACCTGGTGCTGGCCGGCACCGTGGTGGCCGGGCTGATCGGCTACCTGATCAACGAGATCCTGGAGCAGGTGCACAAGCGCGGCCTGCGCTGGAGCGCGGTGGACCGGGAGGCGGCATGAGCACCAAGACCCGCGAATTCCTCAACCGCTGGCTGGTTTTCGCCATCGCGCTGGTGGCGTGGGAACTCGCCGCGCGGCTGGCGGGCAGCACCTTCTTCCCGCCGCCGACCCGCATCGTGCAGGCGATGGGCGAGAGCTGGTTCAACGGCCCGGCGTCCTCGCTGTTCCTGGGCGAGGTGGTGTTCCAGGACGTGCTGACCAGCATCGGCCGGCTCGCCGCCGGGTGGGCCATCGCGGTGGTGCTCGGCGTCGGGCTGGGCGTGCTGCTCGGCCGCACCCGCACCGCGATGGACTACGTCGGCCCGCTGTTCGCGTTCATGCGCGCGATCCCGCCGCCGGTGCTCGTCCCGGTGTTCCTGGTGCTGCTCGGCATCGACAGCACGATGCAGATCACGGTCATCGTGTTCGGCGCGGTGTGGCCGATCCTGATGAACACCGTCGACGGCGTGCGGTCGGTGGACCAGGTCAAGGTCGACACCGCCCGGTCCTTCCGGATCCCGACGCCGCACTGGGTCCTCGGCGTGGTGCTGCCCGCCGCGACCCCGAAGATCTTCGCCGGGCTGCGGGTGAGCCTGTCGATCGCCCTGGTGCTCATGGTCGTCTCCGAGCTCGTCGGCGCCACCAACGGCATCGGCTACCGGCTGATCTTCGACCAGCGCCAGTGGGACTTCCCCGCCATGTGGGCGGGCATCGTCCTGCTCGGCGTCCTCGGATACGCGCTCAACACGGTGCTGCTCGCGGCGGAACGCCGGGCGCTGCGCTGGCAACCGTCGCAGGCCACGTCTGCCGGAGTGGGAGGCTGACCCCATCATGACCGAACCGAAGACCATGCTCGACGTGTCCGGTCTCGGGCACCGCTACGGCGGTCCGAACGGCCACCTCGCCATCGACGACCTGAACTTCCAGGTGGGCACCGGGGAACTGGCCTGCATCGTCGGGCCGTCCGGCTGCGGCAAGTCCACGCTGCTGCGCTCGATCTCCGGGCTGCACCGGCCGACCAGCGGGGAGGTCCGGCTGCACGGCGACCTGGTGCGCGGCGTGCCGTCCGACCTCGCCGTGGTGTTCCAGGACTACAGCCGCTCGCTGTTCCCGTGGCTGTCGGTGCGCTCCAACGTGGAGTTCCCGCTGCGCGCCCGGGGCGTCGGCAAGGCCGAGCGCCGGGAGCGGGCGGACGAGGTGCTGGAGTGGGTGGGCCTGACCGGCGCCGCCCGCAAGTACCCGTGGCAGCTCTCCGGCGGGATGCAGCAGCGGGTGTCCATCGCCCGCGCGCTGGCCTGCCGCCCGGCGCTGCTGCTGATGGACGAGCCGTTCGCCTCCGTCGACGCCCAGACCCGCTTCGAGCTGGAGGACCTGCTGCTGCGGGTGCGCACCCAGTTCGAGAGCACCGTGCTGCTGGTCACGCACGACATCGACGAGAGCATCTACCTCGGCGACCGGGTGTTCGTGCTGTCGAAGTCCCCGGCGTCCATCGTGGCCGACCTGGAGATCCCGCTCGGCGACGAGCGCGACCAGATCACCACCCGCGAGTCGGAGTCCTTCGTGCACCTGCGCAGCGAGGTCGCCCGCCTCCTCCGGGTCCGCACCGCCCCCGCAACCCCGGCCGACGAGCAGTCCGCCGACGAGCGGTCCGCCGACTCCAGGGAGAAGGCGAACGCCCACCGCTGACCGAGGTGAGGGGCCCCCTTGCCCAAGTTACTTGGACAAGGGTGCCCCTCACTCACCTCACGAACGGGTGATGGCGAACTGAGTGAGGGGCACCCTGTACCACGTCATGAGGTACAGGGTGCCCCTCACTCGGTTCACCTGGTGGGACGTCAGTAGAGGTAGCGCTGGCCCGCGTCGACCGTGACGTGCAGCAGGCTCGGGCCGGTGCGGTCGGTGAACTCCTGGTCCAGCGCCGCGCTGAGCTCCTCGGGGTGCTCGACCCGGGTCGCCGGGCAGCCGAGGCTGGTGGCCAGGGCCGCGAAGTCGATGCCGCCGAGCTCGACGCCGGGGAGCTTGCTGCCGCCCGCGGCCTCGCCCAGCACGGCCACCGCCGCGTAGCGCGCGTTGTCCATGATCACGAACGTGACCGGCGCCTGCTCCCGCACCGCGGTCCACACCGCCTGGATGCCGTACATGCTCGCCCCGTCGCCGAGCAGCGCCACGGTGCGCCGGGACCGGTCCGCCAGCGCCACCCCGACCGAGGCGCCGATGCCGTAGCCGAGCGCACCCGAGAAGCCGGTGAAGAACCCGCCGTCGGTGGACCGGATCGGGAAGTGCTCGTGCAGGTCGTTGCGGTGGCTCGGGGTCTCCTCCACGACGACCGCGCCGCTGGGCAGCGCACCGGAGATCGCGTCGAAGACGTAGGCCGCCGACATCGGGGAACCGGCGGCGGGCTTCTCGGTCTCGGCCGGGCCGACCGGTTCGGCCCGGCGCACCTGCCCGACCTGCGCGTTGACCTGGCGGACCGCGTGCCCGAGGCCGCCGAGCACCCCGCGGCCCTGCCGGGCCCGGGCCAGCACCTCCGGGTCGTCGTGGACCAGGATCGTCTCCGGCAGCGCGGTCTCGGCCTCGCCCCGGTAGACGTGGTAGGTGAACGCCGGGGCGCCCCACACCACGAGCAGGTCGTAGCCGCCGAGGGCGTCGGCGACGGCGCGCTGCTCGGGCTGGAGGAACCCGGCGAAGCGCGGGTGGTCCTCGGGGAACGAGCAGCGCGGCGACATCGGCGCCGCCCACACCTCGGCCCCGGTCCCGTCGGCCAGCTCGACCATCTCGTCCACCGCGTTCTCCGCGTCGACCGCCGGGCCGACCACGAACGCGGGCCGGTGGCAGGAGCGCAGGGCCTCGGCGAGGTCGGCGACCGCCTCGGGGGCGGGAGCGGGGGGCGCGATGCGCGGGCGGGCGGCGACCGGCACGCCCGGCTCGTCCCAGTCGTCGGCCGGGATGGACACGAACACCGGGCCGTACGGCGGGGTCGTGGCGAGCTGGTGGGCGCGCACCAGCGCGGCGGGCACGTCGGCGGCGCGCGCGGGCTCGTAGCTCCACTTCACGTAGGGCTTGGGGAAGGTGGTGGCGTCGGTCGCGCCCAGGAACGGTTCGTCGAACATCAGGGTGCGGGTCTGCTGCCCGGCGGTGACGATCATCGGCGTGCGGTTGCGGTACGCGGTGAAGATCGCGCCCAGCGCATGTCCGACCCCGCCCGCCGAGTGCAGGTTCACCAGCACCGGCTCGCGGCGCGACTGGGCGTAGCCGTCGGCCATCGCCACCACGACGGACTCCTGGAGCCCCAGCACGTAGTGGAAGTCGTCCGGCCAACCCGTGAGGAACGGCACCTCCGTCGTACCCGGGTTGCCGAACACCGTCGTCAGCCCGAGCTCCCGCATCAGCCCCCGGGTGATGTCACTGACAGTGCGCCCCTCGTCGCGCATCGCACCTCTCCCTCATCTGGCGCCGCCCCCCGCTCACCTGCGCGGCTGCTTTACACGACACCATACGAGGCGCGCACTAGCTAGATCGTGTGCATCACTGGTCAACTGCGCCGCCGAGCGCTCACACCAACGCCGGGACCGCCTTGAAGCAGTGGGTCAGGGCCGCCTCCCCGTACACCCAGTACACCTCGGAGTCCGGGGTGCAGGCGGACTCCCCGGCCGCGGTCGCCTCCACCGCGGTGACCAGCAGCGTCGCCGAGGGATCCGCGCAGCGGACCTTGGTGCCGAGGCCGAACGACGGCTGGTGGACGCAGTCGCCGACGCGCACGTCCAGGATCCCGCAGGCGATGGTGCTCCCGTCGAGCTCGAACAGGTCGTAGTCGGGGTGGCACCGCCCGTCGCGGGCGATGCGGTGGACCACCAGGTAGTCGGATTCGGACGAGCCGCAGTCGACCACCCGGTGCCCGCCCCACGTTCCCCCGGCGATGTCCACGCACTGCCCGGCGTGCACCGGCCGCTCGGCCGCGAGCCACCCGCCGACCGCGAACAGCAGCGCGGTCAGCAGCAGCGCCAGCGGGATCAGGACCGCGGCGATCAGCCGCCCGGGCGGCCGGGGTTCGGGACCGCCCGTCGGCGGCGGGGGCAACACTGCGCGGGGCCTCCTGTTCTGGCGGGCCCCACGCTATCGGCCCGGCACCCGGCCCCGGATCAGCGCCTCTGGATCTCGCCGAAGCAGACGGTCATGTTCGGGTTCTCGTAGGAGTACCAGCCGTGGTGCTCGGCGCAGACCTTCGTGTGGTCGGTGACGTCGGCGACCTTGACGACCTGGTTCTCGATGCCGCGCTGGGCGCAGTCGGCCTTGATCGGCAGCAGGTTCTCGTCGTAGGGCGTCAGGCAGTCGCCGACCGCGACGTCGAGCACCATGCAGTAGGTCTTGCCGTCGATCTTGTTGTACGCCTTGCCGGGGCACACGTCGTTGCGCTGGCCCTCGACGACCTCCACGACCCGGTAGTCCGACTCGCCGCTGCCGCACTCGGCCTCGCTCATCCGGCCGCCCTCCTGGCTGGCCAGCGTGATGCAGTCGTCGGCCACGACCTCGTCCTCGGCGGTGAACACGATGAACAGCGTGGCCGCCACGGCCAGCACCGCGACCACCGCGGCCACCAGCCCGACGATCAGCGGGGCGCGGCGCTTCTTGGGCAGCTGCGGTGGCGGCGCGCCCCCGGAGACGTGCCGCCAGAAGTCCTGCGAGTCACCCTGGTGACCCGGCGCGGGGTACGGGCCGGACTGGTGCGGGTCCGGCTGTCCCCAGCCCGGCTGCGAGCCGTACGGTCCCGGCTGCGGTCCGTACTGCCCTGGATTCGGTGGGTAGCTCACTGCTCCTCCGGTGTCGCGTTCGCCTCATCCGGGAACATAGCGGACGCACCTCACCCACGGTGCGGCCTCCACCAATCGCAACCGGTGGAATACTGGCGGACGACCGCGACGTTGCCCCCGCGACCACCGCCACCTGCGCCTTCACCGACCCGAGGGAGCACGCACCCGTGACCGACGGACCCCTGATCGTCCAGTCCGACAAGACGCTGCTGCTGGAAGTCGACCACGCCCGCGCCGAGGAAGCGCGCACCGGGATCGCCCCGTTCGCCGAGCTGGAGCGCGCGCCCGAGCACGTGCACACCTACCGCATCACCCCGCTGGCGCTGTGGAACGCCCGCGCCGCGGGCCACGACGCGGAGCAGGTCGTCGACGCGCTGGTCCGGTTCTCCCGGTTCCCGGTGCCGCAGCCGCTGCTGGTGGACATCGTCGAGACGATGGGCCGGTTCGGCAGGCTCCAGCTCGCCCACCACCCGGCGCACGGCCTGGTGCTGAACTCGCTGGACCGCGCGGTGCTCGAAGAGGTGCTGCGGCACAAGAAGATCAAGCCGATGCTGGGCGACCGGATCGACGACGACACCGTCGTGGTCCACCCCAGCGAGCGGGGCCGGCTCAAGCAGATGCTGCTCAAGATCGGCTGGCCCGCCGAGGACCTGGCGGGCTACGTCGACGGCGAGGCGCACCCGATCGCCCTGGAGCAGGACGACTGGACGCTGCGCGACTACCAGGCCCAGGCGGTGCAGTCGTTCTGGGCGGGCGGCTCGGGCGTCGTGGTGCTGCCCTGCGGCGCGGGCAAGACGCTGGTCGGCGCGGCGGCGATGGCCGAGGCGCAGGCCACCACCCTGATCCTGGTCACCAACACCGTCGCCGGGCGGCAGTGGAAGCGGGAGCTGATCGAGCGGACCTCGCTGACCGAGGACGAGATCGGCGAGTACTCCGGGGAGAAGAAGGAGATCCGCCCGGTCACCATCGCCACCTACCAGGTGATCACCCGCAAGTCCAAGGGCGAGTACAAGCACCTGGAGCTGTTCGACTCCCGGGACTGGGGCCTGGTGGTCTACGACGAGGTGCACCTGCTGCCCGCCCCGGTGTTCCGGATGACCGCCGACCTGCAGTCCCGCCGCCGGCTCGGGCTGACCGCGACCCTGGTGCGGGAGGACGGCCGCGAGGGCGACGTGTTCTCGCTGATCGGCCCCAAGCGCTACGACGCGCCGTGGAAGGACATCGAGGCCCAGGGCTGGATCGCGCCCGCCGAGTGCGTCGAGGTGCGGGTGACGCTGACCGACGACGAGCGGCTGCGCTACGCCACCGCCGAGGCCGAGGAGCGCTACAAGGTGTGCTCCACGGCGCGCACGAAGGCGCCGGTGGTCAAGGCGATCCTGGACGAGCACCCCGGCGAACCGGCCCTGGTCATCGGCGCCTACCTGGACCAGCTGCACGAGCTCGGCGAGGCGCTGGACGCGCCGATCGTGGAGGGCTCCACCAAGAACAAGGAGCGCGAGGCGCTGTTCGACGCGTTCCGGCGCGGCGAGATCAACCGGCTCGTTGTGTCGAAGGTCGCGAACTTCTCCATCGACCTGCCGGAAGCCTCGGTGGCCGTGCAGGTCTCCGGCACGTTCGGCTCCCGCCAGGAGGAGGCCCAGCGGCTCGGCCGGTTGCTGCGGCCCAAGGCGGAGCGGCGGCAGGCGCACTTCTACTCGGTGGTCTCCCGCGACACCCTGGACACCGACTACGCCGCGCACCGGCAGCGGTTCCTCGCCGAGCAGGGCTACGCCTACCGGATCGTCGACTCGGACGACCTGCTGGGCCCCGCCATCCCCGACGTCGGCTGACCGCTCGGCGACTCGGTGGCGCGCCGTCGGCGGATCGGGTCCTCGCTCGGCCGTCGAGGGGATACCGTTGCGGCGACAGCAGTCCCGCCCCGCACGGATTCGTCGCCCACGCGCGCCGGGCGGTGCGAGCGCGGCACCGGTCGCCCGTCACCGGTGCCCCCGCACGACACTGGAGATCGGATGACCACCGAGCAGGAACGCACCGCGATGGGAGGGGCACACCGGTTCGTCGGGCTCGCGGAGAGCCTCGAGCGGCACGCGGGGACGCCCACCGGAGCCGAACCGCCGAACGTCCGGGGCAGCAACCGCGGCTACGGGCTGGTGTTCTTCCACCAGGCCGAACACCACCTGAGCACCGTGATCAGCAGCGGCCTGCGGTTCCAGCCGCTGGGCGCCGAACCGGCCCAGGAGCTCGCCTGCACCGTCTACAAGGAGCAGGCCGAGGCCGCGCGGCACCTGGTGGACCTCACCGCCGAACTGCTGGTGCGGGAGCGCACCTACCTGGTCCCCGACCAGATCGTGCCGAACGAGGCGCCGCTGCTGCCGGGCACCGAGTTCCACGGCGTGCTGGCCAGCGGGCACCCGCTGTTCCCCGCGGAGTTCACCCGCTTCACCGACGCCGAGGGCGTCGAGCAGCTCCAGGTGTTCACCCTGCTCCCGGTGACCCTCGGCGAGCTGAACTACATCCTCGACGAAGGCGTCACCGCGCTGCGCCAGCAGTGGGCGCGCTTCGAGGTCGACGTGTTCGACCTGGGTCGGCCCAGCGTGGCGTGACCACCGCGCAGTGACAGGATCGGGGCATGTCCTCGACCGAGCTCACCGACCTGGCGGAACTGGACGCGGTGCGGGTGTACGCGCTGCCGATGCGCAACCGCTTCCGCGGCATCGAGGTGCGGACCGGGGTGCTGCTGGGCGGACCGGCGGGCTGGGGCGAGTTCTGCCCGTTCGAGGACTACGACGACGCGGCGTCGGTGCCGTGGCTGCGCACCGCGCTGGAGTCCTGCGCCGGCGGCTGGCCCGCTCCGGTGCGCGACCGGGTGCCGGTGAACTGCACGGTGCCCGCGGTGGACGCCGAGCGGGCCGCCGCGATCGTCGCCCGCTCGGCCTGCCGCACCGCCAAGGTCAAGGTCGCCGAACCGGGCCGACCCCCCGCCGAGGACCTGGACCGGGTGGCGGCGGTGCGCGACGCGCTCGGTCCGGGCGGGGCGATCCGGGTGGACGCCAACGCGGCCTGGGACGTCGACACCGCGGTCGCCCGGATCGCGGAGCTGGACCGGGCGGCGGGCGGCTTGGAGTACGTCGAGCAGCCATGCCCCGCGGTCGAGGAGCTGGCCGCCGTGCGCCGCCGGGTCGAGGTGCGCATCGCCGCCGACGAGTCGATCCGCCGCGCCGAGGACCCGCTGCGGGTGGCGCTGGCCGGGGCCGCCGACGTCGCGGTGATCAAGGCGACCCCGCTGGGCGGGGTGCGCCGGGCGCTGCGGGTCGCCGAGGCCAGCGGACTGCCGTGCGTGGTGTCCTCGGCGGTGGAGAGCAGCGTGGGGCTCAGCGCGCAGCTCGCGCTGGCCGGGGCGCTGCCGGAACTCCCCTTCGCCTGCGGCCTCGGCACGGTGGCGCTGCTGGAGGGCGACGTGGTCGCCGACTCGCTGCTGCCGGTCGACGGCGAGCTGCCGGTGCCCACCACCGCGCCCGCCCCGGACCCGGCGCTGGTCGCGGCGGCCACCCCGCCCGCGCAGGTCCGGCACCGCTGGCTGGACCGCCTCCGCCGGGTCCACGCCCTGCTCACCGAGTCCTGACCAACCAAGGACCGCTTTCAGAATGGCTTGCGTGGCGGTGCGGGTGGCGGAACCTCAGCGGCCTTCTCGCTCAAGCCGGACACGCCCGCATCACCCGATTTCGCCATGAGTGAGGGGCACCCTTGACCCAGTTACTTGGTCAAGGGTGCCCCTCACTCAGCGGACTTCCGGGTGTCCCCCGGTTGGGGCCGGGCGTGTTGGGCGGTCCCAGTGGCGCCGGTGATCCGTGGTGTGCTGGGGGTCAGCTGTTGCGGTGCTTGCGGCGGCGGATGATGCGGAACAGCAGGGTGAGCGCCAGGAGCGCGGCGGCGGCGGGCAGCACCCGCTTGACCACCGGGGCGCCCGCGGTGCCGAGCAGGTCGATCGCCTCGTCGTCCTGGGCGCGCTGCTGCTCGGGACCGGCGACCGGGGTGACCCGCCAGCTCGGCTCGACGGACCGGTCCGCGGGCGAGGGCTGGGCGGGCCGCTCGGCGGGCTCGTCGGCCGCCGGGGCCTTCGGGGCGGTGCTGCCCTCGGCCGACTCGGCGGCGGGCGGACCCCCGGCGGTGGCCGGTTCGGCGGACTCGCCGGTGAGCTGCTCGGCGAGCCTGTCGGCGAACTGGCCGATGATCTTGCCGCCGACCTCCGAGATCAGGCCGCGGCCGAGCTGGGCGGGCTTGCCGGTCACCTTGAGGTCGGTGTCGACGGTCACCGCCGTCGTCCCGCCCTCGTCGCTGAGCACCGCGGTGACGGTGGCCGCCGCCGTGCCGTTGCCCCGGGAGTCCTTGCCGCTGGCGTCGATGACGACGCGCCGGCCCGCCTCGTCGATCTCCTTGAACTCGCCGGTGCCCTTGTAGAGCAGGGTGACCGGGCCGAGCTTCACCTTGACCGAACCCGTGAACTCGTTGCCCTCGACCCCGGTGAGGGTGGCGCCGGGCATGCACGGTGCGACGCGTTCCAGGTCCAGCATGGCCTTCCACGCCTGGTCGACCGGCACCGGGACGGTGAACTGATGCTGCATCTGCACGGGGGAGTCCTCCTGGTTCGACCGAACGCGGCTCCGCGGAGCCGTTGTCCTGCGCGGCCATCGTCGGACCCGGTGGGCGGGCCCGCGATCGCGCGGTGCCCCGGCGGGGAGCGGACTCCGCCGGCCGGGACGGGCGGCCCGGTGGACCGCCCATCCCACTCTGCCAACTTTCCCCGCCGGGCGCGATGATCGCCGCCTCAGCGGCTCCGGCGACAGGACTGCCTGCCTGCGCGGGGCCGGCGTGGCGGTCGGCGGCGTTGTCGTCAGTCGCCGCAGCTCCGCTGCGACTCCCTCCTCCGCCTCGCCGACCACCACGCTGCTCCCCGCTCGGCGACGGCGCCCTCTTGCCGGAGCCGCTCAACCGCCCGCGGCGGCCAGCACCGCGCGGCCGGTGAGCACCTCGGCGAGGTGCCGCCGGTAGTCCACGTCGGCGCCGGCGTCGGCGGCCGGGCTGGTGCCCTCGGCGGCGTGCCGGGCCGCCGCCCGGACCGCCTCGGCCGTCGCGGGCCCGCCGACCAGCGCGCGCTCCACCGCGGTGGCCCGCACCGGGGTCGGTCCCATGTTGGTCAGCGCGATCCGGGCCTGCTCGACGGTGCCGCCGTCGACCCGCACCGCCGCCGCCACCCCGACGATCGACCAGGCCTGCGCGACCCGCTGGAACTTCTCGTAGTGCGCCCGCCAGCCGGTCCACTTCGGCACCCGCACCTCGGTGAGCAGCTCGCCGTGGCCCAGCGCGGTGGAGAACAGGTCGACGAAGAAGTCCGCCGCGGCGACGGTGCGCCGCCCGGACGGTCCGTCGAGCACGAACTCGGCGTCCAGCGCCAGCACCGGGGCGGGCAGGTCCCCGGCCGGGTCGGCGTGCGCCAGCGCCCCGCCGAAGGTGCCGCGGTGGCGCACCTGCGGATCGGCCACGGTGCGGGTGGCCAGCGCGAGCAGCGGCGCGTGCTCGGCGACCAGCGGGTCGCGCAGCACCTCGTGGTGGGTGGTGGTGGCGCCGATGACCAGCGCGTCGCCGTCCTCGCGGATGCCCCGCAGCTCCTCGATCCGGCCGAGGTCGACGACCAGGCCGGGGTCGGCGAGCCGCATCCGCAGCACCGGCAGCAGGCTCTGCCCGCCCGCCAGCACCTTCGCGTCGTCGTCGGCGCGGGCCAGCACCCCGACCGCCTGGGCGATCGAGGTGGGCGCGACGTAGTCGAACTGGGCCGGGATCATCGGGCATCCCCCCTCGTGGAGCCGAGACCGCCCCCGGCTTCCGGTGCGGTCGCCGCGCTCTCCCGCGCGCCGCTGATCGCCCGCCACACCCGCTGCGGCGAGCACGGCATCGGCACGTCGCGCACCCCGAGGTGGCGCAGCGCGTCGACCACCGCGCCGACGACCGCCGGGGTGGAGGCGATGGTGCCCGCCTCGCCGACGCCCTTGACGCCCAGCGGGTTCGAGGTCGCCCGGGTCTCGGTGCGGTCGGTGACGAAGTCCGGCAGGTCCACCGCCGAGGGCACCAGGTACTCGGCGAGCGTGCCGGTGGTCAAGGTGCCCTCCTCGTCGTGCACCGCCTCCTCGTAGAGCGCCTGCGCGATGCCCTGGGCGAGCCCGCCGTGCACCTGGCCCTCGGCGATCATCGGGTTCACCACGGTGCCGATGTCGTCGACGCAGACGTAGGAGCGGATGCCCACCCGGCCGGTCTCGGTGTCCACCTCGACCGCGCACAGGTGGGTGCCGTGCGGGAAGCTGAAGTTCTCCGGGTCGTAGCTGGCCTCGGCGTCGAGGTTGGGCTCCACGCCGTCGGGCAGGTCGTGCGCGGCGAACGCGGCCAGCGCCACCTCGCCGAGCGCGACCCCGCGGCCGGTGCCGCGCACCCCGAAGCCGCCCGCGTCGAACTCGACGTCGTCCTCCGCGCACTCCAGCAGGTGCGCGGCGATCCGCTTGGCCTTGGCCACCACCTTGTCGGCGGCCTCGACCACCGCCACGCCGCCGACCGCCAGCGACCGCGAGCCGTAGGTGTCCAGCCCGCGCGGCGAGCTCTGGGTGTCGCCGTGCAGCACCTCGACGTCCTCGAACGGCACGCCGAGCCGGTCGGCGACGAGCTGGCTCCACGCCGTCACGTGCCCCTGGCCGTGCGGCGAGGTGCCGGTGACGACCTCGACCTTGCCGGTGGGCAGCACCCGGATCGCCGCGTGCTCCCAGCCGCCCGCGCCGTAGGACAGCGAGCCCAGCACCCGCGACGGCGCCAGCCCGCACATCTCGGTGAAGGTGGACACGCCGATCCCGAGCTGCACCGGATCGCCGGCGTCCCGGCGCCGCCGCTGCTCGGCGCGCAGCTCCTGGTAGCCGAACAGCTCCTCGGCCCGCGCGGTGGCGGCCTCGTAGTTCCCGGAGTCGTAGGTGAGCCCGGCGACGGTGTCGAACGGGAACTCCTCGTGCCCGATCCAGTTCCGCCGCCGCAGCTCCAGCGGGTCGGTGCCGAGCTCGGCGGCCAGCTCGTCCATCATCCGCTCGATCGCGAAGGTGGCCTCCGGCCGTCCCGCGCCCCGGTAGGCGTCGGTGGGCGTCTTGGTGGTGAAGACGTTGGTGCAGGAGAAGTGGTAGGCGGGGAACTTGTAGATCCCGTTGAACATGAACGCGCCGAGGATCGGCACGCCCGGCGTCACCAGCCGCAGGTAGGCGCCCATGTCGGCGAGCAGCTCCACCTTCAGCCCGGTGACCGTGCCGTCCCGCCGGGCCGCCAGCGACAGCTTCTGCACCTGGTCGCGGCCGTGGTGCGCCGAGACCATGCTCTCCGAGCGGGTCTCGGTCCACTTCACCGGGCGGCCGAGCTCGCGGGCCACCACGAAGGTGAGGACCTCCTCCGGCGTCACCTGGAGCTTGCCGCCGAAGCCGCCGCCGACGTCGGGGGCGATCACCCGGATCTTGGTCTCCGGCACGCCCAGCGACATGGCCAGCATCAGCCGCAGGATGTGCGGCACCTGGGTCGCCGACCACACCGTCGTCTGCTCCCCGGTCGGATCCACCACCACCGAGCGCGGTTCCATGAACGCCGGGACGAGCCGCTGCTGCCGGAAGGTCCGGTCGATCCGCACCTCCGCCTCGGCCAGCGCGCGTTCCACGTCGCCGCCGGTGCCCGCCGCGGCGGAGTCGAAGGTCCAGGTGGCGCTGCGGTTGGTGCCGAGGTCGGCGTGCACCGGCGGGGAATCCGGCGCGGCGGCCGATTCCAGGTCCAGCACCACCGGCAGGTCCGCGTAGTCCACGTCGATGGCGTCCAGCGCGTCGCGGGCCTCGGCGGCGCTGCGGGCCACCACCACCGCGACGGCCTCCCCGGCGAAGCGCACCTCGTCCACGGCCAGCGGCGGTGCGGCGGGCGCCAGCATGTCCTCGGTGACCGGCCACGCGCACGGCAGCGAACCCTGCACGTCGGCGAGGTCGCGACCGGTGAACACCGCCCGCACCCCGGACATCCGGCGCGCCTCGGCGGTGTCGACGGCGGTGATCCGGGCGTGCGCGACCGGGCTGCGCAGCACCGCGAGGTGCAGCATCCCCGGCAGCACCAGGTTGTCGGTCCACCGGGTGCGCCCGGTGAGCAGCCGCGCGTCCTCCTTGCGGAGGCGGGCGCGGCCGAGTTCCGGTTCGGCGGTCGAGGTCATGAGCGGCCCCCGGAGAGCTCGGCGGCCCGGTCGGCGGGCTCGCGCGGGGCCGGTGGCTCGACGTCGGATTCGGCGGTGGCGCGCAGCCGCCCGGCCGCGTCCCGCACCGCGCGGACGATGTTCTGGTAGCCGGTGCAGCGGCAGAGGTTGCCCTCCAGGCCCTCGCGCACCTGCTGCTCGGTCGGGTCCGGTTCGTCGGCGAGCAGGTCGAGGGACTGCATGATCATGCCCGGCGTGCAGAACCCGCACTGCAAGGCGTGGTTGTCGTGGAACGCCTGCTGGACGGGGTGCAGCTCGCCGTCGGCCAGCCCTTCGACGGTCCGCACCTCGCAGCCGTCGGCCTGGACGGCGAGCACGGAGCAGGACTTCGCGCTGCGCCCGTCCAGGTGCACGGTGCAGGCGCCGCAGTTGCTGGTGTCGCAGCCGACGACGGTGCCGACCTTGCCCAGCCGTTCGCGGAGGTACTGGACGAGCAGCAGGCGCGGTTCGACGTCATCGGCGTACCGATCGCCGTCGACGGTGACGGTGATGCGCGGCATGGGGCCTCCTCGGCAACGAGTGCTCCACTGGGGTGATGGAGGTCACGTCGTCCCGAGCCTGCTACGCCGAACGAGTCCCGGCAATCGGACTCACGGGTGATGGTGGATCGGTCCGTCGGCCTCGCTCAGTCGCGTTCCGCGACCGCCCCAGCGCAGCGCGATCAGCTCCGCCGCGATGGACACCGCCGTCTCCTCCGGCGTGCGGGCCCCGAGGTCCAGCCCGATCGGCGAGGACAGCCGGGCCAGCTCCGCCTCGGTGAGCCCCTGCTCGCGCAGCCGCCGCAGCCGGTCGTCGTGGGTGCGCCGGGAGCCCATCGCGCCGACGTAGCCGACGTCGCGCCGCAGCGCCTCCTCCAGCACCGGCACGTCGAACTTGGGGTCGTGGGTGAGCACCATGACCGCGGTGCGCTCGTCCAGCCGCCCGGCGGCGGCCTCCGCGGCGAGGTAGCGGTGCGGCCACTCCACGACCACCTCGTCGGCCTCCGGGAACCGCGTCTTGGTGGCGAACACCTGCCGCGCGTCGCACACCGTCACCCGGTAGCCGAGGAAGCTGCCCATCCGCGCCATCGCGGCGGCGAAGTCGATCGCGCCGAACACCAGCATCCGCGGCGGCGGCTCGAAGGAGTTGACGAAGACCTTCAGCCCCTCGCCCCGGCGCTGCCCCTCCGGGCCGTATTCCAGGACCCCGCTGCGCCCGCTGGCCAGCATGCCCCGCGCGTCGTCGATCACCGCGTCGTCCACCCGGGCCGAGCCGAACCCGCCGACCACCCGGTCCCGCCACACCAGCAGCCGGCGCCCGACCAGCCCGGCGTCCGGGTGCGCGACCACGGTGGCCACCGCCACCGGCACCTCGTCGCGCACCGCCCGCACCACCTCGTCGAGCTCCGGGAAGGTCTCCCGGTCGACCCGCTCGACGAAGATGTCGATGATCCCGCCGCAGGTCAGCCCCACCGCGAAGGCGTCGTCGTCGCTCACCCCGTAGCGCTCCAGCAGCGGCGGATCACCGCCGAGCACGGCACCGGCCCGCTCGTAGACCGCGCCCTCGACGCAGCCGCCGGAGACGCTGCCGACCGCCTCGCCGTCCCCGGTGACCAGCATCGCCGCCCCCGACTGCCGCGGCGCCGACTTGAAGGTGTCCACCACGGTCCCGAGCCCGACCGGCTCGCCCGCCTCCCAGCGCTTGCTCAACTCGTCCAGCACGTCACGCACAGCACACCTCCGGCTCAGGGGCCCTTCCAGGAAGCGGCGGAGCCGCTTCGCGGTGAGGCCGTCGACTCGCACCGCCGCGGGTTCTCAGCGGCCTTCTCGCGAGGACAGCGCCGCGAAGCGGGTACCTCGCCGAGCGGCTCCCGCAGTGGGAAGGCCGCCGGGTTTCCGCCACCCGCACCGCCGCGCACGTCATCGTGAAAGCAGTCCTAACCCGTCCGCCGCACCCATGACCACACGTCCTCCAGCGAACGCAGGCTGTGTCCGGCCACCAACCGATCAACGTGCGGCAGGGCCGCGACAATCCCGGACTGCACCGGTTGGTACCCGGAATGCCCGGCGTGCGGGTTCGCCCACACCACCCCGCGGGCGAGCCGACGCAATCGGTGCAGCTGCTCGGCCAGCAACGCCGTGTCCCCGCGCTCCCAGCCGTCGGAGAACACCACCACCGCCGCGCCGCGCGCGACACCGCGCTGCCCCCACCGGTCCAGGAACGCCCGCAGCGTCTCGCCGAGCCGGGTCCCGCCGCTGAAGTCCGGCACCGCGCGGGACGCCGCCGCCAGCGCCGCCTCCGGGTCGCGCTGCCGCAACTGCCTGCTCACCCGGGTCATCCGGGTGCCGAGGGTGAACACCTCGGTGCTCATCGGGGCCCGCCGCACCACCACGTGCGCGAACCGCAGCAGCGCGTCGGCGTAGGGCGTCATCGACCCGGACACGTCGACCAGCAGCACCACCCGGCGCGGACGGCGCGCGGTGCTGCGCCGGGCGAACCGGACCGGTTCCCCGCCGGAGCGCAGCAGTTCCCGCAGCGTGCCGCGCGGGTCCAGCTCGCCCCGCCTGCTGCGGCGCCTGCGCAGCGCCGCCCGGGACGGCGGATCGGGCCGCAGCACCGCCAGCATCCGCCGCAGGTGCTCCCGCTCCGCCTCGCCCAGATCGCTGAGGTCGCGCTCCCGGAGCCGCTCGGCGTCGCTGGCCGCCGCGGCCAGCGGATCACCGCCGCCCTCCCCGTCCTCGCCGCCGTCCTCGGCCAGCGGCGCGATCCGCGCCGGGCGGGGCACCGGCGGGCCCGGCCGCTCCACCGGCAGCGGCTCGGCGCGGAACCACAGCGCGAACGCCGCGTCGTAGCGCGGCACGTCGTCCGGGTCGGCGCACAGCGTCACCCGGCCCGCCCAGTACAGCGCGCCCCGGTCGGCCAGCTCCACGTGTTCGGCGGCGGCGAGGAACGCCTGCACCCGCGCCGGATCGCAGGCCATCCCGGAGTGCCGCAGCGCGCGGGCGAACCCGACCAGGCCGGTCAGCGGGCGGGTCACGGCACGAGGCCCGCGGCCCGCACCCGTTCGGCGTCCTCCCGGTACTTCAGCACCGCGCCGAGGGTGCTCGCGGCCACCTCGGTGTCCACCTCGTCCTGGCCGAGCGCCTGCAACGCCTGCGCCCAGTCCAGCGCCTCGGCGACCCCGGGCGGTTTGAGCAGCTCCAGCTCCCGCATCCGGCGCACCGCACCGCCCACCCGCTCGGCCAGCCGGTCGTCCAGCCCGGGCAGCCTGCGGCGCAGGATCGCCACCTCCCGCTCCTGGTCCGGGTGCTCCAGCCAGTGGTAGAGGCAGCGGCGCTTGAGCGCGTCGTGCACCTCGCGGGTGCGGTTGGAGGTGAGCAGCACGATCGGCGGCTCGACCGCCCGCACCTCGCCGAACTCCGGGATGCTCACCGCGTACTCGGAGAGCACTTCCAGCAGGAACGCCTCGAACTCGTCGTCGGCCCGGTCGATCTCGTCGACCAGCAGCACGCACGGCGCCTCCCGCAGCGCCCGCAGCAGCGGTCGCGCCAGCAGGAACCGGTCGGTGTAGAGCGAGGATTCGGCGGCGTCGGCGTCCAGCCCGCCGGTCGAGGCGGCCTCCAGGGTGCGCAGGTGCAGGAGCTGGCGCGGGAAGTCCCAGTCGTAGAGCGCCTGCGCCGCGTCGATGCCCTCGTGGCACTGCAACCGGATCAGCTCCACGCCCAGCGCCCCGGCCAGCGCCTGCGCCAGCGCCGTCTTCCCGGTGCCGGGCTCGCCCTCGCACAGCAGCGGACGGCGCATCCGCATCGCCAGGAACGCCGCCGTGGCGATGCCGTCGTCGGGCAGGTAGCCCGTGCCGTCCAGGGCCTTGGCCACCTCGGCCGGGGAAGTCAGGTCGTGCGCTCGGTCCACCGCCATGGGGCCGAGGGTATGCGAACGGAAGCGGTTTGTGAGGGCCCCGCAACCACCCGGGACCGACGCCCCGAGGTTCTGAGTGAGGGGCACCCTTGTCCCAGTTACTTGGGCAAGGGTGCCCCTCACTCAGCTCCCGAACGGGTGACTGGCGCCGGAAGGGACCGCTTAGGGGTCCTTTCCGGATGCGGCGGAGCCGCATGCGGTGCGGCCGTCAACCGGCACCGCCGCCCGTGCTCGGACGTGACCGCTCAGCGATCTTCTCGCGAGGACAGCGCCGACGCCGGGTACGTCGTTGGTACATCAGGAGGCGATCCCGCAGCGAGAAGACCGCTGAGGTTCCGCCACCCGCACCGCCACGCAGACCATCGGCGAAAGCGTTCCTTAGGATCGGGCGGGGCGGTACTCGGCGGGAAGGCGGACATGGGTCGGTTCAGCGGATTCCCGGAGCACGTCGAGAAGCACGTCGGGCGGGTGCGCGGCGCGGACAGCCGGACCACCGGTGAGCGCCTCCGGTCCTACCACGTCGTGTACTGCGACCACTCCGACGGCGCGCACGTCACGCTGCTGACCAGCGGGCTGCGGGATCGCGTCGAGGGCGCCCCGCTGCCGCAGGAGCTGGTCTGCACGCTGCGCGCCGACCAAGAGCGCTACGCCAAGCACCTGCTCACCGTGCTCGCCGAACTGCTCGCCGAGAGCCGCAGCCGGGTCGGCTACGGCGCGTTGATCATGAACGACCGCGTCCTGCTGCCCGACACCGAGGTCGCCGGGGCGCTCGCCGCGCCGCACCCCTACCTCGGCGACGAGTTCGACGTGCTGCTCGACGCCGACGGGCAGCCGGTGCTCCAGCTCATCACGCTGGTGCCGGTCAGCCGCGCCGAAGCGCAGCTCGTCGCCCGGTACGGCCGCGACGCCCTCTACGACCGGTGGGAGCGGCACGGCAGCGACCTCACCGACGTGCACCGGCCGTCGGTGGCCTGAGCGCCCTCCCCCGACCAGCGGGCGGGTGCGTTCCGGGGCCGGTTCCGGGTCGGCTCGGGGTCGCACCCGGAGGTCCGCGGCGCCCGGGCGGCGCAGGCTGGAACCATGACCGAGACCAGCTCCACCACCACCCGCAAGCTCCGCCGCAGCCGCGACGACCAGATGCTCGGCGGGGTCTGCGCCGGGTTCGCCGCGATGCTCGGCATCGATGCCGCGATCGTCCGCGTCGTGCTCGTCGCCGCCACCCTGCTCGGCATGGGCGCGGGCATCCTGATCTACCTGGCCTGCTGGGTGATCGTGCCCCAGGAATCAGCGCAGGGGTGAGTCAGCGCGACGTCGTTCGGCGCAGGGTCGTTCAGCGCAGGGTCGTTCAGCGCAGGGTCGGTGCCTGCCGGACGAACGCGTCGAGCACCCCGTCGGCGACCAGCACCGGGGCGTCCGGGCGGACCTCCTCCGGCGAGGACCGCACCGCCCCGGCCTCGGCGGCCAGCCGGGCCGCCGCGTCGAACCGCCGACCGGCCAGCGCCTCGTCGCCGTCGGTCCGCGCCCGCAGGCCGTCCAGCGAGGCCAGCAGCGCGTCGCCCCACAGGTCCGCGGCGGTCAGCCACGGCTGCGCGTCGGAGGTGAAGTTCGGCGGGGCGCCCGCCCGGATCCGCTCCGGCGCCTCGGCGACCGCCCGCGCGTAGGCGTCGAGCCCGTCCAGCGCGGCCCGCCGGTCCCCGGCCTGCCAGGCGCGGTGGAACCCGTCGATCCGGCGGGACAGCTCCGGCGCCGGAGGCAGCCAGGTCTCGCCGCTGGGCAGCGGTGCCGCGTGCAGCAGGTCGAAGAACACGCCGAGCGCGTCGGCCGTCGCCGGATCGGCCACCAGGCCCGGGTCCGGAGCCGTCGAGCGGTCCCCGGCGAGGTGCTCGGCCGCCGCGCGCCACGCCCGCGCCGGGTCGAACGCCGCGTCGTTCCAGGCGAAGTCGGCCGCGCCGAACTCGACGACCTGGCTCGCCGCCGCCTGGTTCATCGGGTTCACCACGAGCCCGGTGAGCTCCTGCGACAGTCCGGGTTCGCGGTGCGCGTAGGGGCCGAGGAGCAACCGGCCGGCCGAACCGTCGAAGTCGTTGACCGGGTAGTTGTCCCACAGGAACAGGTCGCGGCCCCAGGTCTCGCCCGCCCGCCGGGCGTCGTCGACCGAGATGCCGTCGGGCACCACGCCGTCGCCGGTCCACATCACCTGCACCCGCGGGTCCAGGCCCGCGCGCAGCGCCGCCTTGTACGGCGAATCGTCCAGGTCGGAGTACTCGGTGGGCACGAACTGCAGCGGCGCCACGTCGGGATTGCGGTCGACGAACTCCCGCTGCACGCGGTTGAGCAGCTCGGTCTGCGCCCGCCCGGCGGCGGCCTGCGACGGCTCGCCGTAGACGGCGCGGTCCTGCGCGCAGTTCCACCGCGTGTAGCTGATGTCGTCCAGCGGGATCGAGAAGTCCCGCACGCCCGCCGCGTGCACGGCGGAGAGCTTGTCCAGCAGCGCCTGGGAATCCGCCGGATCGCTGTAGCAGATCGAGGTGCCCGGCGAGAGCGCGAAGGTGAACTTGACGTGGTGCGCGGCGGCCTGCCCGATCAGCTCCCGCACCTCGGCGAGCTGATCCGGCGGGTACGGCTCGCGCCAGCGCTCCCGGTGGTACGGGTCGTCCTTCGGCGCGTAGATGTAGGTGTTGAGCTTGACGTCGCCGTAGAACGCGAGCTGCTCCATCCGCTCCTGGTGCGTCCACGGCGGGCCGTAGAAGCCTTCGATGGTGCCGCGCAACGGCATCGACGGCTCGTCCACCACGGCGACCCCGGCGATCCGGCCCGGCGAGGTGAGCTGCCGCAGCGTCTGCACGCCGTAGTAGGCGCCCGCCGGGTCGGAGGCCCCGACGAACAACGCGTCGCCGCCGCGCCCGGCCAGCACGTAGCCCTCCGGCGGGAGCGGGGCGGGTGCGTCGACGCCGAGCTCCTGGAGGCCCTTGACCACGGTCGGCGACGTGCGGTCGCCGACCCGCACGCTCAGCGAGACGTCCCCGCCCTCCTCGCCGGGCTGGCGGACCACGACCTCCTCGGCCCCGGCCTGGCTCAGCACCTGCCGGGCCAGGTCGCGCGTCGGCTCGTCGACCAGCGGATCCACCACCACCTCGACCCGGCCGCGCACCGCGATGTCGTCGCCGAGCCGCCGCATCTCCTTCGGCTGCGGCGTCACCTGGGGCAGTTCGACACCGGGCAGCGCCCCCGACTCGGGGGCGGCGGGTGCGGGCGGCGGCGCGTCGGTGCACGCGACCAGCGCGGCGGTGACGGCGACGCCGATCAGCGCCGCTCGACCTCGTCGAAGGACCATCGAGTCCCTGACCTCCTCCGGTGGGCTCCGGCCCCCAGGAGATCACACGCCGGTCACGGCGTTGCGGTCAGGCGTCGACCCGGCGACGCCACTCCCGGACCCGGCCCGCGTCCACCGCCGTACCGTCCAGGGCCGCGCGGCCGACGTGGAACGCGCGCACGCCCATGCCGAGCAGCTCGTCGACGTGGTCCGGCCGCAGCCCGCCGCCGACCAGCAACGTGACGCCCTCGACGTCCTGCTGGTCGGCGAGGACCCGCAGCGTGCCGAGGCCCTCCTCGACGCCCTCGGCGGACCCGGCGGTCAGCACCGCGTCCGGGCCGAGCGACACCGCGTGGTCCCAGGCGAGCTGGTACTGCAGGGCGTGGTCGACGGCGCGGTGGAACGTCCACGGGCAGCCGGCGAGCTCGTCGGCCAGGTTCCGCGTGGTGCCGACGTCGACCTGCCCGGTCCCGTCCAGGAATCCCAGGACGAACTCGGCCGCCCCGACCTCGCGCACCGCCACCGCCTCGCGGCGCAGCGCCTCGACGTCGCCCGCGGTGTAGCCCTCGCCGCGCACCATCACGCGCACCGGCAGGTCCGTGGCGGCCAGCACCTCGCGCACCACCGCCGGTTCCGGCGTCCGGCCGTCCGACGCGCGGTCCCGCACCAGCTCCAGCCGGTCCGCCCCGCCTTCCTGCGCGGCGGTGGCATCAGCGGCGTTCTCGACGATCACTTCGAGCAGCGCACCCATACCGGCACACCGTACCCACCCGTCCCCGCACCCACCCGTCCCCGAACGCCCCGGTCGGTCCCGGCCCGCGCCAGCCCGGGGGCGATCACCGGATCGGGAACCGAGTGCGGGGCACCCCCACCAGGCCGGGAACCGAGTGCGGGGCACCTTCAGCCGACCAAGCCGGGTGAAGGTGCCCCTCACCAGGAGAGACGCACCCGGGCACGACGCGCACGGAACGCACCGGCCCTCCCCCACCCCAGGCGCTCTCACCCGTTCGGGAGCTGAGTGAGGGGCACCCTTGCCCAAGTAACTGGGACAAGGGTGCCCCTCACCTGGAAAACCTCGCTCGAACGGGCGGCTCGGGGGGCGTGGCGGCCCTGGAATGCGAAGAACCGCCCCCGCCGGGGCGGGAGCGGTTCTTCAGCGGCTGGGGCGGATCAGAAGTCCATGCCGCCCATGCCACCGGTCGGGTCGGCGCCGGCACCGGCCTTCTCCTTCTCCGGCTTGTCCGCGACCACGGCCTCCGTGGTCAGGAACAGCGCGGCGATGGAGGCGGCGTTCTGCAGCGCCGAACGGGTGACCTTGGCCGGGTCGATGATGCCCGCGGCGATCAGGTCCTCGTAGTCGCCGGTCGCGGCGTTGAGGCCGGTGCCCGCCTGGAGGTTCTTGACCTTCTCGGCGACGACCCCGCCCTCGAGGCCGGCGTTGACCGCGATCTGCTTCAGCGGGGCCTCGACGGCCAGCTTGACGCTGTTGGCGCCGGTGGCCTCGTCACCCTCCAGCTTCAGCCCGTCGAAGGCGGCCTGCGCGGCCTGCAGCAGCGCGACGCCACCACCGGCCAGGACGCCCTCCTCGACGGCGGCCTTGGCGTTGCGGACCGCGTCCTCGATGCGGTGCTTGCGCTCCTTGAGCTCGACCTCGGTCGCCGCACCGGCCTTGATGACGGCCACGCCGCCGGCCAGCTTGGCCAGCCGCTCCTGCAGCTTCTCGCGGTCGTAGTCGGAGTCCGAGCGGTCGATCTCGGCGCGGATCTCGTTCACCCGGCCGGAGATCTGCTCGTCGTCGCCCGAGCCCTCGACGATGGTGGTCTCGTCCTTGGTCACGACGACCTTGCGGGCCTTGCCCAGCAGGTTCAGGTCGGCGTTCTCCAGCTTGAGGCCGACCTCCTCGCTGATGACCTGGCCGCCGGTGAGGATGGCCATGTCCTGCAGCATCGCCTTGCGGCGGTCGCCGAAGCCGGGGGCCTTGACGGCGACCGACTTGAAGGTGCCGCGGATCTTGTTGACCACCAGGGTCGCCAGGGCCTCGCCCTCGACGTCCTCGCAGATGATCAGCAGCGGCTTGTTGGACTGCATGACCTTCTCCAGCAGCGGGAGCAGGTCCTTGATGTTGGAGATCTTCGAGCTCAGCAGCAGGATGTACGGGTCGTCCAGGGACGCCTCCATCCGCTCCGAGTCGGTGACGAAGTAGGGCGAGATGTAGCCCTTGTCGAAGCGCATGCCCTCGGTGAGCTCCAGCTCCAGCCCGAAGGTGTTGCTCTCCTCGACGGTGATGACGCCTTCCTTGCCGACCTTGTCCATCGCTTCCGCGATGAGCTCGCCGATCTGGCGGTCACCGGCCGAGATCGCGGCGGTGGCGGCGATCTGGTCCTTGGTCTCGATCTCCTTGGCGCTCTTGAGCAGCTGCTCGGCGATCGCCTCGGTGGCCTTCTCGATGCCGCGCTTGAGCGCGATCGGGCTGGCACCGGCCGCGACGTTGCGCAGACCCTCGCGAACCAGGGCCTGGGCGAGCACGGTGGCGGTCGTGGTGCCGTCACCCGCGACGTCGTCGGTCTTCTTCGCGACCTCCTTGACGAGCTCGGCGCCGATCTTCTCGTAGGCGTCCTCGAGCTCGATCTCCTTGGCGATGGAGACACCGTCGTTGGTGATGGTCGGCGCGCCCCACTTCTTCTCGAGCACGACGTTGCGGCCCTTCGGGCCGAGCGTCACCTTGACGGCGTCGGCGAGGGTGTTCATGCCGCGCTCAAGACCGCGGCGGGCGTCCTCGTCGAACGCGATCATCTTGGCCATTGCGGTGTGGTCCTCCACCTGTCTGGACGCCGCGGCGGTGTCACACCCCACGGCAGGACTCGTGCTCGGCCAGGCTCGGTGCCCGCGACGGACGACCGCGGCGACGGCGCCGCCTGTGGCACCGCCGAGCACGGCCTCACCGTCCCGACCTGGCACTCAACCTCGCTGAGTGCCAATACCGTGTCTAGCACTCTCCCGGGTCGAGTGCAAGCGAACGCCGGGTCAGCCCCCGACCGTGGGAACCGTGGTGGGGATCTCGTTCTCGTTGTAGCTGGAGGTCTCGGGGACGTAGGTCGACCCCGAGCCGGTGTCGCCGGACGCGGTGGCCATCACGACGAACAGCACGATGATCGCCACCAGCGCGGCCACGATCAGCAGCGGCACCAGCCAGCGCGCCGTCGAGCCGCCGCTGGACCGGGTGGCGAACGACGACGTGCCCGCGGGCATCGGCGGGCGCAGCCGGACCGGTTCCTGCGGCGGCGCCACCGGCGGGTGCGGCGGCTGCTGGTACGGCGGCGGGCCGTAGCCGGGCGGCTGCTGCGCGGGCACCGGCTGCGACGGCGGGAACTGCTGCTGCGGGAACGGCGGCCGTCCGGGCTGCGGGGCCGCGGGCGGCGGTCCGGGAGGCTGCGGTCCGGCGGGCTGGGGCGGCTGGGGCCCGGCGGGCGGGGATCCGGCCGGGCGCGGGCGCGGCGGGCCTTCCCCGGCCACCGGCGACAGCGCGGCGCGCGCCACCGCGATGAGCTCCTTGCAGTCGTCGAAGCGCTGGTCGGCCTTCTTCGCCATCCCGCGGCGCATCACCTCGTCGATCCCGGGCGGCAGCACCACCAGGGAGGTCACCGGCGGCGGCTCGGCGCCGAGGTGGCCCTGGATCACCTCCTGCACCTGGCCCTGGAACGGCGGGCGCCCGGTCAGGCAGGCGAACAGCATGCAGGCCAGCGCGTAGAGGTCGGTGCGGCCGTCGACGGCCTCGCCGCGCAGGTGCTCCGGGGCGGCGAAGGTCGGCGAGCCGAGGAAGTCGCCGGAGGAGGTGCGGTGCCCGGTGGCGCCGCGCCGGGTCAGCCCGAAGTCGGCGAGGTAGACGTGCTCGTTGGCCGATTCGCGGGAGGTCACCAGCACGTTGGCCGGCTTGAGGTCGAGGTGCACGAGGTTGCGCTCGTGCAGCATGTCCAGCGCCTCGGCGACCTGGCCGAGCAGCTCCAGCGCGCGCTTCGGCGAGATCGGCCCGTCCTTGATCAGGCTGGCCAGGTCGGATCCGTCGACCAGCCGCATCGCGATGTAGAGCATCCCGTCGACTTCGCCGAAGTCGTAGAGCGGGACGATGTTGGAGTGGTCGATCGCCGAGGTGTTGCGGGCCTCGTCCACGAACCGCTCGCGGAACTCGGCGTCACCGGTGATGTGCTCACCCATGACCTTGAGCGCGACCTTGCGGCCCAGCCGGACGTCGGTGGCGCGGTACATCACGCTCATCCCACCGCGGCCGAGGACGGAGTCGATCTTGTAGTGGCCGAGGCGGCGCCCGGTGAGGTCTTCCGACACGTCCGGCAGCCTAACGCCCCGGAACGGCGCGCGTCCTCGGGTTCCGGCGGATCGACCCCGACGGACCGGTGGCCCGATTCCCACCGGAACCGGGCCACCGGACGACGAACGATTCCGCGGGGCTGTCAGACCTTCCGGACGCCGTCTGCCTGGGTGCGACCGTCCCGCCCGGCCTTCACCTCGAATTCGACCCGCTCCCCTTCGGAAAGGGTGCGAAAACCGGACATGTTGATCGCGGAGTAGTGCACGAACACATCGGGCCCGTCATCCGTCGCGATGAATCCGTAGCCCTTCTCCGAGTTGAACCATTTGACCGTGCCGACCGCCACGGCGTCCTCCTCTTGAAAGGTGATGCACGACGCCCGTGGCGCCGCTGGAGCAACGGTCACGCTACCCCAGAAGAAGACCCTCGTCGCCCGTTCTTCAATGCGACTTTTCCGCTAAATACTAGGCCGAACGGGTGTCGGACGCGGCCACGTCGAGTAATCACCACGGGAAGGGCGGGGGAATTCCGCAATGCTCCGATCAGGATCGGGATCCGACGCCGTTGCTCTGCAACCAACCGATCAAGGAACGCGGATTGCGCGTCTGCGTCAGCACTCGTCCCGGTCCGGCGAAATCGAAGACGAGCCCTTCGCCGCTCTTGATCGATTGGGCGGCGCCCTGGTTCGCCTGGCGCAGCCGGGATTGCACCGCGTCGGCGTAGGCCACCACGTGCCCGGGGTCGATCGTCACGTACTCGCCCGGTTGCAGCGTCACCACGTCCAGCGCGCCGTAGCAGCACACCACCACCGGGCCCTGCCCGGTCACGTGGGTGAGGAAACCGCCCTCGCCGCCGAAGAGGTTCCGGAAGCCGGCCCACTGCGGCTCCGCCCGCACCGTGCTCGCCGAGGCCAGCAAGCAGGACTTGGTGACGCACCAGCCGGTCCGGCCGTCGAGCTCGATCACGTTGAGGTCGCCCGGCAGGTTCGGCGCCACGTCCACCCAACCGCCCTGCTGCGGCGCGGTGTAGGAGGTGGCGCGCGCGGACTCGCCGCCGAGCGCCGAGCGGGCCAGCGACTTCAGCGCGCCGCCCGAGGAGCGCTGCTCCGCCACCACGCCGTAGCTCGTGGCCAGCATCGCCCCGGCCTCCACCCGCACCGGCTCGCCCGGTGCCAGCAGCAAGCGGGCCACCCCGTACGACGGCGTGTGGCGGGTACGGACCTGCAACGGGCACCTCCTCGGTCGGGCGGAATCGCAGTCTGCCACGGGGGCGACCGCGCTCGTTGCGGAAGCCGGTGCGGACAGCGGGCGGGGCCATGACCGATGATCGGTGCGTGTCGCACGGAACTGGAACCCCCGACCTGATCCCCGTGACCCAGCACCGGGACGCGGTCGCCGCGCTGGTGGCCCCCACGCCGGTGCGGTCGGTGCCGCTGGCCGACTGCCTCGGCCTGGCCCTGGCCGAGGACCTGCGCTCGCCGATCCCGCTGCCGCCCTTCGACAACTCCGCGATGGACGGCTACGCGGTGCGCTCGGTGGACCTGGTCGAGGCGGACGCCGACGCGCCGGTGGCGCTGCCGGTGGGCGAGGACATCCCCGCCGGGCGGGTGGACGTGCCGCCGCTGCAACCGGGCACCGCGCACCGGATCATGACCGGCGCGCAGCTCCCGCCGGGGGCCGACGCGGTCGTCCCGGTGGAGCGCACCGACGGCGGGGTCCGCGAGGTGCGGATCGGCCTGGCCGCGCAGCCGGGCGCGCACGTGCGCCGCGCGGGCGAGGACGTGGGGGCGGAGGCGACCGTGCTCACCGCCGGGACCGCGCTGACCCCCGCCCGGCTCGGGGTGGCCGCCGCCGTCGGCGCCGCGGAGCTGCCGGTGCACCGGCCTGCGCGGGTGCTGGTGCTGTCCACCGGCTCCGAGCTGGTCGAGCCGGGCGAGCCGCTGCACCCCGGGCAGATCTACGAGTCCAACGGGCTGATGCTGGCCGCGGCGGTGCGGGACGCGGGAGCCACCGCCCGGCTGCTGCGGTTCGTCCCGGACGACGTGGACCAGTTCCACGCCGCGCTGGAACCGGAGCTCGCCGGCACCGACCTCATCCTCACCACCGGCGGGGTCAGCGCCGGCGCCTACGAGGTGGTCAAGGACGCCTTGGCCGGGCAGGGCGTGGAGTTCACCAAGGTCGCGATGCAGCCCGGCATGCCGCAGGGCAGCGGGCGCTACCGCGGCGGCCCGGCGGTGGTGGCGCTGCCCGGCAACCCGGTCAGCGCGATGGTCTCTTTCGAGGTGTTCGTCCGGCCGGTGCTGCGGTCGGCCGCCGGGCACCGCGACGCGCACCGCCCGGTGCGCCGCGCCGAGCTGACCGAGCCACTGCGCACCCCGGCGGGCAAGCGGCAGTACCGGCGCGGGCGGTTCGACCCGGTCAGCGGCGCGGTGGCGCTGCACGGCGGGCCCGGCTCGCACCTGCTCTCGGCCCTGGCCGAGGCCGACTGCCTGCTGGAGATCCCCGAAGAGGTGACCGATCTCCCAGCTGGTTCTACTGTGGACATCTGGCTGCTGGATTGACGGAGCACCGACCTCTCGCGAAGACTGCACCCTCGACCCCCACCTGACCGGAGTTCTGCACCGTGCGTGGCCCCTGGCGCGCCGCCGTGGCGCTGGCGTTGCACCTCGGCTTCTTCGCCGTACCCATCGCGCTGGTCCTCGGCCTGCTCGCGATCGCCCTCTACACGTTCCGCTACGACCGAGGTAGCGGCCTGGAAGCGGCGCTGGCCGCGCTCGTCGTGGGGGCGGTGTTCGCCATCGGCCTGCGCGCCGTGCTGTCCACCCGCGTCGACCCGCGCGGCGTCGCGCTGCGCCGGGACGAGCAGCCGCAGCTCTGGAAGCTCGTCTCGTCCATCGCCGACGCCGCGGGCGCCGAGCCGCCGGACGAGATCCGGGTGACCTCGGAACCGGGCATCGCGATCGTCGAGGACACCGCGCTGCTCGGGTTGCGGACCCGCGGCCGGTACCTGGAGATCGGGATGCCGCTGCTGGCCGCGCTCACCATCAGCGAGCTGCGCGCGCTGCTGGCCCGCGAGATCGGGATGCTCGGCGGCAGCGGGACGGCGGTGACCGCCCGGCGCTGCGCGCGGACCGTCGAGCGCACCGTCGCCTCGCTCACCAGCGGCCCGGTCAAGTGGCTGTTCGGCGGCTACGCCCGGGCCTACACCGCCGTGGCCGCGCCGGTGTCCTTCCAGCTCGAACCGGGCGCCGACCGGCTCGCGGTGCGGGTGGCGGGCAAGCGCGCCGCGATCACCGCGCTGCGCAAGCGGGTGGCCATCGAGCTCGGCTGGCGGGACTACGCCGAGGAGTTCCTCAGCATGGCGACCACCGTCGGGCACACCCCGGACGTGATACTGGGCTTCCGGGCGTTCATGGACCACCCGGCGCGCAAGCCCGCGCTGGCCGAGCGCGCCAAGCAGGCCATCGCCGAGGGCACCGACCGCACCGACGGCGGCCCGCCGACCAGGGACCGGATCGCGGCGATGAAGCAGCTCAAGTCCGCCGACCGGGAGCTCGACGACCGGCCCGCCTTCGGCGCGCTGCGCGAGCCGCGCACGAGCGTCCCGGCGCTGGAGGACGAACTGGTGGTCGAGGGCCTCGGCGCCCGGCTGCCGTGGCCGGAGCTGGTCCGCCTCGCCGGGGCGGCGCAGGCGGCGCAGCAGGCCGCGCAGCTCAGCTCCGCGATCGAGCAGAGCGGGTTGCAGATCGACCCGGCCATCGGCGGCGTGCTGGCCGCCATCCACCGCGGCCAGGCCCGCGACCTGATCAACCCGGCGCTGAACCCCGGGCTGGACCCGGAGCGGCTCGACCAGGCCGCCGAGGACATGCTCGTCGAGCTGCTCGGCGGCGCGGTGGTGGACGCGCTGGTCTGCGCCCGGCGGGCGCACCACGAGCTCGACTGGGGCGGCCCGCCGCTGGTCCGGCTCGCCGCCGGCGGGCAACCGCTGGACCCGGACCGGCTGGTGCGCCCGGCGGTGGCCGACCCGAGGCTGATCCCCGGGCTGCACCGCACCCTGGTCGACCTCGGGGTGCCGCTGAACCACCTGCGCCCGCCCGAGGCGGAACCGGAACCGGCGCTGTCCGGCATCATCAGCCCGGTGCAGGTGTCCGGCACCGGTTACGAGCTGCTGGTCACGGACCGTGGTCTGGTGCTGCTGCCATCGCAGGCCAGCAGTACCAAGCGGTTGCTCTCCGGGGCGCTGGCCCGGTTGCGCAAGGCCGAGTACGAGCAGCTCGACGAGCTCGCCGCGACCCCGGTGGCGGAGCTGCGCGATCAGCCCGGGGCGCACTGGGTGGACACCCGCGACGTGGCCACCGCACGCCTGGTGCAGCTGCGCGCGGGCTGGACGCTGCGGCTGGAGATGTACCTCGACGAGTACGCGGTGTCCGCCCTGCCCGCGGAGATCGTCGCCGACGAGGAGGGGGTCGCCGAGGTGGAGCTCAGCAGCACCGGCGACGCGATGGAGCACGGCGATCCGTACGGCGGGATCGGCGAGCTGATGGGCGCTCGCATGATCGTGGAGGACACGACGTCAGGAGCGAACGAGTGACGGGTGAACCCCATTTGACGGACGTTTCGATGCGGAGAGTAGTTATAACGTCCTCCGATAGCGTCTACGGTCTCGCTGTGAACTCAATTACACTGGGACCAGGTAACGAAACGTCGATCAACAACCTTCCCCCCACGTAGGCACCGCGCATCGGGCGCGGCGACTGAACCACAAGGGGCCGTGCGCCGTCGGGGGGCGCACGGACCCGTTCGGGGGAGGCCGGGTGGCGTCAACGGGGAGACGCCTCTCGGCCGGGATGTCAGGGGCGGCACGGGCGCGTCGG
Organism: Saccharopolyspora cebuensis; assembly: GCF_039542665.1. Taxonomy (NCBI): domain Bacteria; kingdom Bacillati; phylum Actinomycetota; class Actinomycetes; order Pseudonocardiales; family Pseudonocardiaceae; genus Saccharopolyspora; species Saccharopolyspora cebuensis. The sequence continues at coordinate 64,363 of NZ_BAABII010000026.1, forward strand.
GGGCGCCGGTGCCGCCCCTGACTCATGCCCACCCCGGCAGCCGCCCAACACGCCCACCCACCACCCGACCCAGCACTCTTCGTTCCAGGTGAGGGGCACCCTTGCCCCAGTTACTCGGGCAAGGGTGCCCCTCACTCACGACTCGAACGGGTGGTTGGCGGCTCGGCGTTCGAGGTGGTCGGGCGTGTCCGGCGAGGGCGCGGACGGGGGCGGTGGTGGCCCCCGAAGGGGTCGTCGGGTACACCTGGACGGGTGACGCGGCAGCACCGCCGGAGGTGCTCGCGGGGCCGGATCTGCGCAGGTCATCGCTCTGTACTTGATCAACTCCGCACCCTGTCGTCGTGCACCGCGCCGCGTCCGAGATGCTGTACCGACGACGGCCCCACCGCCGACCCCCGTCCCCGGGCGGCAGGTCGCGGTCGGCCGGACCAGACCACCGACTCAGGGGCGCAGTACCTCGATGAGCACCGAGACAGAACCGAAGAAGATGGCGGCGCACCTCGCCGGCCTCGCGCGCGACACCGTCCCGCCGATGCACCCCGCCGGCCGCCCGTTCGTCGCCGGAGCAGCGATCGCGACGCTGCTGCTGCGCAAGCTGTGGCGTCCGGCCGGGGTGCTGGGCGGCGTGCTGACCGCCTGGGTCGCGTGGTTCTTCCGCGAGCCGCGGCGCACCGCGCCGAGCGGTGAAGGGCTCGCGGTGGCGCCCGCCGACGGCACCGTGGCGCACGTCGAGGAGGTCGTGCCGCCCGCCGAGCTGGACCTCGGCACCGCCCCGATGATCCGGATCAGCGCGTTCCTCACCGTCTTCGACGTCCACGTGCAGCGCATCCCGCTGGCCGGCCGGATCGACCGGATCGCCTACCGCCCGGGCAAGTTCCTCTCCGCCGACCTGGACAAGGCCAGCGAGGACAACGAGCGCAACTCCCTGGTGATCCGCGCCGTCGACGGCACCGAGGTCGCCGTGGTGCAGATCGCCGGGCTCGTCGCGCGCCGCATCGTGTGCTCCGTCGAGGAGGGCGACCAGGTCGACGTCGGCAGCACCTACGGGCTGATCCGGTTCGGCTCGCGGGTGGACCTCTACGTCCCGGTGGGCAGCCGGGTGCGGGTCGAGCCCGGCCAGCGCACCGTCGGCGGCGAGACCGTCCTCGCCGAGCTGCCGCGGGGGAAGCGAACGTCATGAGCGTGCGGACCACCCCGGGCGTCCGGCTGCTGCCCAACGCCATCACGGTGCTGGCGATGTGCGCGGGGCTGTCGGCCATCCAGTTCGCGCTCAACGACGAGCTCGCCGCGGCCGTCGCGGCCGTCGCGGCGGCGGCGCTGCTCGACGGGCTGGACGGGCGCCTCGCCCGGCTGCTCGACGCCACCACCCGGATGGGCGCCGAGCTGGACTCGCTGTCCGACGCGATGTCCTTCGGCGTCGCCCCGGCGCTGACCCTCTACGCCTGGCAGCTCCAGGACAACCGGGTCGGCTGGGTCGTCGCGCTGATCTACGCGGTCTGCATGGTGCTGCGGCTGGCGCGGTTCAACACGCTGCTCGACAACACCGAGCAGCCGCCTTACGCCAAGGAGTTCTTCGTCGGGGTCCCCGCCCCGGCCGCCGGTCTGCTGGTGCTGGTCCCGCTGATGATCACCGCGCACCTCGGCCGCGAGGGCTGGTGGTCCGAACCCGCGGTGATCATGCTGTGGATGGCGCTGGTCGGCGGGCTGGCGGTGAGCCGGGTGCCGACGTTGTCGCTGAAGACCGCCAAGGTGCCGCCGCAGCTCGTGGCCCCGCTGCTGGTGCTGGTCGTGGTGGCGGCCGGGGGCATCGCGGTGTTCCCGGTGATCTCGCTGGTCATCGTGCTGCTGGTGTACCTGCTGCACATCCCGTACGCGGTGTACCGGCACCACTGGCTCGCCAACCACCCGGAGGCGTGGAGCGCACCCCCGCGCGAACGGCGCGCGATGCGGCGGCGCAGCCAGCGGCGGCTCGGCCTGCGCCCGCCGCTGCGGCGCCGGGTGGCCGGTGCCGCCCGCCGGGTCCGGCTCCCCCGCCGCGGCCAGCCGGACGGCCCGCGGCGGAGCTGGCGACGGCTGGAGCTGCGGCGGAACCGGGACGAGCAGGCTCCGCGCTGACCCGCCGCGCGGCAGGTCCTAGGCTCGGGGCCGTGCCCGCCATCACCTTGACCGCACGCCTGTCCGCATCCGCCAAGGACACCCGGCGCGGGGTGGTCCGCCTGCACCCGGAGGTGCTCGACGCGCTGGGGCTGCGCCCGTGGGACGCGGTGCGGCTGACCGGGGCGCGGGTCACCACCGCGCTCGCGGCCACCGCCGCGGCCGGCGATCCGACCGGCGTGGTGCTGGTCGACGACGTGGCGCTGATGAACCTCGGGCTGGCCGAGGGCGCCGAGGTCGGCGTCGCCCCGGTCGAGGTGGCCGCGGCGAAGCGGGTGTCGATCGCCGGTTCCCGGATGGCCCGCGCCACGGTCGCGCCCGAGACGGTGCGCCTCGCGCTGACCGGCAAGGTCTTCGGCACCGGCGACACCGTCTCGCTGCTGCCCCAGGACCTCGCCCCGGCCACCGCCGCCAACGCCGGTGAGGTGCGCCGCAAGCTCGCCAACGCGATCGGCCTGACCTGGACCAACGAGCTGATCACCATCGCGGGCACCGACCCGGGCGGCCCGGTGGCGATGCGCCCGTCCACCGTCGTGGAGTGGCGGGAGGGCGCCGAACCCGGCACCGCCGCAGCCGAGGCCGCCCCGGCCGTCGAGTCCCCGGCTCCGGCGGAACCGGCCGCTCCGGTCGCCGTCGCCGACCTGGTCGGCGCCCGGGAACCGGCGCGGCGGCTCGCCGAGTGGCTGCGGCTGTCCTTCGAGCAGCCCGAGCTGCTGCACCGCCTCGGGGCGTCGGCGGAGCTCGGCGTGCTGGTCAGCGGCCCGCCCGGGGTCGGCAAGACGACGCTGGCGCGGGCGGTGACCGCCGCGGTCGGCGCCGAGCTGGTCGAGCTGTCCGCGCCGAGCGTCGCCGCGCTGGAAGCCCGCGCCGCCGCGTCGCGGGTGCGCGAGGCGGTCGAGAAGGCCACCGCGGCGACCCGCGACGGCCGGACCTGCGTGCTGCTGCTCACCGACGTCGAGGACCTGCTGCCCGCGTCCGAACCGCCGCCGCTGGCGACCGTCGCGCTGGACGCGCTGCGGGGCGCGCTCGGCACCTCCGGGCTCGCGGTGGTGGTGACCAGCGCCGAGCCGTACGCGGTGGATCCCCGGCTGCGCGAGCCGGGGCTGGTCGACCGGGAGCTGACGCTCGGACTGCCCGACGACGCCGCGCGCACCGAGCTGCTGCGCGTCCTGCTGCGCGGTACCCCGCTGGCCGCCGACGTCGACCTGGCCGACATCGCCGGCCGGGCACCGGGTTTCGTCGCGGCGGACCTCGTCGCGCTGTGCCGGGAGGCCGCGGTGAGCGCGGCGCTGCGGCACCAGGACGGCACCGAGCCGCAGGTGCGCCAGCAGGACCTCGCGGACGCGGTGTCCTCGGTCCGCCCGCTGTCGATGTCGGCGTCGGACAGCCTGCGCACCGGCGGGCTGTCGCTGGACGACGTCGGGGACATGGTCGAGGTGAAGCAGTCGCTGACCGAGGCCGTGCTGTGGCCGCTGCAGTACCCGGACTCGTTCACCCGGCTCGGCGTCGATCCCCCGCGCGGGGTGCTGCTCTACGGCCCGCCGGGCTGCGGCAAGACGTTCCTGGTGCGGGCGCTGGCGGGGACCGGGCGGCTCAACGTGTTCGTGGTCAAGGGCGCCGAGCTGATGGACAAGTTCGTCGGCGAGTCGGAACGCGCGGTGCGGGAGCTGTTCCTGCGCGCCGCGAACGCCGCGCCCTCGTTGGTGTTCCTCGACGAGGTGGACGCGCTGGCGCCGCGCCGGGGCCAGTCCTCGGACTCCGGCGTGGCCGACCGGGTGGTCGCGGCGCTGCTCACCGAGCTCGACGGCGTCGAACCGATGCGGGAGGTCGTGGTGCTGGGCGCCACCAACCGCCCCGAGCTGCTGGACCCGGCGCTGCTGCGGCCGGGGCGGCTGGAGCGGCTGGTGCACGTGCCGCCACCGGACGCCGAGGCCCGCGCGGAGATCCTGCGGTCGGCGGCGAAGAACACCCCGCTGGCCGACGACGTCGACCTGCCCGCGCTGGCCGCCGACCTGGACGGCTACTCGGCGGCCGACTGCGCGGCCCTGGTCCGCGAGGCCGCGCTGACCGCGATGCGCGAATCGCTGGCCGCCGCCGAGGTCTCGGCCGCGCACCTGGCGGCAGCCCGACGCGCGGTGCGGCCGTCCCTGGACGCCGCCCAGCTAGCCTCCCTCGAAGCCTTCGCCGCCGAACAGCGCTGACCCACCACCCAGCACCGAACCCTCACCCATCCGGGAAGTGAGTGAGGGGCACCCTGTACCACGTGACGGGGTACAGGGTGCCCCTCACCCGTTCGGGACGTGAGTGAGGGGCACCCTTGCCCAAGTAACTGGGACAAGGGTGCCCCTCACCTACATCCCGTTCCGGCGCCCCCGACACGGACGAGCAACCGGCATCCCCGTCAGGCGAGCGGCGCAGCCGACGTGCTGCGCCACCCGCAACCCCCGTCAGGCAAGCGGCGAAGCCGCTTCCCCGCCGCGCACGCGCTGATCGGCACCCCCGTCAGGCAAGCGGCGCAGCCGCTTCCGCACTGCACCACCTCGCAACCGGCACCGCCGCGGGTTCTCAGCGGCCTTCTCGCGAGGACAGCCGCGACGCTGTGTACGGGGTGGTACATGAGGAGCGGCTCCCGGAGCGAGAAGGCTGTGAGGTTCCGCCACCCGCACCGCGCGCCAAACGGACCACGGTCCGGACGACCACCCGCCAGACGATCACTTGCCGGTGATGCCGCCTTGGTAGTCATTCGTGATGATCGCGATCAACCCCGGTGTGGCGTCCTGGATGCCGTCGAAGCGCGGCGCCACGCGGGCGCCGAGCGCCCGGGCGATCTCCTCGGCCTGCGCCTTCTCGCCAGTGCCCTCCCGGTAGTAGACCGTGGTGGTGGGCACGATGCCGCGCGCGTAGTTGCCGACGTCGGGGACCTCGTACCCGGCGGTGAGCAGGTCGTCGGCGGCGCGCTGGGCGAGGCCCTCGATGGTGCTGTTGTTGTAGACCCGCACCAGGATTCGCGGCTGCGACTGCGGCGGCGGCGCGATGGTCTCCGGCGGGCGCTGCGGCGGCGCGGGCGGCTGCTGGGCCGCCGACGACGTGGGCGGCTCGTCGGCGGGCGGGTCCTCGGCGGCGGGGTCCTCGGGCGGGGGCGGTGCGGGCGGGTCGGCCTCGGGCGAGGAGGTGGCCGCCGCCGGGCGCGGCGGTTGGGCCGAATTCTCCGCCTGCCCGCCGGAAGCCAGCGTGACGACGCCGATGACGGCGGCGACCGCGCCCGCACCGATCAGCCCGTAACCGGCGATCGCGTTCCTGGACGGACCCGTGGGGGGTTCGGCGGATGTCATCAGTGCAACTCGATTCCCAGTCGGTGCGCGGCCCGAGCCCGCTGCCTGCTCGCCCGCGCCTTGCGCAGTCGTTTGATCAGCATGGGATCCGCCTCGGAGGCGGCCGGATCGTCGAGGAGCGCGTTGAGGAGCTGGTAGTAGCGCGACGCCGACATGTCGAACAGCTCGCGGATGGCGCGTTCCTTGCTGCCGGAGTGCTTCCACCACTGCCGCTCGAAGGCCAGGACACCGCGTTCCCGGTCGTCGAGCTCGCCGTCGCGGCGCGGGGCGCGCAGCGGCTCCTCCGCGGGTTCCTCGACGATCCGCTCGATCGGCTGGGTGATCGGCTCGGCGAGGCGCAGCCGACGTCCCGCCGGTTGGGCCTGTTGGAGGTGGGCGAGCTGCTCGCACTGGCGGGCGATCTCGTGCGCGGTCAGCATCTGGGCGGCGTCCATCGGTGCTCCTCGCCTTGGGCTGTCTCCTCGCGATCAGCGCTCTCGCGATCGGGGGTTCCCCGCTTCGACCGAATCACAGAGCTGTGATTCGGCACCCCCCGATTACACCACGGACTGATCGACTTCGTCCGCGCATCGGCCGCGCGCGAGCAGGTCGTGGGCGACGATAAGGTCCCGGGCATGGCCGTTCATCCGATCCGCGTCATCGGCGACCCGGTGCTGCACAACGCCACCCGTCCGGTGGAGGACTTCGACGACGAGCTGCGCGCTCTGGTCGAGGACATGTTCGAGACGTTGGCGGCGGCCAACGGGGCCGGGCTCGCGGCCAACCAGATCGGCGTGGACCTGCGGCTGTTCGTCTACGACTGCCCGGACGACGAGGGGGTCCGGCACCGCGGCGTGGTGGTCAACCCGCAGCTGCGGACCTCGGAGGTCCCGGAGACCATGCCGGACCCGGACGCGGACTGGGAGGGCTGCCTGTCGGTCCCCGGCGAGTCCTTCCCGACCGGCCGCGCCGCCTGGGCCGAGGTCACCGGCTCCGATGTGGACGGATCGCCGATCACCGTGGAGGGCACCGGTTTCTTCGCCCGCTGCCTCCAGCACGAGACCGACCACCTCGACGGCCACCTCTACGTGGAACGGCTCGTCGGCCGCCACGCGCGCGCCGCGAAGAAGACCGTCAAGCGCAACGGCTGGGGCGTGCCCGGCCTGTCCTGGGACCCGGCCACCCACGGCGACCCCTTCGCCGACGAGGACTGACCCCGGCCCACCGCACTCCCGTTGGACACCTGAGGACCGCTTTCGCTAATGGTCTGCGTGGCGGAACCTCAGCGGGCTTCTCGCTGCGGGAGCCGTTCGGCGAGGTACCCACGACGTACACGGCGTCACGGCTGTCCTCGCGAGAAGACCGCTGAGCGGCACCGTCCGAGCTCGGGCGGCGGTGCCGGTTGCGCCTCACCGCATGCGGCTCCGCCGCATTCTGAGAGAACCCCTGAGTGAGGGCCGGGTGCGTCCGAACGGGCCACGGGACCGCCGACCCCCTAGGCACCGCCCGGTACGGGCGCTACGCTCTGGCACGCAAACCTCGCGGGAGCTCGCACCTTGGCGGGCTGAGAGGGTGGCTCAACGGCGCCGCCGACCGCTGAACCTGACCGGATAATGCCGGCGTAGGGAGTGACGGCCGTGGCCGACTCGCGCACTGTGACCACCGGACCCATCACGGGATCCCACAAGATCCACCTCGAACACGCCGACCTGCGGGTGCCGCAGCGGCGGATCCACCTGTCCAACGACGAGCACCTCGACGTGTACGACACGTCGGGGCCTTACACCGACGAGACCGCGACCATCGACGTCCACGCCGGACTGCCCCGCACCCGGGAAGCCTGGGACCGCGGGGAGCACCGCACCCAGTTGGGCTGGGCGCGGGCCGGGGTGATCACCCGGGAGATGGAATTCGCCGCGCTCCGCGAAGGCGTCCCGCCCGAGCTGGTGCGCGACGAGGTGGCGCGGGGCCGGGCGGTGATCCCGGTGAACCGCCGCCACCCGGAGTCCGAGCCGATGGTGATCGGCAAGAAGTTCCTGGTGAAGGTCAACGCCAACATCGGCAACTCCGCGGTGACCTCCTCGGTCGAGGAGGAGGTCGAGAAGATGGTGTGGGCGACCCGCTGGGGCGCCGACACCGTGATGGACCTGTCCACCGGCAAGCGCATCCACGAGACGCGGGAGCGGGTGCTGCGCAACTCGCCGGTGCCGGTGGGCACGGTGCCGATCTACCAGGCGTTGGAACGGGTCGACGGCGATCCGGAGAAGCTGACCTGGGAGCTGTACCGCGACGTCGTGATCGAGCAGTGCGAGCAGGGCGTGGACTACATGACGGTGCACGCCGGGGTGCTGCGCCGGTACGTGCCGCTGACCGCGCGCCGGGTCACCGGGATCGTCTCGCGCGGCGGGGCGATCATGGCGGCGTGGTGCCAGGCGCACCGGCGGGAGAGCTTCCTGTACGAGCACTTCGGCGAGCTGTGCGAGATCCTGCGCGGCTACGACGTCACGTTCTCGCTGGGCGACGGGCTGCGCCCCGGCTCGGTCGCCGACGCCAACGACCGGGCCCAGTTCGCCGAGCTGGAGACCCTCGGCGAGCTCAGCGCCCTCGCCCGGGACCACGAGGTGCAGGTGATGATCGAGGGCCCCGGGCACGTGCCGCTGCACCTGGTGGCGGAGAACGTGCGCCGCGAGGAGGAGCTGTGCGGTGAGGCGCCGTTCTACACGCTCGGCCCGCTGACCACCGACATCGCCCCCGGCTACGACCACATCACCTCGGGGATCGGCGCGGCGGTGATCGCCCAGGCGGGCACCGCGATGCTCTGCTACGTGACGCCGAAGGAGCACCTGGGCCTGCCCGACCGCGACGACGTCAAGACGGGCGTGATCACCTACAAGATCGCCGCGCACGCCGCAGACCTGGCCAAGGGGCACCCGAGGGCGCAGCAGCGGGACGACGCGCTGTCCCGGGCGCGGTTCGAGTTCCGCTGGCGCGACCAGTTCGCGCTGGCGCTGGACCCGGACACGGCGTGCGCCTTCCACGACGAGACGCTGCCCGCCGAACCCGCCAAGTCGGCGCAGTTCTGCTCGATGTGCGGGCCGAAGTTCTGCTCGATGCGGATCAGCCAGGACATCCGGCGCGCCGAGCTGCCGCTCGTCGACTGAGGTCCCCGCGCCCGCCGACGTCGTTCCCGGCGTCGGCGGGCGCCCACCTCGATCCACGCCGGGCACTAACATGGACCCGATGCACCCGACCGAACCCGCCGACGACCCCGCCCCGCCGACCGCGCTCACCATCGCCGGATCGGACTCGGGCGGCAGCGCGGGCATGCACGCCGACCTGCGCGCCTTCTTCTCCTGCGGGGTGCACGGCATGACGGCCGTCACGGCGGTCACCGTGCAGAACACGGTGGGCGTGAGCGGCCTGGTGGAGATCCCGCCGGAGACCGTCGCGGCGCAGATCGACGCGGTGGCCGGCGACATCGGCGTGGGCGCGGCGAAGACCGGCGTGCTGGCCTCGGCCGCGACCATCGAAGCGGTGCTGGAGGCGTGCGACCGGCACGGCATCGGCGGCGGCGGACCGACCCCGTTCGTCGTCGATCCGGTCGCGGCGTCCCGCAGCGGTGAGCCGCTGCTGCGCGCCGACGCGCTCGACGCGCTGCGCCACGAGGCCTTCCCGCGCGCCACCCTGGTCACCCCGAACCTCGACGAGGTGCGGTTGCTGACCGGCATCGACGCCCGCACCCGCTCGGACCTGCTGGACGCGGCGAAGGCCGTCCACGACTTCGGCCCGCGCTGGGTGCTGATCAAGAGCGGCCACCTGCCGGACGACCCCGAGTGCGTGGACCTGCTCTTCGACGGCACCGAGGCGGTCCCGCTGTCCGCCCCGCGCTACGCCACCGCGCACACCCACGGCGCGGGTGACGTGTTCGCCTCCGCCATCACCGCCGCGCTGGCCAAGGGCGCCGCGATGCCGGAGGCGGTGCGGATGGGCAAGCGGTTCGTCACCCGCAGCGTGGAGCACGCCTACCCGCTGGGCGCCGGGATCGGTCCGGTGTCGACGTTCTGGCGGATCAGCCCGCGTTCGATCTGATCCGGGCTCGATCCGACCCCGCGCTGCGGCGACATCACCGGCTGTCCGAGTGATTTTCCTCGCTGACCTGTAACCGGGCGGGCGTGGCGCGGCGACAGGGAGGATGAGAAGCGCGTATGCCCTCCGAGCGATGCTCACGCCAACGCACGATTCTGGGAGAGCTGCGCGCCCGACGACGACAGGGGTTGGCGACAGCGTGGCTACATCGGTGATGACCAAGGTCCGCCAGCGGATGGCGACCGAGGCCGGTGCGCCCGATCCGAGGCAGCGCCAGTTCGCGGTGCTCGTCCTCGTGGCCGTGGTCGCGGGCACGGCGATCGGCTGGCTGTTCGACCTGCACACCCCGGCGCTGCTGGCCGGGCTCACCGCCGTGTTCGCCCTGGTCGCCTCCGGCGGCCAGTCGCTGCGCTCCGACCTGCACCGGTTCGCCTGGTTCACCCCCGCGCTGGTGCTGGTGATGGCGATCGGCCCGCTGGCCTCGGGCATCCCGGTGCTGGCCGGGCTGCTGGTGGCGGCCGTCGTCTTCGGCACCGGGATGCTGCCCGCGCTCGGCGAGTACTACCGGATCGGCGGGCAGACCTTCGCCGCCGCGACCATCGTCGCCACGACCACCGGCATCGGCGGCGACCAGCCCGCCTGGATGCTGTTCGCCGCGGCCGGGGGCGGCGCCGCGTTCGCCCTGGTCCTGCGGGTCCTCGTCGGGCTCAGCGACCCGACCCGGGCCACCCGGGTGGCGGTGGCGCGGACGCTGCTGGAACCGGGGCCGGGCGTCGTCGAGCTGGCCGCCTCGGCGTGGCGGGCCGACGGGTCGAGCACCTGGCTCGGTCAGGTGCTGGCCGGGGCGTCCCGGTTCCGCGCGGCGCGGGAGACGCTGCTCGCCCAGGCCCAGCAGAGCGACCGGACCGAGGCGGAGCGGTTGCGCGCGATCGTGGCCGAGGCCGACGCGGTCGCCGCCGAACTGGCCACCGCGGTCCGCTCCCGCGCCTGCACCGGGCTGCCGCCGCAGGCCCGCCGCGATCCGGCGCAGGCGGTGCTCGCCCGCGGCGGCAGGCAGGACGTGCCCGCCGCGCTCCAGGGCGTCAACGAGGGCCTGGACCGGATCCGCGCGGCGGTGGTGCGGCGCGACGACACCGCCGCGACCCCGCCCGCCCCGGGAGCCCGGAAGGAACGGGTGCTCGGCGCGGTCCGGGCGCACCTGTCGCTGCGCTCCTCGCTGTTCCGGCACGCCTTGCGCTGCACCCTCGCGGTGTCGGTCGGCATGGTGGTCGTGCTGCTGATCGACGACCCGTCGGCGTCGAGCCTGCTGCTCGCGCTGTACGTGGTGCTGCAACCGGCGGCGCGGGACAGCATGACCGGCGCGCTGGAGCGCACCGGCGGCGCGGTGCTCGGCGTGGTGCTGCTGGCGCTGGTGATCACCACCGTGCCGGGGGCGTTCCTGCTGGTGCCGCTGGTCATCGGCGGGATGCTGATGAACATGGAGCGGCTGCGCACCGATTCCACGGCGCTGCTCGGCTGCCTGATCGTGGTGACCGTCGTGGACCAAGCGATGAAGCTGGACCGCGACCTGGTGAACGTGGCGATCAGCTTCGCGGCCAACACCGCCGTGGGCGCGGCGGTCGCGCTGATCGTCGGGTACGTGTCGTACCTGGTGCTGCCCAGCAGCATCCTGCCGGACGTGCGCGGATCGGTGCGCTCAACGGTGTGGTCGGTGTCGGAGCTGCTGCGCAGCGTGCGCGCCGCCGGGCGCGGCGTGGACCTGCGCGCGGCGTTGCAGTCGGCGCACGTGCTCGCGCTGCGCCGCACCCAGGACCTGCTCGGGATGCCCGCACTGCTGGACGGCACCGGCGAGGAGACCGACGACGACCGCGCCACCCGCTCGGCGGCCATCGCCCTCGACGCGCTGCGCCAGGACGTCGCCACCCTCGCCTTCCGCCCCGAGGAGGAGCGGGCGGTGGCGGTGCCCGCGCTGCGCGCGGTGGACGACATGCTGGCGGGCAAGGCCACCGCGACCGTCCCGGACGTCCCGGCGGGCAGCGCCCCGGCGACCGAGCTGCTGGCCAGCTCGCTGATCGAGAACGCCCTCCACGCCCGCGCGGCCATCGACCGCACCCTGGGCTACGACAACCCGTGGAAGAGCTACACGATCTCCTTCGTCCGCACCGAACGCCTCCACATCCGCTGACCGCCCCGAAGCGGCGAGCTCTCACCCGTCCGTGACATGAGTGAGGGGCGCCCTGTACCAAGTCACTGGGTACAGGGTGCCCCTCACCTACGTCGACTCCACCCGAACGTGAGCGCCAGTTCCGACCCACCACGAAGCCGCTCACCCGAATGGGAACTGAGTGAGGGGCACCCTTGCCCAAGTAACTCGGACAAGGGTGCCCCTCACCTACCTCGGCTTCACCCGAACGTGAGCGCCGGTTCCGACCCACCGCGAAGCGGCTCACCCGGATGGGAACTGAGTGAGGGTGCCCCTCACCTGGCGTCGATCACCCGGGCGTGGCGGCCGGGCGTGGCGGGGGCCGGGCCGGGTGGTGGGGCCGTCAGTCCGGGTCGGGGCTGGAGGCCTGGGCCCAGAAGCGCTGCGGGATGCGGCCCGCGCCCCGGGCCAGGCGGCCCGCGTCGACCGCGGCGCGCATCGCGGCGGCCATCCGCTCCGGGTCCTGGGCGCGGGTGACGGCGGTGGCCAGCAGCACCGCGTCGCAGCCGAGCTCCATCGCCAGGGCGGCGTCGGAGGCGGTGCCGATGCCCGCGTCGAGGACGATCGGCACCCCGGCGCGGGCCACGATCATCTCGATGTTGTGCGGGTTGCGGATGCCCAGGCCGGTGCCGATCGGCGAACCCAGCGGCATGACGGCCGCGCAGCCGGTGTCCTCCAGCTTGCGGGCCAGCACCGGGTCGTCGTTGGTGTAGGCCAGGACGGTGAAGCCGTCGTCGACGAGCTGCTCGGCGCCGTCCAGGAGCTCCACCGGGTCCGGCAGCAAGGTGTCCTCGTCGGCGACGACCTCCAGCTTGACCCAGCTCGTGCCGAGGGCTTCGCGGGCGAGCCGGGCGGTGAGCACCGCCTCGGCCGCGGTGCGGCAGCCCGCCGTGTTCGGCAGCGGTTCGATGCCGAGCCTGCCGAGCAGGTCCAGCACCCCGGGGCCGCCCGCGGCGTCGGCACGGCGCATCGCGACGGTGGTCAGCTCGGTGCCGGAGGCGAGCAGCGCGCGCTCCAGCACCGACAGGTTGGTCGCCCCTCCGGTCCCCGTGATCAGCCGCGAGCCGAACTCGCGCCCGGCGATCACCAGCGGATCGTCCATGTCAGCCTCCTTGCACAGCGGTGAGGACTTCGATCACGGCGCCGGGGCGCAGCTCGGTCGCCGGCCAGGTGGCGCGCGGCACCACCGCCCCGTCGAGGGCGACGGCGACGCCCTTGTCGGCCACCCCGTAGTCCGCGAGCGCGTCGGCGAGGGTGCCGCCCTCGGCGATCGCGCGCTGCTGCCCGTTGATCACGACGTGCATGGGATACCTCCCGGTCGACGCAGGTCGGCGGCTCGTGCCTGCGGCGGTGGGTCCGCGCCGCGCAGCAGCGCGACCACCGCGTCGGCGGTGATCGGGGCGAGCAGGAAGCCGCCCCGGTGGTGCCCGGTGGCCACGACCAGCCCCGGTTCGAGCTCGCCGATCATCGGCACGTTGTCCTCGGTGCCGGGGCGCAGTCCGGCGACGGCCTCGGCGAGCTCGTACTCGGCCAGTGCCGGGACCAGGCGTTCGGCGTCGGCGATGAGGTCGCGGACGCCCCCGACGGTGACCCGGGTGTCGAAGCCGACCTCCTGCTGGGTGGCGCCGAGCACCAGTCCGTCGTCGCGCGGCACCAGGTAGGTCTGCCTGCCCCGCACCGGTCCGCGCACGGTGCGGCGCGGCGGCGGCAGCGCACCGGGCCGGGCCCGCAGCCGCAGGATCTCGCCCTTGACGGGGCGGAGCCGACCGCGCAGCAGCGGGTGCAGCTCGGCGGAGTGCGCGCCCGCGGCCAGCACCACCGCGTCGCAGTCCACGGTGGACTCGGCGAGCACCACCTGACCGGCGCGCACCTCCTCGGCCCGCGCGGCGAGGAACTCGACCCCGGCGGCGGAGGCGGCGGCGTGCAGCGCGCGCAGGGTCGCGCGGTTGTCCACGGCGAGGTCGCCGGGCACCTCCAGCGCGGCGCGCACCGAGGGGCCGAGGGCGGGTTCCAGGCGCCGGGCCTCGCGACCGGACAGCGCGGTCACGCCCCGGCCGAGGCCCGCGAGGTAGTCGGCGAGGGCGCCGAGCTCGGCGCGGTCGGCGCTGTCCACGCCCACCACCAGGGTGCCTTCGCGGCGGAGCCCGGAGGGCAGCCGGGCGGCGGCGGCGAGGTCGTCGGCGAAGTCGGGCCAGCGGGCCAGCGAGGCCGAACCGAGGTCGAGCAGGCCTTCCTCGCCGGGCCACGCCTCGGCCAGCGGGGCGAGCATCCCGCCCGCCACGTGCGACGCGCCCGAGGCCGGTGCGGGATCGATCAACCGGATGCGGTGGCCGTCGGCGGCCAGCCGCCACGCGACGGACAGCCCGATGACGCCGCCGCCCACGACGGCGATCCGCTCGCTGCGCTGCTCAGCCACTCCACGCTCCCTGCGCCGGCATGACCCGGATCAGGTTCGACGGTCGGGGCGCTGCCCCCTCTCAGCCCGGTCGGGCTCCCGTGCTCACCACCCACCACCGTACCGGGTTCACCGGATGGTGTGAGCCGCGGCGGTCGAGGCGGTCCGGACCGGGACCGCCAGGGGCTACCCTCGGGCGCATGCCCGGATTGGACGGCCACGGCATTCGCGCCCGCCTCGACGAAGCCGCGTTGTACCTGTGCACCGATGCCCGCACCGAACGCGGTGATCTCGCCGAGTTCGCCGACGCCGCGCTGGACGGCGGAGTCGACATCATCCAGCTCCGCGACAAGACCGACGGCGCGCCGCTGGAGGCCCGGCAGGAGCTCGCCGCGCTGGAGGTGCTGGCCGACGCCTGCCGCAGGCACGGCGCGCTGCTGGCGGTCAACGACCGGGCCGACGTGGCGCTGGCCGCCGACGCCGACGTGCTGCACCTCGGGCAGGACGACATCCCGGTGGAGCTGGCCCGCCGGGTGCTCGGCGAGCACGTGGCGATCGGCCGGTCCACGCACGACGTGGTGCAGGCCGATTCCGCCGCCACCGAGGCCGGCGTGGACTACTTCTGCACCGGGCCGGTGTGGACCACGCCGACCAAGCCCGGACGCCCCGCCGCGGGCCTCGACCTGGTCCGCCACACCGCGGGGCACCGCGGTCACGGGCGCCCGTGGTTCGCCATCGGCGGCATCGACGCGTCCACCGTCGACGACGTGGTGATCGCCGGGGCGAAGCGGGTCGTGGTGGTGCGCGCGATCACCGAGGCCGAGGACCCCCGCGCGGCGGCCCAGCACCTCCGCTCCCGCCTGCCCTGAGCGCACGACTCGCCCGGCCCAACACCGCGGGTATCACCCGATCCGGAGATGAGTGAGGGGCACCCTGTACCCGGTGACGCGGTACAGGGTGCCCCTCACTCGGAAAAAGTTCACCCGGGTGGCGGGCCCGGACGGATGCCGGGCCCGCCCGGTGCGATCACTGGGTGAGCAGTCGCAGGCCGTAGGCGTTGAGGATCTCGTTGACGGGCTGGAAGTAGGTGGTGCCGCCCCAGGTGCAGTTGCCGGAGCCACCGGAGGTGACGCCCTGGGCCTGGCTGCCGGTCAGCCAGGAGCCGCCGGAGTCGCCCGGCTCGGCGCAGACGTTGGTGCGGGTCAGGCCGTAGACGGCGCCCTGCGAGTAGCGCACGGTCTGGTTCTTGGCCTCGACCGTGCCGCAGTGCCAGCCGGTGGTGGAACCGGAGCGGCAGATCGACGAGCCCACGGCCGACTCGGTCGAACCGGAGACGCCGACGGTGCCACCGCGGTAGTTGTTCACCAGCGGACGCGGGGTCTCCCCGGCGCTGGTGCGGACGAAGCCGTAGTCGTTGCCGGGGAACGAGGACCCGGCCACGGTGCCGCTCGGCTGGGAGGTCGAGGTGCCGACCGAACCGCAGTGCCCGGCGGTGACGAAGCCGCCCTGCACCGAGAAGCCGATCGAGCACCGGCCGCCACCGCCGGTGTAGTAGGCGTTGCCGCCGATCACGTCGGCCAGCGCCCGGGGCGCCTCCTCGGATTCGACGACGTCGACCGCGGTGCCGTCGACCTCGGCCGCCTCGACGAACCGCTCGGCCTCGGCCGCGGTGCCCGGCTTGGTGGTCAGCACCACGGTGTTGGCCGTGGTGTCGGCGTACCAGCCGGTGACGGAGGCGGGTGCCTGACCGCTGTCGGCGTTGAGCCCGTCGACGACGGCACCGAGGTCGGCGACGGTGTGGTCGACCAGGCGTGCCGCGGCGCCCGCGTCGCGGACCACGTCGAACTGGGCGGCGTCGGTGACGCCGACGACGAGCTTGCCCCGCTGGGCGTCGAAGTGCGATCCGCCGAAGTCCGCGCCGAGCGCCTCGCGCAACACCTCGTTGGCGCGGTTGGCGACGGACTCCTGGTCGATCCGGGTCTGCGCCTGCTGCCGGTCGAGACCGAGGTCCCGCTGCATGGCGTCGAGCATGGTGACCGCGGGCGCGTCGGCCGTGGTGGGCGTCGGCGCGTCAGTCGTGGTGGCGGTGGCGGGCATCGTGGTGGCGATGACCGTCCCCGCTGCCAGCACCACGGACCCGGCGATCCGGGCCGCGAGCGTGCGTCTCATCTGCTGCTCCCTCTTCGTGAGATGGATCTCAGCCCCCGTCGGCGAATCAGTATTCGGACGGGACAGCCCGCACACATCCGTCTTTTGCCGCAGATCACGCGAAATGCCGCCCGCCGCAGTGGTTTTCACCGCAGCGGACGGCACCTTCCGCAGCAACGCACTGCTCCAACCGGACGCACCAGCCCTCGATCCACCCCCGCGCCCACCACCGGGGAACCGCGACCACGCACGCCCGAGGTCCCCCGCCAGCACCCGTTCGTGAACTGAGTGAGGGGCACCCTTGCCCGAGTAACTTGGGCAAGGGTGCCCCTCACTCCGGTCAACACCACCCGGACGGCGCAGCGGGGTGGTCGGAGGTCACTCGCCGGTGCGGGGGATCAGCTCGCCCTGCCCGTCGAGACCGGCCGACGGCTCGTCCTGCGGCCGGGTCGGGGTCTGCTCCTGCGTCGGCGTCGAGCTCGGCTGCTGGGTGGGCGTCGGCTCCTGCGGGGCCTCCGAGGGGGCGGACGGCTCCCCGGTGCGGGTGGGTTCCTGGGTGCTGGTCTCGCCGCTCGGTTCCGGCTCGTCGGTCCCGGTCTCCTCGGTGGTGGTCTCCGGCACCACCGGCTCGACGGGTTCCGGTGGTGGCGGCGGTCCGGGCCGGACGACCTGGCCGATCGTGGTGCCGGTGCCGCCGGAGAGCGTGCGGCCGGTCACCCCCTCGAACCCGGTCACCACGATCATGCCGATCGCGAACACCAGCGCCGACGTGGCGGCCACCATCGTCCAGCGCTGCTTGGTGCGCCGCTTCGGCGGCGCGACGACCTCGGTGGCCTGCTCGCCGCCGACCGGGGCGACCACCCGGGTCGGCTCCGCGATGCGCTCGGTGCCGTCGTCGACGACCCGCTCGCCGCCGGGCCACTGGAGACCCGGGGTGAGCGCGATGCGCTTGGTCCGGTCGGGGTCCGGCGGTGACTGCGGCGCGGCGGCGGGCGGCTCGGGCCGGTCCTCGCGCGCCTGCTCGATCGCCGCCGCCTGGCCCTTGACCTTCGCGTGGTGCAGCGCGGTGCCGCGCTTGCCGCGCGCCACCGCGGCCTTGGCCGCCGCCGTCTTGGCCTTGTCCCTGGCGTTCTCCAGCGACCGCTGGTAGAGCGTGCCGCCGACGGTGATCACCACGCTGGTCAGGGCGGCGCCGACGACGGTGCCCGCGACCCCGAGCTGCGAGCCGAGGAAGGCGGCGGTGACCGAGGCCAGCGCACCGCCCGCGACCTGGGCGGTGTTGATCGAGGACTTCTTCTCGTCCTTCTCGTCCTTCTCGTCCTTGCCGCCGTCCTCGTCCCGGTCCCGCTGGTCCCGGTCGCGCTGGTCCCGGTCGCGCTGGTCCCGGTCGCGCTGGTCCCGATCGCGCAGGTCGTCGGGGGCGCCCCGGTCGCGATCGGCCCGGGTCCGCTCGTCCTGGCCGTGGTCGACCCGCGGCACCACGGGTTGCATCCGGGTCCGCGCCGCATCCGCGGGCCGTCGATCACCCGACGGCCGACCGCTGTTGTCCTCAGGCATGTTCGCGCTGGCTCCCACGCATCTCGCCCCTCTCTCCCACCCGTACCAACGGGCCGGAAGGCGCGATTTCTCCCCGGAACGGGGCCATCGTGAGCATCCCCACGACCTGTAACGCCTGGTGAGAGGCTTAAAGCCAGCTTTCGGCGGGCACCGGTGCGACGGCGCGCGGGCGCCCGCCGCGAGCCGCCTCGCCGGGCGTGACCAGCCCGGCGAGGCACCCCGGAGATCGACGCGCCGCGCCCTCGTCGATCAACGACGCCTCAAGCGGCGACCGCTCAGCCGGCGAACGGTCCGGCGAAGGCGAGCTCGGCGAAGCGCTCCCCGATGCGGCGGTGCGCGGCGGCGTCCGGGTGGAGCGCGTCGGGCAGCGGCAGCTCGGCGTGGTCGGCTTCGCCGTAGAGCTCCCGGCCGTCGAGGTGGTGCAGGTTCGGGTCGTCGGCCGCCCGCTGCCGGACGATCCGGGCGAGCTCGTCGCGGATCACGTTCAGGGTGAGCTTCCCGGCGGCGACCTCCGCGGGATCACCGGTGGCCCGGAACCGCAGCTCGCCGGCGCTCAGGGCGTCGAGGTCGAAGGCGCCGGGCCCGGGGGTGTCCTCGTGGATCGGGCACAGGGTCGGCGAGACGACCAGCAGCGGCGCGGTGGGATGCCCCTCCCGGATCGTGTCCAGGAACCCGTGCACCGCCGGGGTGAAGGCGCGCAGCCGCATCAGGTCGCCGCCGACCAGGTTGATCCCGATCTTGACGCTGATCAGGTCGGCGGGGGTGTCCCGCATGGCGCGGGCGGTGAACGGGTCGAGCATCGCGTTCCCGCCGAAGCCCAGGTTGACCAGGTCGACCCCGCCGAGGGTGGCGGCCCGGCCGGGCCAGGTCGTGCTGGGGCTCGCCGCGTTGGAGCCGTGGCTGATCGAGCTGCCGTGGTGCAGCCACACCCGGCGGTCCGCGCGCGCGGGCTCCACCGGGGCGTCGGTGCGCAGCCCGACGACCTCGGTGATCTCGTGCTGCGGCAACCAGATCTCCACGTCCTTGTCGCGGTCGGGCAGGCCGGTGAACCGGACGGTGCCGACCGGGCCGGGCCGGGTCTCGGCGGCGGTACCCCTGGCCATGTCCAGGACCAGCTCGTTGCCGCCGGTCACGTGGGACTGGTCGACGAGTTCGCCGTCCACGAGCAGGTCGTACACGCCCTCCGGACGACGCGGGGCGCCCTCGTAGACGACCACGGTGCGCAAGGTGTCCAGCTCGATGGCCGTGGCCCGGGTGCGCAGCGCCAGCCGCACCCCGGAGGGCTGGGCCGCCGGGAGGTCGAGCTGCCCGCCGGGGCACTGCGCGCGGGCCCAGGCGGGCAGCCGGTGCGGCAGCACCCCGTGCTCGGTCCGTTCCAGTTCGAGCGCACCGCGCAGCAGTTCGGCGGTGACGGGCGTGGTGGTCCAGGAGTCGTTCACACCACCCACCCTGTCAACCGACCCCACCACCCCACCACCCGATTTCCACCCCGCACGACCACCCAGCGGCGAAGCAGCACGCGCGTCGAACCCGACCCCGGTCAGGCCACGCACGCACCGATCGGCACCACCGTCAGGTAAGCGGCGAAAGCCGCTTTCGCTTCACCCCACCTAAGCAGCTTGCACCGCCGCGGGTTCTCAGCGGTCTTCTCGCGAGGACGCCCTGACGCTGTGTACGTGGTTGGTACATGAGCGCCCGGAGCGAGAAGGCCGCTGAGGTTCCGCCACCCGCACCGCCACGCAACCCGACCACAACACCTCCTACGCAGGCGGATTCAGCGTGGCTACGAATTTGTACCTGTCCCCTCGGTAGATGGACCGCACCCACTCCACCGGGTTCGCCTCGGTGTCGAAGGAGTGCCGGGACAGCAGCAGCATCGGCAGCCCGACCTCGGAGCCGAGCAGTTCGGCCTCCTCGGGGCTGGCGAGCGCGGTCTCGATGGTCTCCTCGGCGTGCCCGAGTTCGAGCCCGTAGTGGTCGCGGAGCACCTGGTACAGCGAGCCGCCGGATTCGAGGCGGGCGGTGAGGCCGCGGAACCGGCTGAGGGCGAGGTGGGTGGTCTCGATCGCCATCGGTTCGCCGTCGGCCAGCCGCAACCGGCGCAGCCGCAGCACGGCGGCGCCGGGCTTGGTGCCCAGCAGGAGGGCGAGTTCGCGGTCGGCCGCTTCCTCGACGACCTCCAGCAGCCGGGAGGCGGGCTGCCTGCCCTGGGCCCGCATGTCCTCGGTGTAGCCGGTGAGCTGGAGCCGCTGGGCGACCTTGGGCTTGGCGGCGAAGGTGCCCTTGCCCTGCACCCGCAGCAGCCTGCCCTCGACGGTCAGCTCGGCGAGGGCTTGGCGCACGGTGGTGCGGGAGACGTCGAACTCGGCGGCCAGCGAGCGCTCGGTCGGGATGGGCGAGCCCGGGGGCAGCGACCGCAGCATGTCGAGCAGGTGCTGCTTGAGCCCCCAGTACTTCGGTTCGCGTTGCGCGCGCACCGGGGTGTCCGCGCCACCGGTCGCCGGGGTGTCGAGCATCGTTCCTCCTCCTGCCGCGAACCGTCGGGCGGACCGGCGCACCGGTGATCGCCCAGGTGTTCAGGATGCCCGAAACCGGTGCGGGCGAACGCCGGACCCACCAGGTTCCCACCGCTCGGCCGCACCGGTGCCCGACTCGCGTCACCCGAAAGGTCTTGACATCAGGTGTCCCGGGCCACACTCTTCATCGCATTGGTCTACACCAAAGTGCTCCACGGCGGAGCGGAGGGAAGGGGTTCCCGGTGCGAACCTGCTCCAGCAGACGTGCTTCCACGACGCGGCGACCGTCGCCGACCACCGACGGCGCCCCGGCGCGGTCCCGCCACCGACGCCGAAGTCCCGCCCGGACCTGGCGAGCGCTCGCCGCCGGGGCGGTGCTAAGCCTCGCGGCGGCCGGGTGCGGCGGTGCCGGCGGCGGCAGCGACAACACCCTCACCGTCTGGCTGATGGACGGATCCGCGCCGGACGCGCTCGTCGACGAGCTCAACGCGGAGTTCGAGAAGTCGCACCCCGGCATGACCGTCGAGTACCAGATCCAGCAGTGGAACGGCATCCAGGACCGCCTCACCACCGCGCTGACCAGCAACGACCCGCCGGACGTCATCGAGCTCGGCAACACCCAGAACCCGCAGTTCTCCGCCGAGGGCACGCTCCTGGACCTCACCGAGGACAAGGCCTCGATGCACGGCGACCAGTGGCTGCCTGCGCTGGCCGAGTCGGGCGCCTGGGAGGACCGCACTTACGGCGTGCCGTTCTACGCCGCCAACCGGGTCGTGGTCTACAACACCGAGCTGTTCCAGCAGGCGGGCATCACCGAGCCGCCCCGCTCCCGGCAGGAGCTGCTGGACGTGATCACCAGGTTGGAGCAGACCCACGGCGACGACCCCGACTTCCAGTCGCTGTACCTGCCGGGCCAGTCCTGGTACGCGCTGCTGTCGTTCATCTGGGACTCCGGCGGTGAGGTCGCGGTCGAGCAGGACGGGCGCTGGCGCGGGGCGCTGGACACGCCCGAGTCCCGCGAGGGCGTGCAGTTCTACCAGCAGCTCGTGCAGCACTCCCGGACCTCCGCACCCGCCGACACCGACGAGGCCGAACCGCAGCAGGCCGAGATCTACGCCCAGGGCGACGTGGCGATGATGATCGCCCTGCCCTGGGAGGTGCAGACCGCCGCCGAGGTCAACCCGGACATCGCGGCGATCAGCTCCGCGTTCCCGATCCCCTCGAAGGACCCGGCCGGGACCGCGCCGGTGTTCCTCGGCGGCTCCACCCTCGCCATCCCGGCGGGCAGCGCCGACGCCGAGGCCGCGAAGGACTGGCTGCGGCTGCTCACCGAGCCGAAGTACCAGACCATGCTCGCCGAGTCGGGCGTGGTGCCCGGCGCCATGCAGGACACCAGCGCGCTGGCGACCGACCCGGTGAGCGCCGCGATGGCGACCGCGTCCAAGGCCGGTGCGGTGACCCCGCCGATCCCGCAGTGGGCCGCGGTGGAGTCCGGGCAGAACCCGCTGAAGGACATGATGACCGCGATCCTCACCGGGCAGAAGTCCGTGGTCATCGCGACCACCGACGCCAACCGGGCGATCACCGACCTGCTGGCGGCTCCCTGATCATGGCTCTGACCGACGAACGCACGGTCCCGGGCGCGCCCCCCGCCGCGCCCGGGGCCCGGCGCTCCCGCTGGGTCGAGGCCCTGCCCTACCTGCTGCTGGCACCTGCCGTGCTGGCCCTGGTCGGCCTGCTCGGCTGGCCCGCCGTGAACGTGATCATCACCAGCTTCCGGGAGCTGACCCTCGGCGAGCTGGTGCGCGGCGAGGTCGTCTGGGCCGGGTTCGACAACTACGCGACCGTGCTCTCCGACCCCGGGTTCTGGACGATCGCGCTGCGCACCGTGGTGTTCACCGCCTGCGTGGTGGTCGGCAGCATCGCGATCGCGCTGCTGCTGGCGCTGCTGATGCGGCACGTCCCGCCGGTCCCGCGGGTGCTGCTCCAGATCAGCCTGCTGCTGGCCTGGGCGATGCCGCAGCTCGCCGCGACCACGGTGTTCCAGTGGATCTTCGACCAGCAGTTCGGGATCCTGAACAAGACCCTGGTGCTGCTCGGCCTGGACTTCGAGGGGCACTCCTGGTTCGCCACCGGGACCAGCACGCTGACCGTGGTCGGCATCCTCATCGTCTGGCAGGCGGTGCCGTTCGTGGCGATGACGCTCTACGCGGCGCTGCTCAGCGTGCCCGGCGACCTCTACGAGTCGGCCGGGATCGACGGCGCGGACGGCTGGCAGACGTTCCGCTCGATCACCTGGCCGCACCTCAAGCCGGTGCTGATGATCGTGACGTTCCTGTCGATCCTGTGGGATTTCAAGGTGTTCTCGCAGGTGTGGGCGTTCCGCGAGGGCGGCCCGAGCGGCGGCAGCACGACGCTGTCGGTGCTGCAGTACCTGGAGGGCATCGCCAGCAGCCGGTTCGGCGTGGCCGCGGCGGTGTCGGTGCTGATGGTGATCGTGCTGGTGCTGGTGTGCGCGCAGTACGTGCGGTTGCTGCTGCGGTCCCAGGAGGGTGAGCTGTGAGGAAGACGGCGTTGTCCGCGCTGGCGCTGGCGATCGCGCTGCTGTTCGCGTTCCCGACGTACTGGATGCTGTCGAGTTCGCTGAAACCGCGCGGGGAGGTGCTGTCCACCTCCTACGACCTGGTGCCGACCTCGATCACCGCGCAGAACTACGTCACCGCGCTGACCGGCTCGGACTTCCTGCGCTACCTGGGCAACAGCCTGCTGGTGACGCTGACCGCGGTGGCCTGCTCGCTGGTCGCCGGGACGCTGGCCGCGCTGGCGATGAGCCGGTTCCGGTTCCGCGGGCGCAAGGGGTTCCTGCTGCTGGTGCTGGTCGCGCAGATGGTGCCGTTCGAGGCGCTGATGATCCCGATGTTCCTGTTCATGCGGGACCTGAACCTGCTCGACCGGCTGCCCTCGCTGGTGCTGGTGTACTGGATCTGCACGCTGCCGTTCACCATCTGGTCGCTGCGCGGGTTCATCGACGGCATCCCGGTGGACCTGGAGGAGGCGGCGATGGTGGACGGCTGCGGCCGGGCGGCGGCGTTCCGCCGGGTGACGCTGCCGCTGCTCGGTCCGGGCCTGGTGGCGACCTCGGTGTTCGCGTTCATCACCGCGTGGAACGAGTTCCTCTACGCGCTGGTGTTCATGCGCGACGAGGACAACCGGACGCTGCCGGTGTTCCTCCAGACGTTCCAGAACGCCTTCGGCACCGACTGGGGCGCCACGATGGCGGCTTCGACGCTGTTCACGCTGCCGGTGCTGGTGTTCTTCCTGGTGGTTCAGCGCAACATGGTCTCGGGTATCACGGCCGGTGCGGTGAAGGGGTGAGCATCGGCTAGCATTGGTCTAGACCAAGAGACCGGGAGGGACGATGACCGAGGCCGCGGGCCGGCACATGGCCGCCGAGATCGACGAGCAACCCGACCTGTTCGCCGGACTGCTCGCCGAGCGCGCCGCGATCCAGCGCGTCGGCGAGCGGATCGCCGAGCACCGACCCCGCTTCGCGCTGCTCGCCGCGCGCGGCTCCAGCGACCACGCCGCGCTCTACGCCAAGTACCTCATCGAGGTGCTGCTGAACCTGCCCGTCGGCCTGGTCTCCCCCTCGACCACCACCCTCTACGGCGCCGAACCGGACCTCGACGGCGTGCTGCTGCTGACCATCAGCCAGAGCGGCGGCTCCCCCGACCTGCTCGCCGTCACCGAATCCGGGCGCAAGCGGGGCGCCCTCACCGTCGCGGTCACCAACACCGCCGACTCCCCGATCAACGCCGCCGCCGAACTGTCCGTCGACGTCCGCGCCGGCCAGGAGCGGGCGGTCGCCGCGACCAAGACCTACAGCACCACGCTGCTGGCGCTGCACCTGCTCGTCGACGCCGTCCGCGGCGGGGACGGGTCGACCGCGGCGGGCCTCCCCGAGCTCGCCCGCGCCACCCTCGACGATTCCGCCGACGCCGTCGAGGAAGCCGTGCGGCGCTACCGGTTCGCCGAGCGGATGGTCACCACCGGCCGGGGCTACTCGCTGGCCACCGCGCTGGAGGCGTCGCTGAAGCTGGCCGAGACCAGCTACCTCGCGGCCCGCGCCTACAGCGGCGCCGACCTGCTGCACGGCCCGGTCGCCGCGGTGGACGCCGACACCGCGGTCCTCGCGCTGTGCGGCGGCGGCAGGGGCGGCGACTCGATGCGCGAGGTGCTCGACGCGGTGGCCGAACGCGGCGCCGACATCTGCGCCATCGGCTCCGCCGCCGGGAACTGCACCGCGCGCCACCGCATCCCGCTGCCGCCGTGCCCGGAGGAGCTCGCCCCCGTCCTGGAGATCCTGCCGATCCAGCGCCTGGCCCTCGGCCTGGCCCGCACCCGAGGCCTGGACCCCGACCAACCCCGAGGCCTCAACAAGGTCACCAAGACCCGCTGACCACCCCGCCCCACCACACCCGTCCGAACCGGCACACGGCTTCGGACCGGCACACCCGCCCGGAACCGGAGTGAGGGGCCCCCTTGCCCAAGTAACTGGGACAAGGGTGCCCCTCACTCACGTCACGAACGGGTGAGAGCGAGCTGGGTGAGAGGCACCCTGTACCACGTCATGAGGTACAGGGTGCCCCTCACTCGGTCACGTGGTGGGATGTCGGGCGGGCGAACGGGCCCGGAAGTCGAGACCCGTCCCGCCGAGGGGGCTTGGCGGGACGGGCCTGCCCAGGTTACTCCGACCGGCCCAACCGGCGTCGGCGCGGTCACAGTTCGTACGTGCGCCGTGCCGTGCTGTCGAACACCGCTGCCCGCTCCGCAGCGCTGAGGTGGCCGGTGAGGTTCTTCGCCAGGCCCACGACCTGCGCGTAGTCGGTGGCGAGCAGGCACAGCGGCCAGTCCGAGCCGAACATGACGCGCCCCGGGCCGAAGGCGTCGAGGACGACGTCGACGTAGCGGCGGAGCCGGTCCGGGTCGGGTTGGCGGGCCCAGTCGTCCTCGGTGACCAGGCCGGACAGCTTGCACATCACGTTCTGGTGGGCGGCGAGCGCGCGCACGCGGGTGGCCCAGGGTTCCAGCTCCTCGTCGGCGATCGGGGGCTTGCCGCAGTGGTCGAGCACGAAGGTGAGCTGCGGGTACTGCCCGACGGCCTTGATCGCGGCGGGCAGTTGCCGCGGCCGGACCAGCAGGTCGTAGACCAGGCCGGTGTCCTCGACGGCGGCCAGCCCGGCGAGCACGTCGGGCCGCACCAGCCAGTCCGGGTCGGGTTCGGCCTCGACGGGGTGGCGCAGGCCCTTGAGCCACCGCGCCGAGGGGTGGGCCTGCAACCGGCCGATGCGTTCGCGCACGTCCCGCGCGGTGAGGTCGACCCAGCCGACGACTCCGGTGACGCGGTCGACGGAGTCGGCGAGCACCAGCATCTCCGGCGTCTCGTCGGGGTCGGCGACGGTCTGCACCAGCACGGTGGCGTCCACCGCGGCGGACTTGAGCGCGGCGCCCAGCTCGGGCGCGCGGAAGTCGCGGCGGATGGGTTCCATCGCCGCCGTCATCCAGGGTTGTTCGCGGACATCGAGGTCCCACAGGTGGTGGTGGGCGTCGACCGTCATTCGTCTCCTCCGAGGCGCCACCGGGCGCGGACCGTCCACAACGGACTGATCTGCTGCTCCGCCGCCCGGTCAGCTCGGCCGGACGCGCAGCCCGAACATCCCGCCGTCGACGGTCAGCACGGTACCGGTGACGCCACCCGCGCCGGAGCCCGCCAGGTAGGCGATGGCCTGCGCCACCTCATCGGCCGAGACGAGACGTCCGGACGGCTGACGGGCTTCGAGGGCGGCGCGTTCGGCGACCGGATCCGGCGCGGAGTCGAGCAGCCGCCCGACCCACGGGGTGTCCACGGTGCCGGGCGCGACGCAGTTGACCCGGACGCCCTCGCGCACGTGGTCCGCGGCCATCGCCAGGGTCAGCGCGTGCACCGCGCCCTTGCTCGCCGAGTACAGGGCGCGCTGCGGCAGCCCGGCGAGCCCGGCGATCGAGCAGGTGTTGACGATCGCGGCGCGCTCCGAACGGCGCAGCAGGTCCATCACGGCGCGGCTGACGCGGGCGATGCCGACGACGTTGAGGTCCAGCACCCGGTGCCACTCGGCGTCGTCGTTGGCGGTGACGTCGCCCTGCGCGCCGATGCCCGCGTTGTTCACCAGCACGTCCAGGCCGCCGAACTCCCGCCGCACGGTGTCCACCGCGGCGCGCACCGACCCGTCGTCGGTGACGTCGCAGGGCACCCCGAGCAGTCCGTCCTCGGTGGATTCGGCCACGTCCAGCACCGCCACCCGCGCGCCCCGGTCGCGCAGCAGGCGCGCCGCGGCCAGGCCGATGCCCGAAGCGCCGCCAGTGACCGCCGCGGTGGCGCCGTCGAAGTCGCCCATCGCTCTCCCCGACTGATCGATCGTTGCCCCGGATGTATAACCGTTCACCGCGCAGGAATCCAGAGGCCGGTGGGTGCCGGATCGCGGTCGCGCGCTAGAAAGGGCGGATGCGTTGCCTCGTGCTGGGCTTGGACGTCGGCGGTACCTCCAGCCGGGCGCTGGTCGCCGACCTCGACGGCCGGGTGCTCGGCACCGGTTCCGCCGCGGGCGGCAACCCGCAGTCGCACCCGGTGGACGAGGCCGTCGAGCAGGTGCTCACCGCCGCGCGGAGCGCGTTGGGCGGGCTGGACCCGGCCGAGGTGCGGCGCACCGCGGTCGGCCTGGCGGGGGTGAGCCGGTTCGCCGACCCGGCGGTCGCCGACCGCTTCGACGAGGGGTGGCGGCGGCTCGGCCTGGGCGGGCCCGTGGAGGTGGTCGGCGACTGCGACGTCGCGTTCGCCGCCGGGACTCCCGCCGCGTCCGGGACGGTGCTCGTCGCGGGGACCGGGTCGATCGCCGCGCGCGTCGAGCAGCACCGGGTGACCGGAACGGCCGGTGGGCACGGCTGGCTGCTCGGCGACGAGGGATCGGCGTTCTGGCTGGGCCGCGAGGCGGTCCGCGCCGCGCTGCGCGCCCTGGACCGCGCCGAGGCCCCGGGCCCGCTCGGCCGCGCGGTGCTGGACCGCTGGGCGCCGGAGCCGACCGACCGGCGGCGCGCCCTGATCACCGCCGCCAATGCGGGCCCGCCGATCCGCCTCGCCGAACTCGCGCCGCTGGTCACCGCCGCCGCCGAGGACGACCCGGTGGCCGCCGAGATCCTGCGGCGCGCCGCGACGCTGCTGGCCGCGGCGGTCGCCGACGCGGGCGGGGACGGACCGGTGGTGCTGGCCGGCGGCCTGCTCGACGGCGGACCGCTGGACGCCGCGGTGCGCGCCGAACTCGCCGAGCGCGGCCGGACCGATCCGCGCGCCGCCGGACCCGGAGCGGCCGGAGCGGCGTGGCTCGCGGCGCGCGAGCTGGTCGACGACCCCGCCGCCCTCCACGCCCGCCTCCTGCCCTGACCCACCACCTCACCCGGAAGTGCTGCCGGGTGGGGGCACCTTCATCCGGCTTAGTCGGATGAAGGTGCCCCTCACCCAACTCGCCTCACCCGAACGTGACGTGAGTGAGGGGCACCCTTGTCCGAGTTACTTGGGCAAGGGTGCCCCTCACCTGGTCAACTCGACGGGTGATCAGCGGAGGTGGAGGGCGTCGACGGCCTCGGCGATCACCGCGAGTTCGGCCTCGTCGGCCTCCACCAGGGGCAGCCGGAGGCCGCCGACGCGGCGTCCGGTCAGGTTCAGCGCGGCCTTGACCGGGATCGGGTTCGTGGTGGTGCCCAGCGCGCGGTAGAGCGGCTTGAGCTCGTCGTCGATCTCGGCGCGCCGCTCGGGCTCGTCGACCATCCGCCGCAGCCGGGGGCCGACGAGGTGACTGGCCACCAGGATGCCGCCGCAGCCGCCGAACTCCAGGGTCGGCAGGAAGGCGTCGTCGTTGCCCGCGTAGACGCCGAGCCCGTCGATCGGCCCCAGCGCGCTGTTGTCGGCCTGCTTGACGTAGTCCACGCGCTCGATCTGGGCGAGCTCGGCGAGCAGGTCCGGCGGCAGGTCGAGGCTGGTGCGGCCGGGGATGTTGTAGAGCACCACGGGCTTGTCGGTGGCCGCGGCGATCTCGCCGAAGTGCCGGACCAGGCCGCGCCGGTTCGGCTTGTTGTAGTACGGGGTCACCGAGAGCACTCCGTCGGCGCCGTGCTCGGTGGCCCGCTCGGTCATCTCGCAGGCGTGCCGGGTGTCGTTGGAGCCGGTGGAGGCGATCACGGTGGCGCCCTCGGGGCGCTCGGCGCAGGCCAGCTCGATCAGCCGCAGGTGCTCCTCGGCGGTCAGCGTCGGCGCCTCGCCGGTGGTCCCGCACACCACGACACCGTCCGAGCCAGTGGCGATCAGGTGGTGGAACAGCGACACGAAGGCGTCCTCGTCGACCCGCAGGTCGTCGTCGAACGGGGTGATGATCGCGGTGAGCACGGCGCCGAGAGACATGGCCGCATTCTGCGCCCCGGCCGCACCCGTTGTCATGTCAGCCCACCTCCGCGACGAGGTCGGCGACCAAGGCCCGGTCGGCCGCCCGGACCGGGGCCTGCACGACCACCAGGTGATCCGGCGCCTCGACGGGGCGCAGCGCCGAGCACACCAGCTCCAGCTCCCCGCGCCCCGGGATCCGCGCGGACACCTTCCGCACGGCGAGGTCGCCGACGCCTCGGCAGTCCCACCACGCTTCGAACTCGGGGAAGTCCGCGCGGAGCGACCGGTGGACCTCCTGGACCCGGGGGTCGCCGCCGTTGCGGGAGGTCTGCGCCTGGAACTGGCCGAGCACCGCGCGGGCGAAGTCCTCCCACTCCGCGATGCGGTCGCGGAACACCGGATCGCCGACGACGCACCACATGAAGTTCCGCCGCTGCACCGCGATCCGCTCCGGGTCGGACCACACCGCCCGGTACGCGGCGTTCCAGGCCACCACGTCGAACCTCGGGTCCAGCAGCACGGCCGGGCTCCGCTCCCAGGCGTCCAGCAGGCAGCGCGCCGACCGCGCGAACCCGGCGTCGGCCTCCGGGTCGGGGGAGGTGCGCTCGCCCAGCCCGCCGAGCACGAGCACGTGGCGGAGCGCGGCCCCCCGCAGGCCGAGGGTCGCGGCCACCGCCTCCAGGACCTGCCGCGACGGGATCACCCGGCCCTGCTCCAGCCAGGTGTACCAGGCCAGGCCGATGCCGGAGAGCGCGGCGACCTCCTCCCGGCGCAGTCCCGGCGTGCGCCGCCGCCCGTGGTCGGGCAGCCCCACTTCCGCCGGGCTGCGGCGTTCCCGGTGGGCGCGGAGGAACTCGCCCAACTGCTTCGCGTCGCCCGACGTGGCGCGGTCCCGCACTGGCGCACCTCCGTTCGCCGCCGTCCCCATCATGGCGCACGGCGGGCGGGTTCGGGCGCGCCTTCCGGACGCCGCCGGGCGGCCAGCGGCAGGGCGAGCAGCGCGGCGGCCAGGGCCAGCCCACCGCCCACGACCGCGGCCCCCGACTGCACCTGCGGGAACAGGCCGATCAGCCCGACGCCGACGGCGGTCCCCCCGTAGAGCAGCGCGGTGTTCCACGAACTGGACGTGGCGCCCAGCTCCGGGCGCTCGTCGAGCAGCAGGGTCTGCACCGCGGTGACGAACGCGCCGCTGGCCAGGAACCAGACCAGGGCCGCGCCGTAGCTCACCACCGCGGGGGAACCGAGCACCGCGGTGACCACGCCGAGGCCGAGCAGCAGGCACCACACCGGGACCCACCGCGCGCCGCCGCTGCCCGCCGCCCGCGCCCGGTCGCCGATCCGGCCCGCGACGAGGGAGCCCACCGCGCTGCCGATCCCGACGAACAGACCGAGGAAGCCCAGCGCGTCGACCGAGAGCCCGAAGCGCTGGTGCAGGATGACACCGAGGTACGTGTAGGTGCCGAGGTTGGCGGCGTGCAGCAGCACGACGACGGCGAGGGTGTGCCGGAGCACGCCGTCCTTCCACACCGCGAAGGCACCGAGCAGGCGCAGCGGCTGGGGTTCGTGCCGGGACTCGCGCGAGAGCACCCGCGTGGTGGCGAAGCACAGCGGGAGCACCAGCGCGGACAGCCCCGCGAGCACCCAGAACGACGACCGCCAGTCGCTCGCCCCGGCGAGGAACGCCCCGGCGGGCACGCCGAAGACCTGCCCGGCGGCGAACAGCGCGTTGCCGACCGAGATCGACCGGCCGCGCGCCGCTTCCGGGGCCGTCTCGGCGAGGTGCGCCCAGATGGCCGGTCCCGCCGCCGCCGCGCCCAGCGCGCCCAGCACCCGGCCCGCCATCAGCACGGCCAGGCTCCCGGCCACCGCGGCGACCACGTTGCCGAGCAGGAACAGCACCGCGCCCACCACGATCATCGGGTAGCGCCCGAACCGGTCGGTCACCGTACCGAGGAAGGGGGCGGTGACCGCGTACGCCACCGGGTAGGCGGTCACCGTCGCCGCGGCGGCCGTCTCGGGCACCGCGAGGGACGAGGCGATGGTCGGCAGCAGCGGGGCGACGATGAACGTCTCCGTCCCGATCAGGAACAGGAGCAGGTACACCCCGGCGTACTGCCGCCACGGAACCCGCGCGACCGCGGTCCGTCGCTCTTCTGCGGACAAGGAACTCCTCCAGCGTTCTCCAGGAACTTCCAGTCCGCAGCCTCGTGGCCCCCGTTCGGAGCAGCCAGACCCGCGGCAGTGCTGTTACCGGCGCTCATACCCTCGCCGAGGCCCGCGGTCGGGTCGCTCCCCGGTGCGGGTGGCGAAAGCGGCGCCGTTCGCCCGACCGCGGTCGGCTTCAGCCGAAGTTGATGGAGTGAGGGGCACCCTTGCCCAAGTTACTTGGGCAAGGGTGCCCCTCACTCACGTCCCGGACGGGGGGCGGGGGTGCGGGGGTGGCGCAGGCCGGGGTGGTCGTCGGGCAGCGCGCGGCGCAGCACCCACCAGCTCACCGCGACGCAGACCGCGACCAGCGGCCAGGTGAGCACCACCTGCGCGATGGCCAGCGGGATCACCAGCCCGGCCAGCCACAGCGGGATGAACACCACCAGCCGCACCAGGTACTGGCAGACCCACACCCAGCTCGCGCGGTTGTAGGCGCGCAACAGGTCCGGGTCGCGGCGCCAGCGCCTGCCCTGGCCGAGCACCGTGCCCAGCACGATGCCGAGGAACGGCCAGCGCACCACGATGCTCACCACCCAGGCCAGCGCGCTCGCGGCGTTGGTCACCACCCGGACCAGGAAGAAGTCGACCGCGTCGCCGGTGCGCAGCGCGATGACCGCGCCGAGCAGCACCGCGAGCAGGCTCACCAGCACCGCCCCGGGGCGGGCGCCCCGGGCCAGCCGCCACACCGCGATGATCGCGCTCACGGCGACGGCCAGCCCGCTGCCGAGCCCGATGGACTCGTCGCCGAGGTACCAGCCCAGCACGAACACGACCGGCGGCAGGCTGGCGTCGATCGCGCTGGTGCGACCGCCGAGCAGGTTCATCAGGGAGTCGCGCTCGGAGCCGTCCTCGGTGGTCGTGGTCTGGCGGTCGCGTGTCACACCACTTAGCCTGCCCTATCCTCGTCGCGCCGTGCACGCAGCGGTGGTGAGCGCCTCCCGGTGCCGGTGGCGGGCGGAGGTCACGCCGGGGCGAGGAGGTCGGCGAGCCGGCCCGCGATCGCCTTCTTGTCCGCCGGACCGCAGTTGATCACGTCCCGCCCGTCGACCCGCTCGCCGTGCAGGGCGAACCGGCCGAGGTCGTTGTCGAACCAGGTCAGGCCCGGTGCCCGCCGCCGGGCGCCGCGGCCGTCCGGGCCGGTGACCGCGAAGTGCCCGAGCCGGAACTTGGGCCGCGCGGTGAGCGCCCGGAGTTCGCCGAGCCCTTCGATGTCGGCGTCCGCGGGGTGCCCGTTGCTGCGGTCGGCGATCGCCCGGAGCATCGCGCCGCCGCCCTTCGGCGCGTCCGGCAGCAGGTCGGCGCAGGCCCGGGGCAGCTCGTCGGGCGCGAGGAAGCTCATCCGCAACCCGCGCCCGTCGAGCACGCCCACCACGCCGACCTCCCCGGTGGCCACCACCCGCGCGGCCAGCCGGTGCCCGGCGCGCACGTCGAGCAGGCCCGCCGCCGCGATCGCCACCTCCGAGGTGCACAGCAGGTAGAGGGCGTCCTCCACCTCCGGCTCGGGGCGCCCGGAGCGGGCCAGCCCGCTGGTCTCCAGCTCGCTCCACACCTGGTGGGTCAGCCGGTCGCGGTCCTCGGCCGACTCCCCGACGTGCGGTATCTCGAACGGGTACTGCCGCACGGTGAGGTTCAACCGCTCACCGAGCACGTCGACCGCGGGGATCGACAGCGTGATCGTCTCGACCATCACAGGCTCATTTCGGCTCGTGGGGGGGTCAGTGCCTGGGCCTTCCCGCACGAGGCGGGTCCGCGGGTTCCTCAGAAGTCCCGGTAGCTCGATGGCGCCTCGCCCAGCACGGGCGGTGCGACGAGCCGGCCGCCGCTGTCCTCCTCCTCGAACAGCTCGTCGGCCTCCACCAGGAACTGCGGCACGGCGCCGCCCTCACCGGCGCGGTAACCCCCGCCGTTGTGGAAGTCGCGGTCCTGCCTGCTGTCCTCCTTGAAGTCCTCCGGCGACCACTGCATGTTCCGGCCGTAGCTGACCTGCGCGCTCGCGCCGGACCAGCCGCCGCCCGAACCCTGCGGGCCGAAACCGCCGTCCGCGCGGGGCACGAACTTCGCGGCCCGCACGGGCGGGGACGCCGCCGGACGCGGTGGTTCCGGCGCCGACTCCGGCCGCTGCTGCTGGGGCGGCTGCTGCGCCTCGGGGCGCGGCGGCGCGGGAGGTGGCGGGCCGGCGGGCCCGCCCGGTCGCGGCGGTGCCCCGTGCGGCGCGGGCATCCCCCCGGGCGGCGACGGCGGACCCGA
This sequence comes from Saccharopolyspora cebuensis, assembly GCF_039542665.1. Taxonomy (NCBI): domain Bacteria; kingdom Bacillati; phylum Actinomycetota; class Actinomycetes; order Pseudonocardiales; family Pseudonocardiaceae; genus Saccharopolyspora; species Saccharopolyspora cebuensis. Next base: position 97,658 of record NZ_BAABII010000026.1, read on the forward strand.
CTGCACCGGCTGCGGACCGTCCCGACGCGGACCGTCCTCCGGACGCGGCGGGCCATCGGGACGCGGACTCATCGCCGGTTGCGGACCGCTCGGCGGCCCCACCTGCGGCGACGGCGCCCCCGCCTGGGGCTGCGGACCACTCGGCGGGCCCTGGCGGCGCGGATCGTCCCCCGCAGTCGGGGGCGGACCATCGGGACGCGAACCCATCGCGGGTTGCGGACCGCTCGGCGGCCCCACCTGGGGCGACGGCGGACCCACCTGGGGCTGCGGACCGCTCGACGGACCCTCCCGGCGCGGACCGTCCTCCGGACGCGGCGGCGGGCCGCCGGGACGCGGACCCTGCGGGCCGCCCGGCGAGACGCCCTCCTCCGGGCCCGGCCCCCCGTGGGGCGGCGGACCACTCGGCGGGCCCTGGCGGCGTGGATCGTCCCCCGGAGTCGGCTGCGCAGCGCCCGGCGGCACCGGCGAGGCGCCTCCCTCCGGGCCGTGGCCCACCTGGGGCTGCGGACCGCTCGGCGGACCTTCCCGACGCGCGCCGTCCCCGGGAGTCGGGGGCGGTCCATCGGGACGCTGACCCATCGCGGGCTGCGGACCGCTCGGCGGCCCCACCTGGGGCGACGGCGCCCCCGACGGCGGCTCGTCCGGCGGCACCGGCGACGCGCCCTCGTCCGGACGCGGACCCACCGCCGGTTGCGGACCGCTCGGCGGGCCCTCCCGGCGCGGACCGTCCTCCGGTCGCGATGGCACCGGCGGCGGTGGTCCGGCCAGGTCGGGCCGCCGCGGCATCCCCTCGGGGCGCGGCGGTTCCGGGGGCGGCGGGCCGGCGGGGCCCTCGGCGTGCGGTGGACCGGGCACCGCGGGGCGCGGACCGGTCTCCGGCCGCGGGGCGCCCGCGGGCGGCGGGCCGCTCGCCGGTCCCTCCGGTCGCGGCGCGTCGGGCGCACCGCCTCCACGAGGAGCCGCCGGACCGCCGTGCGGTCGGGGCTCACCGGTCGCGGGCTCCGGCGGCGGGCTGTCCTGCGGGCGCGGCGCGGGCTCGGCGGTGTCCGCGGTGAACACGCCGTCGACCTGCTGCACCGGCAGCGGTCCGCTCGTCGGGGCCTCGGGGCGCGGCGGGAAGCTCAGCGGCGCGTCCATCGGCGGCGCGGCGGCCGGATCGGACGTGGGCGTGCGCACCTCGGGTCGCTGACCGGCCGGCGGCATCGGCGGTCGGCCGGGCGGCGCCGGAGCGCCGTGGCGCGGCTCGTCGCGGGGCGCGCCGCCGGGGGCGAGCAGTCCGCCGCTGGTCGCGGCGGGCGGAGCGGGCGGCGTGATCAGCTCGGACTCGCCGGGAGCGTCGAGCGCACCGCCGAAACCGGTGGGGCGCACGGGGTCGGCGTCCAGCGAGCCGGACATCCCGGTGGGGGGCTGCGGCGGTTCCGCGCCACCGAGGTCACCGGAGAGCACGGGCACGCCACCGCCCGGCGTGGGCGTGGCGGAGTGCCTGCGCGGCTGCTGCGGGCCCTGTCGCCGCTGCTCGTGCTCGAAGCGGTCCGGGAGCTGCTCGATGCGCTCCCACAGCGCGAAGGGGTGCGGTTCGGCGGCCAGCGCGGCGAACTCGCCGCGCAGGTCGAAGCGGCGCGGTCCCGGGGCCGGGGCGCGCGGCGGACCGGCCGGTGGCGGACCGCCGGGCGGCGGGCCGGGTTCGGCGCCGAGCGAGCCGCGCAGCGGCGGACCGGCGGGCGGCGGGCCACCCGGTCCGGGTGCCCGTCGTGGACCCGCGGGCCCCGGCGCGGACGCCGGGTTCTGCGGTGACGTCACGATTCCCCCAGGTACTCGAAGCGTTCGGGGCGCGTCGGCTCCGGACGGTTCCGGGCGAACGCACTCACACCGACGCAGCAGGACATGCCGTCGTTCCCCACTCAGTAGATCGCGAGTGCGCCGACGGGGCGGTAGCGCCGCGCCCGCGAGGCCGCGGTACGTGCTGCCACCTGCGTCGATCGCGACATCACGAGCCCCCTCGTTGCTTTTGCTACCGCCGAAGGACACTAGCAGTTGAGGTTCACCCGTACCGGTGTTTCCACGAAGGACCACTCCCGGGAAGAACGGGCGCGGGACGGTGCGGTGCCACGACTTCCGGCCTCACCAGCCCCGATCGGGCAGCACCTCCGCGACCCGGCGGGCGATCACCCCGCGCCGATCACCCGGCCACCCTCCGCGAACCCGGGCGAGGGCGGGCACCCGAACCGGCCACCCCCGGGCGCGCCCTCCTGGGCGAGGGGCACTCGCGGGTCGGCGCGCACGCTCGGTGACGTCCCGCTCCGAGGCGGCCGGGATCACCCGGGCGGCGCATCGGCGCGAGCCGGACGGCCCCGTTTTCCTAGACATCCGCGTGCCGTTAATCACGAAGTCCCGTACCGACGGTGGCGTAGGTAGAGGTCGGCGGACCACTGTGGTCCGGGCGCCGCCGCCCAGCGCCGGAGCAGGCGCTCCGACGGCGGCGGACCGAACCGAACTGGAGAGGGCGGAAAGGACTGGCAATGGGTGCGGGAGCGAAGTCGACGCGGTGGGACAGCCTGGTCGCGCTGGGTGACAGCTTCACCGAAGGGCTCGCCGACCTGCGGCCCGACGGCGGCTTCCGGGGCTGGGCCGACCGGCTGGCCGAGCACCTGGGCGAGCACGAACCCGGCCTGCGCTACGCGAACCTCGCGGTGCGCGGCAAGCTGCTCCGGCAGATCGTCGAATCCCAGGTGCCGCAGGCCGTGGCGCTGCGCCCCGGCCTGGTGTCGTTCACCGCGGGCGGCAACGACATCATCCGGCCCGGCGGTGATCCCGACGAGCTCGCGGCGCTGTTCGAGGAGGCGGTCGGCCGGCTGCGGGCCACCGGCGCGGACGTGCTGATCGGCACCGGCTTCGACACCCGGGACACCCCGGTGCTGCGCCGGTTGCGCGGCAAGGTCGGCACCTACAACGCGCACCTGCGCGCCATCGCCGACAAGCACGGCTGCTACGTGCTGGACCTGTGGTCGATGGGCGTGCTGCGGGATTCCCGGTCGTGGAGCGCGGACCGGCTGCACCTGTCCGCCGACGGGCACCGGCGCGTCGCGCTGCGGGCCTGCGAGGCGCTCGGCGTGGCGACCGCCGAGGACTGGCGGGATCCGCTGCCGTCGCTGCCGCAGGCGCCGTGGCGGGCCCAGCGCGCCCAGGACATCCGGTGGGCGCGGGAACACCTGGCGCCGTGGATCAGCAGGCGGCTGCGCGGTCGCTCCAGCGGCGACGGCCGCGGCCCGAAGCGCCCCGAGCTGGAACGGCTCTGAACGCGGCGGTCCCGCCACCCGCGAAGAACGAAAGTGCGGACCTTCGGGGCTTCTCACATCCCCACCCCGAACCCGAAGGCCCGCACTCACCCCCACACGTCCACCCGGGACGGACACGCATCCCGGATGCCCCTCCCCCTTGCGGCCGTCCCGGCCGGATGACCCGACCGGGACGGCCGGGCGACCCGATCCCCCCTGTGGACTCCCCCAGCAGCCGCCCTAGGTGTGCGGATCGTGCACGGTTGACCCGCACGATGACCACGTTCCCAGGCGGCGCTAAGCCAGCGCTAAACGCTCGCTAAACGCTGTGCGCCCGGGGTGGCGGCGGGTCGGTGAGCTCGTCGAGCCGGGCCCGCACCTCGGTGGCGTCGGGCAGTCCGCTGGTCTCGAAGATGGCCAGCGCGGTCTCCCAGCGGGTGCGGGCCACGGCGAGGTCGCCGCGCAGCCGGGCGGCGTTGCCGAGCCCGCGGTGCGCGGCGGCCTGGCGGGTGGCCGAACCGCAGCGCAGCGCGACGTCCAGCGCCTCGTGGTGGTAGCGCTCGCCCTGCTCGGTGCGGCCGAGCTCGATGCTGACCTCGCCGCAGTTGTTCAGCACCATCGCCAGCGTTTCGAGGTCGTCGACCTCCCGGTAGATCGCCTCGGCCTCGCGCAGGTGCGCCAGCGCGGCGTCCAGCTTGCCGCTGACCTGCTCGACCTGGGCGAGGTTGTTCAGCGCCCCGGCCTCGAAGTAGCTGTCGCCGATCGAGCGGTAGAGCCGCAGCGCGTCCTCGCAGTGCACCCGGGCCTCGTCGAAGCGCTCCAGCCTGATCAGCACCGCGCCCATGTTCACCTGCGACAACGCCTGCCAGGACGGATCTCCGGTGCCCACCGCGACCCGGTGCGACTCGGCGTAGTGCGCCAGCGCCACCTCCGGCTCGCCGGAGCGGGAGTAGACCACGCCGAGCCCGGCCATCATGAGCAGGTTGCCCACCGGGTCGGACACCGCCCGCGCCGAGGCCAGGCCCTCGGAGTAGATCCGGATCCAGTCCTCCCACGGGCAGCGCACCATCAGGTAGTTGAACTGCAACCGCACCAGCGGCCAGACCAGGTCGTGCAGCCCCTCGACACCGGCGGCGCGGATCGCCGCGACCAGGTTCGGCCACTCGGCGTCGAACCACTCCAGCGCCTCGGCCCGGCCGGTGATCGACGCGCACAGCGGCACCGAGCCGCGTTCGGCGGTGTAGTCGAGCTCGTCGCGGGCCGGGCGCAGGAACCGGCGGGCGTGGTCGGCGACGACGAGGTAGTGCTGCAGCAACCGGCGCAGCGGCTCGGTGCGGCCTTCCGGCGCGCGCTCGGCGAACAGCTCCCGGGAGTAGACGCGCAGCAGGTCGTGCATCCCGAAGCGGTCCGGTTCCGGCTCGGTGACCAGGTGCGCCAGCGCCAGGGCGCGGAGCCTGCGGTGCGCGCTGGGCACGTCGGTGGCGCACAGCGCGGCCACCGCGTGCGCCGTGAAGGTCAGGCCGGGGACCAGGCCCACCAGCCGGAACGCGTCGGCGTGCACCGGCGGCAGGCTGCGGTAGGAGATGTCGAAGGCGCGGCGGACGCTGGTGTCGGCGTCGTCGATGTCCAGCGCGTGCAGCCGGTTGTCCTCGTCGGTGAGCTCGGCGACCAGGTCGGACACCTCGCGCGCCGGGGTGGCGGCCAGCCGGGCGGCGGCGATCCGCAGCGCCAGCGGCAGCCCGCCGCACAACCGGGCCAGCTCGGCCGCCGCGCCGGGTTCCGTGGCGAGCTTGCCGGGCACGCCCGAGCGGTCCAGCAGCGCGATGGCGCTGTCGGTGGACAGCGTCTCCACCGGCAGCACCCGGGCGCCGCTGCGCACCACCAGCCCGTCCAGCCGCCGCCTGCTGGTCACCAGCACCACCGATTCGGAGCTGCCGGGCAGCAGCGGGCGCACCTGCTCGGAGTCGCGGGCGTCGTCGAGCAGCACCAGCACCCGGCGGTCGGCCAGCAGCGAGCGGTAGAGCGCGGTGCGGTCGTCGAGGTCCGGCGGGATCGCGTCGGCGGCCACCCCGAGGGTCTTCAACATGCTGGTCAGCGCCTCGCCGGGGGCCAGCGGCGCGCGTTCGGACTCGAACCCGCGCAGCGAGGCGTAGAGCTGGCCGTCCGGGAACTCCGCCGCGACCCGGTGCGCCCAGGTCACCGCCAGCGCGCTCTTGCCGACGCCCGCGGTGCCGGTGACCACGGCGAGCAGGTTCGCCGAACCGCGTTCCCGCTCGGCCAGCATCCGGTCCAGCGCGGCGAGTTCGCGACCGCGGCCGACGAAACCGGCCGGCGCGGGCGGCAGTTCGGCGGGCACCGGGCGGCGCATCCCGATCGCGGCGTCCTGCCGCTGCTGCGGGTTGAGCAGCGCGTCGTCGTCGCGGAGCAGCCGTTCGTAGAGGTCCCGCAGCTCCGGCCCGGGGTCGATGCCGAGTTCGCCGGACAACCGGTGGCGCAGCGCGTGGTACCGGGCCTGCGCCTCGGCGCGGTGCCCGGCGCGGTAGTGGGCGAGCATGAGCTGCCCGGTGAGCCGTTCCCGCAGCGGGTACCGGTCGGCCAGCGCGGACAGCTCCAGCACCAGGTGGTGGTGCCTGCCGAGTTCGAGGTCGGCGGCCACCCGCTCCTCCAGGGTGAGCAGCCGCATCTCCTCCAGCGCGGGTGCGTGCATCCGGTGCAGGCGGGTGGTTTCCAGGTCGGCGAGGACCGGGCCGCGCCACAGCTCCAGCGCCTCGGCGAGCACCGCCGACCGCTGCTCGGCGTCGAGCTCGCGGGCGTCGGCGATCAGCGCCTGGGCGCGGCGGACGTCGATGCGCTCGCCGGAGATCCGCAGCTCGTAGCCCGGCGGGCGGGTGATCAGCTCGGGGTCGCCGTCGCGGGCGGCGGCGAACAGCTTGCGCAGCCCGGAGATGTCGCCGTGCACGATGGTCCGCGCGGTGGCGGGCGGCTCGCGGTCCCACAGGGTGTCGATCAGGCGGTCCATCGACACGACCTGGTTCGATTCCAGCAGCAGGCACGCCAGCAGCGCCCGCACCCTGCTGCTGCCCAGCGGGCGCGCCCCACCGTCGAGCCGCACTTCCAGCGGCCCGAGCAGGCGGAACTCGAAGCCCGCACCCGGAGCCTGGCGCGCCATCATCACCGACTTCGACCTCGTGAGCGGATTGTTGAGACGTCAAGTCTCGTCCACGGCGGTGCCCGGCGTCCATACCGCCGGGACCGACTCACCGTAGTGATCGCTCACTCGGCGGAGGACGGCACACCCGGCTCGGTTCACCCTGATGGCGGTACGTCCGGACGGTACGAACCCGACCATCCGGTCGCACGCGGCGAGCGTCACGTAACCGGCGTTCGGCCGAACGTCTCCCGGCTTCCGGAGGGGCCAAGTAGAGTCACCCGCGACCGTGCAGCCGCCCGAGGCCACCGCAGAAGGAGCTCCAGACACCGTGCCCGAGCCGTCAGTGGTCGACCGCGCCGTCGCGTGCCTGCTCGGCGGAGCCCTCGGCGACGCGCTCGGACTGCCGGTGGAGTTCACCGCGCTGCCCGACATCCGCACCGAGCACGGCGACACCGGGATCACCGAACCGCCGCCGCAGGCGCTGCTCGGCGACTCGACGCAGCTCACGCTGTTCACCGGCGAGGGCTACCTGCACGCCTGGACCACCGGCAACAGCGGCGGGCCGTGGCGACCGGTCGAGTCCACCGCCGCCGCCTACCGCCGGTGGCTGCTCACCCAGCAGGAGCACAAGCCGGCCCCCGGGGTCACCGGGCTGCTCGCCGAGGCGGAGCTCTACGCCAACCGGACGCCCGGGCTGACCAGCCTGCGCGCGCTCCAGGAACCCGACCTCGGCACGCCGGAACGTCCGCGCAACACCTCCAAGGGCTGCGGCGCGGTGAACCGGGCGGCCCCGGCCGGTTTCGCCCCGACCGCCGAGATGGCCTACCAGCTGGCCTGCCAGTTCGGCGCGCTCACCCACGGCGGCACCGGCGGGTGGACCTCGGCCGGGGCGATGGCGGTGCTGGTGCACCTGCTCGCCGTGCAGGACCGCAGGCTGCCCGCCGCGGTGGACCAGGCCGCCGGGCGCGCGTTGCGGGAGGACACCGAGACGGCGATCGCGCTGGCCGAGGCGGCCACCCTGGCCCGGCTGGGCGCCGACCTCGGCCACGTCGAACGGCTCGGCAAGGGCTGGATCGGGCCGGAAGCGCTGGCCATCGGGGTCTACTGCGCGCTGGCGCTGCCCAAGCCCGAGCAGTTCACCGACGCGCTGCGGCTGGCCGCGAACCACTCCGGGCACAGCGACTCGACGGCGGCGATCACCGGCAGCCTGCTCGGCGCCCGGCACGGCACCGCGGTGCTGCCGCGCTCCTGGCTGGCCCGGCTCGAACTGGCCGACGTCGTCGAGCGCATCGGGCACGACCTCGGCGCCTCCTGCTGCGGCGCCCAGTTCAACCAGCGCCGCTACCTCGGCCTCACCGACCCCACCGCGTGACCTGGGTGAGGGGCCGGATCGGGACGCAACCGGTATTTCACGGGTGTGGCCGGCGGCTCTACATCTTCTCGCCGGGAAGGTTGCTCGCCTGTTCGATCCAGGAGACGAGCTGGTCCTCGTCGAGGTCGTCGTCTTCGCGGATGTCGCAGTAGCGCACCTCGTCGTGCTTGGACGCCTTGGGCGGAACAGGGTCGAGCGAGGCCCCGCGGAAGAACTGGAGCTGGACGTACTTCGTGTAGCAGCGGAAGGCCAGAAACCAGCCCTCGCCTTCGTGGCCGTAGAACGGCTGGTTCCACTTCACGGCCTTGTGCACGTCGGGGACGGTGCGAACGATCAGGCGGTCGAGCCGCTCACCCAACGAGCGCTTCCAACCGGGCATGGCTGCGATGTAGGTCCGCACCGGCTCGTGCCCCTCCCCCTTCGGGACCTGGGGGTTCCCACCGGAGAGCAGCTTCGGCCCGGAGTCGGGGTTGTCGTCGTCGGCGTTCTTCGCGCTGTTCGGCATCGGTGCTCCGTCATCTGTGCTCGTAGCCGGCCGAGGAGCCGCTCGAGGGCGTCGAGCCGGGGTCTTGGCCGGGCACGACCAGCGGTCGGCAGCCGCGGGACCGGCCGCATCGAGGGTACGGATTCGACGGAAGCCATGGCGCTCACGCCGGGTTCGCCGTCAACGCCATCTCGGCGGAGCCGAGCCTCCGCGACGTCACGCCATACCCGTTCACGCGCCTGCTCGTCGTCATGGCGGAGAGGCTCGCTCTTCGGCCTTGACCCTGCCCCGAGGGCACGGTGTGGAGTGCTCCGCGACGAGACCGACTGGGGAGCGTGGACAGATGGAACGACGATGGGGTGCCGGCCGGAGTGCGGCCGTGCTGGCCGTGCTCGGCCTCACCGGGACCGCGGTCGGGGTGCCCGCCGTGGCCGCCGAGCCGGGCGGGGAACCCGCGGCGCAGGTGCGGTGGGGCGCGTGCCCCGAGGGCGTTGACGACCCCGCCCTCCCCGCGCGGTTGCAATGCGCCACCGTGCCGGTGCCGCTCGACTACGGCGATCCCGGCGGCGCGAAGATCGAGCTCACGATCTCCCGGCTGGCCAGCACCGACCCGGACCAGCGGCGCGGCGTGCTGCTGCTGAACCCGGGAGGTCCGGGCGGAACCGGGCTGGACCAGCCCGAATTCCTGGCCTCCCAAGGCATGCCGAACAGCGTCCTGGACAGCTACGACCTGATCGGCATGGACACCCGCGGGGTCGGGCATTCGACACCGGTGAGCTGCGGATTCACCACCGATCAGGCGTACTTCGGCAACATCCCGCCGTACGCGGTCGACGAGGCGGCGGTCGCCGAGCAGGCGACGATCGCCCAGGGGGTCGCCGAGCAGTGCGCGGCGAACGACGAGCGGCTGCCGCACCTCTCGACGGCGAACATGGCCCGCGACCTCGACGAGATCCGGGCCGCGCTCGGCGAGGAGAAGGCCAGCTTCCTCGGGTACTCCTACGGGACCGCGCTCGGTGCCGCGTTCGCCTCGATGTTCCCCGAGCGCGCCGACCGGATCGTGCTGGACAGCAACATCGGCGACACCCACCTGACCCACGAGGGGATGCGCAGGTACGGCCGGGGCATGGAGGAGACGTTCCCGGACTTCGCGCGGTGGGCCGCCGCCCGGCACGGCAGCTACGGCCTCGGCCGCACGCCGGAGGCCGTGCGCGCGACCTACTTCACCCTCGCCGAGCGGCTCGACGAGACGCCGGTGGACGGGATCAACGGCGGGCTGTTCCGGCTGGCCACCTTCGCCTCGCTCTACAACGAGAACTCCTACGGGCAGATGGCGCAGACCTGGCAGTCGCTGCTCGACGGCGCAACGGCCCCCGCGGAGATCCCCCCGGCCCCCGCGGCGCCCTCGCCGAACGACAACGCCTGGTCAGTCTTCCTCGCGGTGACCTGCAACGACGTCGAATGGCCCGAGGACGTCGGGACCTACCAGCGCGCCGTCGCCGAGGACCGCGAGAAGCACCCGCTCTACGGCGCCGCCGCCGCCAACATCATGCCCTGCGCCTACTGGCAGCAGGGGCCGAGCGAGCCTCCGGTGGCGGTGAACGACGACGGGCCGACCAACGTCCTGGTCGTGCAGAACCAGCGCGACCCGGTCACCCCGCTGCGCGGCGGGGAGCTGATCGACGAGAAGTTCGGCGACCGGTCCCGGCTGGTCAGCGTCGACGCGAGCGGGCACGGGGCCTACGTCCTGGGCGACAACCCCTGCGCGCTGAACGTCACCACGAAGTACCTGGTCGACGGCACGCTGCCCGAACACGACATGACCTGCGAAGCCCCGACCTCAGGCTGAGCCCCACGAAGCCGAGCCCTGCGGCGCCGTCCCACGATCTGAACTGAGTGAGGGGCACCCTTGCCCAAGTAACTTGGACAAGGGTGCCCCTCACCTACATCCCGAACGGGTGAGCGGGCCGGAACGGGAGCTCAGCTCTCGTAGCGGCCGGTCTTGATCGCCGCGAGGAACCGCGACCACTGCGCTCCCGTCGTGGTGAAGTACCCGGCCGCGCGGTCCTTGGTGTCGCGGACCCCGACGACCTCACCGGAGAAGCCGACCTCGACGCAGTTGCTCGCGCCACCACTGCTGCGGCTGCTCTTCCGCCACGACGCGCCTGCCAAGCCTTGGCTCATCATTCCTCACCACTCACGACAGTCGAGCAATCGCCTTGTCCAGCACGGCGAGTGTCTCACGCTCTCCCAGAGCCGAAGCGCACAACCGCGAGAAAACCATTTCGTACACATCTGTGTGGGAGCGCTTGTCCCAGAAGTCCGAGCTGGTCAGGTCTTCGAGGTACACGTACGTCGCTCCGATGTCGAAAAGGTCGAGCAACGTGAAGCCGGTCCCGAGCGAAGCATGCTCACCAGCAGCGAAAGTGAGCACCTGGAAGGTCACGTTCGGAAGGGCCGCGATCTTTCTGAGGTGGTGGAGCTGGTCCAACAGGACCGCCCTGCCACCGACTTCCCGATGCAGCGCGGCCTCGCCGAGTACGAAATGCGCCTCCAAGGCGTTCTCTCGCGTCAGAAGCTCAGCGCGCTGCATCCGGTTCTGCACGGAACGATCGATGTCCGCAGGCGCCACAACGACCGAGGTGGAGAGCACGGCTTTCGCGTAGCTCTCGGTTTGCAGCAGGCCGTGCACGAGCTCTGCTTCGTAGATCCGCAGCCGGTCGGCGTCGGCTTCCATGCCGATGTATCCCCGCGCCCAGTCCGGCACCTTGCCGTAGGTGCCGCGCTTGCGGGCTTCCTGGCCGAGTCGGCGAATCCGCTCGACCGCGTCCTCGGGCGGCCCGAACAGCGCCAGCAGGTTGGTGAGTTCGTCCGCTGCGACGGTCGCGTGGCCCTGCTCGATGCGGCTGACCTTGCTCGCGTGCCACCCGAACCGCTCGGCGAGTTCTTCGCGCGACAGGCCCGCCACCTCCCGCAGCGCTCGCAGTTCACGTCCGAGCTGGACCCGAACGACCTTCGGGCTCCGCGCTGGTCTGGTCATCCGCCACACCGTCCTTCCGCTCATCGCAGCCCGGTCAGTCTCCTCACCGCTGGGCGCGCTCTCGCAGTTGACCCGTTCAGGCGACTATTTAAGTCGCAATGCAACTTATACCTTTACTCGCAGATCAAGTGATCTCACCGAGGAGGTTCCATGAGTTCTTGCGAGAACGCGGGTTTTCCACCCGCGCCTCCGCCGCCGTTCCGGCCGCATCCGTTCCTGTGGGTGCCGGGGGCGGGCGAGCGGCATGCGAGCGCCATCGCGGCGCGACGGCACGGCGAGGTGGTGACGTCGTTGTGCGGCAACGAGATCCGGGCCGACGACTCGGTCCTGGCGTGGTTGTGGCGGACCTGCCCGGCCTGCGACGCCGAGGCGCACCGGCTCGCGACGCGGACCGCGCGGTGACCGCCCTCGGCTGGGTCCTCGCCGCCCTGGCCGCCGTCGACCTGGCCGTCGTCGAACTGGTCGCCCTCGGCAGGTGCCTCGCCCGCCACGCCCGCTGCGGGCGGCACGGCCGCGCGGGACCGGGCGCCACCACCGTCGGCCAGCTCCTCGACCGGTGCCGCCCCGCACCTCCGGCGCCCCGACCGCCGCGCCGGGTCACGATCCGGGGCGACCTCGCCGACGCCTTGGCCGACGAACCCACCCGCCTGCTCCCCCGCGTCGAGCCGGAACCGGCCCGCGATCCCGAACTCCTGCGCCGGGTCCTCGCCGGGCTCCGCGCCCTCTGACCGCACGCACGTTTGAACCGACTACCACGTCGGTACCCCGGCGGCGGAGCGGAGAGGAGCTGTGCGGTGGCCGATCGAATCGCTGACGTGTGGGGGTCGCGCACCCCGTTCGGCCCGGGCGGCAGTTGGCCCGAGCGCGTCGACGAGCACCTCACCGTGCCCTGCGAGGACGTGCAGCGGTGGGTGCCGTCGGCCTGCGTGCTGTGCTCCAACGGGTGCGGCGTGGACATCGCCGTGGCCGACGGCCGCATGGTGGGCGTCCGCGGGCGCGCCGAGGACCGGGTCAACCGGGGGCGGCTCGGTCCCAAGGGCCTGTTCGGCTGGCAGGCCACCCACTCCGCGGACCGGCTGACCCGCCCGCTGGTCCGCGTCGACGGGGAGTTGCGGCCGACCGACTGGGACACCGCGATGGACGCCGTGGTGCGGCGCTCCCAGCAGGTGCTGGCCGAGCACGGACCGCTGGCGATGGGGTTCTACACCAGCGGCCAGCTCTTCGCCGAGGAGTACTACGCGCAGGCCAAGATCGTCCGCGGCGGGATCGGCACGCCGCACCTCGACGGCAACACCCGGTTGTGCACGGCGACCGCCGAGTGGGCGCTGGTGGAGAGCTTCGGCAGCGACGGCGATCCCGGCTCCTACACCGACATCGACGAGTGCGACGCGCTGCTGCTGGTCGGGCACAACGTCGCCGAGACCCAGACGGTGCTGTGGAGCAGGATGCTCGACCGGCTGCACGGCCCCGACCGGCCGGGGCTGGTGGTCATCGACCCCCGCCGCACGCCCACCGCCCGCGAAGCCGACGTGCACCTCGCGGTGCGGCCCGGCACCAACGTGGCGGTGCTCAACGCGCTGCTGCACGAACTCATCGCCCACGACCGGATCGACCGCGACTTCCTCGCCGCGCACACCACCGGGTTCGACGCGCTGGCCGAGGTCGTCGCCGACTACCCGCCGGAACGGGCCGCCGAACTGTGCGACGTGCCCGCCGAGTCGATCCGGCGGGCCGCCCGGATCATCGGGGACTGCGAGCGGCTGGTGTCCACGGTGCTGCAGGGCGTCTACCAATCGCACCAGGCCACCGCGGCGGCCGTGCAGGTGAACAACATCAACCTGGTGCGCGGCATGATCGGCCGGCCGGGCGCGTCGGTGTTCCAGATGAACGGCCAGCCCACCGCCGAGAACACCCGCGAAACCGGGGCGGACGGGACGCTGCCCGCCTACCTCAACTGGCAGAACGACGCGCACGTGCGGCGGTTGGCCGAGGTCTGGAACGTCGAGGTGCCGCGGATCCCGCACTGGGGCCCGCCGACGCACGCCCTGGAGATCTTCCGGCACTGCGAGCAGGGCACGATCCGGTTCCTCTGGATCACCGGGACCAACCCGGCGGTGTCCCTGCCCGAACTGCGGCGCATCCGGTCGATCTGCGCTCGGGACGGCCTGTTCCTGGTGGTCTCCGACGCCTTCCCCACCGAGACCACCGAACTGGCCGACGTGGTGCTGCCCGCCGCGCTCTGGGGTGAGAAGACCGGCTGCTTCACCAACGCCGACCGCACCGTCCACCTGTCCGAGCAGGCGATCGAACCCCCCGGGCAGGCGCGCAGCGACTTCGCCGCGCTGCTGGACTACGCCGACCGGATGGGGCTCACCGACCGGGACGGCGCCGCGCTGATCGACTGGGGAGGTCCCGAGGACGCCTGGCGCGAGTTCACCGAGCTCACCCGGGGCCGGCCCTGCGACCAGTCCGCCCTGGACTACCGGGCGTTGCGGGAGCATCGCGGCATCCAGTGGCCGTGCACCGACGACGCGCCCGAGGGCACCACCCGCCTCTACGCCGACCACCGCTTCCCCACCGGCGTCGACGAGTGCGAGGACTACGGGCACGACCTGCTCACCGGCGCCCAGCACGAACGGGACGAGTACGCCGCGCACGACCCGGCGGGGCGCGCGGTGCTCAAGGCGGCGCACCACCACCCGCCGCACGAGCAGGTGGACGAGGACTACCCGCTCCGGTTGACCACCGGCCGCCACGTCCACCACTGGCACACCCGCACCAAGACCGCCCGGGTCGCCCCGCTCCAGGACGCCGCCCCGACGATGTGGGTGGAGCTGCACCCCGACGACGCCGCCCGGCTCGCCATCGCCGAGGGCGACCGGGTCCGGGTGGCGTCGCGGCGGGGCTGCATCGAGGCACCGGCCCGGCTGCGCGGCCACCGGCCGGGAGTGGTGTTCGCCCCGTTCCACTACGGCTACTTCGACCAGGACGGCGGGCACGAGCGGGCCGCCAACGAACTCACCCGCACCGAGTGGGACCCGGTGTCCAAGCAGCCGCTCTACAAGGTCGCCGCCGTCCGCGTCAGCAAGGTGGAGCAGCCGTGAGGGGCCAGGTCGCCGCGCTGCTCGGCCAGTTGCACGACGCCGAGGCCGAGCTGGCCGCGGCGTTGCGCGAGGTCGCCGGGCGCCACGCCGACGACGCGGGCACCCACCACCCGTGCCGGACGCTGGCGGGGCAGTGCGACGAGCACGCCCGGCACCTGCGCGACCAGGCCACCCGGCTCGGCGAGCCACCGCCCGCGCACCCGGACCGGGTGCTCCCCGGCGCGGGGGCGCCCCGGTGGGGCGGGCCCGGTGCGGAGCTGCTGGCCGACCTGCGCGAGCTGCACCTGCGGGCGCAGGACGTCAGCCTGCACTGGGTGCTCGCCGGGCAGGCGGCCCAAGCGATCGGCGACCAGGAGTTGCTCGGGCTGGTGTCGGCCGCGCACGCCGAGACCCGCACCCAGGCCCGGTGGATCACGACCCGCCTCAAGCAGGCCGCGCCCCAGGTCCTCGCCCGCGACTGACCCGCCCCTTCCCACCAGCTGAACTGAGTGAGGGGCACCCTGTACCAAGTGACGTGGTACAGGGTGCCCCTCACTCCATTCCCCGCACCCGTTCGGGACGTGAGTGAGGGGCACCCTTGCCCCAGTAACTTGGACAAGGGTGCCCCTCACCTGGGTCCGGTCAGCGGCGCACCGGGTCTGCCGTGCGGGCCGCGACGAAGCCCGGGCGTCGGCCGCTCGCGGCGAACGGCTCCACCGGGGCGTTGTCCACGCTGTTGAACACGATGAAGATGTTCGACCGCGGGTACGGCGTGATGTTGTTGCCCGAACCGTGCATCGAGTTCGAGTCGAACCACAGCGCCGAACCGGCGGGCCCGGTGAACTGCTCGATCCCGTGCTCGTAGGCGAGCTTGGTGATGTCGTCCTCGGTCGGGACGCCGATCTTCTGCTCCTTCAGCGACGACTTGTAGTTGTCGTCGGGCGTCTCACCGATGCAGGAGACGAACGTCCGGTGCGCGCCCGGCATCAGCATCAGGCCGCCGTTGAACGGGTAGTTGTCGGTCAGCGCGACCGACAGGCTCACCGCGCGCGGGCCCGGCAGCCCGTCCTCGGCGTGCCAGGTCTCGAAGTCCGAGTGCCAGTAGAAACCGGTCCCCCGGTAGCCGGGCATGTAGTTGATCCGGCTCTGGTGGACGTACACGTCGGACCCGAGCAACTGCCGCGCGCGGTCCAGCACCCGCGGATCGCGGACCAGTTCGTGCACCAGCTCGCTGAGCAGGTGCACCTCGAAGATCGAGCGGACCTCGTTGGACTTCGCCTCGATCACGGTGCGCTCGTCGGCGCGGACCGAGTCGTCGGTGGTCAGCCGTTCGAGCTCCTGCCAGTACGCCTGGACCTCGGCCGGGGACAGCAGCCCCTCGACGATGTGGAAGCCCTTCGCGTCGTGCGAGGCCAGCTCCGCGCTGGTCGCCGGTCCGGAATCGACGCCCGGCCAGACCACCGGGTCGGTGCGGTCGAGCATGGCCGATTCGGCGCTCACTCGGGTCGGGTACCGATCCTGAGTGCTCACATCGGCGACGGTCATGGTTTGCGCCTCCTTGTCGAATTCCCGCCGGAGCGACTGGTGCCCGCAGCACCGCCGCCATTTCTCGGTTCCTCGTTCGGGTGGCCCAATTCCCCCGGCTGCGCGACCGGGGGAAGACCTGCCATGCACGTGGCGGGCAACCCCACCGGGGGATTACCCGCCACGCCACGGTCATAAGCGCCGCTTCAGTTGGCGGCCGGCTCGTCGGTCTCGATGATCAGCGGGTACACGCCGTGCTCGTCGTGCACCTCCCGGCCGGTGACCGGCGGGTTGAACACGCACACCGTGCGCATCTGGGTCCGCGGCCGGACCTGGTGCTTGTCGCTGTCGTTGAGGACGTAGATCGAACCCGGGGCGAGCTGGTGCACCTCGCCGGTGGCCTTGTTCTCCACCTCGCCCTCGCCTTCCACGATGAAGACGGCTTCGATGTGGTTGGCGTACCAGAAGTCGTTCACCGTGCCGGCGTAGAGCGTGGTCTCGTGGACCGAGAAGCCGAGCTTGTCCTTGGCCAGCACGATCCGCTTGCTCCGCCAGTTCTCCGTCTTGATGTCCGCGTCGGAGTCCTCGATGTCGGTGAGGTGGCGAACGAACACAATGTCCTCCTAGTAGTTCTCCGGCGGCTCCTCGGCCGCCCATCAGTGCTCCGGGAACCGGCCGGTCAGGCCAGCACCTCCTGCACCGACTCCCGCACGATCCGCAGCCCCTGCTCCAGCTCCTCGTCGGAGACGGTCAGCGGCGGCATGATCTTGAGGACCTCGCTGTCAGGCCCGGAGGTCTCCATCAGGAGCTTCCGGTCGAACGCGGCCTTGGAGACCTTGCCCGCGACGTTGGTGTCCTCGAAGCCGAGCCCGCGGGCGAGTCCGCGGCCCTTGGCCACCGCACCGCCGTGGGTGTCGACGATCTCCTGCAGCACCTGCCCGACTCGCTCGCCCTTGGCGATGGTGGACTTCTCCAGCTTGTCATCGCTCCAGTACTGGCGGAACGCCTCCGAAGCGGTGACGAAGGCGGGGTTGTTGCCCCGGAAGGTGCCGTTGTGCTCGCCGGGCTCCCAGACGTCGAGCTCCGGCTTGATCAGCGTGGTGGCCAGCGGCATCCCGTACCCGCCGATCGACTTGGACAGGCACACGATGTCCGGCTGGATGCCCGCCTCCTCGAAGGAGAAGAACGGCCCGGTCCGGCCGCAGCCCATCTGCACGTCGTCGACGATCATCAGGATGCCGTGGCTCTGGCACAGCTCGTAGAGGGCGCGCAGCCACTCCGGACGCGAGGAGTTGATCCCGCCCTCGCCCTGGAGCGTCTCGACGATGACCGCGGCGGGCTCGTTGAGGCCGCTGCCGCTGTCCTCCAGCAGGCGCTCGAAGTACAGGAAGTCCGGGTACTGGCCGTCGAAGTAGTTGTCGTACGGCATGGGGGTGGCGTGCACCAGCGGGATGCCCGCGCCGCCGCGCTTCATCGAGTTGCCGGTCACCGACAGCGACCCGAGCGTCATGCCGTGGAAGGCGTTGGTGAAGCTGATGACCGATTCCTTGCCGGTGATCTTGCGCACCAGCTTCAGCGCCGACTCCACCGAGTTGGTGCCGGTCGGCCCGGGGAACTGCACCTTGTAGTTCAGCCCGCGCGGGGCGAGCACGTTCTCGTGGAAGGTGGAGAGGAACTCGGCCTTGGCCACGGTGGCCTGGTCGAGGCCGTGGACCACGCCGTCCCGTTCGATGTACTCCAGGAGTTTGCGTTTGAGCAGCGGGTTGTTGTGCCCGTAGTTGAGGGCCCCGGCACCCGCGAAGAAGTCGAGGTACGGGGTGCCGTCCTCGCCGTAGAGGTGGCTGCCCTGGGCACGGTCGAACACGGCCGGCCAGGTGCGGCTGTAGCTGCGGACTTCCGATTCCAGGGTCGCGAAGATGTCGTTCACGCCAAATCCTCCCCTTGTGCCGCGCCCCGACGCGGGGGCGGGCAATCACAATGGTCTTTTCCCACCCGCGTGGCCGGCCAAACGTCCCGGCCGATCACGGTCCGGTAACGGACCTAGTTCGGCGCGAACGGCCCGATGCGGTAGAGGTCCTCGCCGAGGTGCGCGTCGGGGAACAGCTCCGCCGCGAACAGCTCGCTGCGCTCGACGTCGGCGCCCTGCCTGCGCGCGAAGGCGGTGAACAGCTTGATCGAGGGCTCGTTGTCGGGGGTGATGGTCGTCTCCAGGTAGCGCACGCCGCGGTCGAGCACCCGGTCCACCAGGGCGTCGAGCAGCTTGCCCGCGACGCCACCACCGCGCTGGGAAGCATCGACGGCGATCTGCCAGACCACCAGGGTGTCGGGCGCATCCGGCCGGAGGTACCCGGTCACGAAGCCCACCACACCGCCGTCGGTGCGAGCCACCGCTGAGGTGTGCGCGAAATCGCGGCACCACAGGAGGTACGCGTAGGACGAGTTCACATCCAGCACTGCCGAATCGCGTGTGATCCGGTACAGCGCGGGGCCGTCCGCGACGACCGGAGTGTCGATCTCCAACCCTCCGGCAGAACCGCCGGCACCATTCCGACTGTTGATCTGATGGCTCGGTTTATCGCCGGTCATGCTTCGCCAACTTAACAGAACATCAGTAACTCGTCAGACATGCGACCGTTTCCCGCCACGACTACCAGGCACAATGCGATTCAACACGTGAGAAGCACTACACGAACGTTGCCGCGTGCTGCGCGGCGGTGCTAACGAGACCCTCGATCTTGATTTCCGCGCGCGCTGACCTGCGGCGACGCCTGTTCGTCAACATCGTTGGCGAATCGTTGGAAAAAGAGATCCGTTCATTTTCCGGTGAAGCGCGAACGGCCCGCCCGGAGAACCGGGCGGGCCGCCTGCCGAGGACTCACACGCCCGCGAGCGAGGAGATCCAATCGCGGTACTCGGTGATGTTGGTGTAGGCGGTTCGGGTGGCGCGGTCGCTCGTCGAGGCGACCCCGACCTGGACGCCGCCGGAGAACATCGGGCCGCCCGAGTCACCGCCGGCCGGGATGCCGTCGCCCCGGCTCGCGCAGACCGCGGTGCCGCCCCGGTAGTCGCTGCACCCGATGTCGGTGACCTGCACGTCGGCGACCTTGAGGATCTGCGACTGGCACTGGATCTCCGGCCGGTCGGTGCAGGTCGCGCCCCAGCCGTAGGTCTGCACGGTGTCGCCGACCGCGACGTCGCCGACCGAGCCCAGC
The DNA here is from genome assembly GCF_039542665.1 of Saccharopolyspora cebuensis. Taxonomy (NCBI): domain Bacteria; kingdom Bacillati; phylum Actinomycetota; class Actinomycetes; order Pseudonocardiales; family Pseudonocardiaceae; genus Saccharopolyspora; species Saccharopolyspora cebuensis. The sequence continues at coordinate 116,799 of NZ_BAABII010000026.1, forward strand.
GGCGCGTACTCGGTGTCGACCGCGCGGTCGATGTTCACCAGCGCCAGGTCGGCGGAGGGGTGGGTGTGCACGCCGCCGGGCACCTGCGTGACGTGCTCGCCCTGGGTCTGGTCGACGTCACCGACGTTGAAGCTCACCTCGCCCCCGGCCACGCAGTGCTCCGCGGTCAGCACCCACTCCGGGGCGATGATGCTGGCCGAGCAGTTCTCCTGGCCGTCGATGAACAGCCGGGCGGCCCACGGGGCGCTGTCCACCTCCCGGCCGTCGATGATGAAGGGCTGCACCGCGTCGGCGGGCGGGGCGGGGGCCTCCTGCGGCGCGGGAGCGGCCTGCGCGGGAGCGGTGAAGGCGAGCGCCGCGAGGACGAGCGCGGCGGCTCCGGAGAGGGTGCTGCGTACGGACACGCTGATCTCCTTCGGTCGTGGGGAACCGAAAGCGAGATTTCACTCGTTGGTGTGAAAAGTCCACCGGATGAGCACAAATCGCCACCGGAGATCGGATGCCCCGGGATGCTCTCCCGCCAAGAATGGTGCCGAGACCATTCGCCGGGGAGGCGCACCGTGGAGATCAGCGCGCACCCGCCGGGCACCCCGGCGTGGACCGATGTGACCAGTCCCGACACCGCCGCGTCGGCCGCGTTCTACTCCGGGCTGTTCGGCTGGGAGGTGCGCAGCGGGGGCCCGGCGGCGGGCGGCTACCGGATCTGCACCCTGCGCGGCACGCCCGTGGCCGGGCTCGGCCCGCAGTTCGAACCGGGCGTGCCCCCGTTCTGGACCACCTACTTCGCCGTCACCGACGTCGGGTCCGCCACCGAGGACGTCCGCGCCGCGGGCGGCGAGGTCCTGATGTCGCCGAGGGACGTGCCCGGCCAGGGCCGGGTGGCGGTGCTGGTGGATCCGACCGGGGCGGTGCTGGCGCTGCGGGAACCGACCGGCGGATCGGGCACCGGACTCGTCGCCGAGCCGGGCGCCCCGGTCTGGCACGAGCTCGCCACCCGCGACCCGGACAAGGCGCGGGCCTTCTACGGGCGTGTGTTCGGCTGGGCCTCGACGGTGCACCCCGGGCCCGTCGACTACACCGAGTGGCTGCTGGGCGGCCGGGGCGTCGGCGGGATGCTGCGCCTGGACGACAGCTGGGCGCCGGAGGTACCGGCGCACTGGCTGGACTACTTCGCCGTCGACGACCTGCCGCGCGCCACCGCCCGGGTCGTCGAGCTCGGCGGCGGCATCACCGCCGCGCCCCCGGACCGGCCCATGGCCGTCGCGCGCGACCCCTTCGGCGCCCACTTCGGCCTGCTCGCCCCCGGCTGAACCGGCACGCCCGCGCAGCGGCGGGACCTCGCGTCGCCCATCACCCGAACGAGGTGTGAGTGAGGGGCACCCTTGTCCCAGTTACTTGGGCAAGGGTGCCCCTCACCTGGTTCATCTTCACCCGGACGGGCAGCGGCTCGACCCGGACGGGGCGCGCTGCTGTTCTCACCCGGACGGGTTGTGAGTGAGGGGCACCTTCGTCCGGGTATGTCGGACGAAGGTGCCCCTCACCAGGACGGATGTGCTCGTTCGGGTGGTGCTGTGGTCCGGGCCCGGTCAGCCCGGGGCCGCGTGCGGGCGGGAGCGGGGCGTGCCGTGCCTGCGCTCCCAGCGCCCGCCGCGCGGCTCCCGGTCGTTGGCGATGACCACCGCCACCCACGGCAGCAGGCCGGTCACCACCACCAGCGCGATCGCCAGCCACCACATCCCGGGCAGCAACCCGGCCGCCCCCAGCAGCCCGGCCGCCACGAACCCGGCCAGGTGCAGCACCATCAGCGCCGCGTACACGCGCTTGCGGTGCTTGAGTTCCGCGTCCCCGGTGCGTCCGCGCACCGACGGTCCGTTGCGCACGTCCTGCATGTCCCCACCTCCCGACCCATCGCGTACCCGGGGTCCGTCGGGTTGATGCGACCGGGCCCGCGCCCCGCCTTTCACCGCCCCGCCGTCTTCGGCAAGATCTGCGGGGCGGAGGCGCCGGCGGCAGGCAGGAGAGGACGACAGCGACATGGACGAGCGGATCGAGCAGCGCCTGGAAGAGGTGCGCCAGTTGGCCGAGGACCTGCACCCCGAGCAGATCGAGGTCGAGATCGGCCGCGCCAGGGTCGAGGCGTACCGGGACGGCATGAAGTTCGCCGCGGACTACATCGAGCACGGCCCGCCGCGTCCCAGCGGCTCCGGCCCGGTCATCCCCACCCCGCGGATCTGACGCAGCGGCCGGGCGCGCGCTACGGCGAGCCCGCCAGCGCCGCGACGAACGCCGGGTGCGGGTCGGAGATGACGACCTCGGAGCCGTCCGCCGAGGTGCGGGCGCGGGTCACGCGCGGCAGCGAGCCCAGCGCGAACGGCACCGCGGCGGCGAGCATCGCGAAGAACCCGAGCACCAGGGCGGCGCCGAGGACCCCGCTCGGCTGACCGGTGACCCAACGCCCCACCAACGCCCCGACGAGCAGCACCGCCCCGCCCCAGAAGGCGACCAGGGATGCGCCGAACAGCAACGCCCGGCGGCGGGCGCACGCCCGGCACAGCGGCCAGCCCCGCACCTGCGTCACGCGCACCGCCCGGGCCCGCTCACCGATCCGGCCCGCCGCGCCGAGGAGGTTGCCGCTGAGCAGGCGGGAGCCCTGGACCTCGACCTTCGACTGCAGCGCGAAGTCGACCGACCGCGCCCGCTGCGCACCGTGCCGGACGCACCGCGCGGGCAACCCGCCCGGCGACCCGGCCAGCGCCGCCGGGATGCGCACCTCCGGTCGCCCGGGCTCAGGCATGACGATTACCCCCGAACGGGGGACATGGTGTCACTGGCATGGTAGGACCGTACCCCGGCGGCCGCCCGCATCGGCGGGCGTTCGCCGCGCGCCCGGGCACGGGCGGCGCGCGGAAACGGGAAAGGGAAGACGTGGGGGAATTCAAAGCCGATCCCGCGAGCATCGGCGAATTCGGCGAGAAGCTCCAAGGAATGACCGGCGACGCCGAACAGGCGAAGGCGTACGTCGACGAGTGGATCAGCTTCGGCTATTCCGAGGGCCGGATGTTCGCCACCGCGGTGGAGGCGGCGGAAGAGGCGCGGACGATGCTCACCGAGAACTACCGGAAGCTCGCCGAGGTGCAGCGGGGAGCCGCCGAGGAGGTCGGCAGGACCGCGAAGTTCTACGAGCGGACCGACCGCGAGCAGGCAGAACGCCTCGACCGCAGCTACGACTGAGCAGGAAGGCCACCGCCATGAGCCGATCCCCCGCTTCCGTCCTCGTGGAGCCGACCCCGTCCGATCCGATCCCGGACCTGGTCGAGAACGTCCTCGGCGCCAGCCAGTACATCAGCCTCTCGTACTGGGTCGGCCAAGCCGCCGACATGGTGTGCGGGGTCAATCCGTGGGTGTGGGTCGCCGAGCAGTTCGCCGGTGATTGGGAGGTCGTCCAGAAAGCCGGGGTGGCGCTGGAGAACCTCGCCGAGTTCAACGTCGAATTCGCGCTCGGGACCAAGGGCGCGATGGAAGCCGCGGCGCAGGACTGGCAGGGCAACGCCGCTGACGGTGCCTCCGATTACTTCGCGAAGCTGAGCGAGGCGATCAAGGCGCAGGAGGAGACGCTGCGCGATCTGAGCCAGCAGTTCAAGGACATGGCCACCGGGATGTACGAGACGGCCAACTCCCTGAAGGGGCTGCTGGAGATGCTGCTCGACCTGCTGATCGCCATGGGCCTGGAGCTGGCCGCCGCAGCCGCCAGCAGTTGGACCGTCGTCGGCCCGATCCTGTCGGGCGCGGCCTTCGCCGCCACCCTGACCAAGGCCATGGGCGTCTGGGGCCAGGCGGTGCAGGCCCACACCCTCGCGTGGAACCTCTGCCAGGGCTTCGTCGGCATCGTCGCGGGTTACGCGACGGCGCTGCGCGACATCGACGAGCACGCCCTGCCCGGCACCACCTACGACCACCCCGGAGCATGACACCGTGAACGCCAAGGACGAGGAACCCGTGCTCGACGTCGCCCGGGGCGACGCGGCCCTGTCGCAGCACCTCCGGAACTCCCTGCGGCTGCTCCGCGGCAAGGTCGACGACCCGCACTTCAGGTCGATGGTCGACGACGTCCTCGCGGGCGAGAAGGGCCTGCGCGACACCCTCACGTCCCCGCAGTTCGCCGCGGCGCTGGACCCGCTGGTCCAACGGGGGGCCGAGGAGTACTCGAAGCTGTCCGAAGCCGAGCGCGAGGAACTGGCGCGCACCGGCGAGGAGCAGTTCGAGGCGATGCGGCGACCGGACCCGCCCGCGGACGGCCGAGCACGGCCCGCCGAGGAGGAGGACGAGGACTTCAGCGACGAGGACTGGCTGCGCTGACCGCGCCCGCAACGCCCGCCGCGCCTGCACCGAGGTGCGGCGGGCGTTGTCGCGTTCGGGCGTGGAGCCGCTGAGGGGACTCGAACCCCTGACCATCCGCTTACAAGGCGGGCGCTCTACCGGCTGAGCTACAGCGGCGCGCACCCGCGCCGCGGGTGCGGGGACATCGTAAGCACTCCCGCCGGAGGTCCGGCGCGGCGGTGCTGGGAGCACCCCCGCCGCACCGTCCGGCGCGCTCCTCGGCGGTCCGCGGGGAACCGGCGATGACCTGCACGAATCACCGGGTGCGCGACAACACGCCCGCAGTGATGGACGCCATACGCCCGGCGTGCAACGGTCGAGCCATGACGTCCGATGCCCGAGGGGAAGATCATGCGTCCGGGCCCGCCCGAAAGGGGGGTCGGCAACGGGGGAGGCAAGCAGTGGGAATCTCGCACCGCGCTCGCGGTGTGCTTCGACGTCGCGAACCGGACGTGACCGAGCCGCCGGGCTCGCGCAGCGCCGTGTACGGCCCAGCCCTGCCCGACGAGTCCACGGTCCACCTCGTGCTCGACCTCGGGCTGCGCATCGGTGAGGTGCAGATGGCCAGCGGGGCGGGCGCGTCGGACGTGACCGCCACGATCATCGGCGTGGTCAACGCCTACGGGCTCCCGCACTGCGAGGTCGACGTGATCTACACGTCGATCACCGTCTCCTGCTACCGGGGCACCGACCTGCCGCCGATCACCTCGCTGCGGGTCGTCCGGAACCGCTCCATCGACTACACCCGGCTGGCCGACGCCGAAGACCTGGTCCGCCGGATCACCGCGGGCGAGCTCAGCGCCTCCGACGCCTACGCCGAGCTGGACAAGATCACCACCGCCGCGCACCCCTTCCCGCGCTGGGTGGCCACGGTGGCCTGGGCGGGCATGGCGGCGTCGCTGTCGGTGCTGCTGGCGGGCAGCAACGCGTCCTGGGAGCTGCCGCTGGTCGCCGCCGCGGCGACCGCGCTGGTGGACCGGATCGGGCGGGTGCTGAACCGGCGCTCGCTGCCGTTCTTCTTCCAGCAGGCGGTCGGCGGCGCGGTGGCCACCAGCGTGGCGCTGGCCGCCTACGCGGTGGGTTTCCTGGCGGACCCGGCCCTGGCGGTGGCCGCGGGCATCATCGTGCTGCTGTCCGGGATGACGGTGGTCGGTTCGATGCAGGACGCGATCACCGGCTACAACGTCACGGCGGCCGGGCGGATCACCGAACTGGCGCTGATGTCGGCGGGGTTGATCGCGGGCGTGGTCTTCGCGCTCTACGTCGGGTTGCGGCTGGCCGGCGTCGACGACTTCGGCGGCGGCCTGGACGTGCAGGACATCGGCCGCGCGGCGGTCAGCACCCCGGTGATCTACGTGCCGCTGCAACTGCTGGCCGGGGCCTCCACGTCGGTGTGCTTCGCGCTGGCCAGCTACGCCCCGCCGCCGCCGCTGCTGCTGGCCGGGGTCGGCGGCGCGATGGCCGCGACGGTCCACTCGGTGCTCACGGTGTTCTCCGGCGTGCACACCGTGCTGGCCAGCGCCATCGCCACCACCCTGGTCGGGCTGGCCGGGGGCATCGTGGCGCGGCGGCTGCGGATCCCGGCGCTGGTGGTCGCGGTGTCCGGCGTCGCGCCGCTGCTGCCGGGGCTGGCGACCTACCGCGGCCTCTACGAGCTGTCGGTGCTCGGCAGTCCGACCGGGCTGAGCACGCTGTTCCTCGCGGTGGCGACCGGGCTGGCCCTGGGCGCGGGCGTGGTGCTCGGCGAGTTCCTGGCGCAGCCGTTCCGGACCGGGCTCGGCCGCCTGGAGCGGCGGATCTCGGGCCCGCGGATGTCCGGACCGCTGCGGCCCACCGAACGCCGCCTGGACTGAACCCGGGATTCGAAGCGAGCTCACGAAAGGGCGACGTCGCCGGACGTCACCGGCATCACCCGTTACACCGGGCGCGCACTGGGTACTAGACCGGACGGGGAAAGAGGAGTGGTCAACGCTGCGCTGATCGACTCCAAGCGGACCACGCGAGCGCGGGTTGTGTTGACTAGCCTCGCAACAGGTGGAGGCCACAGGCGGGAGGCTGACCGGTGAGCAAGGGCAACTCGCCCATCCGTGCTGATTTCGTGGTGGTGGCGAACCGGCTGCCGGTCGACCTGGAGCGCATGGAGGACGGCACCCAGCGCTGGCGGCACAGCCCCGGCGGCCTGGTCACCGCGCTGGAGCCGTTCCTGCGCGCCCGCCGCGGCGCCTGGGTCGGCTGGCCCGGCATCGCCGACTTCGAGGTGGAGCCGTTCGCCGACGACGACCTGCAGCTCTACCCGGTGCCGCTGTCGGCCGAGGAGTTCGCCGAGTACTACGAGGGTTTCTCCAACGCGACGCTGTGGCCGCTGTACCACGACGTGGTGGTCGCGCCGGAGTTCCACCGCGGCTGGTGGAACAGCTACCGGCGGGTCAACCGGCGGTTCGCCGAGGCGGCGGCCGAGGTCAGCGCCGAGGGCGCGACCGTGTGGGTGCAGGACTACCAGCTCCAGCTGGTGCCCGCGATGCTGCGGGAACTGCGCCCGGACCTGCGGATCGGCTTCTTCCTGCACATCCCGTTCCCGCCGGTCGAGCTGTTCATGCAGCTGCCGTGGCGGACCGAGATCGTGCGCGGGCTGCTCGGCGCCGACCTGGTGGGCTTCCACCGGCCGGGCGGCGCGCAGAACTTCCTGTGGCTGGCCCGGCGGCTGGCCGGTTTCGAACCCAGCCGGGGGCAGGTCGGGGTCCGCTCCAGACCGGGCGTGGTGCAGGTCGGCGACCGCACCGTGCGGGTCGGCGCGTTCCCCATCTCGATCGCCTCGGCCGAGATGGACAAGCTCGCCCGCACCAAGGAGATCCAGAAGCGCGCCAAGGAGATCCGCGCCGAGATGGGCAACCCGAGCCGGATCATGCTCGGCGTCGACCGGCTCGACTACACCAAGGGCATCGACGTGCGGCTGCGCGCGATGCACGAACTGCTCGACGAGGGCCAGATCCAGGCCGACGACGTCAAGCTGATCCAGATCGCCACGCCCAGCCGGGAGCGCATCGAGCACTACAAGCAGATGCGCGAGGACATCGAACGCGCGGTCGGCCGGATCAACGGCGAGTTCGGCCGCGTCGGTCACCCACCCGTGCACTACCAGCACCACTCGGTCGACAAGAAGGAGCTCGTCGCCTTCTACGCCGCGGCCGACGCGATGATCGTCACGCCGGTACGCGATGGGATGAACCTGGTCTGCAAGGAGTACGTGGCCTGCCGCCCCGACCTGGGCGGGGCGCTCGTGCTGAGCGAGTTCGCGGGCGCCGCGGCGGAGCTGACGAGCGCGTTCCTGGTGAACCCGCATAACCTGGACGGGGTGAAGGACGCGATGCTCGCAGCCCTGAACATCGACGAGGCCGAGGGACGCCGTAGGATGCGCGCATTGCGTAGGCAAGTGCTCACGCACGATGTCGATCGCTGGGCGCGGTCGTTCCTCGAAGCATTGGGCACACCCCTCGCGGACTAGGTGCGAGCAGGCAGTTCACCCCACAACCGGACCGCACTGCGCGCCACGACGGGTCGGCGGCGGCGACCACCGACAGTGACGCGACGTCGATCCGGATCGATCTTCAACACCGACCCCACGCCCCAGAGGAGTATGGCGTTGACCGCCGAAGCCCTGCCCGCTGAGCTGCGCCGCGTCCTGGTGCAGCTGGCGCGGACACCTCGACTCCTGGTCGCCAGCGACTACGACGGCACCCTCGCGCCCATCGTGGCCGATCCGACGCAGGCGAGACCGCTGCCGGAGTCCGTGCACGCGCTGCGCTCCCTCGCGTCCCTGCCGTCCACCACCGCCGCGGTGATCTCCGGCCGGGCGCTGCGCGACCTCGCCACCCTGTCCCGGCTGCCCGCCGAGGTCTACCTCGTCGGCAGCCACGGATCCGAATTCGACGTCGGGTTCGTGCACCAGATGGACGCCGAAGCCACCCGGCTGCGCACCCGGCTCCAGGTCGCGGTGCAGGAGATCGTCGCGGGCAAGCAGGGAGTCACCCTGGAAGCCAAGCCCGCCAGCGTCGCGGTGCACGTGCGCCGCACCGAACCGGACGTCGCCGAGGAGGTGCTCACCGCGCTCCGCGAAGGACCGGCGAGCTGGGACGGCGTCCAGGTCACCGACGGCAAGGCCGTCGTGGAGCTCGCCGTGGTGCAGACCGACAAGGGCAACGCGCTGGACGCGCTGCGCCACCAGGTCAGCGCCACCGCCGCGATCTTCCTCGGCGACGACGTCACCGACGAGAAGGCGTTCGCCCGGCTGCACGGCCCGGACATCGGCATCAAGGTCGGCGAAGGGGACACCCTCGCCACCTACCGGGTGACCGAGACCGAGGACGTCGCCACCGTGCTCGCGCTGCTCACCGAGGAACGCCGCACCTGGCTCTACGGCGAGCAGGCCCCGCCGATCGAGCGGCTGACCATGCTGTCCAACGAGCGCAACATCGCGCTGGTCACCCCGGACGCCAAGGTCACCTGGATGTGCCACCCGGCGGCCGACTCGGCGGCGCTGTTCGCCGACCTGCTCGGCGGCACCAGCGCGGGCCACTTCTCGATCCGCCCGAAGTACGGGACCAACGGCACCCAGCGCAGCACGCTGCCGCTGGGCCAGCGCTACGTGCCCAACACCATGACGGTGGAGACCCGCTGGTCCCGGCTGCTGGTCACCGACTACCTGGCGCACGGCACCGAGCAGCACCGCACCGACCTCGTCCGGGTGATCGACGGCGGCACCCGCACCGAGGTCGAGTTCGCGCCCCGGCCGGAGTTCGGCCAGGTCGCGGTCCGGCTCACCCCGGAACCCAACGGGCTGCGCATCCTCGGCACCGCCGAGCCGATGGTGCTGTACTCGCCCGGCGTGCAGTGGGAGATCAGCTCCGACGGGATGCACGAGTCGGCCCGCGCCGAACTCGACCTGACCGAGGGTCAGCCGGTCGTGCTGGAGCTGCGCTGCGGCACCGAGGACCTCGAAGCCTCCGACCGCACCGAGGAGGAGCGCCGCGACGAGGCCGGCCGCTACTGGGCGGACTGGATGAAGACCCTCACCCTGCCCGAGGTGGAGTCCGAGCTGGTGGCGCGCTCGGCGCTGACCCTGCGCGGCCTGGTCAACCACGACACCGGCGGGATCATGGCGGCCGGGACCACCTCGCTGCCGGAGGAGATCGGCGGCGTCCGCAACTGGGACTACCGGTACTGCTGGCTGCGGGACGGCGCGATGACCGCGCAGTCCCTGGTCACCGTGGGTTCCACCGCCGAGGCCGAGGCGTTCCTGGACTGGCTGCACCGCGTCGTGGACACCATCCCCGGCCCGGAGCGGCTGCGCCCGCTCTACACCCTGCACGGCACCGGGCTCGGCCCCGAGGCCGTGATCGACAGCCTGCCCGGCTACGCCGGTTCGCGTCCGGTGCGCGTCGGCAACCTCGCCGACCAGCAGGTGCAGCTCGACGTGTTCGGCCCGGTCGTGGAGCTGATCACGCACCTCGCGCAGGCCACCGGGGGCATCCGGGACGCCGACTGGCAGCTCGTCAGCGCGATGGCCGAGGCGGTCGCGCGGCGCTGGTTCGAACCCGACCACGGCATCTGGGAGGAGCGCGACCAGCCCCGCCACCACGTGTACTCCAAGGTCATGTGCTGGGTGACGCTGGACCGCGCGGTCAAGCTCGCCGAGGCCTACGGCCGCCGGGTCGAGCCGGGCTGGCCGGAGCTGCGCGACCAGATCTCCGAGGACGTGCTCAAGAACGGCTGGCACCCGGACGTCCAGGCGTTCACCACCGCCTACGAGGGCTCCGACCTGGACGCGGCCTCGCTGCACGTCGGCCTGTCCGGGCTGATCGACCCGTCCGACGACCGGTTCCACGCCACGGTCACCGCGATCGAGGCCGAGCTGCGCAGCGGGTCCACCGTCTACCGCTACCGGCGCGATGACGGGCTGCCCGGCGACGAGGGCGGCTTCCACCTCTGCGCGGCCTGGCTGATCGAGGCCTACCTGCTGATCGGCAGGCGCACCGAGGCCGAGGAGCTGTTCCAGCAGATCGTCGACACCGCGGGGCCGACCGGGTTGCTCTCCGAGGAGTACGACCCGATCGCCGAGCGGTCGCTGGGCAACCACCCGCAGGCTTATTCGCATCTGGGCCTCATCCGCTGCGCCCAACTCCTCTCTACGTGAGGGTTCTGCTCGTGGGACGCGGCTCGGTCTGCTTTGCGGTGCGGGTCGCGGAACCTCAGCGGCCTTCTCGCTCCGGGAGCCCCTCCTGATGTACCAAACGCGTACACGGCGTCGGGGCTGTCCTCGCGAGAAGGCCGCTGAGAACCCGCCCCGGTGCAAGCTGCGAAGGTGGGGTAGGGCGGAAGCGGCTTCGCCGCTTGCCTGACGGTGGTTCCGTCGGGTTCGGGCGTTGGCTCGGAAGCGGCTTCGCCGCTTGGCTGACGGTGGTTGCGTCGGGTTCGGGTGTGCCCGGTCGGGTGATCTTTGGTGGGTGAGGGGCGGTGGTTTCAATTGGTCGTTGCAACGTGGCCGGGTGTGGACAGTAGT
>NZ_BAABII010000027.1:0-22370 GCF_039542665.1 Saccharopolyspora cebuensis
ACTACTGTCCACACCCGGCCACGTTGCAACGACCAATTGAAACCACCGGCACCCTTGTCCCAGTAACTTGGGCAAGGGTGCCCCTCACTCATGTCCCGAACGGGTGACGCGCCCGGTTTGGCGCATCACTCCGAGGTTCAGGCCACGGTCCGGACGGCGGTCACGGGAGGGCGAGGTCGTCGACGAGCCGAGTCGTAGGCCGCGCGCAACTGCGCGAGCACGGCATCCGGTTCGCGCGTCAACTGGCTCGGCAGGGTGTGCACCACGACGACGCCTGCCGCCGTGAGCAGCGAATGTCGCTTCACCGTGGCCGCGTAGCTCGCGGGGGACAGGTGGTAGGCATGCGAGTCGATCTGCCATGCGAGGCCCACCTCGTCGATCCAGCCGTCCGGGATGCCCAGCAGTGCACCGGAACTGTCGAGCACCCGCACGTTCCACGACATCCGGGGCAGATCGCTGCGTTTGGCCAAGCGGTACGCGTGGCTTTCGGCGACCGAGTGGACGTCGGCCAGCATCTCTTCGACCGCGATGCGGGGCAGCCGCGTACCCCGTCCCGAACCGGCCTCGAGTTCGGCTTTCAGCGCTCTGGCACTGACCAGCCGCCGCTGGACCGCTTCGGCGAGCAGGGCGCGGATCGGATCGAGCTCGGTGAGTCGTCGCGCCGCGTCCAGCAGCGCGCGCACCATCGGCGCCACGGGGAATCCGCGCACCACATCCGGATCCGGGAGGCGCCGAGTCCGTTCCAGCACGACGTACCCGGCGCTGAGGCGACGTGCGGAGTGCGGGATGAGCACTCGTACGCGTCGTTGCTCCTCCGGAGCCCTTTCCAGGCCCTGGAGCCGCAGGGCGGCGCTCCCGGTGAGCATCGCATCCGGGCCTGCGTAGCGAAGCGCCGCGTCGTGGTGCTGATCGGGTGTCGGCGTTCCGGTGGAGAGCAGGACGATTCCCGGGAGTAACCGGGTCCACGGTCCGCCCGGGCCCGTCCGGGCGTGGACGGTCTGGCGGGGCACGCCGAGCTGGTCGAGCTGCTGGACGGTGACGATCCCGCGGTGGGCGATGGCCGAGACGTTGTCCCAATCGATGGGTGATTTCCTAGGCATGCCTCCACGTTCGGGGTACCGACGTGTCGTGCCAAGCACCATTTCAGGATCTGTGGACAACCCGGTCCCCTGTGGACAACTCCGTCACTCGAAAGATGTGTGAGTGAGGGGCACCCTTGTCCCAGTAACTTGGGCAAGGGTGCCCCTCACTCACTTCCCGGACGGGTGGAGGAGGGTGGGGAGGGGGCCTGGGTGGACGATGCCCAGGCGTTGGGTGGCTCGGGTGAGGGCGACGTAGAGGTCGTTCGCGCCGTGTTCCGAGCCGTCCAGGATGCGCTCCGGGTCGACCACCAGGACCCCGTCGAACTCCAGGCCCTTGCACTGCTCGACGGTGAGCAGCGCGACGGGGGAGCTCAGCCCCTCCGGGTCGGTGCCGATGGCCGAACCGGGCACCGACGTCGCGAGGGCGGGGCCGAGGTCGGCGAGCAGCTCGGGGGGCAGCAGGACCGCGAGGGTGCCGTCGCCGATCGACGCGCGCTCGGCGGCGATCAGCTCCGGCAGCTCGGCGGCCAGGTGCTCCTCGGGGACCTGCCGCGTCCACGGCTCGTGCCCGCTGGTGCGCACCGAGACCGGCGCCCGCAGTTCGGTGTCCATCGTGGACAGCACGTTCGCGGCCAGCGCCATGATCTCCGCCGGGGTCCGGTAGTTCACCGTCAGCTCGGCGAGGTTCCACCGGTCCTGGACGTAGGGCCCGAGCACCTCGCCCCAGCTCCGCGCGCCCCCGAGGGCACCGGTCTGCGCCACGTCGCCGACCAGGGTCATCGACCGGCTCGGGCAGCGCCGCATCAGCACCCGCCAGGCCATCGGGGAGAGCTCCTGCGCCTCGTCGACGATGACGTGCCCGAAGGTCCAGGTCCGGTCCTCGGCGGCCCGCTCGGCGGCGGTGAGGTCGCTGCGGGTCTGCTGCCGCTCGGCGAGCAGCTCGGCGTCGAGCACGTCGGAGACCCGCAGCCGCTCCTCGTCGGCGATCTCCTCGTCCTGCTCCATGATGTGCAGCACGCCCTGGGCGTAGGCGAGTTCCTCGCGCTGCCTGCGGTCCTGCTCGGCGCGGGTCGCCGCGTCGTCCTCGCCGAGCAGCTCGGCGAGCTCGTCGAGCAACGACACGTCGGCGGCGGTCCACGGTGCGCCCGGCTCCCGCAGCAGGGCGGCGCGCTCGGCGTCGTCGAGGTGCTTGCGGGTGGCGTCGGCCAGCCGGTCGGCGTCGGAGAGCAGCTCGTCGAGCACCTGCTGCGGGGTGAGCTCCGGCCACAGCGCCTCGACCTCGGCGGTGACCGCCGGGTCCGCCCGCAGCTCGGCGCTGATCTCGTCGAGGTCGCGCGGATCGAGCAGGTCGCGGCCGTAGCGGTCGGCCACCTGCAGGGTCAGCGCCGCGTACAGCTCGTCGCGGAAGACCCGCCGGGCCAGGTTGTGCGGGCGGCGGGCGCGCCGGGCCTTGGTGCGGGCCTGCGTGACGGCCTTGCGGTGGAAGCGCAGCGGGGCGCGGTCGAAGGTGATCTCGACGTAGTCCCGGGGCACCCGCTGGCGGTCGCGCACCGCGGCGGTCAGCACCGCGACCATGTCGGCCCGGCCCTTGATCTCCGCCGCGCGCGGGGAATCCGCGCCGGTGGCGGTGACGCCGGGGTAGAGCCCGCCGGTGGTCGACAGCAGCACGCCGGTCTCGCCCAGCGAGGGCAGCACCTGGCCGATGTAGCGCAGGAACGTCTCGTTCGGGCCGACGACGAGCACGCCGCGCTTGGCGAGCTGCTCGCGGAAGGTGTAGAGCAGGTAGGCGGCCCGGTGCAGCGCGACCGCCGTCTTGCCGGTGCCCGGACCGCCCTGCACCACCAGCACCCCGTTCATCGAGGCGCGGATGATCCGGTCCTGCTCGCCCTGGATGGTCTCGACGATGTCCTGCATCTGCCCGGTCCGGCGGGCGTCGAGCTTGGCGAGCAGCGTCGCCTCACCGGCCAGGCCGAGGTCGCTGCCCTGCTCGGCGGCGTCGAGGTCGAGCACCTCGTCCTCGAAGTCCAGCACCCGGCGCATGCTGGTCCGGAGGTGCCTGCGCCGCCGCACGCCGTCCCGCGACGCGGCGGTGGCCAGGTAGAACGGCCGCGCGGCGGGGGCGCGCCAGTCGACCAGCAGCGGCTCGTAGTCGTGCTCCTCGTCGAACAGGCCGAGCCGTCCGATGTGGAAGCTCTCGCCCCCGTCGAGGTCCAGCCGCCCGAAGCACAGCCCGTGCTCCACCGCGCTGATCTGGGTGAGCCGGTCGGTGTACATCCGGGTCGAGATGTCCCGCTCGGTGCGGGCCTGCGGGGAGCCGCCGCTGTCGCGCAGTGTCGTCCGCAGTCGTCGGGTGGTCTCCTCGCGCAGGTCGTCGAGCTTCGCGTAGAGCATGGACAGGTAGTCCTGCTCGTCGGCGATCTCCCGGCCGCGCTGGTCGGCGTGGGCGTCCCGATCGGCTCGGGCGTTGGACAATTGCGCCACCTTCGTGGAACGGGTCTGGGGAGCGGGCCCGCGCGGGCCCGACCCACCAATATACCGCGCGCGGCGGGGGCGCCCGGCGCGTCGCGAGGTGCGCGCGCACGGCCGTCGATCACCCGGACGTGACATGAGTGAGGGGCACCCTGTACCACGTCACGTGGTGCAGGGTGCCCCTCACTCGTGGGCGGAGCGCGTGGCCGGGCGGCCGGGTGGGGCCGGCCGCCCGTGGGTCTACAGGACCGCGCTCAGCCCCAGGATCACGACGAACGACACGACCGAGATCAGCGTCTCCATCGCCGACCAGGTCTTGAGGGTCTGCCCGACGCTCATCCCGAAGTACTCCTTGACCAGCCAGAACCCCGCGTCGTTGACGTGCGAGAGGAACAGCGAGCCGGAGCCGATGGCCAGCGCGACCAGCGCGCCCTGGGCGGGGTCGAGCCCGGCCACCAGGGGCACCACCATGCCCGCCGCCGAGATGGTGGCCACGGTGGCCGACCCGGTGGCGACCCGGATGCCGACCGCGATCAGCCAGCCCAGCACCAGCGGCGAGAGGTTGGTGCCGGAGGCGACGTCGATGATCATGTCGTTGACGCCGGACTCGACCAGGGTCTCCTTGAACCCGCCGCCCGCACCGACGATCAGGATGATCCCGGCGATGGCGGGCAGCGAGCCGCCGACGATGTCGGAGAGCTTCGCGCGGCCCAGCCGGGCGCCCCGGCCGAGGACGACGAGCGCGATCAGCACGGTCAGCAGCAGCGCCACCACGGGGGTGCCGACGGTGTCGAGCACCAGGTAGGCGATCCCGCCCTCGGCGAGCACCAGGTCGGCGACCGACTTGCCCATCATGAGCACGACCGGCAGCAGCAGCATGGCCACGGCCGTCCAGAAGCTCGGCCGGCGGACCGGGGTGTCGGAGTCCTCCGCCGGCTCGTCGGTGCCCCCGCCGAGCAGGTGGGTGGCGGGCGGCAGTTCCACCCGCTTGGCGATGAACGAGCCGAAGACCGGTCCGGCGACCACCGCGGTCGGGATGGCCACCACGATGCCCAGCGCCAGGGTCAGCCCGAGGTCCACGCCCAGCGAGTCCACCGCGGCCAGCGGGCCGGGGTGCGGCGGGACGAGGCCGTGCAGGACCGAGAGCCCGGCCAGCGCGGGGATGCCGATCTTGAGCATCGGCTGCTTCGCGCGGGAGGCGACCATGACCACGATCGGCACCAGCAGGACGACGCCGACCTCGAAGAACAGCGGCAGGCCGAGCAGCGCGGCGATGAACACCATCGCCCACGGCAGGGTCTTGTCCGTGGTGCGCCGCAGCACCGTCTCGACGATCTCGTCGGCGCCGCCGGTGTCGGTGAGCAGCTTGCCGAGCATCGCGCCGAGGGCCACGAGCAGCCCGACGTCGCCGACGGTGGAGCCGACACCGCCGGTGAAGGTCTCCACCAGGTCGCTGATCGGCATCCCGGCGACCAGGCCCAGCGCGGCGGCGCCCAGCGCGAGGGAGAGGAAGGGATGCAGCTTGGCCCAGCTGATCAGCAGGACGATGACCGCGATACCGGTGACGGCGGCGAGCAGCAGCCGCGTGTCGTGACCGGTCCAGGTGCCCGCGGCCTGGGCGAGCAGGGCGACGTCGGTCGAGCCGCCCGTGAGGCTGTGAAGCATGAGATGGGCTCCTCATTGAGCTGGTGCGCCGCCACAGCCTAGGCAATAAGTATGACTTTACAAGGGCCCGTACCGATAAAGTATGCCGTTATCCGGGTCACTCACCTATGTTTGGGGGCGATCCGACGAGGGAGGTGCCGGTGGGCGGCGGGCTGCACGGCAAGGTGGTGGAGGAGCTCGGTCGCGAGATCAGCGCGGGGCTGCACCCGCCCGGCACGGTGCTCCGGATCGACGAGATGGAGCGGCGCTTCGGCATCTCGCGCAGCGTGGCCCGCGAGGTGGTGCGCACCCTGGCGTCCATCCAGCTCGTGATGAGCCGCAAGCGGGTCGGCGTCGTGGTCCGCCCGCGCGCCGAGTGGAACGCCTTCGACCCGGTGCTGATCCGCTGGCTGCTGTCGGTCGACCGGGAGGCGCAGCTGCGCACCCTGGCCGAGCTGCGCACCGCGGTCGAGCCGGTGGCCGCTTCGGCGGCCGCCCGCAACGCCTCCGACGAGCAGGCCGCGCACCTGGTGGGCCTCGCGGAGCGGATGGTCGCCACCGCGCGGGCCGGGGACCTGGCGCAGTTCGTGGACGCCGACTGCGCCTTCCACCGCGCCGTCCTCGGTGCCTCGGGCAACCCGATGTTCGCCCAGCTCCACGAGGTCGTCGGGGAGGTGCTGCGGTGGCGGACCGGGCACGGGCTGATGCCGTCGCACCCGCGCCCGGTCGCGGTCCGGCTGCACTGCGAGATCGCCGAGTGCGTCCGCAGCGGTGACGGGGCGCGGGCCGAGGAGGCGATGCGGGAACTGGTCGCCGAGGCGCTGGAGGGCACGATCGCGCTGCTCGGCGAACCGGCCGCCGCCGAGTCCTGACCGCGTTCGCCGGCGGTCCTCCCGCTGCGGCGAACCCGCCGCGGGAAGACCGCCGCGGACCTCAGTAGCCCTGGTAGCTGCCGCCCGAGCTGACGCCGAGGACGCCGGGCACGTTCGACAGCGAGCCGTAGCGCTCGATCGCGTACCGGGTGGCGGCCACGATGTTGTCGACCGGGTCCAGGATGTCGCCGTGCCCGGGCAGGGCGAAGGACTCGAAGGTCGGCTCGATGGTCTGCATCAGGCCCTTGGAGGGGGTGCCGGCCAGCGCGTTCGAGTCCCAGCTGTTCACCACGTCGGGGTCGCCGCCGGACTCGTGCATGATGATCGTGCGGATCGCCTCGCGGTTGAGCTTGTCGGAGGGCACGCCGTGCTCCTCCAGCACCGCCACGGCCTCGTCGATCCACCGGCCGACCTCGTCCTTCGGGGGCGCCTGCGGAGCGGGTTCCGGGGCCGGGGGGACGGCCTCGGGGGCCCGCGGGGCGGGGTCGGCGGCCCGGGGGGAGGCCGCCGGTTCGGGGTGCGCCGCCGGTTCGGGGTGCGCCGGTCCGGGATGCGCCGCCGGTTCGGGGGGAGCGGCGGCGTCGGGGGCGGTCCGCGCCTCGGCGGCCAGCGGGGTGACGTGCGCCGCGTTCGTGACCTGCTCGGTCCCGGCGGACGCACCACCGGCCAGCGCACCGACCACGCCGACGGCGGCCACCGCGGCGCCGACCTGGACCGACCGCATCTTCGGGGGGAGGCGGTGCTGCCGGGTCGCAGGGCCGGACGATGTCTGATCGGGATGCTCGGGGCTCACGTGTCCCCACCCTCCTGCACGGAGGGTGCCCACGCACCGAGGTTTGTCCCGGCATGACTACCTGGTTTTGTGGGCGAAAGCGACTGATCGGGCGGCTTCCGACACGGTCGGTGACGATCTAGCTCCCGCTGTCGGCTGCGTCACCCTGCTTCTGGCCCGCGACCCAGCCGCCGATCTGGGCCCGCGAGGAGAAGTCGAGCTTCGACAGGATGTTCTGCACGTGGCCCTCGACGGTGCGCTGGGCGATCACCAGGCCCTCGGCGATCTCCTTGTTGGTGTTGCCCTGCGCCACCAGCTCGGCGATCTGCCGTTCCCGCCTGGTCAGCGGCATCGGGTGCACGTTGTCGTCCTCGCGGGCCTGCCGGGGCTGCTTCTTGGCCTCCAGCGCGAACTCGACCGCGCCGGGCAGCGAGAGCCGGCGGCCCCGGTCGAAGGAGTCCTGGAAGGTCTCCTCGCCGAGCATCTGCCGGGTCTGCTGGGCGTGCTCGGCGTGGGTGGCGCTGAACGGCGTGTAGAACGCGGGGGAGGCGCCGACGGAGTCCCACAGCGCGGCGGCGGCGCCGAACAGCCGCGCGGCCCGCTCGGCCCGCGCCTGCCGCTGCGCGGTCCAGGCCAGGGTGTCCAGGGTGAAGGCCAGGGCCAGCCGGTTGTCCAGTTCGCGTTGCAGCCGCAGCGCCTCCTTGGCGGCGTTCTCGGCCCGCTCCGCGGCGTCCTGGCGGATCGCCACCTGGGCCAGCGCCCACAGCGCGTAGGCGCGCCAGAACAGCTCCCCGTACCCGGCTGTGATCGCGATGCACTCGTTGAGCAGCGCCAGCCCGGAGTCCGGTTCCTCGCCGAGCCCCCGCACCAGCCCGAGCGCGAACAGCGCGAACAGCTCGCCCACGACCGAGCCCTGCGCCCGGGAGCGCTCCAGCGCGTCGGTGACCAGCCCGTCGGCCTGCTCCAGGCGCCCGAGGATGAGCGAGCCCAGGCCCCGGACCAGGGCGATCGCGGCCTTCTCCGCCTCGTCGCCGCGCCGGGTGGCCAGCACCCCGGCCTGCTCCAGCATCGGCATCGCCACCTCGACGTCGCCGAGCAGCAGCGCGAGCCACGCGTCGTAGCGCAGCGCCGCGGCCCGCTCCGGATCGTCGTTCGCGGCGATCTCCAGCGCTTGGTCGAGCCAGTGCCTGCCTTCGCCGTTGAGGCCCCGGATGCCCCAGTACTGGCCGAGCCCGGTGGCCATCCGCAGCGCCGTCGAGGCCGTCTCCGCGGAGGACAGCGAGGTGTGCAGGGCCAGCCGCACGTTGCCGTGCTCGCGGCGCAGCCGGTGAACCCACTCGACCTGCCGCTCGCCGATCCAGTCGGCGGCGAACCGGTCCACCAGGTCGGCGTAGTAGAGCCGGTGCCGCTGCTTCATCGGGTCCTGCTCGCCCAGCGCGGCGAGCTTGTCGTGGCCGTACTCGCGCAGCGCGTGCGGCAGCCGGAACCGCACCTCGCCGCCTTCCTCCTCGCGCACCAGCACCGACTTGTCCACCAGGGCGTGCAGCGCGTCGAGCACGCCGGCCTCACCCGCGCCCCGCCCGGTGACGTAGGCCGCGGCGGGCAGGTCGAAGGAACCGGAGAACACCGAGACCCGCGACCAGGCGACGCGCTCCTGCTCGCCGCACAGCTCCCAGCTCCAGTCGATCAGCGCGCGCAGCGACTGCTGCCGGGCGGGCGCGCCCCGGCGGCCGTCGGTGAGCAGGTCGGTGCGCCGGGCCAGCCGCTCCTCCAACTGCGCCAGCGACAGCGACCGCAACCGCACCGCGGCCAGTTCGATGGCCAGCGGGTTGCCGTCGAGGTGGTGGGACAGCCGCATCAGGGCCGGGGCGTTGTCCTGGGTCACCTCGAACTCCGGCACCGCCGCCCGCGCCCGCTCGACGAACAGCCGCACCGAGGCGTACTGCTCGTAGGCCTCCGGCGGCGGCAGGTGCTCCGGGTCCGGGGTTTGCAGCGGCGGCACGACCAGCGTCGCCTCGCCCGCCACGCCGAGCGACTGGCGGCTGGTGGCCAGCACCCGCACCGCCGGGCACCAGCGGGTCACCGCGTCCACCACCCGCGCCGCGGCGTCCACCACGTGCTCGCAGTTGTCCAGCACCAGCAGCATCTCGCGGTCGCGCAGGTGCTCCAGCACGGCGTCCAGGTCGGCGGTGGTCGGTCCGCCGAGGCCGAGCTGCTCGACCACGGCGTCGACGACCAGGTCGTCCTCTTCGACGTCCTCCAACTCGACCAGCCGCGCCTTGTCCCGGAACTGCCGCCGCATCCCCCCGGCCACCCGCAGCGCCAGCCGGGTCTTGCCGACCCCGCCGGGGCCGGTGAGCGTGACCACCCGCGATTCGGCCAGCAGCCGCTTGGTGAGGGTGATCTCCCGCCTGCGGCCGACGAAGCTCGTCACGTCGGCCGGGAAGGAGCCGGAGAGTTCGCCGTCCCGGGAGCGCGCAGTGGAGACCACGCACCGAGCGTAACCCGACAACGACGCTGTGACCTGCGATCTTGGTGCCGGTCCAGCGGTGCGGGGCCGCGGCGGTGCCACGGCCCCGCACGGGGGCGAACTCACAAGCACAGGATGACGCTGTTCGTGCTGGCGCTGCATTCGAGCAGCAGGCTCACGCCCGACGGTGGCTGCGCGTACCCGTGCGCGTGATCGGTGATCTCGAGTTCCTGCAACCGCAGTACCGCGTTCATGGTGCTCCTCCTTGTTTCCGTTCACCGCCCACGGTCGTGGGCGGGGCTCAGCGGGGCGGCGGCCACCAGGTCGGTGGGCGCGGGCGGGTAGGGCAGCAGCCGCGGGTGGTGGGCGAGCCCGGCCTGGAGCGCGAGCAGGACGCCCGCGGCGCCGGTGTCGAGGTCCATCGAGAGCCTGCGCAGCTCGGCGCCGGGGAAGGCGAGGCCGGGCCCGTGCGGCACCGCGTGCCAGGCCAGTTCCGCGAGGTGGGTGTCGATCGCGTCCTCGTCGACCAGGTCGGGGCGGACGGCGCGCACGGCGGCGAGGGTGAGCACGAGCCCGGCGCGCCCCAGTCCGAGGCCCGGCTGGATGGTGAAGGCGCTGCGGCAGGCGCGCACGAGTCCGGGCAGCTGCGCGACGGGTGCGGCGTCCGGCCGGTGGCTCGCCAGTTCGGTGATCGCGAGGGCGATCCCGGCCGAGCCGACCGCGAGGTACGGCAGCGTGCGGGTGCCGTCGCGCACCTGGATCGTCCCGTCCGGGGTGGTGCCGCATTCGGCGAGGTCGCGGTCGAGGGCGCGTTCGGCGAGGTCGAGCCAGGCGCGGTCGCCGGTGTGGGCGTGCAGCCGGGTGAACAGCATCGCCGGTCCGGACCACCCGTGGGCCAGTCCCGCGCGCGCCGCGCCTCCGGGCGGTGCGGCGGTGGGCAGCACGTCCGCGAGCCGTTCGACGAGGGCCGCGGCGTGGTCGAGCAGGCCGTCCTCGTGGTGCGTCCGGCCGAAGTGCAGCAGGTTCACCCCGACGCCGGAGAGCCCGCGGGCGAGGCCGTGGTCGGTGACGGCGGGCGGGGTGTGCTGCTCGACGAGGTCCAGGGCGGGCTGCGCGTGCCCGAGTTCGGCGAGGACGTAGGCGATGCCGTGCGCGCCGTCGTGCAGGCCCGGCCGGGACGGCGGGGTGCGCCGCGCGGTGTCGAGCAACCACCGCTCGTGCTCGGGCCGGGGGTCGCGGCCGGTGGCCAGGAGCGCGTGCAGCACACCGGCGGCACCGTGGGCGAAGGTCGCGCCGCCGGTGGCGAACTGCTCGATGTCGCCGGGGAACAGCCGGTCGGCCCGGTGCGGGGTGGCGCTGGCCAGGAGGGCCGCGGCGGTGCTGTCCTGCGCGGCCCGCCAGTCGCGCCGGTCGAACACCGTCGGTGCCGGTGGGCTCGTCGGTCGCCGCAGCGTCCGCAGCACGCCCGCGCCGTAGTCGTCGGGGAGGGCGAACCGGCGGGTGACGCGCCAGGCGTGGTCGCGGGCCACCGCGGGGTCGAGTTCGTGCAGCGGGGCGAGCGGGGCGAACAACCAGAGCTTCAGCGTCGCCAGCGCGTGCTCGTCGATCTCGACCCCGGTGCGGCCGGGCGGTGCGCGGAAGCCGGGTGCGCCCAGCGCGGGCCGCACGGGTTCCCCGATCGGGAAGGCCAGCTCGAAGTCGACCAGCGAGACGGTGTCGTCCTCGTCGACCAGCACGTTGGGCGGGTGCAGATCGCCGAAGACCAGGCCGCGCCGGTGGACCTCCGCCAGCAGCCGCTCGACCTGCTCCAGGATTCGCAGGGCCCGGTCGCGGTAGGCGGTGAGCGCGGCGGCGGTGCTGTCGGCGCGGGTGCCCGGGAAGTGCCGGGCCAGCCACGGGCCGAGCTTGCTGCCGGGCATCCGCTGCATCGCGAGGTAGTGGTGCTCCCACACCGAGAACCGGTCGTGCACCCGCGGGACGCCGGGCACGCCCGCGAGGGCGGTCAGCGCGCGGTGCTCGCGGTCGAGCCGGGTGACCGCGTCGGTGCCGTCGCGGTCCAGACCGGCGTGGGGGCGGGCTTCCTTGAGCACGACCTCCAGGCCGTCGCGCTTGCGGGCGGCCAGGTAGACCCCACCGCCGTTGGAGAAGTGCAGCGGGCGTTCGACGGTGCAGGGGAAGGGAGCATCGGCGTCCCGGGCCCGTGCGCTCGGCTCCAGGCAGGCGGGCAGCTCGACCCAGTCGGGCAGGTGGAACCCGGGCGCGCGCTCGTCGGGCACCAGGACGCCGTCCGGCCGCCGGATCGCGGGCACCGGCGTGCCGTCGCGCTCGACCCACCGGACGGCGAACCCGCCGTAGCGCACGTACAGCGGTCCGTCGCCGTACCGCAGATCGCTGAGGACGTACGGCCCGCGCACCCCGCGCAGGTCCGCCGACAGGTGCTCCAGCGCGTGCTCGAGCTGCTCGGTGCCGGTCGGGTAGAGCGTCAGCAGTTTCCCGCTCGCCTCGCGCGGGGCCGTCTTGGAGTTCCGGACCAGCAGCACCGACGGGCCGCGCAGGTGCTTGAACGCCAGCCGGTGCCGCAGGCAGTACCGCGCGACCACCTCGACCGCCCGCCGGGCCTCGGCCATGGTCGTCGACACGTGGATCTTCCAGCCCTGCTCCGGCAGCACCACGCCGTCCGGGCGCAGGCCCCGCCACCCGTCCCACTCCGCCACCGACCAGCCCGCGGGCACCGAGCAGCTGAAGTCGTCGGCCGGTCCCACCGCCCGCGGCACGTCGTAGAAGTACCGGTCGGCCGCGCAGTACGCGTCGTAGCGCTGGTCCACGTGTCCGCCTCCCGAACATCACCGGTGGGTGATCTAGGTCACTGCGGAATTGTCGGGGCGGGCGCGGCGCCCCTTCCAGGGGTGGCGGCGAGGATGCCCCGGGAGGCCAACCGGCCAGGTGACCACCGGCGGCCATCCGAGGGCACGGCCGACGGTGCCCCCGGCGACCGCGCGCTCCGGCCGCCCGGCCATCGTGGCGGGGTCGTCGTCGAGGAGCGGGAAGGTGCCGGGCGTGCGGTTCGAGGGATTCGGGGACGGGCTGGTCGACTTCTTCGAGGGCTTGGAGGCGGACAACTCCAAGGCCTACTGGAGCGACAACCTGGCGCACTACCGGGAGCAGGTGCGCGGGCCGATGGAGGCGCTGCTGGCCGAGCTCGAACCGGAGTTCACCGGGCCCGGGATGGCGGGCAAGGTGTTCCGCCCGCACCGCGACGTCCGGTTCAGCGCCGACCGCTCCCCGTACAAGACGCACTGCGGCGCGGTGATCGAGCGCGGTCGGGGCGGCGGTGCGTACTACGTCGAGGTGAGCGCGGCGGGGATGCTGGTCGCCGGCGGCTGCTTCCACGCCGAGCCCGACCAGCTCGCCCGGTTCCGCGGCGCGGTGGACGCCGCACCGCACGGCGAACGGCTGCGCGCCCTGCTGGCCGAGCTCACCGGCGCGGGGTTCCGGACCAGCGGTGACGTGCTGCGCACCCGGCCGCGCGGGGTCCCCGCCGACCACCCCCGGCTGGAGCTGCTGCGGCACCGCACCCTGCACGCCGTCCGGGACTGGCCGCCGGACGAGGCGCTGCACGACCGGCGCTGCCTGGACCGGGTGCGGCGGTCGTGGACCGCGCTGCGCGGGCTCACCGAGTGGTGCGCCGAGCACATCGGTCCGTCGGCGAAGCGCTGAGTTCCGGTGCGGTGCCCGCACGCGCGGTGGCCCCGCGCCTGAGCGACGCGGGGCCACGCGGAACGGGGCCTCAGAGGCCGAGGAAGTCCAGCAGACCCTCGTGCCCCTGGCCACCGGCCTGCGAGCTGGTGCCCGAAACCTGGGCGCCGTCCTCGCCTGCCGTGGCCTCGTGCTGCTGGTAGGACGCCTTGCCGGAACCGTCGTCCGGCGCCTTCACCTGCGTCTGGCTGGTGCTGACGCCCTCCTGCCCGACCGAGGTCTCGTGCTCGGTGTACTCGGCCGCACCGGCCACCCCGGACAGGCCGAGGACCAGCGGGGCGGACAGGACGCCGGCCGCGATACCACGGGTGAGCTTGCGCATCGGGAGAACTCCTCTCCTCGTCGCGTTCGCCGCGGCGGACCGCGGCTGCGGGCTCAACTGAACCCGTGATCAACGGCTACCCGACACCTCAGCGGCCACACCGACACCGGGAATGCCACATCTCACCGCCCGTCCCACCAATCCCCGAGGCGGCGGGCTCCGAACGCGACCAGCAGGCCGAGGGCGATGCCGAGCGCGTTCACCGCGACGTCCAGCGGATCCGCGCTGCGCCCCAGCGGCAGCACGCCCTGGAGCACTTCGGAACCGGCCGCGTAGCCCAGCAGCGCGGCGGCCAGCGCCGGAGCGCCGAACCCGGCGCGGCGCCCGGTGGCCGACAGCGCGGTGAACAGCGCCAAGTGGACCAACTTGTCGGTGCCCGCCGGGGCGGTGGGCACGCCGGAGGCGGGAGTGAACAGGATCACCACGCTGATCAGGATCACGCCCGGGAACGGCAGCCGGCGGGCCGGTGAGCGGGGGTGGTGCGGCACTGGGTCCTCTCACCTGGGGTTCCGCCCGGCGCGATCGGTGGCGCGGGGACGGCTCGATCGGGCCCGCTCACGCGACTCGGTGCTGCGGTGATCGGTCAAGAGACTACGCTAGCGTGATGTGAGTCGACGAGCCAAGATCGTTTGTACCATGGGCCCCGCCACCGCCAGTCCGGAGAAGGTGGCCGAGCTCGTCAGCAGCGGCATGGACGTCGCCCGGCTGAACTTCAGCCACGGCAGCCACGCTGATCACCAGCACGTCTACGACCTCGTCCGCAACGCGGCCGCGGAGTCGGGCCGCGCCGTCGGCGTCCTCGCCGACCTGCAAGGACCGAAGATCCGCCTCGGCACGTTCGCGGCGGGCCCCGTCGAGTGGCGCACCGGCGACACGGTGCGCATCACCGTCGACGACGTCCAGGGCACGCACGATCGCGTGTCCACCACCTACGCCGGCCTGGCCGACGACGCGTCGCCGGGTGACCGGCTGCTCGTCGATGACGGCAAGGTCGGCATGGTGGTCACCGCGGTCGAGGGCAGCGACGTGGTCTGCGAGGTGACCGAGGGCGGTCCGGTCTCGGACAACAAGGGGATCTCGCTGCCGGGGATGGACGTCTCCGTGCCCGCGCTGTCCGACAAGGACATCGAGGACCTGGAGTTCGCCCTGGAGCTGGGCGCCGATTTCATCGCGCTGTCCTTCGTCCGCAGCCCGGCCGACATCGACGTGGTGCACCAGGTGATGGACCGCGTCGGGCGTCGCGCCCCGGTGATCGCCAAGCTGGAGAAGCCCGAGGCGGTGGACAACCTGGAGGCCATCGTGCTGGCCTTCGACGGCGTCATGGTCGCCCGCGGCGACCTGGGCGTCGAGCTCCCGCTCGAACACGTCCCGCTGGTGCAGAAGAAGGCGATCCGGATCGCCCGCGAGAACGCCAAGCCGGTCATCGTCGCGACCCAGATGCTCGACTCGATGATGAGCAACTCGCGGCCGACCCGCGCCGAGACCTCCGACGTGGCCAACGCGGTGCTCGACGGGACCGACGCGGTGATGCTGTCCGGCGAGACCAGCGTGGGCCGCTACCCGATCGAGACGGTCGAGACGATGGCCCGCATCGTCGAGGCCGTCGAGTCCGGTTCGGCGACCCCGCCGCCGCTGAGCCACGTGCCGCGCACCAAGCGCGGGGTGATCTCCTACGCGGCCCGCGACATCGGCGAACGGCTCAACGCCAAGGCGCTGGTGGCCTTCACGCAGTCCGGCGACACCGTGCGGCGGCTCGCCCGGCTGCACACCCGGCTGCCGCTGCTGGCCTTCACCCCCGAGGAGTCGGTGCGGAGTCAGCTCGCTCTCACTTGGGGGACGGAGACGTTCCTGGTGCCTAAGGTGGACACCACCGACCAGATGGTCCGCCAGGTCGACCAGGCGATGCTCTCGCTGGGCCGCTCCCAGCGCGGGGACACGGTGGTCGTCGTGGCCGGTTCCCCGCCGGGAACCGTCGGCTCCACCAACCTGATCCGCGTGCACCGGTTGGGCGAGGAGGACCACGTCTGATCCGATCCGACGACCGCCGCGGACACCAGGGCGTCCCGCCCTCGGGGTCCGCGGCGGTGTTCTCGAACGAGGAGCACCCGTGACCGAAGCGGCCCGAGCTGCGGCGGCCGACCCCGGCGGCCTCGACCTCCCCGGCGACGTGCCGCGGGACGCCAACGGCATCGCGCACGGCCAGCCCGTGCTCGACCGGCTGGTGTCGCTGCTCGACCTGGAGCGCGTCGAGGAGAACATCTTCCGCGGCGTCAGCCCGGCCGAGTCCCCGGTGCGGGTGTTCGGCGGCCAGGTCGCCGGTCAGGCGCTGGTCGCGGCCGGGCGGACGGTGCCCGCCGAGCGCCACGTGCACTCGCTGCACGCCTACTTCATCCGCCCCGGCGATCCCAGCGTGCCGATCGTCTACGAGGTGGACCGCACCCGCGACGGCCGGTCGTTCACCACCCGGCGGGTGGTCGCGGTGCAGCGCGGCAAGCCGATCTTCTCGCTGTCGGCGTCGTTCCAGGTCCGCGAGGACGGGCTGGACCACGCCGAGCCGATGCCCGACGTGCCCGCCCCCGAGGAACTGCCGACCTGGGGCGAGCAGGTCGGGGACCTGATGGCGCGGTTCGGCCGGACCGAGCCGCGGCCGATCGACGTCCGCTACGTGACCGACCCGCCGTGGGTGGCCCGGGACAAGGGCAAGCAGGAGGCCCGCAGCCAGGTGTGGATGCGCGCGGACGGCGTGCTGCCCGCCGACGACCTGCTGCACGTGTGCATCGCCGCGTTCGCCTCGGACATGACCCTGCTGGACTCGATCCTCGTCGCGCACGGCGTCTACTGGGGACTGGACAACGTCAACGGCGCCAGCCTCGACCACGCGATGTGGTTCCACCGGCCGTTCCGCGCCGACGAGTGGCTGCTCTACGACTGCGCGTCGCCCAGCGCCTCCGGCGGCCGCGGACTGGCCACCGGGCGGTTCTTCTCCCGCGACGGGCAGCTGGTCGCCACGGTCGTCCAAGAAGGACTGCTGCGCGTGCTGGACTGAACCCGACGGATCAGCCGCCGCGCCGCCTGCGGGCCGGGCGCAGGTGCCGCGGCGGGGTCAGCGCGCGGGTGTGCACCTGCTCCAGCACCACCGAGCTGGTGAAGTGGCGCACCTCGGTGCGCGAGGCCAGCGTGTCCACCAGGAACCCCTGCAGGTGCGCGGTGTCGGCGACGGCGACGTGCAGCAGGAAGTCGGCCTGCCCGCTGACGTGCAGCAGCGAGCGGGTCTCGGGCTGGGCGAGGACGAACTCCCGGAACTGGTCGACGATCCGCCGGGTGTGCGGCCGGACGTTGATCGACACCACCGCCTCCAGCGGCAGCCCGGTCGCCGCCGGGTCCACGTCGATGTGCGACCCGGTGATCACGCCGCGTTCCCGCAGCCGCCGGACCCGTTGCAGGCAGCTCGACGCCGCCAGGCCGACGCGTTCGGCCAGCTCCCGGTTGGCCAGCGTCGCGTCGTTCTGCAACTCCTCCAGGATGCGCCAGTCGACCGCATCGAGTTCGACGGATTCCTTCACATCCGAACATGCTACGGCGATCGTGGCGACCTCGCGAACGAACCACGGAGGATGGGCGCGAATCCGCTCGAACTGATCTGGAGGACTGCTGTGCACATCGCCTGGGGGCCGTTCCTGCTGGCGCTGGTGGTGATCGTCCTGGTACCCGGCCCGGACTTCGTGCTGGTCACCCGCAACGCCGCGAACGGGGCGCGGTACGGGTGGCTGGCCGCCGCCGGGGTCACCTGCGGGCTGCTGCTGCACGCCGCCGCCGCCACCCTGGGGCTGTCCGCGCTGGTGCTGGCGTTCCCGGCCGCGCTGCTGGTGGTGAAGGCGATCGGGGTGGCCTACCTGGGCTGGATGGGAATCCAGACGCTGCGCCAAGCCCACCGCGCCCCCGCCCCCGCCGAGGCCGACATCGCCCCGCCCGCCTCCGGCGGCGCGGTGTTCCTGCGCGGCCTGCTCACCGACGTGCTCAACCCCAAGGTGATGCTGATGTTCCTGACCCTGCTGCCGCAGGCGATGCGGCCCGGCGCGGACCCGATGGCCCAAGCCGCGCTGCTCAGCGCCGTCGCCGTCGCGGCCTTCGGCTGCTGGTGGCTGGTCGTGGTCCCCTCGGTGCGCAGGCTCACGGCGCTGCTGGCGGCACCCCGCCGCCGCACCGCCTTCGAGCGGTGTTGTGGTGGGGCCCTCCTAGCAATGGCAGCCTCCATCGCTTTTGCTTGATCTTTCGGTGTCCGTGGTCTTTTTGGCGCGCGGTGCGGGTGGCGGAACCTCAGCGGTCTTCTCGCTCCGGGCGCCCTTCCTCATGTACAAGCGCGTACACAGCGTCAGGGCGTCCTCGCGAGAAGGCCGCTGAGAACCCGCGGCGGTGCCGGTTGCGAGGGTGGGGTAGTGCGGAAGCGGCTCGCGCCGCTTGCCTGACGGGGGTTTTTCGGCGCGTGCGTGGGTTGGAAGCGGCTTTCGCCGCTTGCCTGTCGGTGGTCGGGTTTCGCGCGTGCGTGGGTGGACGCGGCTTTGGCGCTTGGGTGGTTGTGGTCGTGGCTGGTCGTTGACCGCGGGTGATCGTGGGATTACGCTCCGGGTCCTCTCGGCGATCGGAGTGGCGGATGCGACGCGCGGTGCTGGTGGGGCTGGTCGGTGCGGTGCTGCTGCCGCTGGTGGGGGCGGTGCCGTCGGCGGCGGCGCGCACCGGGCCGGAGGCGTTGCGGGCCGACCTCGACGAGATCCTGGCCGATCCGCGGCTGGACGGCGCGCACGCCGGGGTCGTGGTGCGCGACCCGGCGACCGACGAGGTGCTCTACAGCAGGCAGGCCGACGTCCGCGCCACCCCGGCGTCTAACGCCAAGCTGCTCACCGCCGCGGCGGCCTTGGAGGAACTCGGCCCGGAGCACCGGTTCCGCACCGACGTGGTGACCGACGCCCCGCGTCGCGGACCGGTGCTGCTCGGTGATCTCCACCTGCGCGGCACCGGCGACCCGACGCTGCGCGAGCAGGACCTGCACGCGCTGGCCGAGCAGGTCGCGGCGAGCGGCGTCCGGGTGGTGCGCGGGCAGCTCAAGGCCGACGCGAGCTGGTTCGACGACGTCCCGCTGGGCACCGGCTGGATGTGGGACGACGAGCCCTACTACTACGCGGCCCCGGTGTCGGCGCTGACCCTGGCGCCCACCGCCGACTTCGACGCGGGCACGGCCCTGGTGCGCACCGCGCCGGGCGAGCCGGGCGGGCCCGCGGTGGTGGAGGTGGTGCCGCGCACCGACGCGGTGCGGATCGACAACCGGGCCACCACGGCCGCCCCGGGTACCGCGCCCGACGTGCGGGTGCGCCGGGAGCACGGCGGCGACACCGTGGTCGTCAGCGGCTCGGTCCCGGCCGGCGGTGCTCCGGTGGAGGACTACACCAGCGTGCGCGACCCCGCCGCCTACGCCGTCGACGTGTTCGCCCGCGTGCTGCGCGAGCACGGCGTGCGGGTGGGCGGCACCGGCGCCGGGGTCGCGCCCGCCGGAGCGCGGACGCTCGCCGAGCGCGAGTCGATGCCGCTGCGGGACCTGCTGCTGCCGTTCCTCAAGCTCTCCAACAACGGGCATGCCGAAGTGCTGGTCAAGGCGATGGGCCGGAAGGCGCGCGGCGCGGGGACGTGGGACGCCGGGCTCGCGGTGGTCGAGGAGCGGCTGGCCGGGCTGGGGATCGGACGCGGCACGTTCCGGCTCGTCGACGGCTCCGGACTGTCGACCATGGACACGGTCAGCCCCGCCCAGCTCGCCCTGCTGCTGGACAACGCGCGGCAACGGCCCTGGTTCCCGGTGTTCACCGCCGCGCTGCCGGTCGCCGGGATCGAGGACCGGGCGGTGGGCGGCACGCTGCGCGGCCGGATGGACGGCACCGCGGCGGAGGGCGTCGTGCGCGCCAAGACCGGCTCGCTCACCGGCGTCACGTCGCTGTCCGGCTACGTCACGGCCGCCGACGGGACGCCGCTGATCTTCTCCGTGCTGTTCAACGACTTCCTGTCGGACTCGCCGAAGGACCTGGAGGACGCCGTGGCGATCCGCCTCGCCGAGTACCGGGGCGCGGCCGATCGGCCGCGGGAGATCGCACCGCTGCCGAACGCCGGTGCCGACGATCCGGCGACCCGGGTGGACGAAGGCGCCGTGGAGTGCTCCTGGACCAAGAGCTGCTGAGCCGAGGGTGGGATTCCTGGGGCCGTTGGGGTGCGCGGGTTCTCGGGGACGGGATCGGGGAGGACCCGGTGCCGGGTCGGGAGGTTTCCCGGGCGCGGGTTCGACGGGCGCAGGTAGCGTGATGAGCGCCCAGCCGCCCGCGTCGAGGAGAGCACGTGTCGTTCATCAGCGAATTCCTGGCCTTCGTCGCCGGATTACCCAGGCCGCTGCTCGTGCTCGTCACCGGCGCGCTGGTGCTCGGCGAGTGCACGATCGGCCTCGGGTTCCTGGTGCCGGGGGAGAGCGGGTTGCTGATCGCCTCGGCCGCGGTGACCGACCTGGGCTTCTTCTTCACCCTCTCCGGCGTGGTGGCGGCGTGCGCGGCGCTCGGGGACAACATCGGGTACTGGCTGGGCAGGCGGTACCGGCTGAAGATGCGCGAGACGCGGGTGGTGCGCAAGCTCGGCCAGCAGCACTGGGACCGGGCCGGCCGGTTGCTGCGCCGCTACGGGATCGGCGCGGTGCTGGTGGCGCGGTTCCTCCCGGTGGTGCGCACGCTCACCCCGGCGGCGGCCGGGGCCAGCGGCCTGGGCTACGGGCGGTTCCTCGCCGCCTCCCTGATCGGCGCGGTGAGCTGGTCGGCGCTGCACGTCAGCATCGGCTGGGCGGCCGGGGCGTCGGCGAAGTACATCGAGGCGTGGCTCGGCCGGGCGAGCTGGCTGCTGATCGCCGTGCTGGTCGCGGTGGTCGTCGGCACCTGGCTCTACCGGCGCAGGCAGCAGGCCCGCGTGCACCGCGCCACCGCCGCGCAGGACGACGAGGTCGAAGAAGCGGCCTGACCCGCCCAACGGAGCGGACCCCAGCACCCCTCCGCGCCGAGGACCCCAAAGCCCCCGGCGCCGCACCCACCCGGGTGATCCTGAACGAGGTGAGGGGCACCCTTGTCCAAGTAACTCGGACAAGGGTGCCCCTCACTCAACTCCCGAACGGGTGGTGACGGCCGGGCGTCCACCCGATCCGGTGGTTCCAGGTGAGGGGCACCCTGTACCCAGTGACGTGGTACAGGGTGCCCCTCACTCGGTTCACTTCCGGGTGGTCCCGTGCGGGGGCGTCACGGGGAGGCGTGCTCGCCTTCGCCGGCGGGTTCGTCGGGGGACCGGCCGCGCCGGGAGAACCGGTAGCCGATGATCACGGCCGCGGCCAGCAGCGGCGCGATGTAGAGCGCCACCCGGGTTTCGGCGTCGAACCCCAGCAGCACCAGGACCATCGCCAGGAACGCCAGCACGAGGTAGTTCGAGTACGGCGCGAACGGCATCCGGAACCGCCCGGCGGGCAGCAGCCCGGCCCGCACCTTGCGGTGGTAGCCGAGGTGGGCGAGCAGGATCATGCCCCAGGTGAAGATCGCCCCGATGGTGCTCGCGCTGGTGATGTAGACGAACGCCTGCTCGGGCACCAGGTAGTTCAGCACCACGCCGACGAGCATCGCGCAGAAGGTCACCGCGATGGCCCGGGACGGCACCGCGCGGGGGCTGAGCCGCCCGAGCGCCCGCGGCGCCTGGCCGTCCTGGGACAGCGTGCGCAGCATCCGGCCGGTGGAGTAGATGCCGCTGTTGCAGGACGACAGGGCCGCCGTGGTGACCACGAAGTTGACCACGCCCGCCGCGGCCGGGATGCCGATCAGCGCGAAGGCGTGCACGAACGGGCTGCCGTCGGCCGGGAACCGGAACCAGGGCACCAGCGCGGTCAGCGCGGCCAGGGCGCCCACGTAGAAGATCAGGATGCGCCACATCACCGCGTTGATCGCGCGCGGCAGCACCTGCCGCGGGTTGGCGCTCTCGCTGGCCGTCTGCCCGACCATCTCCACGCCGACGAAGGCGAACATGACGATCTGGAAGGACACCAGCGCCGCGACCGGTCCGTTCGGGAAGAAGCCGCCGTGCGACCAGATGTTGCTCAGCGAGGCGGTGTCGCCGAGGTCGCTGAAGCCGAACACCAGGATCGCCGCGGCCAGCACGATCAGTCCGATGATGGCCAGCACCTTGATCAGGGCGAACCAGAACTCGAACTCGCCGAACAGCTTCACCGCGATCAGGTTGACGCCGCTGAGCACCACCAGCGCGCCCAGCGCCGGGATCCACTGCGGCAGGCCGGGGAACCAGAACTGGAAGTACTCGCCGACCGCGGTGATCTCGGCCATGCCGGTGACGATCCAGACCATCCAGTAGCCCCAGCCGGTCGCGAACCGGGCCCACGGGCCGACGAACTCGCCCGCGTACTCCGCGAAGGACCCGCTGACCGGCCGGTACATCAGCAGCTCGCCCAGCGCCCGCATCACCAGGAAGATCATGCCGCCCGCGATGGCGTAGATCAGGATCAGCCCGGGGCCGACCTGGTGCAGCGCCTTGCCGGAGCCGAGGAACAGGCCCACGCCGATCGCACCGCCGAGCGCGATCATGTTGATGTGCCGGTTGCTCAGGTCCCGGCGGTACTCCTCGGTGGCGGGCGTGCTCATCGGCGCGGACTCCTCACCCGGTGGTGTGCTGCTGGCAGCGCCCGATACTGCGCCACCGCCGTGCCATCCGCAAGCCGGAAATAGTTGTCACCGAGGGAGTTTCGGCCCCATAACGATCCACTTCGGATCTTCCGGACGCAGCAGGGGCCCGCGTTCGGCGAACGCGGGCCCCTGCTGGTTCAGTCGGTCACAGCTCCGGGTAGAGGGGGTTGGCTTTGGCCAGGGTTTCGACCCGGCCGCGCAGTGCGGTGGCGGTGGCCTCGTCGAAGCCG
>NZ_BAABII010000028.1:0-34338 GCF_039542665.1 Saccharopolyspora cebuensis
GACACCCCCCAAGCATCGCCCACACATCCCGGAACAACTTTTAGCAACACGCCCTAGGACCCGCCCTACGGGTTCGCTGGAGCGTTGACGTTGCAGGACATCGTCTTCACGCTGCGTGCCATGGCCTCTTCGGCGCAGGCTAGTGCTGTCGTGAGGTCTGCCAGCAGTGTGGCCGGGAGCGTGCCGCTGCCGAGCGCGCACGCTTCGACCGAATCGGACAACTCGCGCGCTTGGGAGTCGGTGAGCAGCTCGCGGCAACCATTGTGGGCGAGTACATCGCGAGCGACGTATCCGTCTCGTGTCGCGGCGGCGTAGTCGATCAGATCAACGGCGATCTGGTGCACGGGTGGATCGTCAACGGTGCCGATGGCGTCGATGAAGGACAACCCGAGCCGTGTGTGGAAGACCGCCAAGCCGGGCGCGGAGGTGTCGAGTCGGTGGTACTGGTTCAGGAGCGTGGGCAGATCGGCGACGCCCGAGGCGCCGTGGCACTGGATGGTCAGGCAGGCGGTCACGGCGTTCTCCCAAGGGTCTCCTGGTGTTGTGTCGGCCAAGAGGGTGAGGGCGCTGTCGGTGTCCCCGGATACGGCGTGGGCGATGACCGCGATCTGGCGACCGTCAAGCATCCGTCGCCCGACGCCCTTGTACGCGTCGAGCCGGGCGCGTGCCTCCGCCCAGCGGCCGGCTGCGGCCAGAGCGCGGCCACCGGTGGCCAGCAGGACTGCCCACAGCCAGCTGCGGATGTGCTGGTGCGTCTCGGCGGAGTCGGTGAGGTCGGCCGGGATCTCGATGCCGTCGACGATGGCGTCAGTTCGGGCGGAGACCGCGGTGAACAGGGTGTCGATCAGCGCGAAGGCGCGCTCGCCCTGACCCTCGCGGATGTAGAGGCGGGCGAGGTTGGTGATCGGTTCGAGAGCGAGGCGGGCTACCTGCGCGCCCAAGGGGCGGGCGCGCAGGTAGATGTTCACCTGCTGGTGGCACCACCGCCGGGCCAGTTCGGGCAGGCCGCAGTCGGAGGCGATGAGCGCCGCGTTGTTGTGCACGGCGGCGGCTTCGGCGAGCTCGCCGCTGTGCTCGACTTGGCGTGCTCGGTCGCACAGCTCGGCCACCCGCCGGGCCAGCGGGAGGCAGGCCGGGCGGGTTCGGGCAACGAGGGGGAAGCGGCGGGCGAACTGGCCGGCGGGGTCCACGGGCGTCACTCCCAGGTGACGGTCATGGGCTTGGTGGGGCGGTCCAGGACCACGAAGCCGGGGTTGGTGTCCGGCTGGGGCGCGGTGTCGGGAATGGCGAATCGGACGGTGCTGGCGCGGAAGCCCTGGTCCCAAGTCGAGATCTCGACCGAGACCTGCTCGGCGAGTTCCTGCGCGTTGGGGCCGTGGCCGATGACGCCGACCTCGTAGCGTCGGCCGCCGTCCGGATCGGGGTCCGCGGCGCGGATGGTGAGGTAGGCGAGGCTGCCGTCGGCGGCGGTGGTGGCCATCGCCACCGAGGGGAACATCGGCCGCACAAGGCCGCTTTCCTTCGCAGCGGGAGCGACCTCCATGCGCATCAGCGGGTTGGGCAGGTGGCAAGCCAGCCAGAGATCCAGCCATTCGAAGGATTCCATCGGGACGAAGTGCACGCCGGTCCACACTTCGCAGGCAGGGCTGTCGAAGACGCCGGTCAGGGTGTCCGGGTCGGTGGCGTGGTTGTTGTCCTTATGGATTTGCAGCGTCACCTCCCCGGTGCCGGTGAGGTCCAGAACGCGGCGAGCGTCGTCGCCAAGGCCACGCAGCGGCATGAAGATCGCCATCTCGCTGCCCAGGCTGCGCCAGCCGTCCTGGTCGCGTTCGAAGACGATGCTGCGAGAGGCACAACCACGCAGGCGCACCGGAGCTACCAGACGTCCGCCGGGTGTGAGCTGGTCGAGCCAGGCAGCCGGGACCTCGTGGGCACCGACGGTAGCGATGACGCGGTCGAAAGGCGCAGTTTCTGGGTGGCCGAGTGCGCCGTCGGCGGCGACCGCCTCGACGTTGTCGATGCTGGCTGCGGCCAGGTGCTCGCGTGCTCCGGCGACGAGGTCCTCGTCGATGTCGATCGTGGTGACATGCCCGTCGGCGCCGGTGAGGGTGGCCATCAGGGCGGCGTTGTAGCCGGTGGCCGCGCCGAGTTCGAGCAGCCGTTCGCCGGGCTGGATGCCGAGCTGTTCGAGCATCATGGCGACGATCTTGGGCTGGGACGCGGCGCTGATTCGGGTGCCGTCGCCCTCGTGTTTGGTGTAGACGGGCTCGTCGGCTTACGCCTCGACCAGGGGGACGTCGGGCAGGAACAGGTGTCGGGGCACCTGCCGGAACGCGGCCTCCACAGCGTCGGTGCGGACGGTGCCGTCCTTGACGAGGCGGTCGGCGAGCTTGGTACGCAGCTCGTCGGCGGAGCCGGTGGAACCGTCACTGACGGTGGTTGTCATTGCGGGAACCCTAACGGTGTTGGAGGTGGTCCCGGCTGGTGCCTGCCGGGTAGGCGTGCTGTAAAAAACGGTGTCGACGGCCAGCGCGGCGAGGGTGGCCTGGTCGGTGCCGGAGAGACCGGCGCGGTTGGCGTGGAAGATGAAGTGGTGCGCCAGGACGGCGCGCAGGCCCCGCTCGAGGTGTCCGGCGCGAGCGAGTTGGCGACCGGCCGTGTCGAACGCTGTCCACCAGGTCTCGGGAACCACGTCGGGGGCGACGTCGGCGACCTTGTGCGTGTTGGTGGTCATCAGTCGGCGCACGGCTTGGCTCAACCGCTCGGTGTGCGGAGAGTTGTTGGAGTGGGGTTGGGCGGTGGGCCGGAGCGCAGCCACCTTGTCCCAGACGTCGCCCTGCTCGAACCAGTCCAGCCCGGCGGCGCGCAGCATCGAGCTGAACAGCAGGACGGTGGTCTCTCTCTGACCCAAGGCAGCGGGTTTCGTGGCACGGGCGAGGCAGTGGCGACTGTCGTGGTGAAACAGCGAGTGCGCGATGTCCATCGCGGCGGGTCCACCGAAGGCAAGGGTTTCGGGTTCGTAGATGCCGCGAGTCCAGCGCGCGAGATGCCCATCGGCCTCCAGGTCGGACAGCAGCGTGTCGACCGCTTTCGTCTCGGGGTTGACCGGTTGGTAACGCAGCCGCCAGGCGGGTGTCTTGCGCAGGTGCCACCACGTGTCGAGTTCGCCGTCCTGTTGGGCCTGGTCGAGAGCGGGTACGAGCAGGGTCGCGGCGGTGTGCTCGGCCGTGGTCGGGTCGGCGAACTCGACCAGGTAGTGGTGCCAGCTGTCCGGCAGCATCAGCGCGGAATCTCCTCTCGGTCGGACGGATCGCGTTCGGACGGATCAGGTGATGAGCAGGCCGGTGCCCCAGCCTGTCGCGGGCTCGATCTCAGCGGCGAGGGCAGCTAGGCCGACCCCGGCAGCGCCTTCGAGGAAGCCGGGGCCTTCGGGAACGGCCTGGGCGCAGGCGCGGTGCAGCATCTCGGTGGCCAGCGCGCGGAGTCGGGAAGCGGCCGGCTCCGGTGTGTCGATGGCGGTATGAGCGGTGATCCGGGCGAGTCCGGCGTAGCCGTGGCACAGCGAAGCGTCGCTGATCAACGCATCCTGTTCCGGGTCGGTCACCGCACTGATCACGGCTTCCTCGGCGATCTGGCGGCGATCGGCGTCGTCGAGGGCCAGGGCGGCGAGGTGCAGGGTGCGGGCGATGCCCGCTGTTCCGTAGCACCAGCTCGGGCGTCGGCTGGCCCCGCTGTGCCGCACGTACATCGGCGTCGAACGCGCCTCGTCTCGGGTGACCATGTAGGGCCACCGGTGCCCGCTCGGAGTGCTTATGCGCCAGGAGTCCAGCCACGCGCAGATCGTCGCGACGGCCTGGCGCTGCCCGTCCACGGCGATGCCCCGGCGCAGGGCCTGGGCCAGCAGTGCCAGCGGGCCGCCGATGCCGTGTGCTACGCCGAAGTTGCCGTGGCCTCCGGGGAACTCGTCGTCCTCG
Organism: Saccharopolyspora cebuensis; assembly: GCF_039542665.1. Classification (NCBI taxonomy): domain Bacteria; kingdom Bacillati; phylum Actinomycetota; class Actinomycetes; order Pseudonocardiales; family Pseudonocardiaceae; genus Saccharopolyspora; species Saccharopolyspora cebuensis. The sequence continues at coordinate 3,975 of NZ_BAABII010000028.1, forward strand.
TGGCCGGTGGGACCGGTGAGGGTCCACCACCCCGGCAGGGCCTCTCCTTCGACCATCACCGGTTGGGTGAGCCGCACGAGGGCGCCCAGAACGGCCGGCAGGGCGGTGCCGTCGGGGTCGTGGTGCAGCAGATGGGCACCGAGACCAGCGAGGCCCCGAATCGTGTCGAACTCGGCCATCTGCGGCAACATCCCGACGACGTCCATGCGCTCGTGGGCCTTGTCGACGCGGTTGTGGGCGTCGGCGGCGATCTGCCGGGTCAAGGGCGTGAGGGCGGACTGGTACGTGCCGGGACGGACTGTGGCGGCTCCCGCGAGGGCGCGCGCGACTGCCGGCGCGCCGTAGAACAAGCCGGTGCTCGCTCCGGCGGTGATCGGCTTGCTGGTGACGGCGGTCAGCCAGTCATGGGCGCGGTCGAACGGCCGTATCCCGGCGGCTGCCAGCTCGATGTGCAGCAGTGCCACACCAGGAGCGCCGTGGGCGAGGGATTGGTGCCACCACGGCTCGTCCGTGGGCAGGTGGGGGGCGTCCGGCCGGGCGAGGCGATCGGCGATCCCCGTCGCGTACTCGACCGCGGCATCCGAGGCGAGGTCGGCGTTCATCGCGGTCCTCCGGTGCGGGCGGCGAAGGTCAGGGCCGCGGTCCGGGCCAGGTAAAGGCACACCGCCTTGTCGTCGGGCTCGATGCCGTAGGCCCGCAGGAAGTGCGTGTGCAGCAACGAGCCCAAGGCGGCGTCCGGGTCGACGCCCTCGGCCTCAGCCCCGGACAGGTGCGCTCGGTAGGCAGCTACGGTCTGGGCGCGCTCGGCCCATGTCGCGACGACCGAAGCCGCACCCGGCGTGCTGCGCAAGGCGCGGAAATTCTCGGAGGGGTCGGCGAGGCATTGTGCCTCGGTGAACACCGGCCGGGGCACGACGGTAGGAGGTTTGGCCGGGACATGGTCGACCAGCCACCGCATCCCGGCCTCGGTCCCTCCCATGAAGGCGACGGCGATGGCGGCGAAGTTCGCCGCGGCCAGAGCATGGTCGTGCGGTCGCGCGGGCCAGGCGAGCTCGGCGAGCACGGCGCGGGAGTCAGCCGTGAAGAACGCCTCGACGGCTGATAGTGCCGCACCTGAGCCCCAGCGGCCGGTCTCCGGGTAGGAGGTCGCGAAAGCGATGTCGCGCAGCAGGCCGAGGCGGCGGAGCCGGTCGGCCCAGGCGCTGACCCGGCCGGCCGCCTCGCCGAACACCACTGGCTCAGTGCTGAGGAGACTGATCCGCAAGCGCAGGTAGTGCTCGTTGCCCTCGCGGAATCGCAGAAACCACCACCGCGGTTGGGCATCGCCCCACTCCGCCAGCAGTGCGGGCAGGTGCTTGGCGAGCACGGTGTTGTGACGTTGCGGGTCGCCGTAGAGCTTGGCGAACAGCATGGGGGAACCACCCGGCGACAGCCCGTGCTCACCTGGCCGGACGATCCGCTGGGGCGTCGGGCGCGGTGGCCGCGTCGTGGCCTGCGGCTGACAGCTGGCCATGGGCACGACGACGTCGTGAGCACGGCCATCGAGCCATCCGGCGGCGTCCTCAGCGGGTCCTTCCTCCAGCACCGCGTGGGGGTGGGTACCGAGGTGCTCGCGCAGCAGGACCCGGTGTGCGTCCTCGACGAGATCGAGCGGCAACCGCCAGTCCCCGTCGACCAGGAACACCGCCTGCGGGAGGCGGCGGCGGGTGCGCCACTCGGCCAGGGCGCTGTCCCAGGTCGCCCAGCTGGAGGTCCGGTCGGGAAGGTCGGCTGCGGCCAACCGCCACCGGGCCGGGGACAGCACGATGCGGCCGAAGCGCAGCCGAGGAAGAAACGGCAACGTGGCCGCCGTGCCCCAGTCGAAGTCGGTGACCTCCGCGCAGTGTGCGCGGGTCAGTTCGACCAGGAGGCGGGCCAGCGGCGGAGTGTGTTTGCGTAGGTTGAGTGCGTGCAAGCCCCACGCTTCGACCCTCGCGCCGAGGGCGGGTGCGGTCAGATACAGGCGGTCGCTGTCGCAACTGACCGCCAAGTCCGCCGCCGTGAGGACCGCCGTTGACGCGGCGGTGTCGCGGTGTTCGGCGAGGCTGACGATGGTTGGCAGGACCTGGGCGCTGCGGGCGACGTGTGCGGTGGCGGGGTCCAGAGGCGGGAATGACAACTGGGCCTGGATTACCCCGTCAGACGCGGGCGGGGCGAGCGGCGTGATCAGCATTCGGCGGTCGTGTTCGTCGAACAGGTGCAGGAAACGGCCGCTGACGACGCCGGCCGATCGCGAGACTGAGGTAACGACGAGCTGGAAGTTGCCCTGCTTCAGGGCTTGCAGGCTCGGGGAGTCGACACGGGCGCACAACTCGAGGTGCGAGGGCAGCCGCATCGAGTGCACAGGCGCCAGCTCCAGCTCGGCGATCAACCTCTCGCCGAGGACGACCTCTTGCTGACCGTCCAACGCGGCGGCCTGGGCCAACGCCAGCAGCCGTTCGTCCCGAGGCGTCTGCTGGGGTCGTGTGACCACTCCGCTGGTGCCGGGGTAGCCGTCAGGCCAGCCGATCCCGCTGTCGGCAATGACCTCGAGCAGTGGCACCTGTGCGCCGGTGCCGAACCGCTGGTAGAAGCGTCGGTGGAAGTCCGCCCAGGCTGCCGTACCGCTGGCGCGGGAGGTCAGGCGCGCCAGGACCAGCGCGGCACGTTCCGCTTCGCGGGCGACTGCGCTGGGGAGCACGACGTCCAGGTCCAGCCGCAGGTCGACCGTGACTGGGCTCCGCCGTGACGGAGCCAGGCGGCTCATGGACGCGGCGGCGTCGGTCCGTAGCCTGCGCCGCGCTTCCGCTGGGCTGTTCCGATGTCGCCGCAACATGTCGTGGATGTCGTTCAGCGTCATGCACCGCTCGGTGGCAGCCTCGCCGACCGTGGCCAGCTCGCGCACCAAGTGGCCAAGTGCGTCGGGCTCCGTGCTCGGCGCATGGAGGTTGGTGACGAGCACGCGACGAGCGACCAACGTGGCCAGCAAGCCGGTCACCGTGCTCCCGGCGGTGCTCGGGAACTCGGCCTGTACCTGCTCGCGCATGTCATCGAAAGGAATCGGTGTCCGCGCAGCTCGCACGGCCGCGCGCACCGGGCCGGTGTAGCGAAGTTCGACTTCGACTGCGCCGGTGCCTCGATGGTTGACGGTCGGCTGGTACGGAACCACAAGCCGCTCACCGCGCACCATCAACGTGGAGTTCGCGACGAGGACCAAGCGCTCCAGGATCTCGGCCTGACCTTCCAACCGTCGGATGACCTCGGCCAGCCACCCGGCGTCGGCCGCAGCGTCCGCGCGATGATCATCACCCCAACGCTGAGAGGGATCCGCGTCGAACCGCGCGGCGGTGACCCCGGCGAACAAGCCGTTGGGAGTCGGACGGCCGGTCAACCGTGCCAGGTACCGCAGAACGGACAGCACCACGCGCCGGGATTCGCGCTCGCTGGCAACCTGAGCGCCACACAGGTTGTGGACGCGGTCAGCAAGGACAGGGCTGGCCAGGCCGATGGCGTCACGGACGGCTTCGACCTCCCACACTTCGCGCAGCCAGTCCACCCACGCGGTGACGGCGTCGGCCCCGGTCGCGGTCAGCGTCGGCCACGGCGGAAGTTTCAGCTCGCCCTCTGCAACAGCCCGGACCAACAGGCCACCCGCGGCTCGAAAGCCGACGCGGTCGGGCAAGGCCGTGGACACGGGACACCTCTCCAAAGCGACGGATGGAAACCGGACGCCCGCCCAAGAAGCCCCTGGCGGGAGTCCGGTCGCTCGTGACAATCAGGCGGCGCTGATGCAGGTCGACTTCTCGCACGTCGTCCCGCAGCCGTCATCCGTCATGTTGATCAGATGCGCCGGGTCCACCACCTCGACCAGCGTGATGTCGAGGTCGAACTCCGAGCCCATCTCGACCTCCGCGGCGGGCGTGGCCACCGTGGTCGGCGACCACTCCATCTGAACCGTCACAGATCCTCCTTCGTGGGTTTTACGCTCCGAGTCCCGGCGAGTCGGCCGTGACTTCGCCCGCCAGGCGGACCAGCCCGGAACTCGACCGAGGTACCGAGCGCTCCCGCCAGCACACCCGCGAGCGGAATTCCATCGAAGTGGAGGGCAGTCCTACCACCACACACCCCTCGACGGCACGTCCCGGTGAAAGACGCTTCCGGATACTCGGGCTGCGCCGAAGCGGAAGCTCGCCCGGACCGCAGCGATATCAGTCAAACCCCTGGTGATCAACGATAGCCAGAGCGCCGACGCGGCGTCGATGAGGCGGCAATGAGGCGTCATCACCTCTGACCTGCATAAACGCCTTTTCAGAGGCGGTAGTCCGAACGGGTACAGCTCGCCGAGCGGGTGATCAGCCTTGACCCGTAGCTGGCTATCGTGGCAGGTGACCGACGGGGTGAGGTGGTGTTCATGAGTGACCGACGAGATGCCTTCGCCGCGCGGCGTGAGCAGATGGGCTACACCCAGGAGAGCTTCGGCGCGGCGGTGGGCGTGGAGTTCTCCACGGTCGGACGCTGGGAACGCGGCACCCTGACCCCGCAGCCGTACCGTCGACCGTGTTTGGCTAAGACCCTCGATGTGAGCCTCGACCAGTTGGATGCGTTGCTCACGCCGAACCGGCAAGCTTCTACCGTTGCCACTGAACCAGCCGACCCTGCGGAGGCCGACGACATGAACCGTCGTGACCTGCTGCGCTTGTTCAGCATGACCGGCGCGTTGCTCGCGCTGCCTGCTGGCGAGACAGTACTCGGCGACGTCGACCGGCTCGCCGCCACAGCTCACGCGGGCACGGTGGACACGGCGGGAGCAGCGGAGTTCGCCCAGCTCAACTCCCACCTGTGGCGCGTGTACGCACTGTCGCCGACCAAGGCCCAGGTGCCGCCGCTGGTCCGAGCCCAACTCGGTGTACTCAGCGACTCCTTGCGACGACCGCAGACACCGACCATCCGACAACGGCTCTGCGAGCTGACCGCCGACCTCTTCCAGTTGGCGGGGGAAATCTTCTTCGACGGCAACCGATACACCGACGCCGCTCACTGCTACACGCTTGCGGCAACAGCGAGCAAGGAGGCCGTCGCTTCCGACCTGTGGGCCTGCGCGTTGACCAGGCATGCTTTCGTCGCCGTGTACGAGCGCCGATTCGCGGATGCCGCGCCGATGCTCGACGTGGCCGCCACCATCGCACGTCGAGGCGACCCCAGCCTGTCGACCCGACACTGGGTCGCCGTGGTGCAGGCCGAGACCTTCGCCGGCCTCGGCGACTTTGACTCCTGCCAACATGCCCTCGACACCGCTGCTGAGGTCCAGCGCCTACGGGGCCAGGTGCACAACGGCGGCTGGCTCCGGTTTGATGGCTCCCGCTTGGCTGAAGAACGCGGAACCTGCTACGTCACGCTGGGCCGCCACGACCTAGCTGAAGCGGCTCTGGTCGACGCCCTGCAGGGCACCTTGACCGCCCGCCGGAAAGCAGGCGTCCTGACCGACCTGGCGATGATCGGCGTGCACCGTCGCGACCCGGACCAGGTCGTCACCTACGCCGACACCGTCCTGACTACCGCCCGCCAGACCCGCTCGGGGGTCATCGCACAGAAGCTGCGGGTCCTTCAGCCACACCTTGCTTCCTTGCTCAACGACCAACAAATCCAGCGACTCGATGCCGAGATCACCAAACTCGTCGGCAACCGCGCCGCGTGATGGAGGACGACCGAATGCACAACGACCGTGGCCGCGTGTTCCGCGAGGCGTGGATCGCCGGAGTCACCAAGCACTACCCCGGTGAGCCGAAGCCTGGCTACATCACCCCGTGGGACCAGACCCCCGACTGGGAACGCGACGCCGCGACCGCCGTGTACGACCAGGTCGTCGCCTTCATCAAGGCCACCGACGGCGCCACCACCAAACTGACCCCAGACCAGAAAGGCCGCTTTGTGGCGTTGTGCTGGATCGGCCAGATCTTCAAGCACTTCCCCGAGCCGAAGCCGTCGTACGTCGCGGACTGGAACGATTTGCCGGACTGGCAGAAGGCGACGGATATCGACATCTTCGAGCGCATCGAACGCGATGCCTGACCAGGCGACGATCGACGCTGCGGCCGTCGATGCTCGCCTTGCCGAGACCGAGTACGACGACGCTCAGGCGTGGCTACACGCACGTTCGACCGCGTTGGAGCCGCTCGCAGCCGAGGTCTGGGTCACCGACCCGGAGCACCGCCACGTGCTGCTCGTGCGGCACCGGGTGCGAGGCTGGGTACCGCCTGGCGGAACCGTCGAGCCAGGCGAGACGCCTCGAGCCGCAGCAGCCCGTGAACTCTTGGAGGAGACCGGCCTGCTGGGCGAGCTGCTGTCAGTGCCGGCGGCCGTCGCTGTCCGCTCTTTCCGCGCCGACTGGACGCCAACGCTGAGCCTGTCCTACGGAGCCGTCATCAACCGCGACGCGCCACTCGGCGGGGAGAAGGGACAGCCGCCGAAGTGGGTCGACCTGGACGAATCGTGGGAGAGCGTGTTCCCCGAGGATCGCGACCGAATCCGCGCGTATGTGCGCAGGCTCGCGGCAGAGCACGCGGTCGAGGCGCGCTGATCCTGTCGGGCGGGGCTTTAGTTGGTGGCGGCCCCTGCGGACAAGCACAGATCGTCCCAAGCACCATCCCGCTCTGGCGTTTTCATGGGCGGTCTGGGTCGCACGTCCGGACGTGAACGTCCGCCGTTTCGTCGTTGACATGGCCGCTGATCAGGTCCGATCAACGCCGGGTAGCGTGGGTGCGCTAGCGAATCTGGGAGTGATTATGGCGATACGACGAGATGCTCTCGCAGCACGGCGCGAGGCTCTCGGCTTCACCCAGGAAACCCTCGCCCAGGAGCTTGGGGTGGAGCTCTCGACAACCTGACCTCGCCTGCGAGTGGGCCGCTCACCTGGAAGGGAGGGACGACCGACGAACGTTCAGCGGGGTCGCCGACGGTGCTCATCACGGGCTGCTTCCTGTCGTGCCCGTGACCCTACTTGGTCAGGGCGCGCAGGCGGTGGTGAGCGCGGCGGCCTGATCGGCCCTGGTCTGCAGCCAGGCGGCTGGAGCACTGGTGAGGGTGTCCAGGGTGGCCGTCTGCAGGGTGGCGGCCAGGTCGGTGATGGCGCGGCCGATGTCGGTGTCGCTGGTGGTCGCGGCCAGGTCGGTGAGCTCGGTGGCGGTGGTGTGCGCCTGGTCCAGTGCGGCCTGCGGTGCGCTGAGGTCGGGCGGGTTGGCGACCAGTGCCAGCGCGTCGCTACACACCTCGGCGGCGGCGACCGCGCCGGTCACGGTGTCCGCGGCCGAACCGGCGGTGTCGCCGGCCTGCTGGACAGCGCCGCAGCCGCTGATCGCCGCCACGACGCCCACGCCGAGCAGCACAGAGGTCCATCGAGTCGAGATGCGCATGAGCGGGTTCCTTTCCGGATGGGCTGGGTCTGTGGGGTGGTGCCGCCCACCGCTGGTGGGGGGAGTGAGCGGTGGGCGGCACCGGGGCGGTCGACGCGCGTCAGTCGCGCGTCGACAGGCCAGTGGGCGAGGACGGGGCCGTCTCGGCTGCGGCCGCCCCGGTTTGGGCTGGCTCGGTCGTGACCGTGTCGGGCTCCGCACCGGCCAGCGAATCGGCAGAGGCAGCCGCTGGGGTGGCCGGGGTGGTGCGGGTGCGGATCCAGCTGGCCGTGACGGCGACGGCGAGCAGGAGGGCGACCACGGCCAGCGAGAACCAGGTGGGGATCTTGTAGAGGTCGAGCAGCAGCATCTTGATGCCGACCCACACCAGCACCAGGGCGAGGCCTAGCTTGAGGTAGATGAAGCGGTGCATCAGGTCGGCGAGCAGGAAGTACATGGCGCGCAGGCCCAGGATGGCGAAGGCGTTGGAGGTGAACACCAGGAACGGCTGCTGGGTGATGGCGAAGATCGCCGGGATGGAGTCGACGGCGAAGACGATGTCGGTGACCTCGACCAGCACCAGCACCGCCAACAGAGGGGTGGCCACCCAGCGCCCGGCCTGGCGCACCAGGAACTTCTGCCCGTGGTACTCCTCGGTGGTGGGGATGACCTTGCGGAACAGGCGCAGCACGACGCTGCGGTCGGGGTCGATGGTCTCGTTGCGGTGCACGGCCATCCGGACACCGGTGGCGACCAGGAAGGCGCCGAACACGTACAGGATCCAGGCGAAGGACGCGATGAGCACCGAGCCCGCGGCGATGAACACCGCCCGGAACACCAGTGCGCCGAGCACGCCGTAGAACAGCACGCGGTGCTGGTACTCGCGGGGAACGGCGAAGTAGCCGAAGATGATCGCGAAGACGAACACGTTGTCCACCGCGAGGGACTTCTCGATCACGTAGCCCGCGAAGTACTGGGCGGCGAACTCGCTGCCCCACGCCCACCACACGATCGCGCCGAACCCGAGGCCGAGCGCGACCCACACCGCCGACCAGGCGGCGGCCTCGCGGACCCCGACCACGTGTGCGCGGCGGTGGGCGAACAGGTCGATCGCGAGCATCACCAGGATCACGCCGAGCACCGCGGCCCACGCCCACAACGGAACAACCACAGTCAAGCACCTCCGGTCACGTCGAGTGAAACCGGAGGTCTCCCCAACCGCCAGAGCACGTGCGCTGGGTCCGGTGGCGCCGGGACCGGGCAGCCATCGAACTGCCGTAATGACGATCCCGGACGTGGTGGGTACTCCCCTCCGCACCACCAGAATGACGAAATACGGTTCGCCTGTCAAGGCTTGACTGGCGAACCGTACTTCGTCAATCTGGAAATGAGGCCAGCGCGCGGCCTCCTCGATCCGTGCCGTGGAAAGCAGGTCCGCTGATGCCCGCCCAGTGCACAACCCTCGTCTGCGTCGTCGACGCCACCGATCCCGCGCCGGCCGCCGAGCTGCCCGCGGCGGTCGAACTGATCGCCGACCACGGCCACCTCGTGCTCGCCGTGCTGCACCCGCCGCCGGGGCTCACGCTCAACGCGCGGCTGATCGCCTGGCAGCAGGTCCGCCGGGAGCAGGTCACCGCCGCGGCGCTCGCTCCCGCGCTGTCACGGCTCCCGTCATCCGGGCTGGCCGAGCGGGGCGTGCGGATCCACACCACCGCGTGGCATCACCGTCGCGGGCCGGGCGGCCGGCATCGGCGCGTGGCCGCCGCCCTGCTGCGACTGTGCCGAGTGCACGACGCCGACGTGCTCGTGTTGCCCGCCCATCCTCGCGCCGAGCTCCTCACGCCTGCGACCTGCCAGTACCTGCTCGGCCTCACTCAACCTCGGCTGCGGATCCGCCGCGCAGACGAGCACACCCTGCCCGACGCGATGCTGGTCTGATCACACCCGGTCGAGCAGCTCCCCGCCGATCCGGACCCCGCGCCGACAGCGGCATCGAGAGTGGAAGGAATGCCTTATGGTCGGCCCCATGCGGCCTGCCGAACCCCCACCCGACCACGCCCTCCCCACCCCAGCGGGCTCGGATCCCACCGACTCCGGCACGGTGGATTCTGGCGTGGTGGATGCTGGTGCGGAACCGGCCGACGCCGCCGCGTCGCAGACGCCAGGGTCGTGGATGTTCCTGAGCAACCACGCCCACGTGCTGCTCTGCCTGGCCGCCGACCCGCACCAGACCCTGCCCGTCATCGCCCAGAAGGTCGGCATCACCACCCGCGCCGTCCAGCTCATCCTCACCGACCTCATCCAGGGCGGCTACATCGAGCGCACCAAAGTCGGCCGCCGCAACCACTACCGCATCAACCCCGACGGCCATCTGCGCCACCCGCTGGAAGCCCACCACCGCATCGCCGACCTCATCACCGCCGTCGGTCCCGCCACCCCTGACGATGCTCGTGATGCTTCGGCTGACGGCGCCTCGACTCCTCCGCGTCGTCGCCGCACCGGATAACTCGCCACCCTTGGTAAACGAACCACAGTTCGTCATTCTCGACGTTGAGGGGGAGTACCTCAACGACCAAGCCCCGCGTCGTCAACACGATCTGGCCGACCCGGATCCGGCGCAGGCACCCGCCGCCCCACCGCGCGGGTCCAGGAAACCTCACGCCACCGACGCCAGCACCACCAAGCACGCCCTGGCAAGGGCTACGTGGCGTGGCCGGGCGGTGTGCGGACAGGACCTCGCGACGACCAGCGCCCCTCTCGCTTCGCACCCCACACTGACACGCCACCCGGGACGGCGTGTGTTCATCGTGGCGGGCGGGGCGGCACCAACGCTGCGCAGGTGATGACCAACGCCAGCAGAATGAGTGCCGTGACAGCGATGTCGATGAGGAATCCGGTGAGCATGGTGAACATGGTCAGTCCTTCTCAATCACGTGCTGCTCGGCCTCAATCACGTGCTGCTCGGCTCGGCGGCGGGTGCGCAGGCTCGCCGCGATGACGACGGCGAGGATGGCCACGATGACAGCGAGGGAGACCGGCGTGGGGATCTGCGGGGTGGCCGGCCAGATTCCGTGGGCCCAGTGCAACACCAGTTTCAGACCGATGAACGCGAGAATGACCGCCAGGCCGTGGTTGAGATAGACGAGCTTGGCCAGCGTGGCGTGGAGCACGAAGTAGAGCGCGCGCAGGCCGAGCAGCGCGAAGGCGTTGGTGGCGAATACCAGGTAGGGGTCCGCGGTGATGCCGTAGACCGCGGGGACCGAGTCCACGGCGAACACCACGTCGGTCACGAACACCGCGGCGACCACCACCGCAAGCGGCGTGAGCGCGCGTCGTCCGTGCTCCCGTACGGTCAGCCGGGTGCCTCGGTAGTCGTCGGTGACGGGCATGAACCTGCGGAGCAGTCGCACGATACGCATCTGGGATACGTCGCGGCCCGCGAAGGCCGAACCGGTGTGCACCTCGTGCAGGATCTTGCCCGCGGACACGAGCAGGATCAGGCCGAAGAGGAGGAACGCCCAGGTGCCTGCCTGCAGCAGCGCCGCGCCCGCCGCGATGAAGATGCCCCGCAGGACCAGGGCACCGGCGATGCCGTACAGCAGCACCCGTTGCTGAATGGGGGACGGGACCGCGAACCCGGCCAGGATCAGCATGAACACGAACAGGTTGTCCACCGACAGTGACTTCTCCACCACGAAGCCGGTGATGAACTCCAGTGCCGGCCCGCTGTCGAACACCGCCCACAGCCAGATCCCGAACAGGACGGGCAGCGTGAGATAGAACACCGACCAGCCAATCGCTTCCCGTATCGACACCTCGTGGGGACGGCGGGTGACGGCGAAATCGGTGACGAGGAGGCCGAGTATTACGGCGATGCTGGCGACCCACAACCAGGGCGACCCGATCGACGAGGACCCCACCGAGTCGGCGGGCGCGGCCACGGACAGAGACGACACCACGGGATGAAAGGGCACGAAGACCTCCGCGCACGGACGACGTTCGAGGTCTCCTTCACCCTGGTGAGGGCGGTCGCCCGGGGACACCATGGGGTGTCCGTATTGACCAGGCAGACACTTAGGGAAGTACTCCCCTCTGCACGCAGAGGTCACTGGCCGGAATGTGGCTGTCAAGGTTGATCGGGGGTGGATCTAGGATCGGTGGCGTGAGGCGCGCCGGGGTATGGCAGTGGCTGGACGGTCACGTCGACCATGAGCGGGGGGTGGGGGTCGCTGCTGGTGGGGTGGTGTCGCAGGCCCCGACGACCGTGGTCATCGAGCGGCTGCTGCGCACGCTCGGCCGGCCCGAGCAGCGGGTGCCGGTGATCCTGGTGGCCGGCACCAACGGCAAGAGCACGACCGCCCGGATCCTGGCCGCGGTGCTGGCGGGCAGTGGACTGCGGGTCGGGTTGTACACCAGTCCTCATCTGCACCGGCCGCAGGAGCGGATCACCATCGATGGTGTCACGATCACCGACGACGAGTTGGCGGCGGTGCTCGACCCGCTGGTGGCGGACGAGCGCACCGCGTCAGAGCTGGGGCGGCCCAGTTGGTTCGAATTGATGACCGCGGCCGCGGTGGGCTGGTTCGCCGACCAACGTGTTGATGTCGCGGTGGTCGAGACCGGTCTGGGTGGCAGCGGCGACGCGACCGCCGCGCTCGGCGCCGGCCTGGTGGTGGTCACGTCGGTGGGCGTCGACCACGTCGAGTACTTCGGTGACAGGCGGTGGGACAACGCCGTGGCTGAGGCTGGCGCGGTTCCTGAGGGCGCGACCGTGGTGCTAGCCGAAGCGGACCCGGCCATGCACCCGCCGTTCCTGGGCCGCCGCCCCTCGCGCGTGGTGACCGTGGATCGTGACTTCGGCGTGGCCGCCGACGCGCCGGTCGCGGATGGCCGGACGGTGTCGCTGTTCACGCCCGGGGCGACTTATGACGACGTTTTCCTGCGTCTGCTGGCACCGTGGCAGGCGGCGAACGCGGCGACGGCGTTGGCCGCCGCCGAGGTGTGGCTGGCCCGGCCGGTGGCCGACCAGGTGGTGCGGGCGGTCTGCGGGGCGCTGCGGGCTTCGGGCCGCTTTGAGCTTGTCCACACCCCCGGCCCTGTGCTGATGGACGGCGCCCACAACGAGGAAGCGGCCACCGCGCTGGCACGGGCGCTGCGGGAGCGGTTCGACGGCGTCTCCCGCACCGTGGTGGTCGGTATGACCGGGACCCGCGCGCCGGAGGCGTTTCTGAGTGCCCTGGGGGTCGGGGCTGGTGACTGGGTGATCTGCACCTCGCCCCGGACACCGCGAGCGGTGCCGCTCGCCAGGCTCGCCGCCGCCGCGCGGGCGGTGGGCGCAGGATCGGTCGCGGTCGAGGCGGATGTGGGTGATGCGGTGCGCCGCGCGGCGGCGGCGAATGATAGCACGCTCACGGTAGTTACCGGGTCGCTCTATGTGATCGGCGAGGCGCTGCCCGTCGTGCGAGCGCTGGTGACGTGACCACCCGTGCTGCCCGGGCTGAGCGCCGCGCGTGCTGATCGGGAAGAGAGGGTACGAGATCCGGTCTCGAAATGGGTCCGGCGGCGCGGGGGCAACGGTGATCGCGCGAGCCGGTGGTGTGTCAGACTGCAGTGGTGAGGGGTGAACGGGTGATGTCGGATCAACCAGGCATCGCGCCTGAGCGCGTGGGACTCGATGTGGAACGCGCTGCTGGCACCCTGCGCGCGGGTGGGCTGGTCGCGTTCCCGACCGAGACCGTGTACGGGCTCGGCGCGGACGCGGAGAACGTCGACGCGGTGGAGCGTGTCTTCGCCGTGAAGGGGCGGCCCTCGACGCACCCGCTGATCGTGCACCTCAGCGGGGCGCGTCAGCTCCCCGACTGGGTCGCGGAGGTGCCCGACGCGGCGCGCCGCGTCGCTGACCGTTTCTGGCCTGGCCCGGTGACCCTGGTTCTTCGTCGGGGCCGCCGTGTTCCCCGCGCGGTCACCGGCGGTCTGGAGACGGTCGCGCTGCGGGTGCCCGACCATCCGGTCGCCCGCGCGCTGCTCACGGCGTTCGGTGGCGGTGTGGCGGCGCCATCGGCCAACCGTTTCGGCTCGGTCAGTCCCACGGCGGCTGCTCATGTTGGCGACGGGTTGGGCGCCGACGTCGACTACGTGCTGGACGGCGGCCCCTGTGCGGTGGGTGTCGAGTCCACGATCGTCGACCTCACCGGCGCACCTGCGATACTGCGCCCAGGCGGCGTGACACGAGAGGATCTTGAGCGCGCACTGGGTTGCTCCGTGCCGGTGCGGGCGAGGAGTGCCGTACGCGTTCCGGGCCAGCATCCGTCGCACTACGCGCCGAGGGCACGGGTTGTCCTGGTCGAGCCGGGCCAGGTGATCGGCCACGCCGAGTACCTGGCAGCGCAGGGCCGGCGCGTCGGCGTCCTGCTGCCGCCCGAGTTCGCGGACGGTGCCGGTGCGTGTGCCGGGCAGCGCGTTATCGCGGTGCCGGACTCGGGTGCGCAGTACGCGCGGCGGCTTTTCGAGTTCCTCCGTGACTTCGACCGGCATGAGTGCGAGGTCGTGGTGGCCTCGGTTCCTACCCCGGACGGGCTCGGATTGGCGATCGCGGATCGGCTCCGCCGAGCGGCCGGGTCGCGCAGCCAGACGGCCGCGACTCCGGGCTGCTCAGCGGTTGCTGAGCGCGGCGACGAGGTGTTCGAGGTGGGCGGCGCGGGATGCTTTGATCAGGACGAGATCGTCGGGACGAAGGATTCGACTTAGCACGTCGTGGGCGGCCTGGCTGTCGGGAACGGCGATGATGTCGAGGGTGCTGTGCTCGGTGTCGGCCGCGTCGGCGATCAGAGGCGCGGTCCGGGTGCCGATGGTGATCAGGACGTCGAGGCCGGCGCGTGCGGCGAGCACGCCGAGGTGGTGGTGGGCGCCAGCGGCGTGGTCGCCGAGGTCGGCCATCTCGCCGAGGACGGCGATCCGGCGGCGGGCGGACATGGTGCTCAGGGTGGTCAGCGCGGCGGCCATGGAGTCGGGGTTGGCGTTGTAGGCGTCGTGGAGGAGCGTGACCCCGTCGCCCCGCACGATGGTTTGCATGCGCCCGCCGCTGGCGGGTTCAGCGGCGCTCAGGGCATCGGCGATGGTGTGGTGGTCAAGGCCGAGGCCGAGGCCGAGGGCGAGGGCGGCGACGGCGAGGGCGTTGCCGACGTGGTGCCGGCCGGTCAGGCGGAGCGTGACGGGTGCCGTGCCCTCGGGAGTGTGCAGGGTGAAGCACTCCCGGCCGCGCGGCGTGACGTGCACATCTCGGGCGTATACGCCGTTGGGGTGGGGGCGCTGGCTCCACCAGCGGGTGCGGGCGGGGGTGAGCGGGGCCATCGCGGCGACGAGCGGATCGTCGGCGTTGAGGATGGCCAGCCCACCGTGGTCTGCAGAGGGGAGCCCGGTCAGTAGTTCGCTTTTGGCCGCGGCGATCCCGGTTTGCCCGTCGGGGTATTGACCGAGGTGGGCGGTGCCGACGTTGAGCACGACCCCGACGTGGGGGGTGACCAGGCCGCACAGGTAGCTGAGGTGTCCACGGCCCCGGGCGCCCATTTCCAGGATGAGGTAGCGGGTGTCGGGGGTGGCGCGCAGGACAGTGAGGGGAAAACCGAGCTCGTTGTTGAAGGAGCGGTCTGTGGCGGCGACCGGGCCGTGGTGTGCCAGGACCTGGGTGGCGAGATCTTTGGTCGTGGTCTTGCCGTTCGACCCAGTGATGCCGATCACGGTGGCCGGCAGTCGGTCTGCCACGTGGCGAGCCAGGTCGCCGAGCGCGCGGGTCACGTCGGTGACCTGGACGGCAGGGGCGGGCACCGGGCGTGCGGCCAGCACCAGGGCGGCTCCCGCGGCGAGGGCCGCTGATGCATGGTAGTGCCCGTCGGTGCGCCGGCCGGGGAGGGCGGCGAACACGCCGCCGGGGTGGACCTGGCGGGAGTCGATGCTGGCGGGTGCGGTCACCAGCAGCGACGGGTCGGTCCCCGGGACGAGGTGACCGTCGGTGGCCGCGGCGATCGCGGCGGCGGTCAGGGGGATCATCGTGGTGACGCTCCTTCGGACGTGCAGTGGCTGGGGCCGGCCGGGTGGGTCTGCGGGGGTGGTGTCCGGGGGTTACGGGTTGCAGCATTCGCAGAACGTGGGATCGGCACGTCGTTGGCCGTCATCGCGAGGGTGGCGGCCGCGGTGCGGGCAGCGGGCACACCCGTGGATCGTTGCCAGGGTCAGGCGGGTGGGCTCGCCACACGTGCCGCAGGGCAGACCAGGTTCGCGGTCCACCGGGCCGAATCCGGGGGTGCCGCAGGCCGGGCACAGGGTGGCCAGACGCGAGGCGAGTTGGTGGGCGAGCACGCTGATCTCCCGCATGCGGGTGGGGTTGACGTGCGCGCGCATGTCGGTCTCCAGTCGCGCCAGGCCATCGGTGGAGTGCGCGGTGCACCGGCTGATCGCCGCATCGAGGTCGGCACGGGTCTGGATGCCCTTGCAGATGGGGCCTGGAGCCCGCACGTCGGCGGGGCTGTGGGGACGGACGATGACCGCGTGGGCACCGAAACCGACGCGCGCCAGGTAGGCGTCGGTTTCCTCGTCGAGGCGGCGGGTCGTGGTGTGGCTGAAGTTCGTCGGTGTGGTTCGGCGCTCCAGGATGCAGACGTCCCGCACCGTGTCGAGGAAGGCGAGGATCTCCTGGCCGGCGCTCAGCATTGGCGCGACCGGGTGCGGGCCGAAGGAGCCTTCGCTGGCCACGGCGAGTCCGAGGCCGGTCGACTCGATCGCGAGGCGCGCCTTGCGGACCGCGGTCTCGGCCGCCGACCCGGCGCGGGGGATCTCACCGGTGAAGGTGCCGAGCTGATCGGTGTCCACATCGTGGGCGAGCACAAGCCGCATGCCGGGGATCCGCGCCAGGGCGGCAGCGAGGGCTCGCTGCTTGCCGTGTCGGGTGGCCATCGCGACCGGTGCGCCCGCGTAGGGGTGCACGGCGAGCATTACACGAGGTTGCCGGATCGGGCGTCGATGCCGGTGAGCAGGGCCACGAGCTGCCCGATGGCGGTGTCACGGTCCATCGGGTGCCGCAGCGGCAAATCCGGATGCAACCGGTACCGGTTGCGCCGCCCCTCCCTGGTGCGTTCCAGGTAGCCCGCCTCGACGAGGTCGGCCACGATGCGCTGCGCCGCCCGCTCGGTGATGCCCACCACCTCGGCCACATCCCGCAACCGAACTTGTGGATCCCGCACCACGCACAGCAGTACGTGGGCGTGATTGGTCAAGAACGTCCACTCCTGCATGGCCGCAACTGTACCTCGTCGGGGGTAACGCATGTCACGCTTGCCAAAGCACGTCATCAATGTCGTATGATGCATACCGCGTATTAGAACACAGGTCATTGGTAGCGTGCTTGGGAGGTGGGTGTCATGGGCGACGAGGAGATGGCGCTCCCGTGGGAGAACCTGCTGCGGGAGGTGGGCGCGGTGGTCGACGCCGAGATGGCGGGCGTACTGACCGGCGAGCGCGCGGCCGATGAGGTGGCGCGGCGCTGGGCGCACCGGTGGGCCTCGCCGCCGCCGGACGTGGTGATCGACACCAGCCCGCCGGGCGTGCGGCGGGGGGCCGCGCAGAGCGTGGGTGCCTACATCGCCCGGGAGCTGGAACGGGGGCGGTCGCTGTACTGCGTGGTCCACGACGAGTTCGTCCGGGTGCGGATCGGGGGTTTCGACGGGCGTGCGTTGCCTCCGCATTGCCTGGAACACCTCGGTTCGCCGCCCGAGCCCGCTGCGGGCACCGGTGCTGAGCCGCGCGCCACCGACCTCGCCGGAGCCCCGGCGACGCGCGGCGCGGCGGCGCGCGCGGGTCAGGAAGGTACGACGGCGTGACAGGGGTGACGCTGCTCGTTTTGGTGGCCCTTCCCGCTGTTGCGGCCATGGCCGGGTCGATCCGGCGGCTACGGAGCTTGGCGCCCGCGTTGGGTGCGGGTGCGGCGCTGGTGGCCACCGCGCTGGCGGGGACGCTGGCCGTGACGGTGGTAGTCGGCGGGCCGGTGGCGATGGTGCTGGCCAACCCGGACGGGCGAGCCTGGACCGGGCTGGTGGTCGACCACGTCGGGGCGATCGTTCTGCTGCTGGTGTGCACGGTCAGCGCCGTGGTCCAGGCGTTCGCCCGCCGCTACCTGCACGGCGATCCGGCCGCGGCCCGCTTCGCTGTCGCGGCGGGGGCGCTGACCGCCGCGACCACGGTGATGGTGACCGCGGCGACTCTCGTCACCCTGGCGGTGGCGTGGACGCTGACCGGGGTGATCTTGTGCCGTCTGGTGGGGATGTATCGGCCGGCGCCCTCGGCCGTCGATGCCGCACGGCGCACCACCCGTGCCGTCGTCGCCGGGGACGCCGCGTTGTGGACTGGGGTTGTCCTCGCGGTCACGGTCTGGGGGGATCTCGACCTGCGCCACCAGGGCGACGCGGCCCTCGGCGGTGCGGTGGGCACGGTGGTGGCCTGTTCGCTGGTGGTCGCCGCGGCCGTGCGGTGCGCGCAGCTGCCCTGGCACCGATGGCTGCCGGCGACCCTGGCGGCACCGACCCCGGTTTCGGCTCTGCTGCACGCCGGCGTGGTCAACGCCGGCGGGGTGCTGCTGGTGAAGCTGTCGCCGATCGTCGGTGCCGCGCCGGTGGCGACACACCTGGCGTTCGCCATCGGAGCCGCCAGCGTCGTGGCCGCCACCGCGATCATGCTGACCCGCCCCGACATCAAAGGGGCGCTGGTGCACTCCACGATCGGGCAGATGGGGTTCATGCTCATGACCTGCGGGCTCGGCCTCTACGCCGCGACGGTGGTGCACCTGGTGGCGCACGGGCTGTTCAAAGCCACCCTGTTCCTCGGCTCGGGGTCGGCCGTGCAGCGGCACGCTGGCCACACTGCGGCTCCTCCCGCGCCTCGGTTGGCTCCTGCCCGCGCAGCGCAGGTCGCTGTCCTCGCCGGGGTCGCCGCCGTCGCGGCGGTCGGGGTGGCGGCCTGGTTGCTACCCCTTCATGCCGGTGGCGTCGCGTTGTCGCTCTTCGCCGTGGCCACCGCCGCGCGGCTGGCGTGGGGCTGGCTGCGTCGTCACCCGACCGGCGGCGCGCTGGTCACGGTGGTGATCGTGCTGCCGGGCGTGGCGATCGGGTACCTGGCCCTGGTGGGCGCGGTCACCGAGCTCCTGGCCCCGAGCCTGCCCGCAAGCGGGCCCGCCGCTGTCTCGGCCTGGGTTCTCGCGACCGTGGTGGCGGTGCTGGCGGCCGGTGCGCTGCTGCTCCACCTGGCACCCGCGGTCGGTCTGGGCCGGTGGCGCGACCGGCTGTACGTGGCGGCGTTGTCCGCCGGGCAGCAGCGCACGTACACCGCCGCCTGGGGTCACCCGCCATGGCTGGTACCGACACCGCGTCCGCGGCCGGTTCCCCAACTGGAAGGAGCTCGGGCGTGACTCGCCCCCACGCGCTCGACGGCATCCCGCGCAAGCGGGTCGCCGCCATGACAGGTGAGTCACCGGCTGTCCCGCACGCGTGGCTTCCCCTGTTCTCCACGGTCGCACGTTCCGCCACTTGTCGCGTCGTGCTCGCGCAGGAGGGTTCACACTCATGACCACCGGCCCCGCCACCAACCTCGCCCCCGATGCCGTCTCTGACGTCGCCACACAGCAGGCGGCAGTGCGCGCCGAGATCGCCGACGCGGCCGGATTCCTGGCTCCGACCTGGCCATTGGCGGACTTCATCGCGGTCAACCCGTTGTCCGGCCTGCTGGACCGCCCGTTCGCCGACGCGGCCACCACCGCCGCGGATCTGCTCGGAGCACGAGTCACCCCAGACGAGACCTGGCTACGTGCCGCCTGGCAGCGCGGCCGGATCACCGACGACGACCTGCGCGCCGCGCTGGCCCGCCGCCACCCCACGGCGCTACAGCGGGGCCCGCTCACTCTCGGCAACCGCGCCTACGACCCGGTCGACCTGCTGGTGGCCGATCTGCACCAGGGCATCGCGTGTCCACCGCCGCGCCGTCAGGCACGCACCGCGGCCGAAGCACTGGCCCCGGAGGTGGCCGCCCTGCTCAACACCCACACGATCCAGTGGTGCGCGGCCTACCTGGACGAAGGCCAGTCCACCTGGCGGATGCCGGGTCGTGACCGCGGCTTCTACTCGGCGTGGCGGGCGCTGGCCGCCCATGACGGAACCTTGCCGCGGCCGGTGCGGGCGCGGCTGCGGCACCTGCCCGAACGCGCCGAGCACACCATCCTGGACGCGCTGGCCGCGCTCGGTGTCCCGGACGACCAGCGGACCCGCTACCTGCAGGCCCACCTGGCCTGCTTGCCCGGCTTCGCCGCCCACGTCCGGTGGCGCGGCGAGCGGCCCGACAGCGGCATCGACCTCGTCGACTACCTCGCGTTGCGGTTGGCCGTCGAAGCCGCCGCGCTCGCCGGCTCCCACGCTCCCGGCACAGCGTGGTCCTGGGCCTCCGCGAGCCGGTTCGACACCCGGCAGGCCACCGTCGACCCGCACGACCGGGCCTACCACCTGTTGGGAGCGCTGGAAGTCACCGACACCGATGCCGCCCAACGGAGCGAGCTGGTGGAGCTGCTCGACCAGCTGCCGATCCAGCAGCGGGCGCTGGTCTGGCTGGACGCCTACGAGGACCACTACCGGAGCCGGCTGCTGCTGCGCATCCTCGGCCGGCCCCAGCCCGAACTGCCCGAAGCCCCACCGCGGGCGCAGGTGGTGTGCTGCATCGATCCCCGCTCCGAAGGACTGCGCCGCCACCTGGAGGTCCTCGGCAGCTACCAGACCCTGGGCTTCGCCGGTTTCTTCGCCGTCGCCATGCGCTACCGCGACCTCGCCGGGGGTGCCGCTCGCACCCAGTGTCCCGGCCCGATCACGCCTCGCCACACCCTCACCGAGCACCCCGCCCCTGGTCGGCGGCGCGCGGCCGAGCGGTCACTGGCCGGCCGCAGGGTGCTCGCCGCCGCCGAGCACTCCCTGCACGCCGCCAAGGACGACCTGCTGGCGCCGTTCGCCCTCGCCGAAGCCGCCGGCTGGCTGGCCGGGCCGCTGGCCGCGGCCAAGACCTTCACTCCCCGTGCCGCCGGCGCCACAGGCGCGTGGTGGGCCCGCCGCATCACGCCCGAGCCGCAGACCGAGATCTCCATCGCCGAGGCGCTCACCCCCGAGGAGCGTGCCGCGACCGCCGAAACCATCCTGACGTTGATGGGCCTGACCCGCGGGTTCGCGCGGCTGGTCGTGTTCTGCGGGCACCGCGCCCACACCGACAACAACCCCTACCAGGCCGCGCTGGACTGCGGCGCCTGCGGGGGACATCCCGGAGGTCCCAACGCCCGCACGGCCGCCGCCCTGCTCAACGATCCGCAGGTCCGCCTTCACCTGGCCGACCGCGGCATCACCGTTCCCGACGACACCTGGTTCGTCCCGGCCGAACACGACACCACCACCGACACCGTACGCCTGCTGGACACCCACCTCCTGCCCGCCACCCACCGCCGCGACGCTGACAGGCTCACCGCCGACCTCCGCACGGCCGGCACCCGGCTGGCCGCCGAACGCTGCGCCATCCTGCCGGGCGCACCCACCCGGCCCCGCCCGCGGCACGCGGCGCGCCACACCCGCGCCCGGGCCCGTGACTGGGCCCAGGTCTTCCCGGAATGGGGTCTCGCCGACAACGCCGCCTTCCTCATCGCGCCCCGCGCCCTCACCCGCGGCATCGACCTGCACAGCCGCGTGTTCCTCCACGACTACGATCCCGACCTCGACCCGACCGGCACCGTCCTGGAAACAATCCTCACCGCGCCGCTCGTCGTCGCACACTGGATCAACAGCCAGTACTACTTCGCCACCGTCGACCCGCAGTCCTTCGGCGCCGGCAGCAAAACCCTGCACAACGTCACCGGTGGGGGCCTGGGCGTCATGACCGGCCACACCAGTGACCTCCAGCCCGGCCTGCCCTGGCAGTCCCTCACCGACGGCCACCACGCCCGACATGAACCGCAACGCCTGCTCGCCATCGTGCAGGCACCCCTGCCCAGGCTGGACACCCTCATCGCCCGCCACACAATGCTGCACCACATGTTCAGCCACGACTGGATTGGACTCGCCGCACGGGAACAGCCCGACGACCCGTGGCACCGCTACACCCCCACCGGGTGGCAGCCCTGGCACCCCAGCACCGACACGCCAGCACCGACATCCCGGCAGGCGCTCCCGTGACCGCTCCACACCACCCGATGGCGGCGTCCCACCCGGAACGACCTGTCCTAACTCCCCACGTAACAGAGCCGCTTGGAAAGAGAGGTACCCGATGAGCGCGCTTCTACTGATCTCAAGTGTGGACCACGCCGAGGTCGCCGTCGAGCAGGCGAGCGACTACCTGGTCCACCACCGGCGCTACGGCGGCGATCCAGCTCAGCGGGACGCCCTGCTCGGGATTTGGATCCGCCGCGAGCTTGACGCGGACCTGCCCACGTTGTTCCCGTGCGGCGAGCATGTGCAGACCTGCGGATGCGCCGTCGGGGACCCCACGGAAGGGCGCCCGCCAGCAGTGCCGGTGGGGATCCGGACCTCCTCCTCGGTGTCCGGGCTGTGGTCGCTGTGCTGGCTGGACGGTTCCGCCCTGCGCGAGGCACACAACCCCCACCAGCGACGGCGCCTGATCCTCGATGTCCTGGTGCAAGGCGCGGCGCCCGCAGCGAGCCTGCCGGGAGCGTTCTTTCCGGTCTTCGCGCACACCGACTCCCGCGACACCGTCCACGCCACCCTGACCGAACTCGGCAGCCGCTACCCGCGCCTGGTCGCGACCCACTGGTACATCGATGACCCAGAGCAGGGCATCAGTGGACCGTGCGGCACGACCAGCGCCGGATGCCGGCTCGCACGCGGCACCGCCACGACTCGCCCCTAGCCCATCCAGCGTCCCGTCCCGTCACGTCCTCGGTCTCAGGAGCAGCATGACCACGCATTCCACATCCGCACCGATCACCGTCGCCCACGGAGACGGAATCGGTCCGGAAATCATGGAAGCCACCCTTTCGGTGCTCAACGCCGCAGGCGCGGCCCTTGACATCGACACGATCACCATCGGAGAGTCGGTCTATCAGGCTGGCAACCCCGCCGGCGTCACTCCCGAGGCGCTCGAGTCGATCCGCCGCACGGGTGTGTTCCTCAAGGCGCCCATCACCACCCCGCAAGGCGGAGGGTTCAAGAGCCTCAACGTCACCGTGCGCAAGACGTTCGGTCTCTATGCCAACGTCCGGCCATGCGTCGCCTACGCACCGTTCGTCGCCACCAAGCACCCTGGCATGGACGTCGTCATCGTTCGGGAGAACGAAGAGGACCTCTACGCCGGCATCGAGCACCGCCAGACCGACGAGGTCGTGCAGTGCCTCAAGCTCATCTCCCGGCAGGGATGCGAGCGGGTAATTCGCTACGCCTTCGAGTACGCCACAGCCTATCGGCGAACCAAGGTGACAGCGTTCACCAAGGACAACATCATGAAGATGACCGACGGCCTGTTCCACCGGGTGTTCGACGAGGTCGCCGCCGACTACCCCGATATCCAGGCAGAGCATTGGATCGTCGACATCGGTGCGGCCAAGCTCGCCGACACCCCCGAGGCGTTCGACGTCGTCGTCCTGCCGAACCTCTACGGCGACATCCTCTCCGACGTCGCCGCCCAGATCGCCGGATCTGCCGGCCTCGCCGGAAGCGCGAACATCGGCGAGCGAGTCGCCATGTTCGAAGCCATCCACGGATCCGCCCCCCGGCGAGCCGGCCAAGACGTTGCGAATCCTTCAGGGCTGCTGCTGGCCGCGGTACAGATGCTGGTCCACATCGGACAAGCCGACGTCGCGAGCCGAGTCCACAACGCCTGGCTGCGGACCATCGAAGACGGCATCCACACCTACGACATCTACGAGCCCGATACCAGCACCTCCAAGGTCGGCACCACGGCGTTCGCGGCATCGGTCATCGACCGTCTCGGCCAAGAACCCACCCGGCTGCCGGCAACGCACTACGCCCAGCACAGGCCGATCACCGTCAAGCTCGCGGGCCGATCCGCTGCCGCCAAGACCCAGCTCGGCGTCGACGTGTTCGTCCACAGCCCAGACACCACCCCAGACGAACTCGCCGCCAAGCTTCGTCCGTTCGCCGCACCCCTGCACCTTGACATGATCTCCAACCGGGGACAGAAGGTCTGGCCAGGCGGCGCGCCCGAGACCCTGCTCACCGACCACTGGCGATGCCGCTTCCTCGACCCGCGCGGGACCACCACCGCCGCCGAGGTCGTCGCCCTCCAGGCCCGCATGGTCGAGCACGGCATCGAACCGATCAAGACCGAAGGACTCTACGCCTTCGACGGCGAACCCGCATTCACCCGAGGCCAGGGCCAATGAAGGGCCGAGCTGACCAAGCGAAGCCGGGAGAAGACATGGACCCGCGTCACCGTAGCCGAATCGTCACCGACGGCGTCACCCGAGCACCGGCCCGGGCGATGCTGCGGGCAGTCGGGTTCGCCGACGAGGACTTCACCCGGCCGCAGATCGGTGTGGCCGCGGCCGCCAACGACCTCACACCCTGCAACATCGCCCTGGACCGCCTGGCAGGCGCGACGGCCGACGGGGTCAGGAAGGCGGGCGGGGTGGCGATGCGGTTCTCGACCATCGCCATGTCCGATGGGATCGCCATGGGGCACCGCGGCATGCGCGCGTCCCTTCCCAGCCGGGACCTCATCGCAGACTCGGTCGAGTGTGTCATGGAGGCCGAACAACTCGACGCGATGGTCACCATCGCCGGCTGCGACAAGAGCCTTCCCGGGATGCTCATGGCCGCCGCACGCCTCAACGTACCCACGGCGTTCTTGTACGGCGGCTCCTCCCTCCCCGGGAGCTGGCAGGGTCGGCCGGTGACGATCCAGGACGTGTTCGAGGCCGTCGGCGCGCAGGCAAGCGGCCTGCTCAGCACCGACGACCTCGACGAGCTGGAGCGCGCCGCGTGCCCAGGAGCCGGATCGTGCGCCGGCATGTACACCGCCAACACGATCGCCGCCGAAGCCGAAGCCCTCGGTATCGCACTGCCCGGCTCGGCATCCGCCCCCGCCATCGACCCCACACGCCCCGGCATCGCCCACGACACCGGAGCGGCCGCCGTCGCCGCCCTGCGCGCCGGGATCCGCCCACGCGACATCCTCACCCGCGAAGCCTTCGAGAACGCCATCACCGTGGTCATGGCCCTGGGCGGGTCGACCAACGCCGCGCTGCACCTACCCGCCATCGCCCACGAAGCCGGCGTCCGCCTGACCCTCGACGACTTCGACCGGATCAGCCGACACACCCCCCACATCGCCGATCTCCGTCCCGGTGGGCGCCACGTCATGGCCGACCTGCACCAGGTCGGTGGCGTGCCCGCAGTGCTCGCCGCGCTGCTGGACGCCGGACTGCTCCACGGCGACTGCCTGACCGTGACCGGAGCCACCCTGGCCGAGAACCTCGCCGAACTCGCAGCCCCGAAACCCGACGGTACGGTCCTCCGAACGCCAGATGACCCGCTCCGCCCCGACGGCGGCCTGGCCATCCTCCGCGGGGCACTCGCCCCCAGCGGCGCGGTGGTCAAGATGGCCGGCCTGACCGTCGACCGCTTCCACGGCACAGCCCGGGTCTTCGACAACGAAGACGCCGCCATGGGCTACGTCTCAGGCGGTCGCCTCACCGCAGGCGAGGTGATCGTGATCCGGTACGAAGGCCCACGCGGCGGACCGGGAATGCCGGAGATGCTCGCCGTCACCGCCGCTGTCCGCGGCACCGGCCTGGGTGACCAGGTGGCGCTGGTCACTGACGGCCGCTTCTCCGGCGCCACCACCGGCCTCTGCGTCGGCCACGTCGCCCCCGAGGCCGCTGCCGGCGGGCCGCTGGCGCTGGTCGCCGACGGCGACCCGATCATGATCGACATCCCGGCACGCACCATCGATCTCGACGTCAACCCTGCCGAACTCGAACGACGCCGTCACCGCTGGCACCCACCCCCTGCCCCGACCGGCAACGGCTTCCTAGCCAAGTACAGCCGCCTCGTCGGCTGCGCCTCGCAGGGGGCGCTCGTCGGCGCCACCCCACGATGAGCAGCCCCACCCGACGCAAACACCATCATGTCACGCGAGCGATCCGGCTTTTCTCCCATCGCCGTGCCGGCGGCACGGCCTGCGGGGCGCATCGGCGGTGCCGCCAGCGCCGACCGCCCTGTCGAAGGAATCACCGCCACGACCGGACCCTGCATCCGCCGGGCCATCGACGTCCACCAAGCGGTCACGACCCACGCCTGCCGGGCCGCACACACCAACCCCCGCGAAGGAGCCGCACTGTGTTGGACGGCAAGCACATCCTGGTGACCGGGGTCGTCACCACCGACAGCATCGCCTTCGCCGTCGCCCGCCGCGCCCAACAACTCGGCGCCGAGGTGCTGCTCACCGGGCTCCCCCGCGATCTCGATCGGGCCCGTGCGGCGGCAGCGCAGCTCACCGGCGACATCGACGTCATCCCCTTCGACGCCACTGCCTCCCACGACACCGCCCGGCTCACCGCAACGATCGCTGAGCGGTGGGAGAGACTCGACGGCGCCCTGCACGCCATCGCCTTCGCACCCGCCGACGCCCTGGAAGGCCCCCTACTCAACGCCCGCCCCGAAGGGATCGGACTGGCGTTCCAGACCAGCACCGTATCCCTCGCCGCGCTCGCCGCGGCGGTGAACCGGCTCGCCCCACCCTCCGGCGCCAGCCTGGTCGGGCTCGACTTCGACGCCAGCGCCGCGTGGCCGGTCTACAACTGGATGGGCGTCTGCAAAGCCGGACTGGAGTCGCTCAACCGGTACCTCGCACGCGACCTCGGGCCTGCCGGAATCCGGGTCAACCTCGTCGCGGCCGGGCCGATCCATACCCGGGCGGCCACCGGCATCCCCGGCTTCGAAGCCCTGCTCGACGCCTGGGCAACCCGTTCGCCCTTGCGGTGGGACCCAGCCGACTCGACCCCGGTGGCCGACGCCGTCTGCTTCCTGTTCTCCGACCTCGCCCGCGCTATCACCGGCGAGATCCTCCACGTCGACGGCGGCTACCACGCCATGGCCGCGCCCCTGCGCCAACAGGGATCATGATGGGCCACGAGGACATCCAACACCTCCACACTGATCAGGGCAGGTGCCCTGGCGCAGACTGGGCAAGATCTCGGCTGGTTGACCCGGTGGGCGCTCCATGACCCGACCTAGCCGACTCATCCTGGTCACCGGCACCGGCACCGAGGTCGGCAAGACCTGGGTGACCGCCGCCTTGTCGCGACGATTGCGAGCATTTGGCATCGAGGTCGCGGCCCGCAAACCGGCGCAGTCGTTCACACCCGGTGATACCGCGACCGACGCCGCCGTGCTCGGCGAGGCAACTGACACGCCCGCCGACACGGTGTGCCCGCCACACCGGTGGTACCCGGTACCCCTCGCGCCACCGATGGCCGCCGACACCCTACAACTGGCTCCGATCCTGCTCGACGACCTCGTCGCCGAACTCGACTGGCCCTCAGACGTCGCCATCGGCTTCGTCGAGGGCGCAGGCGGGCTGTGCTCACCAATCGCCCATGACGGCGACACCCTCTCACTGGCGCAGCGGGTGAGACCGGACCTCGTGCTACTGGTCACCGAGCCTGTCCTAGGAGTTGTGTCCCAGGTGCGCCTCGCCGCGCGAGCCCTCACCGGACACGAGGTGCTAGTCGTCCTGAACCGATACGACCCCAGCGACGAGGTGCACCGGCGTAGCCGCGACTGGCTGACAGCCATCGACGCGCTCGCCGTACTCACCAACCACGACCTCGCCGACACCGTTGATTCCGACGCGGCCTGGCGCGCCATCAGCGGCGAGCCCCCCTCGGCACGCAATCCCTGACCACGCCCCTCGGTCACTGACCCGCTTACCCACGTCCTGGACCCGAGCGGTTGGTCAGACCGGGTCAGTTTCACCCGGCAGCGACAGTCACCATGAGTGATCGCGAGAGGTGAGAACTCGACGCGGAACGGTATTGCTCTGCGCCAGCAGGCTCGCCTGAGTCGTGGCGAGGCTGCCAGCAGCGGCCGGCGCACTGTCGACACCTGGCTTCCGATCCACGACTGGACCGAAACCCAGGTATGGCAACGCATCCATGCGTCAGGTGTGCCGTACCACCCGGCCTACGACCAGGGCATGACCCGCCTGTCGTGCTCCCTCTGTGTGCTCGCCAGCCGCGCGGATCTGGTTCGCGCCGCACAACTACGCCCGGAACTGGCCGCCGAGTACGCGGAGCTGGAAGCCGAGATCGGGCACCGGTTCCGCAACGACCTGTCCATGGCCGAGATCATCACCGCCGCCGAGCAAGCCGCAACCGCGGGACACACCGAGGAGACAGCCACGATCGAGCTCGGCCAGGGCCAACTGTGGTGGCCGAGGTTCGAACGCCAGTCCGACCGCTACGGCACCGTGTTCCTGCTCACCGGTCCGGATGCCGAGGACTACGTCTCGTTCGAGAACGCACCCGTCGGCCAACCGGGACGACTCGTCGCCATCGTGGTCGAGACACGTCGCTCCGAGCACTGTGGCGACATAGCGCGGTCCCTGGCACCCGTCACGCCGACGGTCGGCGAGGAGATCACGCTCGGCGCCGGCACGTTGTTCACCGACACCGATGCCGATCTCGGCATACCCACCGCCGTCGGCCTCGCGCCGGACGACAACCGGGACGCCGACTGGCTCGACCCACGCGCCTTGTACCGCTGCCACAACCAAACCGTGCGGCTCGAACTCCGCATCAGCAGCCACACCAACAAGCGCGCACACGACACCAGGCCACGCGCAGCCTGAGAGCCGTCGCTGGCGCGGCGAACAAAGTCACAAAGGCCGTCCCTGCTCAATCGCCACACGAACCCCACCGCACACGCCGAGTGCGGGAAGAAGGAGAACGTACGTGACCAGGCTGATCGAGTCCGGCTATGACGGGCAGTTCGTCACTGACCAGGTCGGTCATTCCCACGCGGCGACCACGGCGATCTACACGGCGGTCAGCAGCGACTTCAAGAACCTAAAGGTCCGCGAGCACCTGGACGCGGTGCCGAGGAAGCCGTGCTGCAACGCGCCTTCGCGATGGCCGAGACGGAGGCGGAGATGGACGACGACTTCAGCGATCACACGTCAGGTGAGCCTGCTGGCCGCCGGAGGAGGGTGCGATGAACGCGGTGTCCCGGCAAGGACCGGACGAGCAGAACGACGACGTGCAGGTCCGGCAGCCGCGCTACGAGTGGCGGCTGCGTGAGCTGATGGCGGTCCGCAAGAACTGGTACACCACCACGAAGCTGATCCCGGAGTTGCGCAAGTACGGCTTCGAGTTCGACCGCAGCTCGATCTACCGGCTCGTCAGCACCGAACGTCCGCCGAAGATGCCGATCGAGTTGATCCTGGCCTTGTGCAAGATCCTCGACTGCCGCTTCGAGGACCTGGCGGTGGAGGTCGAGCCGCAATCGGCCACCGAGGAGCCGGCTCGCCGGGGTCCGCGGCCGGCCGTGCCGGACATGCCGTTGTTGTCCGCGGACTTCTTCGACGCCGAGAGCTGACCGGACACCGGGTCACGCACGTGGGGAAAGGGCGAGGTGTCTGCGCCAGCTGTGGATGCGACCGATCTCTGGTCGCTAGCGGGCTGTGCCATACCTGCTACCACGCCCGCCGGGACAAGGAGAGCTGTGTCGGGTGTGGCCGTCTGACCGTTCCGATTGGACGTACGGCGGAGGGGGCGTGGTGCCAGAACTGCAACGGAAAGCGCCGGGCCGAACCGTGCTCGCTGTGCGGTCGGTCGGGGCGGGTGCCCGCGCGGCGCTACGGGCAGCCGGTGTGTTCGCGGTGTTGGCAGCGCGAGCGGCGCGTCCCGCTGCCCTGCTCGGTATGCGGGCGGACGATGAAGGCCACGAAGAACAGCCCGCAGGGCCGGGTCTGCTACACCTGCCACCGCAAGACCGTTCCCCGCGAGCCCTGCTGGATGTGCGGCAAGGTCGTGCTGGCCGCCGCCCACACCGAGGAAGGAGCGTGGTGCGAACGATGCCGCCGGACGCATCTGGCCGAGCCCTGCTCACGATGCGGCCAGACGGCGCCGGTCACCGTCCGCGACGACGAGAAACGGCCGGTGTGCCGGCGGTGTTGGCAGCGCGGGCATCAACGGCCGCTGCGCCGGTGCATCGACTGCGGCGAGGACAAGCCTGCGGCTCGGCTCATCGAGGACGGGCCACTGTGCGAGAAGTGCGACAACCGGCGTGCGCCGGAGGTGCTGTGCCCGCGCTGCGGGAAGACCCGCAAGGTCGGGATTCTGAGCACGGGGGTTTGCCGGGCCTGCGCCCAGCAAGCTGGGCCACGCCAGCCGTGCCACAACTGCGGCCGGACCAGGTTGGTGGCCTACCGCGACGCCGACGGCGAACCGTGGTGCGACGGCTGCCGCCGCCAGACGCTGGCCGAACCGTGCTCGGGCTGCGGCGTCCACAAGGTGGTGTGCGCGCGTGACCATAATGGACCGTGGTGCAAAGCGTGCTGGGAAGTGGTGCGGCCCGGTCCGCCGTGTACCGACTGCGGGCAACGACCGTCGATGTCCGTGCCAGCTACGGACGGTGTGGCCAGGTGCGTGCCGTGCTACCTGGCCGCCCAGGTCCCCTGCACCCGATGCGGAACCACCGCCCGCGCCGAACAACATTGGCCGGAGGGCCCGGTCTGCCTGTCCTGTGTGGACGCGGTACGGCTCACACACGAGCACTGCCACTGCTGCGGCCAACTAGCCGCGGTGTTCCGCCGCGAGCCCGCCGGGCCGTTGTGCCCGGACTGCGCGGGCGTCACCTTCTCCTAGGGCGTGTTGCTAAATCCATTGGAGGGCTGCGGCGATACGGATCCCGGCCGCG
>NZ_BAABII010000029.1:0-12317 GCF_039542665.1 Saccharopolyspora cebuensis
GACACCCCCCAAGCATCGCCCACACATCCCGGAACAACTTTTAGCAACACGCCCTAGTGGGTTCCCGGAGCGGGCGCAGGCTGGGATTGGATGATCGCGCAGAACCCGGAACCGGGGTCGACTCCGCCGTCATCGTGCTGGAGCAGGTTCTGGATCCGGTCGCGGAGCACGGAGAGTTCGGCGAGCATCGTGTCGAGCTCGGTTAGGCGCTGTCCCAGTGTGGCGCGCACCTGCTCGCAGGGTGTCTGCCCGTCGCGGTGCAGCTCCAGCACCGTTTTGATCTCGGTGAGCTGCAGGCCCGCGGCCTTGGCCCGGGCGATGAACCGCAGCGTCTCGATGTCGGCCTGGGTGAACAGCCGGTGGCCCTGGGCTGAGCGCGGGGCGGGCGGGAGCAACCCTCGGGATTCGTACAGCCGGATCGATTTCGCGCTCACTCCCGCCAGCGTGGCGGCTTGCCCAATCGTCCGGTGATCCCCGACGGTCAACTCCCTGCCTCCCCGCGGACGACGTCACTTCGGCACAGGCGAGCGCACGAAGCCCGCCCCGTCAGGGTAACCCCCACCCCGGGTGGGGTGGGAATATGGCCGGTAGAGGTGGGCGTTGACGGTAGTGAATACCGGAGACGAGGAGCACAGCATGGCCGACGAACTCACGGCGAAGAAGCGCGCGGCGTTGAACCGGTTGAAGACGGTGCGGGGTCACCTGGACGGGATCATCCGGATGCTGGAGGCCGACGCGTACTGCGTGGATGTGATGAAGCAGATCTCGGCGACGCAGTCGTCGCTGGAGCGGGCCAACCGGATCATGCTGCACAACCACTTGGAGACCTGCTTTTCCGAAGCAGTACTGGATGGCCGGGGTCAGCCGGCTATTGACGAGCTGGTCGAGGCGGTGAAGTTCAACCCGGCGCTGACCGGCCCGCAGGCCCGCGTCAACGGCGCCGCGGTCGGCGAAGCCGAGCCCGCTATCGACACGCAGCCGGATGCGGAGGAGGAAGGGAGCGCGGTATGACGACCACGGTGTTTTCGGTGCCCGAGATCAGTTGTGGAGCCTGCCGGTCGGCGATCGAGACCGCGGTGGCACCAACGGCCGGGGTGCGGTCGGTCGAGGTTGACCTGGACTCGAAGACGGTGACCGTCTGCCACGACCAGACGGTGTCGCTGGCCGCGCTGAGC
Organism: Saccharopolyspora cebuensis; assembly: GCF_039542665.1. Classification (NCBI taxonomy): domain Bacteria; kingdom Bacillati; phylum Actinomycetota; class Actinomycetes; order Pseudonocardiales; family Pseudonocardiaceae; genus Saccharopolyspora; species Saccharopolyspora cebuensis. Next base: position 1,176 of record NZ_BAABII010000029.1, read on the forward strand.
ACGCTCATCGAAGACCAGGGTTACGACGTGGCGGATACCCACGAGCAGGCCGGGCGAGGTGACCAGCAGTGACGACCTCTGAGCAGACCACACGCAGCGAGGGTGTTGATCGTCGGGAGTTCTCCGTCGAGGGCATGACGTGCGCCTCCTGCGCGATCCGGGTGCAGAAGACGTTGAACAAGCAGCCGGGCGTGACCGAGGCGCAGGTCAACTTCGCCACCGGCAATGCCCGGGTCGCCTACCAGCCCGACGAGGCCAGTGTCGACGAGTGGCAGGCGGCGGTGGATCGGCTCGGCTATCAGCTCGAACCGGTCACTGCGGAGCAACCGGCGTCGGTGAGCAAGGAGACCGAGCAAGCCACCCGTGGTTGGGTGTGGCGGATCGCGCTGGCCTGGCCGCTGGGGTTGGCGATCTTCGCGTTGACCATGTTTTTCGGTGAGCACGACTGGGCGCGGTGGGCGGCGTTCGCCGCGGCGGTGCCGGTGCAGTTCGTGGCCGGGTGGCCGTTCCTCACCGTTGCGGCCGAGCGGGCCCGGGCGCTGAGCGCGAACATGGACACGCTCATTGCCCTGGGCACGCTGACGGCGTTTTTCTACTCCACGGTGGAGTTGTTCACCGGTGGGGACCTGTACTTCGACACGGCCGCGATGATCATCGCGTTCCTGCTGCTGGGCCGCTACTTCGAAGCCCGCTCCACCAGCCGCGCCTCGCACGCGATCAACACGCTGCTGGAGATGGGCGCCAAACACGCCCGGATCGTGGTCGATGGCGCTGAGCACGACGTGCCCGTGGAACAGGTTGCCATGGGCGATGTGGTCCGGGTGCGGCCCGGGGAGAAGATTCCCGTCGATGGCGAGGTCGTCAATGGCCGCGCGGCAGTGGACGAGTCGATGCTCACCGGCGAATCCGTCCCGGTCGACAAGACCACGGGCTCCCGCGTCGCGGGCGCGACGATCAACACCGACGGGCTGCTGACCGTGCGCGCCACCGCTGTGGGCGCGGACACCGCCCTGGCCCAGATCGTGCGCCTGGTCAAAGAGGCGCAGAGCGGGCAGGCGCCGGTGCAACGGCTGGCCGACCGGGTCTCGGAGGTGTTCGTGCCCATCGTGATCGGCATCGCGGTCGTGACCTTCGCCGCCTGGAGCCTGCTCGCCGGTGACCCCACCGCCGGCACGGTCGCCGCGGTGGCGGTGCTGATCATCGCCTGCCCCTGCGCGCTCGGACTGGCCACCCCCACGGCGATCATGGTCGGCACCGGACGAGCCGCCCACCTGGGCATCCTGGTCAAGGGCGCCGAGGTGCTGGAAGGATCCAAGAAGATCACCACCGTCGTGTTCGACAAGACCGGCACCCTCACCCGCGGTCAGATGCAGCTGGCCGAAACCGCGACTGCCGACGGCTCGGAGCCCGACATGCTGCGGATGGCCGCCGCCGTGGAATCCGGCTCCGAACACCCGGTCGCCGCCGCCATCACGACTGCCGCGCACGAACGCGGCCTGGACCTGCCGGCGGTTGCGGAGTTCACCAACGTCGCCGGTCACGGCGTGCGCGCCGAGGTGGAGGGCACCGTGGTGCACGTGGGTCGCCAGGAACTGCTCGACCAGCAGCAGCTGCACCTGCCCGAACAGCTCGCGGCGCGCGCCGCCGACATGGAAGCCCAGGGCTACACCGCGGTCTACGCCGGCTGGGACGGACACGTCCACGGGGTACTGGGCGTGGCCGACACCCTCAAGGACGAGGCCACCGCGGTGGTGCGGCACCTGCACGGCATGGGCCTGGAAGTCGCCATGATCACCGGGGACAACCAGCAGACCGCTGAGGCCGTCGCCGCTCAGGCCGGCATCGACCGCGTGTTGGCCGAGGTGCTGCCCACCGACAAGGTCACCGAGGTGCGCCGACTGCAGGACGAGGGCCGCGTAGTGGCCATGGTCGGCGACGGCGTCAACGACGCCCCCGCTCTGGTGCAAGCCAACCTGGGCATCGCGATCGGCACCGGCACCGACGTGGCTATCGAATCCAGCGACATCACGCTGATGTCCGGCCAGCTGGATGGCGTCACCCACGCCATCCAGCTGTCCCGCAAGACGCTGCGCACGATCTACCAGAATCTGGGCTGGGCGTTCGGTTACAACACCGCCGCGATCCCGCTGGCCGCTCTCGGGCTGCTCAACCCGATCATCGCCGCTGCGGCGATGGCGTTCTCCTCGGTCAGCGTGGTCACCAACTCGCTGCGGCTGCGGCGCTTCGCCCGAGCCCACTGAACCGAAGGGACAGACACGATGATGATGGAGGGCATGGGCGGCATGATGGCCTGGATGCTGCTATGGGGCCTGATCGGCCTCGCGCTGCTAGTCCTGATCACCGTGGCGATCATCTGGCTGATCCGCCACATGCTCGCTGGCCCGGGCTCGCGTTCCGACCCTGCGGAGGAGGAACTGCGCCGCCGCTACGCCGCCGGGGACATCGATCACGAGGAATATCAACGCCGCAGAGCCGAGCTCCGAAAACGATAGGCGCTCCTGCTGCCTCCTGGCCCGATGGGATGTCTCCAGCGTGACTGATCTGTGGACAGTAATTGCGAAGACTGTGCGCCTGCCGCGAACTTAACGAGTGCGGCAGGCGCACAGATATCCGATGCTGGCGACGGTGAACGGCACCGCATAGTTGACCGCGACCTGGACCCAGGTTATGCCCGTGGCATACCCGCCTGCGATGACAGCGCCTTGGTTCACTGCGGAGAGCACCGTGCCGACCACAGCCGCCGTAGGGGCGGCCGTGCGTACGGTCCGCCCCTTCAGGAACCATCCCACGGCTTGCCGTGGATGCGACCACGCTTCCGAGCGTTCGGGGCCTGCGCGCACCTCGTCTTCGCCGACTACGGGGCGCGGCGAGTCCGCATTTCTCATGGTGATGCCACCTCGGTCGCGCAGCGAGTGTGGCGGCAAGATCCGCGACTCGCGATCATGGCAGTCCCCTCTCACCGCCGACGGCGGAATGGCCAGAAACCTCGTCGGCTCCGCGATGGCTCAGCCTCCTGGATCAGCTGAGGTGCATGCTCACGGACCGCGGCCTGGACCTGTCGGAAGCTCGGGTTGACCAGGGCCTGCTGGCCGATGAAGACGGTGGGAACGGTCTCGTTGCCGCCGGTTACTGCTCGTACCCGCGCGGCGGCTTGGTGATCGTCCCAGATGTTGACTTCCCGCACAGGCAGGCCGCTACGGCGCAGCGGCAGCCGGAGCGCCATGCAGAACGGACAGCCGGGACGCCAGTAGAACTCGACAGCAGTGACCGACTCGACCTGCTCTGTGTTCATCACGCCTCCACGCGACCTCGTCAGTGTTTCGCTCAGCCCAGGCAGAAACACCCGGTACGCCTAGGGAATCGGTTGCCGGTGTGATCGCGTGTCCGGAGTGTCAGCGCCGTGACAGAGATGAGCGATGATCGCCCCGTGGTCAGCTGAACCGTGGCGATCGTGGCCCGGGCAGCACGGTTGGCAACGAGCGATGACGATGCGCAGTGGTCTGCCTTTCTCGCAGACTCTTCAGTTATGACACCGGAGCGGAGATGAGCGGCGCGGACTGGCAGAGCTACCTCAGAACTTTTCACGGCCAGAAGCCTGGCGTCACGGAACAGGTGCTGAGCAAGGTGGAGGGTTCGCCGTATGCGTGGCTGGCCGAGCCGCTGCACGACACCGCGGGGTGGATCGTCGATGTCGCCTGCGGATCCGCCCCGACGCGGGACCATCTGCCCGGTCACCGCTGGGTCGGGGCGGACCTCAGCAGCAGCGAGCTGACCGCAGCCCTCGCAGCCGGCCGAGAACCAGTCGTGCAAGCCCGGGCCGACGCGCTGCCCTTCGTCGACGGCGCCGCCGATGCCGTGTGCGCTGCGATGGCGCTGCAAGTGGTCACACCGCTACCCGATGTGCTGGCCGAAATCGGACGCGTCCTGGTCCCCAGCGGCGTTTTGGCCGCCCTGGTGCCGTCCCGGCTCGGTGCCTCTCCGCAGGGCTTGCTCGGGTGGACGCGGATGCTGGGGGCTCTGGGATTCGCCAGCCCACGCTGGCCCAACCCGCACGCCTGCGACCGCCTCGCGGGGCTCCTGAGCCGACACGGGTTTCAGATCGTCGCCACCGAGCGTCGAACGTTCTGGTTTCCGGTGAACACCGGCGACTCCGCCGCGTTGCTTGTCGACAGCCTGTATCTACCGGGCATCAGCGCTGACCGCCTTGCCAGCGCCAAGCAGAAGCTAGGCTCATGGGCGCGCCCAGGCCGCAGGCTCCCCCTGCCGTTGCGCAGGGTCATCGCCCGGCACTAGGCCAGCGTGCCCAGCCAGGTGGTCACCGCGTACAGCACGATGTAGGTCGCCACCGCGACCGCGAGCACGCCAAGCAGGCGCCACCGCCAGCGCCGCATTCCAGCGATGCTGCACTGATCGCGGCGGCGCAACGCCAGCCACACGAGCAGGACGAGGACGGCGAGCCCGCTCAGGCGGAACCACCACGCGTAGTTGCCGTAGAGGTCGGTGGCCCATGCGAACGCGGTGCCGGCGCTGACGATGCCGAGCAGAGCGAGCACGGTGGGGCCGGCACAGCACAGGATGCCGACCACGCCGCCGGTGAGGCCGATCCGCCACATCGGCAACCGGTCCGTGCGAACCCGCGTGCGGGTTTGCTCCTCGCTGCCGGTCGTCACCGGTCACCTCGCCCTATGGTCCGCAACCTGGCCAGCACGCCGGTGCGCGGTCCTTCCGGCTCGCCCTCGATGCGCACGTCAGGGTCGAAGGCGACGTGGTTCTTGATCCGTCGAGCCAGCGGCGTCGGGTGCGGGTAGTACCAGGCCGCGTCCGGCAAGGCCGTCTCGTCGGTGACGAGGCTGTAGTAGCGGGCGATTCCCTTCCATGGGCACAGTGTTTTGGTGGGGCTGTCCACGAAGGAGTCTCTTCGCAGCGATTCCGGCGGGAAGTAGTGGTTGCCTTCCACCTGCACCGTCCGGGGTGCCTCGGCCAGGACCTGGCCGTGATAGACCGCGCGCAACATGGCGCCCTCCTCAACGTCACTCACCCCCAAGTCAACCGGGATCTCAGCATTGCTGCCGTGGAAATGTCAGGACGATGACAAGTCGATCGTCAGATGCTGGGCGGCGAGGTCCGTCCCGGGTGCCGGAGACGAGGACGGTGAGCAGCAGCGAGAGGAGCGTCAACGGGGAGAAGATCGGCCGCAGCGGCAGCGTAAGAGGTAACAGCGTCGCCGCTACACTGGTTGCCCAGTACACGATAGAGCGGGTGTTGGCGGAGACCGGCCAGAGTGATGGTCCGGGGGCTTGGCCTAGGCTGCGGCCATGACCGAAAGCACGTCCCCGACCCCCAAAGAAGCCTTCGAACTGCTGCTGTCCGGTAACCAGCGCTTCGTCACCGGTGCGCCGAAGCATCCGAACCAGGACGCTACTCGTCGAGCGGAGATCGCATCGACCCAGCGCCCGTTCGCGGTGCTGTTCGGATGTTCCGACTCCCGGCTGGCCGCTGAGATCATCTTCGATCAGGGCCTGGGGGACCTGTTCGTGGTGCGCACCGCGGGCCACGTGATGGGCTCGGAGGTGCTGGGCAGCATCGAGTACGGGGTCGGTGTGCTGGGGTGCCCGCTGGTGGTGGTCCTTGGGCACGATTCGTGCGGCGCGGTTGCTGCCGCGTGTGCCGCACTCGACGACGGCCTGGTGCCGGACGGATACATCCGGGACGTCGTCGAGCGGGTGACTCCCAGCGTGCTCACGGCGCGGGCCGCCGGACGCTTGCAGGCCGACGAGATCCTTGCCGAGCACGTCAGGAACACCGTCGACCAGCTGCTGGACCGCTCCCGGCTGCTCGCCGAACGGGTCGATGCCGGCCAGACCGCCGTGGTCGGTCTGAGTTACCGCCTGGCCGACGGCCGCGCGAAGGTGGCCGCGGCCCGCGGAGTTCAGGTGCCCGTCGGCACCACCTCCTGACCCGCTCCGACCACCAGGGCACGCCACCAATCCGTGGCGGGCTGGTCGGACCGTTCCTTCAGGGCGGGCACAACGTTGCGTCAGTAGGGTCGTACGTCCGCCCTGGTGGGCGCTCAGCAGAAACATCGAACGATGTCGGTGCCGTTCACTAGGAGGGCCGAGGCCCTGCGGCACGGCGGAGCCGGTTGGCGATCGCCAGGCCCAGCCCCTCCTCCACCGGCAAAGACGCGACGATCAGGTCGCACCCCCGCTGATCGAGCTCGCGCAGGAAGCCATATAGCCCGCGCGCGTAGGCGGCCATCGAACCGGGGAGGGCCACCACGGCGTGCGCCTTGACCGAGACGTCGGCGAAGGACGGGGGAAGCAACACGCCCACTCGGTGGCCAAGGTCCTGCGCGAACTCCGCTTCGGCGACGATCTTCTCGGGCTCGACGAGGACGACCCGCGCCCGCGGCGCGTAGTGAGACGGATGCTGGCCCGGCACTCGGACGCGGCTGGTCGAGTGGACCGCAAGCGGACGCCCCAGCACTGCTTCGAGGGCCTCGCGGGTCACCCCGCCGGGCCGAAGGACGTTCGGGACCTCGCCGGTGGCATCGACGATGGTCGACTCGACACCGACCTGGCAGGGGCCGCCGTCCAGCACGAGATCGACGGCATCGCCGAGCTCCGCACGGACGTGGTCCGCCGTGGTGGGGCTGACCGAGCCGAAGCGGTTGGCCGACGGGGCCGTGACACCGCCGCCGAAGGCCGACAGCAGCGCGAGGGCGACGGGGTGGTCGGGCACGCGCACGGCCACCGTCTCCAGGCCCCCGTCGCTTCCAAGGGCACCCGGCGACTGCGCCGCAGGACCAGCGTGAGCGGCCCCGGCCAGAATCGTTCGGCCAACAGGCGCGCCGTCGCGGGCACGTCGGCGACCCAGTCGCGCAACTGCTCCGCGTCACCGAGGTGGACGATCAGCGGGTGGGAGGACGGGCGGCCCTTGACCTGGAAGATGCGTGCGACGGCGGCGGCATCCTCGGCGTTGGCGCCCAGACCGTAGACGGTCTCGGTCGGGAAGGCCACCAGCCCTCCGCCGCGCAGCACACCGGCTGCCTTGTCGATGTCGGTGGTTCTCGCCGCCACTGTCGCAATCCTTTCCCTGTTCCGTTCTCCACGTTCTGCAGCCTCGTCGGCGCATGACGACGAACCAAGGCCGAGGGCACCACCTGAGCCCGCACGAACGAACACCGTCACGGCAGCACGGGGGAACACCGCCAGGACACAGCTCAGCGTAAAACTGGCATGGTCCTCTAATGCCCCGGGCTGCCTGGTCTCGCGTCAGGGCAACGGCATCCCGGTAGTCGTTCGGTTCCGGGAGACGACAGCAGCCGCCAGACAACGGTTGCCCCTCGACCGACGCCGGCGGCCCGGCCGAGCACGGCGAGCACGGCGAGCTCCTTGAGAACCGGTGGCGGCTCAGGCGATTGGATCAACGGCTAACCATCCCTGCCTGTCATACGGCTTCCACCATCACGGTCCGCGCCCGCTGACTCCATCACGCCACACGCGCGACGCAGACAAGCGCCGACTGTCGCTCTGCTGACAGAGTCGTCCCAGTCCGACCACCACGGGAAGTGTCAGCTAGGCGACAACCCCGTGCGTAGAAGTTGACCTTGCGTGGTTGGCTGCGGGCGTGACCGACAGCGACGTGATCGTGATGGGTGGCGGCGCGGCCGGTCTGGCCGCGGCGACCACTGCCCGACGGGCGGGACTGGGAGTCGTGCTCGTCTCCGACGGCGACCCCGGTGGCGACTGCACGTTCACCGGGTGCGTGCCGTCGAAAACCCTGCTGCACGCTGCGGCGCGCGGGATGCCGTTCGGCGAAGCGCTGGCCCGCGTCCGCCACACCGTGGCCCGCGTCGCGGCCACCGAAAACGACGACGTCTTACGCCAGCAAGGCATCAACGTGGTCCGGGGCCGTGCGCGATTCGTCTCGGCCCGCACGGTGTCCGTCGATGATCGGCGCATGACGGCGCGGCAGATCGTCGTCGCCACCGGCGCCCGCCCGGCCGTCCCGCCGATTCCCGGGTTGGGCCGCGTGCCCCTGTTGACTACCGAAACCGTGTTCGACTTGGCCGAAGCTCCGGGTTCGCTGGCGATTCTTGGTGGCGGGGCTGTGGGATGCGAGCTCGCCCAGGCGTTCGCGCGGCTCGGCGTGGAGGTGACGCTCATCGAGACGCAGCCGCGAGTGCTACCCGCTCTCGACCCCGAGGCATCCGCAGCGCTGTCCGAAGCTCTGACCGAGGACGGAATTCGGCTGCGCACCGGCACGGCGGCCCGGGCGGCTCGAATGGATGGTCGACAGGTCCTGCTGGATCTCGACGACGGCGAGACCGTCCGCGCGGACCGGCTTCTGGTGGCCACCGGGCGCCGCCCGGACACCCACGACCTCGCGTTGGAGTCCGTAGGTGTCCGTACCGACGAGCGGGGTTTCGTCCTGGTCGACCGGTACATGGCCACCGGCGTAAAGGGGGTCTCGGCCGCTGGCGACGTCACCGGGCTGTTTCCACACACCCACGGTGCCTACGCGATGGGGCGCATCGCCGTCACCGCGGGGCTGCGGCGCACTCGGCGCCCTGCCTTCGATCCGAGCTCGATCCCGATGGTGGTGTTCACGGACCCCGAAGTCGCCGTCGTGGGCACCGCTGAGCGCGACCTCTCGGGCACCTCGGCCAGGGTGGCTTATCTGCCGATGACCGAGGTGGACCGGGCGATCACGTCGGCCGATCCGTGCGGGTTCGTCAAACTCCTCGCATGCCCGCGCCGCCTGCTTGGCACCGTCGGGGGTGGCCGCGTGCTGGGAGCGACGATCGTGGCCGAACGAGCCGGCGAGATGATCCACGAACCCGCGCTGGCCATGCGCACCGGCATGTTCACCGGACGCCTGGCACAGGCGGTGCACGCCTACCCCACATGGTCGCTGGCCATCCAGCAGACCGCGGCCCAGTTCGTCGGAGGCCATGGCGGACGAACCGCGAGGCCAGCCGGACAGCGCGCACGTGACCGTTGACCCTGCTCCGCGAGCGATGCCTGCGAACTGTTCGGTGGCGAACAGTGCTGCTGCGATCAGGAAGGCTTGCTGCTGAGCTGTGCGCGTAGGTCGATCACCGAGACGGAAGCGGGGCTCGCAGCGTGGCGCAGCAGAAGCAGGATCGCGACGAGGTGTTCATCGAGTACACCAAGAGCATCTGCCCGGTGTGCAAGGTCGTCGTCGACGGCCAGGTCAACATCCGCGACAACAAGGTCTACCTGCGCAAACGCTGCGCCGAGCACGGATGGTTCGAAGCCTTGGTGTACGGCGACGCGCAGGCGTACCTGGACTCGGCACGGTTCAACAAGCCGGGCACGATCCCCCTGGCGTTCCAGACCGAAGTTAAAGATGGCTGCCCGTCGGACTGCGGGCTGTGCCCGGAACATAAGCAGCATGCCTGCCTGGGGATCATCGAGGTCAACACCAACTGCAACCTCGACTGCCCGATCTGCTTCGCCGACTCCGGCCACCAACCCGACGGCTATTCGATCACGCTGGAGCAGTGCGAACGGATGCTGGACGTGTTCGTCGAGGCCGAGGGCGAACCCGAGGTGGTGATGTTCTCCGGGGGTGAGCCCACCATCCACAAGCACCTCCTCGACTTCATCGACCTCGCCCAGCAGCGGCCGATCAAGGCGGTCAATCTCAACACCAACGGCATCCGCCTGGCCACCGACCAGCGGTTCGTGCAGGCGCTGGGGGAGCGGAACCGTCCCGGTAAACGGGTCAACATTTACCTGCAGTTCGACGGCTTCGACCAGCGCACGTATCTGGAGATCCGCGGTAAGGATCTCCGCGACCGCAAGCAGAAGGCGCTGGACAACTGCGCGGACGCCGGGCTGACCGTCACGCTGGTCGCTGCGCTGGAACGCGGGCTCAACGAGCACGAGGTCGGCGACATCGTCCGCTTCGGCATCGAGCACCCCGCCGTGCGCTCGGTGGCGTTCCAACCCGTCACGCACTCCGGACGGCACATCGAGTTCGATCCATTGAACCGGCTGACCAACTCGGACGTGATCGAACTGCTCGCCGACCAGTGTCCAGACTGGTTCCGCACGAGCGACTTCTTCCCCGTGCCGTGCTGCTTTCCCACCTGCCGCTCGATCACCTACCTGCTGGTCGACAAGACCGCCGACCGCACCGACGTCATCCCCATCCCACGATTGATCAACCTCGACGACTACCTGGACTACGTCACCAACCGCGTCATGCCCGACCAAGGCGTCCGCGAAGCATTGGAAAAGCTCTGGAGCGCGTCGGCCTTCATGGGCACCGAAACCACCAGCACCAACCTGGAGACCACCGCGGCTGACCTGGAATGCGAAGCATGCGGCATCGACCTGCCCGAAGCCGCCAAGGACCTCGGCGATAAGGCTTTCATGATCGTGGTCCAGGACTTCCAGGACCCCTACACCCTCAACGTCAAACAACTCATGAAGTGCTGCGTCGAGGAAATCACCCCCGACGGGCGCCTCATCCCCTTCTGTGCCTACAACTCCGTCGGCTACCGCGAACAAGTCCGCGCCCAGCAGTCCGGAGTCGACATCCCCGGCGTGGTACCCAACGCGACCGAACTCCAGCCCCTCCTGACGGACTCGCCCTACGGCTCGAAAATCGCGACAAACGCAGACGCCGACCGGAACGCCGTCGCGCCAGACACGACGAACGTGGGACGCAAGGCGGTGGAATCATGAGCACCCGACACAGTCCGGCAGATGCGGCCGAGATCAAGAATTGCTGCGCGGCAGCCTACGGCAACGACGCGGTGGCACTGCTGCTCGGCGAGTCCTATCACCCCGGCGGGCAGGCTCTCACCGAGCGGTTGGCCGACGCCCTCGACCTGCGCGCCGGGCAGCATGTCGTCGACGTCGCTGCGGGCCCCGGCGCCACGGCCCGCCTGCTGGCCACCCAACGCGGCGTACATGTCGACGGAATCGAGCTCAATCAAGCCACGGTCGACAAGGCGCGGGCCACCACCGAGAACGCCGGCCTCGGGCAGACGGTGCGCTTTCACACCGGCGACGCCGAACGAATCCCCCTAGGGCGTGTTGCTAAATCCATTGGAGGGCTGCGGCGATACGGATCCCGGCCGCG
>NZ_BAABII010000030.1:0-9174 GCF_039542665.1 Saccharopolyspora cebuensis
GGTGGCCTGCCAGGTGCGGGCCACGACCAGGGAGCCGAGCAGGCGGGTGGTTTCCTCCCCGAGGGAGCCTTTGGGAATGCGCACGAGGCAGATGCCGCCCTCGTCGAGCACCCGGGTCATGTCCACGGTGGAGGGTCCGGCGGTCAGGGCGTCGCGGACGAAGGGGCGCAGCAGGAACGCGCGGAGCTTGTTCATCAGCGGGCTGATGACCTGGCTGCGCCCGGCCTCGCTGAGTTCGTCGTACCAGCGCCAGAACCCGCGCAGCACCGGATCGCTCACCCGGGCGGTGACGCGGGTGCGGAAAGCCGGTTCGGACAGCAGCTTCGGCAGATCCGCCAAGGTGGACACACCGGCCTGGGCCCGCAGGGTCAGGCAGGCGGCGCGCATCACGTCGTCGGTGCGCGGACCCCAGAACGCCGCGTAGACCCGCCGGAACACCGACACCAGGTTGTCCACGGCCAGGTCGGTGTCCCCGCCATCGAGGGGGTTCAGGCAGGGCGGTTTCGCGCGGCTGTCGGCGTCGAACAGCACGAGCCTGCTCCCGGCGTCGCGGGGCAGCCGGGCGAGGACGTCGGTGGCGAGGTCGCCCTTGGGGTCGATCAGCACCAGGCCCCGCCCGGCCTCGGCATCGGCCAGCAGCAGGTGCGCCAGCAGCGTCGACTTCCCCGACCCGGTCGCGCCCAGCACGTGCAGGTGGTGGCGGGCATCAGCCACCCGCAGCCCCACGGGCCGGGAGTGCCCGGCATCGGCATCGCCCAGCGGTTTCACCGCGTCCCCGGTGCCCGCGATGCCGGGCGGCGGGGCGAGGGCTTTCGCTCCGGCGCGGTGCAAGCCGGGGGTGTTGTCGTCGTAGGGCAGGTGCGCGAGTGCGGCGAGCTCACGCACCGACAGCAGGCTGCCGCGTCCGAGCCGCCGCTGGGCGATCACGTGGGAGGGCCGGTGGAGCCGGTGGCGGGTGAAATGGTTGTGGTCGGTCAACACCGCGAAACCCGACGCCAGCGCGTGCGCCCGCCCGCGCGCGGCGTCCCGGGCGGTGCGCAGCTGCTCGTCGGTGGCCTCGGCCGGTAGGTCGGTGGCGACGGTGTAGCGCAGCACGGTCTCGTACTGGCCGCCCTGCTGCTTGCCCACGATCGCCCGGTTCTGCGCCGACAACGCCAGCGCCGTCTGCGGGTCGGGCTGCGGCTGCCGCGACGGCGCCCCCGAGCGGCGGCGGCTGGTGGTGTGCGGGGTGAGCAGGTCCAGCAGCCGCCCGGCGAGATGGTGGGAACGGCCGCGCTGGAGATGTCGTGCCGCCCGGCGTGCGCGGGCCACGCGGCGGCCGGTGACCGGGCGGGCGAGGACCTGCACGCAGGCGTGTTCGCGGGAGCCCATCCCGGCCGGGGCCCCGAGCAAGGCGCGCACGGGGTCGGAGTCGAACTGGGTGCGCAGCGGCAGCGCCTCCGGCCTGCCGAGCCGCAGCTCCCCGGCTACCAGGACCCGCCGCTCCCCCGCCACTGGTTCAGGCAGCGCGGGACCGGCGGGCTCGGTCGTGGTGTGGGCACCGGGCCAGGCGGCTTCCACGGCGCGCTCGACGAGACCCGGCGGGATCACCTCGGGCACCCAGATCCGGATCGCCGTGCCCGATTCGGAGAAGGCGTACTCCCAGACCACGTGCGGCTGGCCCCACACCCAGCGGCGCCAGGACGGGCGCAGCAGCCCCACGAGGTTGGCCCACAACGCCGCACCTCCGCCGGAATCCACCGACGGCGGCGCCAGCACCGTCACCATCCGGGCCTGCCCCGCCAGCGCGGCATGGCGACGCTGCCACCACCAGCCGCGTGCCGTGAAGCCCACCGCGGCGAGCACGAGCGCGGCAGGCACAGCAATCGGCCAGGTACCGACGAGCTCGAACGCAACGGACAGCGCGTAATGGGCAACTTCGCCGGGGTCGCGAAGGTACTCCGATAGCCAACCGCCTTCGGGCGGCTCGGGCACGTGTGGTGTGGCCACTTCAGGCTCCTCTTGTGATGTAGGCGGCGAGGTCAGGCGAAGCCGAGGTCGATGTCGCCGTCGGCATCCACCGGCAGTTCCCCCGGCGCAGGTTCTGCGTGGCTGTCGGGGGTGGTCGCGGTGTGCTCGTCCTGGTCGTGGGCGAGTTCGGCGGGGTTGCTGGTGACGAGGTGGTGCTCGACCGGGGAGGCGAGGGCTTGGAAGGCGACGCGCTGGGTTCCGGTCGACAGCAGCCCTTGCCCGAGGTCGGCCGACAGCAGGAACTGCCGCTCGCCCGCGGAGAGGTCGAAGGTGGTGGTGATCTCGTCGATGGCTTGGGAGGCCTGGCGCAGCAGGATCTGGGTGGCGGCGTTGGCCACGACGGCTTTCCCGAGGTCGGTGCCGAGCACGTCGGCGGTGTCCTGGGTGGCCACGGTCAGCCCGGCCCAGTGCTTGCGGGCGGCCTTGGCCATGCGGAACAGGAACCGGGCGCCTTCGGGCTGCTGCATCAGCAGCCACGCCTCGTCGACCACCACCAGCCGGGGTCGCCGGTCAGCCGGGTGGGAGATCCGGCGCCATACCGCGTCGAGTACGAGCAGCGTGCCGATCGCCTTGAGCTCCTCCGGCAGCCCGCGCAACCCGAAGGTGACCAGGTGCCCGTCGGGGCAGGTGGTGGTGGGCCCGTCGAACAGCCCGGAGAATGTGCCGTCGACGTAGGGGTGCAGCCCGTCGGCGAGGGTGCGTGCGTCGGTGTTGTTCTCGGCGGCGAGGTGTTCGCGCAGGTCCCGAAGCAGCGGTGCGGGCCTGGTCCAGGTCCGGGGGTCGTCGGTGATCCCGGCGGCCCGGTAGGTGGCCGTGACTGCCCGGTCGAGCACCGCGCGCTCGGCGGCCGACAGGTCGCGGCCGAACAGCACGGTCAGCACGGTGTGCAGGAACAGGCAGCGCCGCGCCAGCGCGTCCTGCGCGACGGTGCGGCGCCCGTCCGCGCGGGTGTGGACCGGCAGGTCGAACGGGTTGAGCCGCACCCCAGGCTCGCCGAGCGGGACGTGGGTGCCACCTACGGCGTGGGTGAGGCGGGTGTATTCGTCCTCCGGGTCCAGGACGGCGACCTCGATGCCCCGGTACAGGCTGCGCAGCAGTTCCAGCTTGACCAGGTAGGACTTCCCCGCTCCGGAGCGGCCGAGGACCACGGCGTTGTGGTTGTGCATCCCCGGGCCGAAGCGGTCCCAGTGCACCAGCCCTTGCGAGCCGAGGTTGTAGCCGTAGAGCACCCCCTCGGCCGCGGCCGGGGAGGCCGGGTCGGGTGCGGGCAGGTCGGGGCTGGTGAACGGGAACGCCGCCGCCAGGGCGGCGGTGTCGAAGGACCGCCGCATCCCGATCAGGTCCAGGCCCATCGGCAGCGTGGTGATCCACCCCTGCAACGACCGGTAGGAGCAGGGCTGGGCATCCAGCAGCAGGCTGGCGGCCAGCGCCCGCACCGCCTGCACCTCATCCGCCAACACCTGCTCCGAGGCAGCGCGGACGGTCAGATAGAGGCCGACGCGGAACAACTTGCCCTCACCGCGCGCCACCCGGTCCGACAACTCGTAGGCGTCCTCGGTCGCGGCCTCCACCTGCGGATCAGCCAGACGCCCGTGCTCGGCGGTATGCCGGCGCCCGGACTCCAGCTTCCCGAGCTGCTTGCGCAGCCCCTTGGCGGCCGTGGCCGGATCGACCGGCGCCAGGTGCACGCTCACATCGACCCGGCCCGGGTAGGTCAGCAGCGGCGCCAGCCACCCCGGGTGCACCTCGCGGGGAAAGCCGGTGATCGCGAAGCTGGCCACCCGCTCCGACCCGACCTCCACATGCCGCGCACCGACCACCACCGAGTCCGGAACGAACGCCGCCGTCGACAGACCTGCGTCCCTGACCGTCCTTCTCCGCATCACGACCACTCCCCTTCATCGCGGGCAGCGGTGATGACCCCGTCCGGCGGGGCAAGATCCGTGGTCGTGTCGACGAGGCGGTCCGGGTTGCACGCCGAGGCCAGCACGGCCGTGGCCTGCTCGGCATCCAGCGGGGTGACCGTGATCCCGGCCGGGTGCAGCAGCTCGGTCGCCTCGTTCAGGCGCCGCGCCAGCCGCGCCTCGGCCGCCCGATGCTCGGCGTCGCCCTTGCGCTCATCGGCGTCCCGGCCGCCACGTCGAGTCCGCCAGATACCGACCCCGGTCCGCGAAGTGACCGAGGCACGTGGTTCGCGCAGGACGAGGAGGACTTGGCGGTGCAGGAGGTCGTTGCCCGCGGCGAGGTCGGCGAGGTAGTCGGCGTGCTCGCGGGCTGCGGCCTCCAACGCGGGGTGCGGCAGGGTGGGGGCCCGCTGGTCGAGGTCGGTGATCTGGGCGGAGAGGTCGAGTCGCTGGGTGCGCACGAGGATCTGCGCGGGTGCGGTCAGGCTGTGCAGCCACCGCGCGAACACCCCGACCAGCGCCTCCTGCTCGGCCGGTGTCCGCAGGGCGAAGTTCACCGTCGAACACGCCGCGACCACAGCGAGCCCATCCGGACCCAGGTTCACCACTCCGGCCTCGGAAACCTCCTCGGCGGGCAACCCGATCTGTCCGGTGGCCTCGCCGCGGCGGGCGGTCGAGTCGGTCACGGCCCGCGTCGAGATCCAGTCCGGTGCGGGTTGGATGTCCTCAGGGTTGGCGAGGCGCAGGCGGGGTTGCAGGCGTTGCCGGAGTGCGGCCAGCAGGAGCCGGTCCAGCGACAGGCCGTCGCGGGTGCCCAGGACCAGCACCGCCACCGCGCCACCGACCACGACGGTGATCCCGGCCAGCACGGGCCAGGGCAGCACCGTGCGGGTGGCGCGCCACAGCAGGTACAAGACGAGAGCGGTGGCGCCGAAGAATGCGAGTTGCCGGGCGGTGAGCGGACCGAGGACCCGGTCCTCGATGTCGACGTCGGCGGGAATCTTGACCGGCGTGGTCACGAGCGACCTCCTGGAGAACGGGGCGAACGGGGACGGCGCGGGGCCGGGTTCTTCAGCGGCAACGGCGGCTGCACCGCGCGGGGACGTGGTGCCCGGCTCGGCGGCGGACTCGGAGCAGGCGGGTTCGCGGTGTCGGCGGGACGGGGAGGCCGAGGCGGTGGCTGGCGGCGCACGTTCAACGACAGCCGGTACTGGCCGTCCCTGCCGAGCCGGGGCCCGTTCTCCGGCCAGTCCTGGCCCAGTGGCAGCTCCGACTGCCGACTACGCCCGGCGGGCGGCGGTGCCGCAGGTGGCGGTGGTGGGGCGGGCCGCGGCTGGCGCCGCACCGCGAGCGGAAGCTGGTACTGGCCGTCCTTGCCCACCCGCGGCTTGTTCTCCGGCCATTCCCCGCTCACCGGAAACGACATCTGCCTCGACCGCCCCGGTCTCCCCGGCTCGGCAACCGGTGGCACTGGCGGGTGGGCGTGGTGCCTCACGGGCATCGCCAGCCGGTACTGGCCATCGCGCTGGAGCACCGGCTTGTTCTCCGGCCATTCCCCGTCTAGCGGGAGCTTCAACTGCCGGTCCGGACCACCGCGTGATCGAGGCGGTGAGGCCGCTGGCTTGCGCGTCGCGGGGCGCCGCTTCAGAGTCCCGAGCGGCAGCAGGTACTGCCCCTGAGAATCGGCGCGCGCTTTCGCGTAGGGATCGTCCCGCTCGACCGAAACGGCCTTCCCGCGCGGCGTCGCTTTCCGGATACCGCCGCGAGCATTGCCGCCGGAGAGGAGCCCGAACGTCTTGTAAGCGATCGCGCCTTTCACGAGTCCGCCGATCAACGACGTCCCGCGGCCTTTGATGGAGCTGAGCACCCAGAACGGGATTTTGATGAGCACGTAGCACAACGACAGCGCCACGAGGAAATGGAACATCGCACACCACCAGACACGGCAGTACAGGAATGTCAGAAGAGGGTGATGCCGCCGGGAAGGAAGAACAGCTTCATCGCGGTGACGAGCGCAAAAGACTGGCCGATCTGGATCAGCAGGGTTCCGGCGAAGGCTTTCCACCACCACGCCGCGATGCCTTCGGTGTGCGGCAGCGCGTGGCACATCAACAGCAGCGGCGCGGCGACGAGCAGAATGATGGTGAGCATGACCCGCACCACGTAGGTCACCAGCACCACGACGATCATCACCAGCAACGCCAACGCGACGAACAACAGGAACAGGCTTCCGCCGTCGAGATCGTGCGTGAGCGTGTCGGCCATCGCCTGACCGGCCTGCTCCGGGTCGAGATTGCTCCCCAGGATCGACCGCGACAGCGCATTGGCGATATCGATCGCATGCCCGGCCACCAGCAGGGACAGGTTCGCGGCGAGGAAACCGACCAGAATGCGCGGGAGGATCTCCTTGATGGAGCTGCGGGTCTGCATCGTCTGGTACGCCATGACGAGCAGCCCGGCGATCAGGACGACCGTCGCGTAGGAGACGAGCACGGCCTGCCGGGACTGCTCCCAGATCTCCCCGATCACCGGAATCTCGTCGAGCTTCGGCGTCACCAGCAGCGATTCCCCCAGCAACCCGAGCACCTCGTTCAACCCCGGCGTGACGAGGTCTGTGAAGAAGCCCTCGATCGCCTCGGAAACACAGGCCGGAATGTTGGTGAACCCGCATTCCCCGGCCGGTTCCGGCGGAGGCCGGGTCGGCGGTTCCGGCGGCGGCGGCGCCGTCTCCGGCGCCGGACTCGGGCTCGGCGCGGGAGCCGGAGCCGGGGCCGGGGCCGGGGCCGGTGGTGCGGGTTGCGCGGCAGCGGCGGCGCCGAGCACCCACAGAGCAGCCGAGACCAGCACAAGCACGAGGTGCGACCGGAGTAAGCGGCGCTCGGTCATCTCAGACTCCGACGAGTCCGCGCAGGATGTCGACGATCACCGGCGCCAGGGCGGCGAGCATGTAGCCGAAGGCGGCGTTGCGGAACGCGCTCTTGGCCTTCTCCACCTCACCCGGGTCACCGTTGGCCAGCAGGTACCGGACACCGCCGATGGTCAGGAACACCGTCGCGACCAGCGCGAGCATCCCCATGATCCAGTTCCGGATGTTGGTCAGCACCTGGTCGAGCGAGGCCACCGCGACCACGTGCGTGGTCTCGGCGCTGGCCCCGTGGGCGACGGCGAGCCCGGCGCAGAGCATGACGATCACGAGGCACGCCGCTCGGCGGACCCGGCGGCTGCGGTGGCGGTGGGGTGTGGTGCGCATGGAGCTACCTCCGGTGCGAAGGCGGGCAAGGGCGGTCGGGGTCACCTCTGAACTCCGGTCCGGAAGCCGGAATGGGACATCGCGTCGCCGGGTTCCTCACCTCGATCGGCCTGCCGTCGAGTCACTGAGCGTGACCGGAGGCCCGGACCAATTGGGGGCTCGCCGCGGTGCTGGAGGTGGTCGGCGAGGCGGTGCTCGGCCCGCGCTCGCTGCTTCTTCAGCGCCTCGTAGGACACCCCGCGCTCGGCGGCCACGCGTCTGAGCGGCTGGCCGTCGAGCCGGGTCGCCGAGATCACCTCCGCCTCCTGCGCGGTTACCACCCCGGCGGCGACGGCCCCGGCCAGCACGAAATCCGGATGACCCGCCTCGGCAGCGCGTGCCCGATCACCACTGGGGGCGCGGGTGGGTGTCTCGGTGGACGGGGCGGGGGCGTCGAGGGCTTCGCGGAGGGCGGCGTGCCCGGCCCGGAACGCGGCCCAGCGGAGCCGGTTCATGATCCCCGGGCGGTCGAGGTTGATCTCGGCGACACCGGCCAGGAACCCGGCGAGCACGGCCGAGTGCAGGTCGGCCGGGTCGGCGGCGAACCGGGCCGAGAGCCGGGCGGCGATCGTGGTCAGCGCGGGCAACGCGACCCCCGCGCATGCCACCGTCCACGCCCCGCCCTCGGCCCGGGAACGCGACACGAGGTGCGTCCAGACCCGATCGCGCAGCGCCAACGGGCACTGTCGGTGCAGCAGCCGGTCGCGGACCTCGCCCAAGCCGACCATGCGCGGCGGAAGTCCGGAGAATTCCCGGCCATCGAGCGCGAGCGGATGCGGGCCGGTGGTGAGAAACGTGAAGGCGCGGCGGGCGGTGTCCAAAGCGCCCTCGCCGGAAAGGTCGGTGTCGTGGTGGATGCGGTCCATCGCGGGGCCTCCCGAGAAACGAGCGGAGAACGACCGCAAGAAAGCCACGCGAGGCAGTACCGGAGTGGTACCGAATGCTGACCAGATTCATTCCGGGCAGGTACCGGACACTTGCCGCTCCCACTTGTCGTGATCAGCGGCGCTCGCCACTCCACGCCCGCCGCGCCGTGGCGAAGATCCCGCCACCACCGGCATACCCTGCACTGTTAGAGCCCGGTACCCCGCCGGTAAGAGCTGTGGCCGGACACCTCCAGCCCGTTCCGGCGGCTCTTACCAAGATCCACGGATAATTTTTCCGGGGATCACTGTAGATCCGATAGAGCGATCAGCCCGAGTGCGAATGCATCGGCGCCTCACCACCGCCTTTCCTGGCTGCCGGGCACCATCGGCGGTGCCCGGCGAAAAAAGTGCCGTGGTCTTGTGTCCCATCCGACGCCTTTTCCCGGAGTTCAGGGATGGCAGCACCCGCTGCTCGCCCCGCATCCCCTCCGATGGGAAGGACGCCTGATGCCGACGCCGAACCCGCCCTCCCGTTCTCGCCGCGGCGAGGACCCCCGGCCCTATCCCGGAGCCCCGACCCGCACCCCCGCGCACCGCCCGAACCAGCGGGGCGCTCGCACGCAACGCCCCCGCAGTGCGGCCGAGGCCGCCCCGGCCTCGGTGTGGGCGCCCCACGCCGTCATCGACCCGGCGCTGGCATGGCCCCCCGCCCTGATCCGGCAGATCGTGACCGCCTTCTCCCACCACGGCACCCGGGTCGGCCTGCTGCCCTGGCCCACCGGCGACGGGGCGCCCGAGCTCGATGAGCAGGCCGACGACGCCCTCGCCGCGATCGAGCACCTCGGACGCACCAGCGTGCTCGAGTACCTGCCCGCACCGCGCTCGGCAGGCACGGGCTCGGCTCCGTTCTGGGCCGGACTCATCACCACCGACGCCCACTGCGCGGCCCCCATCACGGCCGCCGATCCCCACTCCTCCGAGGCCCCGGCTGCCGACCTCGACCTGATCATCACCCGACTCGACCCGGCCGAGGCCGGGGACGCCGTGGGCGATCTCGTCGCCCTGCACGCCGCCCGGCGTCTGAAGGCGGGCGGGCTCCTCGTGG
>NZ_BAABII010000031.1:0-15904 GCF_039542665.1 Saccharopolyspora cebuensis
CCCCCGGGAGGTACAGGCGACATTTCCGCAGGTCAATCCTGTACCCCCCGGGAGGGAGCCCTAGATAGAGAGAGCGAAGCTCTCTCTACGAGAGAGCTTCGCTCGATCGATCGAGCGAGCGCGCCGTCGGCCGTCTCCGACGGTCCGACCGCCGACGCGCCAAACCACGACGTCCGCGAGATGGTGCTCCGGCTGCCCTGGACCGAGGCCGGGCACAGCCTGTCGGTCGGTGAGCTCAACCGCGTCACGACTGCGATCAGCGCTGCCATGACCGAGCACGGGATCTCTCTTGAGCAGGCGCGCGCTCACGCCGAGTCGAAGGTCCGCAGCGCACACACCAACCCGCCGCGGTGGGTCATCGGCGGGTTCGCCGACCCCGACAACCTGCCCGTCGAACTCCCCGAAGCCAGCACCACGCAAGCGTCCGCCGCCCCAGAACCGGCCCCGGAGCCGGAATTCGTGCCCTGGTGTCAGGAGTGCCGTCCGCCGGTGAAAACCCCGCACGGCCTGGCCTGCAGCCCGGACTGCACCACCCATGCCCACTCCGCGGCCTGAACAGCAAACGGCCCGACCGGTCACCTCCTACAGCCACCGGCCGGGCCACGACACCGAAAGGACTCTGATGTCGGCACCCATTATCGACCGCGACGATCCGCAGTACCACCAGGACCCCGGCCCCATGCCGCAGCAGGACATCCCCGCGGAGCAGTCCGTGCTCGGCGCGATGATGTTCAGCGCGGAGATCATCCCCGACGTCGTCGACCAACTCCGCGCGGAACACTTCTACCGCCCCGCCCACCAAGCCATCTACCAGGCCATCTGCGACCTCTACGAACGCGGCGAGCCCGCCGACGCCATCACCGTTGCCAGCGAGCTCACCCGCCGCCGGGAAATCGTCAAGATCGGCGACGCGCCCTACCTGCACACTCTGCTGGCCAGCGTGCCCACGGCGGCCAACGCCGGCTACTACGCCGAGAAGGTCCTCGACGCCGCCGACCTCCGCCAGACCGGCGAGGCCGGTTCAGCGATCACGTCCTACGCCGCGGTCCCCGGAGCCGACGCCGAGCACGTCCTCGAACGAGCCCACGCCCGTCTGCAGGAGGCCATCGAGTTCCGCAGCCGCTCGGGCACCAGCGGCTCGCTCCTCGGCGGCCTGCTGCCCTCCACGCTCGATGAGCTGCAGGCCATCGAGGCCGGCGAACAGCGCGGCATCAGCACCGGATTCCTCGATCTCGACGCCCTCACCACCGGATTCCACCCCGGGCAGATGATCACCGTCGCCGCACGCCCGGGATTGGGGAAATCCTCTCTGGCCATGGATTTCGCCCGCTCGGCCGCGCTGCGGCAGAACCTCGGTGTGGTGATGTTCTCCCTGGAGATGTCGCATTCCGAGCTGACGATGCGGCTGCTGGCCGCCGAAACCCAGGTCCGCCTGGATGCCATGCGCGGCGGCCGCATGAGCGACCAGGACTGGACCCGTGTGGCCCGCCGGGTCGCCGATCTCGACGACGCCCCGCTGGTCATCGATGACAACGCCGCTCTGACCCCCACCGAACTGGCCGCCCGCGCCCGGAAATGGAAACGGACCCTCGCCGCCCGCGGCACCGAGCTCGGCCTGGTCATCGTCGACTACCTCCAGCTCATGACCAGCAGCGCCCGCCGCACCGAGAACCGCCAGCAGGAGGTCTCCGACATCTCCCGCAGCGTCAAACTCCTCGCCAAGGACCTCGGCGTCCCCGTCGTGGCGCTGTCCCAGCTCAATCGCGACGCCGAAAAGCGCCCCGACAAACGCCCGCAGATCGCTGACCTGCGCGAAAGCGGAAGCCTGGAACAGGATAGTGATCTTGTGATCCTGATCCACCGCCCCGACGCCTTCGAACGCGACGACCCGCGGATGGGCGAGGCCGACCTCATCCTGGCCAAGAGCCGCTCCGGACCGACCGGCACGGTCACCGTCGCCCACCAGCTGCACTACAGCCGCTTCGTCGACATGGCCCACCCTGACTGAACACGGACTGGTGATCTTTCCGGTGTGTCCGGCCCGTTGGGCCGGACACACCGTGAAAACCGCAGATCACGTACCGATACCTCCGCGAAGCCCAGCAGTGACAGCGCGCTAACCTGCCCCATCTCCGCAGCAGGACGCGAGGCGACCGAGTTCCGATGGGAGGCGGCCTGGTGACGACCCCGGGGGACCACCCCAACGTCGCAGCTGCCCCGGCCGGTTGCGAACCCGAGCCGATCGGCGCCTCCCTGGAGCACTGGTTCGCCACCAAGATCGATGGAGAGCCCAGCCGGGCGCTGACCACCGGGCTACACGACCTCGACGCGCTGACCACCGGCTGCCGAGCCGGGGAACTCGTGCTCATCGCCGCGCGCCCGTCGACCGGCACAACCGTGCTCGGACTCAAGCTCGCCCGCCACACCGCCATCCGTGAAGGTTTGCCCGCGCTGGTGTTCTCCCCGGCGATGAGCCGCTCCGAGCTGCTCGACCGCGTGGTGTCCGCCGAGACCGGCGTCGACCACGACCGCATCCGCAACAAGCAGCTCACCAACCTCGACCAGCAGCGCATCCGCAACAAGCTCCCCGAACTGGCCTCAGCCCCGCTCTACGTCGAGGACGACGCCCCACTGAGCACGGAGCAGATCAAGGCCACCGCCCAGACCTACCGCCGCCGCAACGGCGTCGAGCTCATCGTCATCGACGCCCCTACCACCGGCGGCAACACCACCCGCGAGCGCCAAGTCGCCGAGATGTCCCGCGCCGCGAAACTCCTCGCGAAGGAGCTGGCCATCCCGGTGGTGCTGACCATGCAGCTCAACCGCGCCTCCGCCCAGCGCCCCGACCCCACACCCCGACTCGACGACCTGGGAAAGGTCGAATCTCTGGATGCCCACCAGGTGTGGCTGTTGCACCGCCCCGAATTCGGCGCCACCACAGAACAGCTCAACCGCGGCCCCGAAGCCCACCGACTAGGCGAACTCCGAATCATCGTCGCCCACAACCGCGGCCACCAGACCGGCGACCGCTGGTTCCGATTCCTCGGCCACCGCCAGGACATCCTCGACGCCGCCCGCCCCGAACGCGCAGCCAGCTGCTTCCCCACCTGGTGAACCAGCAGGTGGGGCGCTCGTGACAAGCGGACCACCTGCACTGTCGAGCAGCCGAACAGCCCTCCACAATCGGCCAACCAGGCCCGCTCACTCGTGCATGGGAGCACACGACCAGGACGCCGAGTCCTCGCTCGGCGAGGAACGGCACCCTCGTGTGCGTGGGGGAGTACCAGCCGGAGTCGGTGCCGGTCGAAGAACGGACCGGCCCACCCTCACGTGCGTGGGGAGCACCCCTGAGCGGTCCTCGGTGATCACGTCCTGAACGGCCCACCCTCACGTGCGTGGGGAGCACCGTTTGCCGCGTCCACGCAGCGCTTCGAGGTCCGGCCCACCTTCGCGTGCGTGGGGAGCACGCCGTGCGGGGCGGTCACCCCGAGCACGGCGGCGGCCCACCCTCGCGTGCGTGGGGAGCACGGGTGGCCGGTGTCGCCGTCGCAGCAGGGCAGCTTGGTGCGTTGCCCGTCGGGCCGGTCGATGTCGGCCAGCCGGTAGAGCTGGGTGTAGACGTCGAGCTCCGGGGAGCGGTCGAGGTGCTGGCCCAGGAGCAGCAGCACCGCGTGGTGTCGGCTGTGGAAGGCCACGATGGCGCGCCAGTTGTCGCGCAGGTGCTTCACGCACAGGTGCTCGACGCCGCCGCCGGTCATCCGGTAGTCCATCGCCCGGCAGCCCTCCCGTTTCAGCTGGGACAGCCAGTTGGTGTAGCTGCGCAGCACCGCCCCGCGCAGCCGGTCACGCTGCCGCTGGGCCAAACGGGTCATCTCGACTTCAACGGGCACATGATCACAATGCCACGTGCGGCCGACGGGCCGGGGTCAGTAGGCCTGGACGACGTCGCCGTCGTGCATCTGCTGCAGGCTCGTGCGCAGGTCCTCGCGGTCAAGGACGGTCTGGTCCTCGAGGTGGTACCAGATGGTGTCCACGAGGTGGCGGGACTGTCCTGCGGCGTGGAGCTGGCGCACCACGTGCCGGACCTGGTGCAGCCGTATCGGTTCGAAGTGGCGCCGGCGCCCATCGAACGTGCGCACCTCGATGAGCAGGCCCCGGTCGGCCCACTCGGCCACGGTCTTGCGGTTGATGTTCAGCAGTCTGCTGGCGGTCACCACCGTCACCGGCGGGACATCCTCGAGCATCCCCCGCATGACCGACTGGATCTTCCGAGCCTGCTCCGGCAATTGCCAGCTGACCTCGACAGCGGTCCGGTCGAGCACCTCGGCCCGGTCGAAGGTGTCCTCGATCCGCTCGTACTCCCGCTCCAGAGCCGAAGCCATCATCGTCACCCCCTACCAACCGCACTCAACTACCCCAAAATAAGCGAAAACAGGGTAGATCGGTAGTGGTCCGTATCACTCAAGCGAGGGAAAAGGAAACCGGTCGTCCCTCTTCACCTCCATGACTTCGCGGCCTGTCCGTGTCGATTCCTTTCACCTTCGGACGTGCCCGGATCCGGGGCCGGTCCCGGTGCGCCGGAAGGGTCCGGCACGAGAGCGGAGGACATCGACGAGCGCGCCCAGGAACGCGCGGTCGGCTCGGTCGCGGTCGCTCTGCACCTGGCGCGGACGGGCCTCGGCGAGGGGCGAGCCCGGCCTCGGCGGGCGGGTGTGCTCGTCGGTCATGGCACCCACCCACTGACCGCGTGCCCGGTGCCTGAACCCGGGGGCCGACCGGGTGCCTGCCGTGCCGGTTGCCGGTGCCCGCCCGGGTTACTGGCCGGGTGCCCCCGGTCTGGCTACCGGCGGGGCAGGCGCACGGAACCTCCGCGACGGTGCGCGCGGTCGCCCCGGTGCGGAGGCCCGGGTGCCTGGCCCGGGTTGCCCCCCGTGGTTGCCGGTCTGGTGACCCCCTGGGTTGCCCTGTGGTTACCCGGCCGGTGCCCGGCCCGGTGACCCCGAGGTGCCCCTGCCCGTCTCCGGTGCTGCCCCACCGGTTCCGGCCCGGGCGGGGCCAGTCGCCACCCGGCGGTGCCTGGTCGTCAGCGGGCGCTCCCAGTGCTCCGGACTACCCCGGGCGAGGCGTGTGCCGCCGAGGACTGAGGGCCGGCGCGACCGCCTCGCGGCGCGCCGGTGCCGCCACGAGGAACCGGCATTCCTGAACGTCCAGTAATGCGCCTCTGACCAGCGAAAACACCCGGCACGCTCTGGGTGTGTGCGGTGTGACCTGCCGAAATGCGGATTTCTGGTCATGCCGCCGGGCTCGCTCATTCGGACCGGACAGCCGTCGAGGCCCCAGTGCCGCCCCGGAAGCCGTTCTCGCGGACGGTGACCGCCCCGCCCGCGGGGAGGCCTGCGCAATTGCGGGCGGAGCCGCAAGCTGTTCCGGGCGCCCCTAAGCGACGTGTCACGCGCGCGAGGCGTTTTCCCAGGTCGCTCTCCCCGCGCAGCTGCTGCGCAAGCCCGGGTTGCACCCCTCGCGCAGCCACCCTCGGTGACCAAATCAGCCCCAGCCGCCGCCTGGCGGCGGAGTGCTCGGCCGGCCCCGCGCCTGCTACGAACGGTCGCCGGCGAAGGGTCCGGGAATCGGGGCCGCGGCCCGTTCGCCGGCTGCCGCGGACGCCGGTCCGAGCGCGCCACCGCGCCGGCCGGTGCGCGACCGCACCGCCCCGTGCCGTGGTGGCGGGCAGGCACCGGAGCACGGCACCGGAGGGGCCACCGGCCCGGCCACACTCCGGGCACCGGAGGGGCAACCACCCGGCCACCGGCAGGGGCACCTGCCGGTCACCTACGGGGGCACCTGCCGGGTCACGAGCCCCCGCCGCAGCGGGGCACCGGCCCCGGCTGGCGAGCGCGGCCGCGGGGCGGTGCCCGGCAGCCGGGGATGCCCGGGCGGCCACCGGTCAGGCACCCGGGCGGCCACCCGGCACCACCCCGGTCAGCACAGCCCCACCCCGGCCGCGTCCTGCCCCGGCCCGGGCTCGTGCGCCCCGCGCCGGCGCGGGGTGACGGTGACTGCGCTGACGGCGCCACCACGTCGAGGCGGACCGGGCCACGGGACCCGCGGGCCGGTGGGCCTGCCGGGGAGGTCACCGCGAGGCAAGCGGAGGTGGGCACCGGACCAGGCACCAGGCACCGCGCCGCCACCCGGGGAGGCACCGCTCAGGTCGAGGAGGCCATGGGCCGCCCGCCGCCACGTGGCGGCCAGCGGCCGGTCGAGCACATGCTGGACAGTCGCAGCCACCTGAACAGCGGAAATACACAGAATGGTTCCGCTAGCGGAACCATTCTGTGTATGGTGTGTGTTGTTCGAGCATTCACAGAGCGAAAGGGGAGGCAGCCATGAGCGTGGACCAGCGCCTGATCCGGGTCGATCAGGGCGCCGCGATGCTCGGCGTCTCCCCACGCCGTGTCCGCGGACTCGTGGCCAACGGAAAGCTCCGCGCGGCCCGCCCGGGCCGGGCCCTGCTGCTCGACCCCGCCTCGGTGCAGCGTCGCCGCGACCTCCCAAAGCACGCGGGACGGCCCTTGTCACCCCGGATGGCCTGGGCGCTGCTGTGGTGGGTCAGCGGGCACCGTCCCGCCTGGGTCTCCCCCACCGAACTCGCCCGCGTCCGCCACTACGCCCGCTCCCGCCCCTGGTCCGACTGGCCCCACCTGCTGCGCAACCGCGCCGAACGGGCCCCGGTGCGGATGCTGCCCGGCACGCTGCGCCGCCTGCGCGACCAGCCCGGCGTGGCCGCCGGCGGGATCAGCGCCGCCGCGCACTACGGCCTGGACCTGCTGCCCGCCGGAGACGAAGCCGAGCTCTACCTGCCCCAGGCGCGGTTCGACGAGCTGCTCGCCGCCCGCCGCGCCCGTCCCGACTCGCCCGATCCCAACGTCGTGCTGCACGTGGTACCCGACTTCCCCTCCGCACCCGGCCTGCAGGCCGGGTACGGCCAGGACGGCAGCCCCCTAGTCCCCGCAGCCGCCGTGGCCGCCGACCTGCTCGACGACGCCGACGAACGCTCCGTCCGCGCCGCCCACCACCTGCTCGACCAGCTCTCCCCGGCCGCAGCGCGGTGAACCCCGCCGCGCAGCGCCCGCCGCTGGGCGCGATCCGGCTGCCCGAGAACCTCCACGCCGACCGCGACGCGATCCTGTGGCCCGCACTGCTCGACCTCGCCGACCACGTCCCAACCCCGTGGGTGCTCATCGGCGGCCAGATGGTCTACCTGCACGGCCTGATCGCCGGACGCGTCCCACCACGGGTCACCGAGGACGTCGACCTGCTCTTCGACCTGCGCGCCGAACTGGAAGGCATCACCAAAGCCGACCGGGTGCTGTCCGAGCTCGGCTACACCGTCGACGGCATCAGCCCGGACGGCCTGGCCCACCGCTACATCCGCGGCGACGGCATGGTCGTCGACATCCTCGGGCCGGACGGGCTCGGTGACCGCGGCATAGAGCTCCGCCTGCGGTCGCCGCACGGGCGGACCGTCGCCGTGCCCGGCGGGTCCAAGGCGCTCGAGTACGCCCACCCCGTCGAGGTGTCCTACCGGGACCGCACCAGCCGGATCTACCTGCCCGACCTGCCCCGCGCCCTGGTCGGCAAAGTCCGCGCGCTGTCGCTGCCCCAGTGCACGTCCCGTGTGAAGTCCCGCCACCTCGACGACATCGCATTCCTGGTCTCCCTCATCGACGACCCCGACGCCTACTTCGACGCCAGGGCACGTCCCGATCCACGTTTCGGCACGTCGGTCACCGCTCTCGACGACCGCAACCACCCCAGCTGGACCAAACTCGGCGACCACGCCGAGGACGCGTTCCTGGCCTGGGAACAACTCCGCCACGCCTGACCCCGTACCGGTGGCCACGAGGCGCGGCGCAGCCCCATGAAAGCTGTTTCCCGCTCCGGGAAGGGGGCCTGGCGGTGAACAGGGGCGTGTCGCTCTGGTGCCGGGGGACGGCATGAGAGGCTTCGTGGTGATCCGAAGTACCGCGAGGGAATCACGGAGCATCCCATGGCCAGAGTGCATGTCATCGCCAATCAGAAGGGCGGCGTCGGGAAAACCACGATCGCCGTCAACCTCGCCGCCGTGACCGTTCAGGTCCAGCTCCCACCGGATGCGCGGCACCGCGTGGAGCAAGGTGAGGAGATCGAGGACCCGCCGGTACTGGTGGTCTCCACCGACCCGCAGGGCTCGAGCACCTGGTGGGCCGAACGGGTCGGCGAGAACGGGTTGCCGTTCGACTACGTGCAGGCCCACGAGAACCCTGAGCAGCTGGCCAAGCTGCGCACCCTGGAGCAGTACAGCGACGTTTTCGTCGACACCCCCGGCAGCCTCGAGCAGGGCCACATCCTGGCCGCCGTGCTCGACAACCTGGAAGACGGCGACGGCGAAGTGCTGGTGCCGATCCCGCCGGAGCCGCTGGCTTTCGACGCCACCGACCGGCTCATCGAGGGCATCCTGCGTCCCCGCGGCCTGCCGTTCCGCCTAGTGATCAACAACTGGGACCCCCGCGACGGACGCGCTGACCTCGACGACACCCTTGCCTATATCCGGGCCAAGGGGTGGTCGATGGCCGGCACCATCATCCGCCGCTACAAGCTGCACACCCGAGCCTCGGTCGAAGGGCTGGTCGTCACCCAGTACCCCCGCAACCGCATCGGCAAGGAAGCCCGGCAGGATTTCAACGAACTCGCCCTGGAGCTGGCCACGGGACGGAGGAACTGATGGGCCGCCGCAAGTCGTTCGTCGAACTCGCCCCGGGCGGACCGATGAACGTCACCGACCCCGCCTCGGCCAACGTGCCGCCCACGCGAGTACCGGTCGACCAATGCGCTCGCCGCCCCGACAACCCGCGCCCGAGCTCGCTGGACGTCGCCGAGCTCGCCGACTCCATTGCCGAGATGGGCCAGCTGCAGCCGGCCACGGTCGCCAGCCGCGAGTCCTACCTTGCCCACCGGCCTGACCATGCCGAGGCCATCGGCGCGGCGCAATGGGTCGTGCTGGCCGGGAACCGGCGTCACGCCGCCTGCGAGAAGGCCGGTGTCGCCGAGCTCCTCGTGCATGTCACCGACGAACAGGTGCCGTCGATCATCGAGATCGGCATCATCGAGAACATCCAGCGCGAGCCCCTGCCCCCGGTACGGGAAGCACACGAGCTCCAGCAGCTCAAGGACCGCTACGGCACCACCCGCGAAGTCGGCAAACGCATCGGCAAGACCCACGTCTACGTGCACCAGCGGCTGTCGCTGCTGCAGCTCGTGCCGCAGCTGCAGACCGCTGTGGACGCCGGGGAACTCAAGATCGCCGACGCCCGGGACCTCGCGAAGCTCCCGCAAGCCAAGCAGATGAGCGCCTACGAGGCCGGGCCGCCCTACGCCGACAAACCCAAACCGGCCCCGGCCGCGGGGGTCGTTCCCGGCGACACCAGCACCTACCAACGCACCAACCTCGACCAGCCCCCGGCCACACCGACCCCTGCCGGGCCGGCCGAGGAGCCGGTGGCTGTTAACGCCGTTACCAAGGAACGCCCCGCACCGGTCGCGGTGGAGGACCCGTTCGGCTCTCCACTGATGTCCGCACCGGACACCGTCACCGAGCCCGCACCGCAGCCGACGGCGGTGGCCACTCCGGCATCGCAGCTTCCCGGGGACCCGTTCGCGCTCGCCGAGCTCATCGAGCGGGAGTACACCGAGGAGCAACGTCGCCAGCTCGTCGAGCTGCTCGCCATCTGACGGCCGCACCAGCACGAGCGGGCCAGCACGCGAATGCGTGCTGGCCCGCTCGTGTCCGGCACCGTGGTAACGCCGTGAACACGTCCACGATGGAACCTCCACGCAGGCGCCGGCCGCGGCGAGCTGTTAACGCCGTTACCAACCTCGCCCTCGTCCTGCGGCGGTGCCCGCAGCGCCGGACCTTGGTAACCGCGTTAACAAGCCCGACAGGACGCTGGCCGTCCCGAACCGCGGTCTGAGGTTGTTAACGCCGTTACCAACCGCCGCCCCTCGCGGCGCGCGCCGCTCCTCTTCGGGTGCTTGGTAACGCGGTGAACGCGCCATGTTCAGCGCCGCGGGGGCACCCCTGCGGCGCGTGCGATGCGGCGCAAGTGCTCCCGTCGGTAGCCGGTCAGGTCCACGAGCTCGGAATCGCGTGGCAGAGCGCGGTCACGCATGACCTCGGCGATCAATGAGTGGAAGTCCTCCCGTGCCTGCGCGGCGGCGTCCTCGGCCTCGGTCAGTTGCTGCCGTGCGTGGCGGATCTCGTCGCGGGCCTGTTCTGCGTCCATATCGGGAGGGTGCCACACGGATGTGGCCACATGAGTGGTTGACGTCGCCACACCGGTATGCCACATTCATGTGGCCACATCAATGTGGCATACCGGCAGGAGGAACCCCATGCGTCGTGCTGCTGTTGCCGATCTCGTTCTCGACGAGCTTCGTCAGGTCCCGCTGGAGATGGCGGATGTCCGGGATGTGCTCGCGGGTGAGTACGCCGAGGCCCCGGACGGGGCGTTCGGGGCGCTGTGCCACCACCTCGACCCCGACCGTGACGCCGACCGGGACGTGGTCGTCGCCCGGTTCGCTCGGGTGGTGGCGCTGGTGGATGACCGCACGGCGGACCGGATTGTCGGGGCCGGTGCGGGCTGGGCGGTGCTGGCCGGGATCGCCCGCGACGACCTCTGAGTGTCCGAACAGTGTGTGGAGGAGGTACCGATGACGACCACGACGGCGACCACGAAGGCGGAGAGCCCGGTTCGGGCGACGCTGGAGGTCATGTTCCGGTCCTACGAGGACTGCGCGCTGGACCGCCCTTCTGACTGCGGCCGGTGGCACGGCTCCCCGCTCGGGATCGCCGAGGCCGTGCTGGCACCCCTCGTCGACCCGGCCCGGTACGCCGGGAGGCCGGACCTCGGCGAGAGGGGACGGCTGGTGCTCTGCTTGGAGAACGCCTTCCCGGCCGCGGCGCGGGAGGCGTCGTTGACGATGCAGGCTGTCCGGAACGCTGTGCGACTGGAACGTCCTGAGCGCTGTTGGACGGACGTGGATTCGTTCGTCTCCTACGCGCGGCTGCTGGCCGTGCTCGTGGCGTGGAAGTAGCCCCACTCCGCGGAGCCTTGGTCACCGCGAGCCCCGCCTGCGGGTGTCGTGGCGCCGTTCAGGACGGGACCAGGGCACGTCCTGACCCCGGTGATCTGCCGGAGTCGTTGATCCCGTGGTCTGTCCTCCCTGGAGGTGGTGGGTGTGTCCGGAACCTGTTCGGCGGCGCGGCATGGCACGCGTAGCGCGTACCGCAATCATGGGTGCCGGTGCGAGGCGGCGCGGGCGGATGTGGCTCGCTATAAGAACGCGTGGGCGCTGGGCCGTCTCGACCTGGTGCGGCCGGGCCGGGTCCCGGCTGTGGGGGTGCGGCGCCGGATCCAGGCGCTGTATGCGCTGGGGTGGCCCGAGAAGGAGCTGGCGGCGCGGTTGGGCTACCGGTACGGGCTGACGTGGATGTACCACCGGCGCCCGACCATCAGCGCGGTCACCGCCCGCCGTGTGGCCGCGCTCTACGAGCAGTTGTGCATGACGCCGGGCCCGTCGGCGCGGACCCGCGCCCGCGCTGCGGCGGCCGGTCACCGTCCACCGCTGTGGTGGGACGACATCGACCACGACCCGGATCCCGCCGGGCCCGCACCTGCCGCTGAGGCCCCGGACTCCGCCGGGGAGGTCGATGCCAGTGCGGTGCAGCGGCTGCTGGCCGGTGACCCGCCGGCGGTGCTGCGGCGGGTGGACCGGCGCGCCGCGGTCGCCGTGCTGCTGCGGCAGGGCATCAGTCCGCCCGAGATCAGCCGCCGCACCGGCCTGCCGGTGGCCGGCGTGCGTCATGACCAGGACGTCCTGCGCTCGCGTGCCTGATCGTCCCGTTCGAGAGGAGATCGTCGTGTCCGAGTCCCGCCGCCCGAACCCCGCCGTGATCGGCAGCCCCGACGACCGTGTCCGCTACGAGGCGGCGCTGGCCACGTCCCGACAGGTGCTGCGCGCCGTCGAACCCGACCACGAGCTCTACTACCAGCGCACCACCACCGCCTCCGGCCCGCTGACCGTGGGGGAGCGGGTCGCCCTGGCGCAGGCCTGCGACCGGATCGCTGATGCCTGCGATCTGGCGGCCCTGGCCTGGGAGGACTACCGCGACGATCTCGGGCTCGGCCGGGCGCAGCGCGATGCGGCGCGACGGTGGCGGCAGGAGGCCGAGCTGCAGCGCGCCGTCGCGGTGATCGCGCCCGCCCACGAGCGCGGCGACCCGTTCGCCGCCTGACTCTCCCGGTCTGCTCGTGCAGAACACGGCCCCGCCCCGGTCGCCGAGAGGTCCGTGTTCTGCCCGCGCCCGACCGGGCGCATCCCTGCCGTTCATGGAGGCTTCCGTGTCCGAGACCTACCGCCCGCTCGTGTTCAGCCTGAGCGCGATCGGGTCACTGACCAGCCACGGCGGTGGCGACTACGTTGTCCAGTCCGACTGGTGCGCGCGGTACAAGCAGACCCGGAGCCCGGAGGGGCGTCGGGCGCTGGCGGCCCACGGTGCGACCTACGGTCTCGCGCAGCTGGCCACGCGGATCGGCGTGTGTGCCACCGCCGGGCTGCGGGTCCCGCTGTTGGCCCAGCTCGCCGGGACCTCGGTTGAGGTCGTGCTCCACGTGCTGGTCGATGACGGCCGCCTGCTGCGGTGGCTGGCGGAGTCGACCGGCAAGGGCGGGTTCCACGCGCTCGGCGGGCCCCGCCCGGTCGTCGGTGTGATCGACGAGTCCGATGGCGAGACCGAGGCCGTCCGCCGCATGTACCTCGTCGATGCCGCCCTGGACGGCACTCCGATGGTCGACCGCGACGAGTACGGCCGGATCGTCGGCACGCACGCGCACGACAACGCCAACCCCTCGACCGGGCGCGCGCTGATGGACCAGGCGCTGCACACCTGGGTGCAGGTCCTCGCTGGCGCGGCCGTCACCACCGCCGTCGCCGCCCGGCTCGCCCGCCGCCGCTGACCCCACCCTGCCCGCCTCTTCGACGCGAGGGGGCGGGCAGGGCGGAGAAGGAGAACGTGCTGTGCTCACGCTGTATGACGAGTTCGCGGGCTGGGGTGGGTCCAGCCAGGGATTCGCCGCTGTCCCCGGTGTTGACCTGGTGATGGCCGCCAACCACGACGAGCTGTCCGTCGAGGTCCACGGAATGAACTTCCCGGACGCCGACCACTACTGCGGTGACGTCGCCAAGGAAGACATCGCACGCTTCCCTTCGGCCGACCTGTTCTGGGCCAGTCCGAGTTGCCCACCGTGGTCCAACGCGCGCGGTGTACGCAGGGATTTCGACCACTCCACCCAGGGAGTGCTGTTCGACGAACAGATCGTCGACCCCTACGTTGCCCGCGCACGAGCCCTGATGCAGGAGATCCCCCGCTACCTCGAAGCGATGAACCTGCGTGGCAGGCCCGTGCTCGCCGGAGTCGTCGAGAACGTAACCGAGTGCCGCAAGTGGGACCAGTGGGGACACTGGCGCAAGCGCATCGAGCTCGCCGGGTACCGCACGCGGCTGATCGCGCTGAACTCCATGCACGCCGCACCACGCACCACTCGGTGGGCGCCGTAGTCACGGGACCGCTTGTACCTGGCGTACTGGTCGGACCGGCTCGGTCGTGACCCGGACTGGGACAAGTGGCTGCGGCCCCGGGCGTGGTGCCCGGACTGCGGGCAGCACGTCGACGCGCTGCAGGTGTGGAAGAAGTCCAACACCGACATGGGCCGCTACCGCACCCAGTACGTCTACCGGTGCCCACGCACGGCGTGCCGGAACCGCGTCATCGAACCGGAGGTGATGCCCGCGGCGTACGCGATCGACTGGTCACTGGATCCGGGGCAGCGGATCGGCGAGCGCGCCAAGCCGCTCAAGGCCGCCACGATGGAACGGATCCGTGCCGGGATCGCCAAGTACGCCGCGGACCCGCTTCTGGCCCCCGCCGGCGGCACCTGGCGTGCGCACGCGACCTCGGTCACCGAGCCGATGCCGACCCGCACCACCCGTGAAGCAGACGGGCTGGTGCTGCCACCGCTGGCGGTGCCGCTGGCAGCCCGGACCGGCGGCAACACCGCCTACCCCGTCACCGCGACACTGCGGACCCAGACCTGCCGCCAGGAGACCGGCCTGGTGCTGCCTCCGGCCACGATCCCGCCGTTCATGACGACGCTGCGCGGCGGCGGCTCGAAGCGCTGCGCTTACGGCGTCGACCAGCCGCTGGCGACCTTCAGCGCCGACGGCTACCACCACGGCCTGGTCACCCCACCCGGCCACGACGGCATGCGCCGCGAGCAGATGCTGGTGGCCTACTACTCCAACGGCTCGACCCAGCAGGTGTCCGAGCCGATGGGGACCCTGACCACGAAGGATCGCTACGCGCTGATCTCGGTCGATCGTGAACTGCCAGCGGTCGAGGACTGCACGTACCGCATGCTCTCGCCGCGCGAGATCGCCGCCGGAATGGCGTTCGCCTCCGGGTACAAGGTCAAGGGCTCGAACCGGGCGCAGGTCCGCGGTTACGGCAACGCAGTCACCCCGCCGGTCTCCGAACTGCTGGGCTGCGCCCTCGTCGAAGCCGTGACCGGTGAAGATATTTCCCGCCACACCACAGCATCCCCGGCTCGAACGCATCCGTGATCGTCCACCACGAACCATCCAGCGAAGGAGCCCCCGTGGCCAAACATGCCCTGCACACCACTGTCCCCGAGCTGTTCGCCTTGGTCGGCCCGCCCGGGGCGGGCAAGTCCACCGTCGCTGCCCGGGTCCGGCCCGGTGCGGTGGTGATCAGTCTCGATGCCGAGCGGGGTGTGGCCGGGTGCTGCCCGGCCGACCAGGCCGCTACCCCGGCCGCGGTCGCCCGGGCCACCGAGCGGGCACGCGCGGCGTTGCGCGCCGGGGCCACGGTGGTCTGGGACGCCACCAACACCGTCGCCGAGCACCGCAGGCTGCTGCTCGAGCTGGCCGCCGCGCACGGGGCCCGGGCCACCGCGCTGGTCGTCCTGCCGGAGCTGGCCACGGTGCTGGCCCGCAACGCCCGGCGGGACGCCACCCCGTGTCCCGGCTGCGGCTGGCCCCGCCGTGTCCCGGACGGGGTGGTGCGGCGGGCCCACGCCGCGGTCACCCTCGCCGCCCCGGCCCTGACCGCGGAGGGATGGGACCGTGTCGAGTGGGACGGGCTGTCCCAGCGGCGGGACACCAGCGGCACCTACCGGGACGCTCCGGCCAGCATGGTCGCCGTGATGTCGGTCCAGCACGGACTGCATGTGTCCCACGCCGGCGACGATGGCGAGATGCTGGTGCTCGGGCACCCGCCGCTGGAGCGCGCCGTGGCCGCGTTCACCGCCGAGGAGGCCCTCATCGGGGACTGTCCCCTCCTGGACCCGGCGGCGTTGCGGCGCTGCTGGGCGCTGCTGGACCGGCCCGGACCGGACTGGGAAGTGACCTACATCGACACCCCCGCACCAGGTGCGTTCCCGGTCACCATCACCACCGTCTGAACCGCGCGCTCTCCGGGGCCGGTCCCTGCCACGGGACCGGCCCCGGAGGCGTGTCGCCACGCTCGGCGGCGTCACCCTTGCCGATGCCGCCCCGACCGCTCGCCGGGCGGCCCGTACCCGGAAACCTGAGCATCGGCGGTGCTGTACAGGCTGGTCACCGGTCTTTGCGGACCGGGCTGGGGGCGGTGGTGCTCTGCGGCGGCACCGATCAGCCCGGCATGAGACTGGCGACCGTTCGGCGCCACAATCCGGCCGATGGTCCGGAATTCGTGGCGGCGGCTGGAGATCGCGCTGGGCTATGTGAAGTCGGCGCGGGCGAAGTTCCGGCC
>NZ_BAABII010000032.1:0-7739 GCF_039542665.1 Saccharopolyspora cebuensis
GCGCCAACCGGGCGTTCCTGCGTCGGGCGGTGCGTTACTGCCTGGAGGACGGCATCACGCAGTTCCTCGACCTGGGCTCGGGCATCCCCACCGTCGGCAACGTCCACGAGGTCGCCCTGGCCGCCGACGAGCGGGCGAGGGTGGTCTACGTCGACAACGAGCCGGTGGCCGTGGCGCACACCCGGCGGCTGCTCGAGGGCGAGCCCCGGGCAGCGATGGTGCACGCCGACCTCCGCGACACCGAGGCGGTCCTCGGCGCACCAGAGGTGACCGAGCTGCTCGACTTCGACCGGCCGGTCGCGCTGCTGCTGGTCGCGGCACTGCACTACGTCGGGGCCGACGACGATCCCGACGCGCTGCTGGCCCGCTACACCGCCGCGCTGCCGCCCGGCAGCGCTTTGGTGGTCTCGCAGGTCACGATGGACCAGCGGGACCCGGACGAGGTGGCGGAGATACTGGAGATCTTCGCGCGGACGGCCACGCCGCTGACGATGCGGTCCCGCTCCGAGATCCGGGATCTGGTCCACTGCGCCGGGTGGGAGCTCGTGGAGCCAGGGCTGGTGTGGTCGCCGGAATGGCACCCCGACTCCCCGCCGGATGCCCAGTGGCCACCGGCCGCGTCGAACTCCTGGGCCGGGGTCGCCCGCCGCTGAACCCACCGCGGACCCGGCACCGGGCAGCCCGCCGATCCTGCTGCCGTTTGATCAGGCGCAGCCACTTCCGTTTTCGTGGCAGGCCCTGTGCGCTCTCGCAGTCCCACGGCATGAGGACGCCCAAGCAACGCCTCTAGGTCCAGAGTCCCGTAGTCTGGTATCTCATCGACACACGGGAGGCTGCGATGAACGAGGGCCCGAGGACCGGACCGAAGTACTTGGAGATGGAGCGGATGGAGGCCCGTCTGCGTCCGGGCCAGGTTGACGCGTTGACTCAGCTCAAGCGTAACGTTGCTGCTCAGCGTGCGAATCGTTCGGAGCGGATCACGGAGAACACGTTGTTGCGGCTCGCGGTGGATCTGCTGCTGGCGCATCGCCACCAGCTGCGCGGTGATACCGAGGACGAGCTGCGGCAGTCGATCCTGCCGCTCCCGGCCGACGATCGGATCGAGTGAAACGAACGAACTTACGGAGTCTGTAATTTTGTGAGAGGATGGTGGCATGACCGAGAAGATCTCCTCGCTGAGCTCCCGGGGGCTGGGCGGCCACCTCGGCGTGGCGCAGCAGGAACGCCCCTGCGTGTTCTGCGGCAAGGACACCGCGATCCGGGTGCATCACGCCCCGGCGCACGGCGGGTGCTGGGAACAAGCCGGCCGCCCCGCCCAGCTTCCCGGCGCCACCACGCCCACCGACGACCCCGGTCCGTCACAGCCCCCGGCGGCTGAGCCTCGCCGCCGCAACCCCACCGCGGAATCCGGGTTCACCGTCGAGCCCGCGGCCGAGCAGCGCGACTTCCTCGCCGCCCTGCGCCGCCGCGTCCCCGACGCAAGCCCGCAGGATGCCGCAGTGGCGCTGGAGCGCTGGCACGAGCACGTGCAGGTCTCCGGGCAGCCGCTGCGGTTCGTCTCCAACGCCGGTCGCACCGGCATCGTCGCCTTCGAGTGGCTCACCGCCCGCCACGGCGCCATGCGCATGCCCGCCCAGCTCGCCTCCGAACGGGCATGGGAACTGGCCCGCTCCCAGCGGGTGCTGCGCGTGCTGTCCTGGACCGACCCCGAGGTACCCCTCACCCCGGAGCAGCACGTGGTCGAAACCGACGTGCACGCCCAGTACCTCGCCGCGGCCCACTCCACCAAGTGCGGCGACGGCGAACCCGACCAGCTCGACACCGACGAACTCGCCGGCATCGACCCGCTCGCGCTGGTCAAGGTCCCCGGCTACCTCACCCTGGCCGCCGCCCCAGACCTGAGGTCATGCCCACCGCACGTCCAGCACGCCTTCGCCGGCCTCGAACCCGGCAGCGTGCTGCCCACGCCGCTGGCCGCGTACCTCGTCCGCGACCACCAAGTGGCGCTGCCCCTGGAATCGGCGGTGGCGTGGTGGCGCGACCGCCGCGACGAGCACGGCAAGACCATCCACCCCTACGGCCCCCGCCTGTCCCGGTGGGCAGGACTGTTCGTGCCCGCCCGCGAACAACTCCTGCGCGCCCGCCACGACGGCGACCACGCCGCCGGCCTGGCCGTGCAGGTCCTCAAGTCCACCTACAGCACGTTCCTCGGCGGGCTGCTGCGCTCGGTGGAGCACAACGACACCGACACCCTGCGCCCGGACTGGTCGGACCAGGTCATGGCCCAGGCATCGGCGAACATGCTGCGCCACCTCGACAAGGTCTGGGCCGCCTCGGCAGCCCGCCCGCTCGGCGGCATGAAGGACGCCGTGTGGTGGCCCACCGACACCACCCTGACCCTGCCCGAGGGACTGCAGATCTCCGACGAACACGCCGAACGCCCCTGGCAACCCGGCAAGTGGCACCCCACCCGCTGGACCCCGGCCACCGACGAGATCCGCACCGCCCACACCAACGGCACCCCCACCGCGCTCCGCAAAGCCAT
Organism: Saccharopolyspora cebuensis; assembly: GCF_039542665.1. Classification (NCBI taxonomy): domain Bacteria; kingdom Bacillati; phylum Actinomycetota; class Actinomycetes; order Pseudonocardiales; family Pseudonocardiaceae; genus Saccharopolyspora; species Saccharopolyspora cebuensis. The sequence goes on from NZ_BAABII010000032.1 coordinate 2,546, forward strand.
CATCAGCGGCGACCACACCCGCCGCGCGAACAGGAAGAGCTGATCGATGCGTTTCGACGAGCTCGTCGACGACCTGGCCGCCCACTGCCACGGCGAGCAGCTCGCCCACCTGCTCAGCGACGAAGAACTCGTCGAACAGATCACCGACGACCAGCTCGCTGAGTGGCTCACCGTCGACGCGGCGCAGGAGCTCATCCGCGACTCCCACGGCCGCCACGCCAGCCGCTGGCTGGCCGAAGCCGCCGACATCGCCCCCCGCACCGCCCGCCGCTGGCTCGGCCCGACCCCGCCCCGAGCCCGGCACGACACCATCACCGCACTGGCCCTGACCACCCTGCCCCCACACCGCAGGCCCACCCTGGCCGCGGACCTCACACCCACCGACGTCCGCACGGCGATCGCCGACCTCCTGATCCCGCACGACCTCCGCGCCGCCGACGTTCTGCGCGGCGCCACCGGCCGCGTCGACGTCGGCAAGATCGAAGTCCTCTACGACGGCCTGCCCGAGGGCTACCGCAACATCGGCGTGGTGCACATCGACTTCAGCCAGGTCATCACCGCCCTGACCAACCACGACCTCGCCACCGCCGCCGGCGCACTCAGCGACGCCATCCTCGACGCCTACGGCCCCGACCTGTCCGAAGTCCTCGACATCGACGACTTCGGCAACATCGACATCGAACTGCGCTGACCACCCGGACCTGAAGGAGACGACGATGACCGCACCAGGACAGCCCCAGACCCAGACCGCCACGTTCGCCGACAGCGCCGCCATCGACGCCTGGATCAAGCAGCTCTCACGCGAGCACGTCGTCACCGGAACCACTGAATCCGAGACCTCCGGCGGCAAGATCAAGGTCACCGTCACCTACCACCGCCGATGAGGCTGACGCGCGTCTCGACCGCAACGCCCGGGCCCGGGGCGGCAGTAGGTGAGCCGCGTTGTTCGGCTGCATCATCTCCCTACCGGAGCCCCGGCCGCGATCTCCGCGCCGGGGCTTTCGCCTGTCCCGGGAGCCGGACGAGTTGCGCGCGGCGGCACGGGCGCTGGTCGAGGCGGCCCGGCATGGTTGGCAGCCGACCAGGGCAGAGGAACGCGTGGTCGAAGCGGTGGACCGAGCGGCACCTCACCGGACGCCCCGCAGTCGAGATCAAGCAGGTCTTCGACGCCGCGCTGGCCGCCGAGCTGTCGCCGCAGCTGCGGCGCCTGCTGACCGCCGCAGCAGATCACGGTGACCGGTTCGGCCGCGACTGTCCCACCGGGGCTGGGGGGGCGGGGGTAGGGTCGCGAGGTCCCGCAGTACGGCGGTGGAGATCTGTCTGGAGTGGCTGATGTCGTCGTTGATCGTGCCGCCGGTGATCCGCGTGGTCGCGTGGGAAGGCCTCGAGGTCTCGCTGGGGGAGTCGGTGGGGTGCGGGACGTGCCGTCGGGGCGAGGGGCTGCGCCTGGTGGTTGCCGGGGAGCATCTCGTGGCGGTGTGGTGCGCCCGCGGGCATCTCACGGCGTTGCCGGAGCGCACCACCGCCGAGGTTCTCGCGGCGGTACCGGAGCAGGACTGGGCGCGGGTGGAGCTGGGCTGCGACGGGACGGTGCCGGACATGGCCGAGCAGGCCTGGCCCGGCCTGGCCGCAGTCGTCGGCGAGGTGGGTTACCACTGGCTGCGCTCCACCTACGGGGCGCCGCGGTCCGATCCTCCGCCGGCCGCGGAGGAACAGGACGAGCACGACGAGCTGCGCGAGCAGCTGGCGGTGCTGCTGCGCGACCGCACCACCGCCGCCGCCGGGCATGCCGACTCGGTCCTGCTGCTGCCGGTCACCGGCCGCGAGCTGGAACTGCTCCTCGAGGTCCTGCTCGACGAGGATGGCCCGCCGGGGCAGCGGATGCTGGCCGGGGACCTGCTGGCGCGCGCCGACGACCTGCCGCAGACCCAGGACGCCAGCCCGGAGCGGCTGCGGGACCTGGTGCGGCGCCACTCCACCGGGATCCAGCGGCTGCTGCGCGCCGGATCGCACACCCGCCCCGGCGGCTGGTAGCCGGGAGCCTGCTCAGCGCCGAACGGGAGCCTGAAAGCACGGGCCCGGCCGCGAGCCCTGATCGAGGAGCTGCTCGGTGACCGCCGGCACCCGTTTCGGCTGCCGTTGAGGCGTTGCGCAGAGGCGGTCTCGTGCGGCCTACCGCGCATGTGGCCTGGGAGTATTACAGCTGATGACCAAGCCGGGCGGGTCATGTATTGTCTGCGGCGTCGTCAACAACTTCCGAGTCCGGAAGTACGCTGAAGGGCTGCGGGAACACAGCGGGCCCCCGGGGCTGCCACCCCAGAGGCCCGCACTCGTGCTCACGACGAGCAACGACGGAGAACTACAGCAGCTGACCCACGAGCTCGATCACTCCGGTCAGCAGCGTGATCCCCGCTACTGCGAGCCCGGTCCACCACGGACCGGGCTCGTTGCTGCCGCCTGCAGACGGCATGACAACACCTACCTTTCCTCCAAGGACCGCCGCATGAGGGCCATGCGACGGACACCGGAGGAAAGTTCAGCGCGTCGATCACTGTTCCACATGCCCCTGCAACTCCGCATCCGGGTGCGGGCTCGGCATGTTCGGCACATCGCACGCCGTGTTGCCGGTGTGCCCCGCTGCGTTCGCGCAGCCCGCGCGGGCGGCGCATCGTGAACCGGTGGGACCAGAGGATCTGGCTCGAGCGCGCCCCGCGGCCGAGCTGCCACCGGAAGGACCGTGGTCGTTCGAAGCCAAGGCCGACGGATGGCGCGGCATGGTCGATCTCGAGCGGCGGCGGGTGTGGTCCCGGCAAGGTCGCCGCCTCGACGCCCGGTTTCCCGAACTGCTCTCCCCAGCCGAGGTGGGCGCGGTGCTCGACGGGGAGATCGTTGCGGTCCGCGGCGGGCGGCTCGAATTCGGCGCGCTCCAGCAATCCCCCCAGCGCCGCCGCGAGGAGGGCGTCACGGTCGTGCTGTGGGCCTTCGACCTGCTGTCCTTCGAGGGGCGGTCGCTGCGCTCGCTGCCCTACCGGCAGCGGCGGGCCGAGCTCGCCGACTGGATCACCACTGCCGGGGACGGGACGGTCCAGTTGATGCCGGCCACACCGTCGCGGTCCGGCGCCCTGGAGTGGTTGGGTCCGGCTTGGGCCGAGGTCGGGGTGCAGGGCGTGGTCGCCAAGCCCTTCGCCGGTACCTACCGGCGCGGGACGGCTTCCGGCTGGCTCAAGATCCGCAGCCGGGCCACCACGGAAGCCGCGGTGCTCGGGATCGCACGCACCGGGGCGGTGGTGCTGGTGCTCGGGCGCCCCGGCCCGGACGGTGCGCTGCGGCCTGCCGGGGTCAGCGCACCGCTGGCAGCACCGGTGGCCGCCGAGCTGCGGCCGCAGCTGCACGCGGCGGGCGCGCAGCGGTGGCTTCCGGGGGCCCTGCCCGGCCAGGATCCGGTTCTGTACGCGCCGGTGGAGCCGGTGGTCGTCGAGGTACTCGCCGACGCCGCCGTCGACCACGGCCGATGGCGGCACCCGGTCCGGGTCGTGCGGTCACGCCCGGACCTGCATCCTGGTGATCTGCCGCCACTGGAGTGATCAGCACCAGTCCCCGGCGAGGCCAACGCCGCCTTCGACTGGGCCCAGGGCCTGCTCGGCTCCGCCGCCAACGGCGTTTCCTGCGCTGGCGGGCAGTTCAGTTCAGCCAGCTCCATCGTGCCGGGTTGCGGGTGCGGGCGGCCTGGACCAGCGGCGGCACCGGTGGCTGCTCCCATCCGTAGATGCGGGTCAGCACGCGCACCGGGTGTTCACCGAGCTGGTGCAGCGCAGCGGCGTGCTGCCCCACTGGCTCGTGTTCGCAGACCGTGCATTGAAAACTGCGCGACCCCACCGGGTGCTCGCGGACCTGGCAGGTGCGGTCGAGCGACGGGATCGCCTCCAGCATGGACATCCACGGGTTGGCCGCCCGCGCCGCGATGGCCAAACGCCCGTCCGCATCGACTTCCCGCGGCCCCAGCCACGGGCGCAGCAGGAGGGTCCACTCGCGCGTAACGCCGTTGGCCCGCATCTGCTCGGAGGGCAGGATGTGGCCGTTCTCGTCGAAGACGGGGTAGTTGCGGTCACCCCACACCTCGTAGCGCCGCTCGAGGTAGTTCTGCTCTGTGCGGGTCAGCGACACCCCGGTGGCGACGACTCGCGTGATCCGTGCGCTGCGGCAGCGCAGGAACACCTCGGGGAACACGGAGTAGTCCGGGTCGCTCTGCGGGACGTCGACCGGTTCGACCTCGTAGACGTCGCCGTGGCCTTCCTTGCTGGTGTGGGCGTTGACGAAGCGGCTGGCATAGCCGGTGGCCACGTCCGCGTCGGCGGTGATGTAGACCCACGCCGGATCGTAGGGCGCGTCCGCCGCGTAGTACCGGAACTTGAATCCGAGCCGCTGCGCGGGCCACAGCACATCCCCGGGGCCTTTGCCGGGCACCCCGCCATGGAAGTACGGCCCCGCGGGCACCGGCGAGGCCGTCGCCGCGGTGGCGCGCTTTTTGCGGGCTCGTGCCCCCTTGCCCATGATCTGTCTCCTGCGTATCAGCGGTCAGATGCCGGCCGCCTTGTGCCAGTTTTGTCCGTCTCTCCCCAGTGCGGTGGCGGCGGCCAGTGCGAGGGTGGCGTGCACCTGGGCTGTAGCGATCAGCTGATCCGCCCGTTGTTCGGAGACGGCGTCCTCCGCGGCATCGAGGTACTCCTCGGCGGCGGTGTAGTGATCAGGACCGTTCATGGAGCCAGTGTGCCAGGGTGATCACTGCAGAGGTGACCGATCGGTCTGGTCGCCCTGGATCCCGAGCACGTGCGCCACGTCGTCGGCCGCCGCCCGAACCCTGTCCCGGCCGCTTACCCGCCGAGCGGGATCTGGTGGGCCCGGGGCCAGTGATACCGGTGCTGTGCGGCGTCCTGGTGGACCGCGCACAGCCACAGCTCCCGGATCGTCCACGGCGCCCGGCCCGGCCGCACCCGACGCAGCGGCGACTGCAGCAGGCCGGAGTCGCGCTCGCCGATGGCGTAGGCCAAGGTCACGTGCGGCGGCCACCCTGCGCGGCCCAGCGCGTTGGGACCGAGTACCCCGGTGATCGCGGTCCGGACCCGCTGCTGCAGCGCGTCGAGCGCTCCGTCCGGACCGGCGTCGACGACATCGAGCAACACCCCGGACGACCCGG
>NZ_BAABII010000033.1:0-1531 GCF_039542665.1 Saccharopolyspora cebuensis
CGCACATGATCGTCGACCCGAACACCCCCGACCGTCCCCTCGGCCTCTACGTCTACGACCGCTGGAGCGAGGCCGCCGACGCCCTCCTCGAGTCCCACCGCACCACTGCGGTCGTCGCCCGCGCGACGGAACAGTGGTGGGACCTGCAATGCGCCGCCGCCGACTGCAACTGGGTGCTCGTCGAGATGACCATGCGGTACTCACCCGACCGGGCCGAGCTGGTCGAGCTTGCCGGCGGCTGTCGATGGCGGCGGATCGACAACAGCCGGTGGCTGTGCGACCGCTGCTCGCACAGCTTCGCCCCCGCCGACTGCCTCTGAGAACGGAGAGGCCACCCACCACGGGGAGAACCGCAGCCCCACCGCGCCTACGGACAACACCAGCAACTGACAAGGAGGCCATCATGGGCCTGTTTAGTCCGCGCTACCCCGCCCCCGCTGACGAACTGATGCCTGTGGGCGCTGTCGACTGGCACGCGACGTCGGTCCACGAGGCCGGCCATGTCGTTGCGGCCCGCGAGGTCGGTCTGCCGGTGTACGAAGTGTGGATCGACCAGCGCAAGGACCACGTGGTGGGCCGGACCGAGGTCGCGCCCAACGGCGGCACTGTCGAGGGCAGCGCGGACCAAGAGATCATCCTGGTCCTCGGCGGACTGGAAGCTGAGGCAATCCACCGGGCGCAGGGGCGCGCGTTGCCGCCCTACCGCGACGCAGTCGCTTCCACACGGGTCGCACGCCGAGGTGATGTAGCCGCTCTGCGCGACGCGCTGGCGGACCCGGAAGCCAGTTTCACGTGGTCGGCCGCAGAGGCTGAGGTGAACCGGTTGCTGGCGCGCCGGTGGCAGACGGTGGAGCGGATCGCGAGCGCTCTTCGGCAGAAGGGGCACCTGTCCGAGGCCGGTATCCGGCGTCTGGTCTAGAGACAGCCGCTCGGCTCGGCGCTGAAGCCCGGGACCGAGCGTGAACAGTACGTCGAGAAGGAGTATGCAATGAGACTCACCGTTCTGCGGTACCGGCTCAGGAACCTCCTGCGCGGTACACCACCGCCCCCGGAGCCGCTGCACGAGCGGCTGGCCACCACCGCGTGCGAGCTGGTGCCCGTCGACCGGGTCCTGGCCGCCGAGGTCGCCGAGGTGATCGAGCTCTGCAAGCAACCGATGCTGCTGACCACCCACCACGTCTTCGACGAACTGATGATCACCTGCGACTGGTACACCGACGAACCTGACGACCTGGACGAGGAGCTCGCCGCCGATGTCCGTGCCTACCTCGCGCTGATCCGGACTCTCCTTCCGCCGCCGAGCCGCTCCTGCCCGGGATGCGATGACCGCCCCCGCGGACGGGAGGCGGTCGCGTGACTGCCTGGCAGCAGTACCACGAGGCCACCGTCCTGTCCCGGGCCGAGGAGTGGCCGGTGCAGCAGCAGCTGTGCTACCTCGGCCTCGGACTGGTCAACGAAGCCGGGGAAGTCGCCGGTGAGCTCAAGAAGCTCCTGCGGGACGACGACAGCGTGCTCACCGACCAGCGTCGAG
>NZ_BAABII010000034.1:0-643 GCF_039542665.1 Saccharopolyspora cebuensis
GGGCTTGAGGGCTTCGGCGATGATGTCGGCGACCTCGGTGAACTCGGTGTCGCCGAAGCCGCGGGTGGCCAGCGCCGGGGTGCCGATGCGCAGCCCGGAGGTGGTCATCGGCGGTCGCGGGTCGTTGGGCACCGCGTTGCGGTTGACCGTGATGCCGATCTCGTGCAGCCGGTCCTCGGCCTGCTTGCCGTCCAGCTCGGAGTGGCGCAGGTCCACCAGCACCAGGTGCACGTCGGTGCCCCCGGAGACCAGGGAGATCCCGGCGGAGCGGGCGTCGTCGGCCTGGAGCCGCTCGGCGAGCAGCCTGGCCCCGGCCACGGTGCGGCGCTGCCGGTCGGCGAACTCCGCCGAGGCCGCGACCTTGAACGACACCGCCTTGCCCGCGATCACGTGCTCCAGCGGCCCGCCCTGCTGCCCGGGGAACACCGCGGAGTTGAACTTCTTGGCCAGCGCGGTGTCGGCGGACAGGATCACCCCGCCGCGCGGACCGCCGAGAGTCTTGTGCGTGGTCGTGGTGACCACGTGGGCGTGCGGCACCGGGTTCGGGTGCAGCCCGGCGGCCACCAGCCCGGCGAAGTGCGCCATGTCGACCATCAGGTAGGCGCCGACCTCGTCGGCGATCTCGCGGAACCGGGCGAAGTCG
>NZ_BAABII010000035.1:0-15417 GCF_039542665.1 Saccharopolyspora cebuensis
CCCCGCTCACCACGGTGAAACGCCAGGTGAGCGGGGTTCTTCGTGTTCAGGTGTCGACCTTCGGTGTTGCTCACACGCTGCGGAGCTGGGGACCACTTGGGGACCGGCGGAGGTGTCGGGACAGCATCGCGCCTGCGTCGGTGACGGACTGGTGGTCGGGGTGCAGGTACCGCTGCGTCGTACTCAGCGAGGCGTGCCCGGCGATCTTCTGGAGGTGGTGGACCGGAACGCCGGCGTCGGCCATCCACGTCAGCCCGGTGTGCCGAAGGTCGTGCCGCCGCAGGTGCTCGTATCCCAACTTGGTGACCACCTCGTCCCAGGACGTCGCGTTCCGCAGCACGGCGGTGGTGATCCGGCCGCCGCGTGGGCCGGTGAACAGGCGCGCGTCCGGGCTGCCGTCGGTGAGCGCGATCCGGCGCTGCACCAGGTCGCGGATCTCTTCGATCAGCGGCACCCGCCGGGCGCGCTTGCCCTTCGTGCCCTTGTCGACCAAGCCGCCCGGTGCGGTGGTGGTCTGCCGTCGGACGTTCCAGGTCCAGTCCAGGGTGTTGATGTCCTTTACGCGGCACCCCGACACTTCGCCGATCCGGGCGGCCGTGCAGGCGGCGAACTTCACCACGTCGCCCCACCCCTCGTACTCGCTGGCTGAGCGGGCCACCAGGGCATCGGTAAGCCGGGTCAAAGTGCGCAAGTCAGGCAGCGCCAGCGACCGCGGGTCGTCGAGTTCGTCTTCGGCCTGCCGGAAGGCGTACTGCCACCCGGTGACCCTCGCAGGGTTCCGCTCGATCACGCCATCGCGCACCGCCTGCTCCATCACGCGGACCAGGACGGCCAGGCTGTTCTTGATGGTGGACATGCTGTGCTCATCGGCGATCCAGCCGTGCACCGCGCGATCCACCGCGCCGTTGGTGATCATTCGAACGGGAATGTGGCCGAGCGTGGGGACAACGCGCTTGCGCCAACCTGCCAAGTACGGATCGGTCGTCTTGCTCTCGACTCCGCGGAGCGCGAACGACATGTTCGCGTCGCCGTACTCGCTCAGCTTCATGGTTGCTGCGGACGGATCGATCCCGCCCGCCGCCGCTCGCTGCATGGCGTCGATCCACTCGGCCGCCCGCTCTGTGTTCTCGTGCTGTTCTGAACGCGACCGCCGCTCACCGGTGTGCGGGTCGTTCCAGCGGACCCGCGCGCGGTAGGGCTTGGCTCGGTTGGGCCGGTACTCGACATCCGAGGAGAGATCGATTCCCAGGACGGGAGAGGTGTGAGCGGTGGGTTTCGGGCGAGACATGGGGACCTTTCGTCGCGACGGCATCATCTCGGCTACTTCTGGCGACGGTGAGTGATGGCGCGCTGGCGGTAGCGGGCTGGGTTTACTGAGGCTGGAACAGTGGGGGGCGGGAAGGGCCTTTTAAACCCGCAAACCCCGCAGCGTGGGTGTTGACCTGCTGTTTTTGGTTGCGGGTTTGGTCCGGTGGGTGAGTGGTGCAAACCCGCAAACCCGCGGGTTTGCGGGTTTGGCGGTGACCTTGGCGGGTTTGGCACCACCCCCTGTCCCGGCTTCTTTGTGCTGGTCATCCGGTGTGGTGGCGGGTTTGCGGGTTTGCGGGTTTGGTTTCGGGGGTCATGAGGTGTCGGGTTGGCGCTCGACCCAGTAGGTACGGCTGCCGGTGTGGGAGTCGGTGACGCTGCGTAGAACGATGTCGCCGCGCCACCGTCCGATCTGGCCGGTGAGCTTGCGGCCGAGGGACTTGGCGGAGGGCAGCTTCCCGGTGGGGCTGGTGGGAAAGCTGCCCTGCCAGGGGTCGAGACCGCTGTCGGCTTCGGCGCTGGCACGCAGGTCGTTGGCGGTGACCGGCTTGGTACCGTGCAGCTGGTGCCAGCGCAGGAGGAACGCGCGCCACTCGGCGGCGTCGTCGTCGAGGTCGCGGGCGGCTTCGGCGTTGGCGAGGAAGCTGCCGATGCCGTGGTGTTCGAGGAATCCGCCGATGTGCTGGGCCCAGCGGGTGAACTGCCGCATCTGCGGCACCGAGGTGGAGGTCGGGGCGCCGTGGGCGGTCCAGTCGAGGATGAGCACCAGCAGGTGCCGCAGCACGACCGCCTGGTTGGCGGGGTCGAGGATCCAGGTGTCGAGGTTGGGGATGGTGAACCCGCTGCGGGCTTCGGGGCGGGGGCAGTCGGGGTCGAGGCGGACCCAGGCGCTGCGGGAGGCCATGTCCCCGCCGACGCGGAGGTTGTTGCCGGTGGCTATCCACAGCCGGTCGTTGGGCATCGTTGCGGCGGCGTTGGTGCCGAGTTTGCGGTCGGTCCAGGTCCGCTCGGTGACCAGCCGGGCGAGCACGGCGGAGTTGATGACGGAGCCTTCTTCGAGGTTGTCGAAGACCACGACCCCGACCTGGTCGGCCAGCACGGTGGTGACCGCTTTGCGCAGCTCCTCGTCGGAGTCGGTCCAGGTCAGCACCCGCTGCCCGGACAACATCCCGGCGCAGCCGGACAGGATGGTCTTGCCGGAGCCGGGCATGGTCGCGTCGATCACCGCGAACGGCGACAGGGCGCGGGTGAACGGGCGGACGATCGGGGTGACCAGCAGCCCGAGGTAGTTCGCCCGGTCCGCCGCGGTGCGCCACGGGAAGTCCCGCAGGAACGTGCCGAGCAGGAACTGCCGCGCCTCCTGCACCTGCTCCGGGGTGGGCCGCTCCGGGACGGGAGCGAGGTGGGTGCGGCCGGCGAGCAGGTAGCCGGTGGCCGGGTCGTAGCCGGGGGTCTGGAGCAGGGTTCCGTCCGGGCGCAGCACGGGGGTGGAGATGATGCGCCGCAGCACCGGCAGTTCGGGCCAGGACCGCCGGGACAGGACGGCGGCCATCGCCGCGGCCGAGGGGGACTTCTCGATCTCGGTCGGGTCGCCGTGCTTGTCCAGCTCGGTGAGGAAGACGTAGGCGTGCTCAGCCAGCAGGTTGGCCAGCAGCGGCGGGCGCAGCGGGCTCGCCGACAGCGGCAGCGCCACGTCGTCATCTCCCGCGGTGGGGTCACCCGCGCCGGAGACGGCTTCGACCACGACGGGGGCGCCGTCCTGGACGTAGGTGTCGGGCAGTAGCCGGTTGCCGATCGCGGCGGTGAGCACGCGGATGGTCTCCGGGCCCGACCCGATGCGTACCTTGGCCCGGCCGTCGTCGGCGACCGCCCACAGAGCGCGGGGTGTGTCGTGCTCGGCGGCGCTCATGCGGCATCACCTCCCCAGGCGCGCAGCGTGCGGGGGCGCTGGGCGGCGAGGCGGAACCCGGAGTTGACGGTGGCATCGATCTGCGTCGGGGTCCACGGGTCGTTCGGCCGGGTCAACGGCAGCCGCGCCATCGCCTGGTGCAGCGCGGTGCGGACGGTGGCGTCGTCGACCGCGCCCCCGGCCACCAGCCGCCCCAGGGCCAGGGCGGCGGTGAACAGCGCCTCGTTCTGCGGCCCTGAGCCGGTCGCTGCCAGCCGATCGCACTCCGACCTGATCGCAGCCGACACGTAGCGGGAGACCCTGGTAGGGGCGATCTCATGAGGCGCTGAGAGTGCCGGAGACGGCTTGGGAGCCAGCGCCCGGACCAACCACCCCGGCAGATCCGCCGGTTCGGTGTCGTCGAGCAGCTCGTAAGCCCCGTCCGGAGTGACCGAACCCGGCCCGACGACGTAGCCGCCACCGGCGCGGGTGTCGATGAGCGGACCGAGCCCGCCGCGCTCGCCCCAGGTGTTGCGGAACCGGCGCTGGGGATCGCGGAAGTAGAAGTGCTTCCCGCCGGACGGGGTGGCCACGGTGTAGGTGTCCGGTACCGCGGCCCCGGCCTGCTCGGCCAGCACGCCGAACACGTCCTCGCCGCAGGACACCCCCCTGCTGTTCCAGCCCGGAGGCCAGCGGTAGCCGGGCTTGGGCTGGTCGCAGTCGACCAGCAGGAGCCCGGACGGACCGGTCGCGATCCCGATGTTGAACGGAGCCTGCTCCCAGCAGCGGGCGATCCGCCCCAGGTCGCGGGTGGCACGCTGCTCCCACCCCTGATGCCCGCGAGCGCAGACCCCGGTGCCGGAGCAGGACTGGCGGCCGTGCAGCACCTGGCCCCGCTTCGTGCCGGGCCGCAGCGGGAAGACGTACCAGCCCGACTCGGCCAGGCACAGCGCCCAGGAACGCAGCTGCTCGGTCGCGCTCGAGGCGCGGCGTGTGGTCACGATCGTTCACCTCCACAAAGGACTTTGAGTAGGCCGGGGGTGCCGCCCGATGTGCGGGCCGGGCGGCACCCGGGTGGATCAGGGGTGGGTGGGGGTGAACAGGGTTGTGCACCAGTGGCAGAGCCAGCGCTTCGTGTCGAGGCGGCGCCACCCGTCGGCGTGGGCGACCTCGACCACGTGGCTGCGTTCGGGCAGCCAGCCCATCTCGCCCTCCTCGGGGTGGGTTCGGCAGTCGGCCGCGGCGCAGAGCAGGTCCCACCAGGGCGCGGTGTCACGGCCGACCACACCGTCGGTCCAGCCGACGGCGAGCAGGCGGTCGGCCGCGGCGGCGAAGGTGCGGAAGAACTCGTCGGCTTCGCCCCCGGGCTGGCCGATCCAGTACGGCGGCGGGAACTCCATCCAGCTGGTGGCCCGCAGCCGTGCCGGTCGCGCTTCCCAGGCCGCGGCGCTGATCTGCGCCTGCACGTCGCCGACGGCGGCGCGCACTGCGGGATCGCGCAGCGGGAGCACGTCGCTGGGCTGGGTCCAGTCGAGGTCCAGCTCGCCCAGCAGCACCGCGAGGTCGCGGGCGTGGCCGAGCCCGATGCTGGGCCCGTTGGCGATCACCACGTAGCCCGAGGACTGGTGGCGCACGTCCCAGGTACCGGTGAAGGACCAGTCATCTCGCAGGCTTTGGGTCATGCCCGGGGTGATGACCAGGCCCGCGGTGTGGGTGGCCTCCGCCACGGACTCGGCGACGACCGCGGGCCCGCGGCGGGGCCCGCGCAGGCGCTGCACAACCGAAAGCGGGCGGGACTGCGGGAACAGGGGGTGGTCGATGGTGGTCATGAGGTGTCCTTCCTGCGCGATGGTCACTTCTTCGCGTGCTTCTTGGCGGTCTTGCAGGCGGGGCAGTCCGGCCTGCTGAGGCCGAACCAGGCCTCGGTGTAGGTGCCGGACTTCCAGCGCTGGCCGCACCAGGTGATGACCGAGCCGTCCCACCAGCTCTGCTTGCGGGTCAGGTGCCAGACCTCGGACATGGGAACCAACTCCTGTCTTGGTGACTGTGTGTGATCAGATGTGGGCGTGCGGGGGTAGGGCCGGGTGAGTGAGCCGGGAAGTGAGCGCGGAGTGGGTGCCGGTCAGGGAAGTGAAAATCCACTTCGCCGGTCACTTGGGGCGTTCACTCGGGTTGATCTGCGGTGATGGGGTGGAAGTGAGGAAGTGAGCGGAGTGAGTGACCCGGCCGGTGGGGGCTGTGGGGCCGGGTTTGCGGGGCTCAGTCGGTGTCGTCACTCCCGCCCCGCTCGGCGCGGGCTTGCTGGATCCGGTCGCTACGGACGGTGAGGTATCCGTCCTTGCGGCGGACGGTGTAGTCGTGCTCGGCGTCGAGGCGCTCGACGAGTCCTTCGGCGGTCAGGGTCCGGTAGTCGCGGTGGTCGGGGGCCAGTTCGCGCAGGCGCGCGACCACGTCGCGGGCCTTGACCGCCGGGGCGTCGCCGAGGGTGGCGGCGATGTCGTCGAGCAGGTCCCGCTCGACGCGCGCGGGCTGGTCGACGGCGGGAGTGGTGTCCTTCCGCAGGCCCAGGGCGCGTTCGACGACGGGGGTGTGCTGGTCGGTGTCTTTGTCCTTGCGGACGTGGTGGCAGCGCAGCAGTCCGGCGTCGCGCCGGAAACCGCTGGCCATCGCGGTGCCGACGTCTTCGCCGGGCACGAGGCCGGTAGCGGTGATGCCCTGCTTGTGCTTGCCGGTGCCCAGCACCGCGTCGGAGCCCTGGTGGTCCCCGATGGCGAAGCACACCCGGTGGCTGGCGGTCTTGGCCAGGTCCCGCGGCAGCGAGGCGGCCGAGGGCGACGGGGTGACCCAGACCAGCACGATGCCGCACTTGCGGGCCTTCTTCTGGACCTTGGCGGCGAGTTCCTTGGCTTCCTTGCCGTAGGTCTCGTGCTCGAAGAGTTCCTGGCACTCGTCGAAGACCACCAGGCGGGGCCGCATCGACGGGTCCTTCGCGGCGATCTCGCGGGTGAGCTTGGTTTCCTCCCCACCGAGGTCTTCGAGCTTCTTGCCGCGCCGGGTGACTTCGGCGCGCAGCTCACGCAGCGCGGTGATCGCGGTGTCGACGTCCTCGTCCTCGTCGCCCTTGATGAGCTTGCGCAGCCGGGGCTTGAGCGCGTCGTAGTCGGTGTTGTAGGCCATGACGTGCACGTCGATCTCGACCAGCGGGTCGAGCATCGCCCCCAGCAGCAGGTTGATGACCAGCGACGACTTCCCCGAGCCCATCGTGCCGCCGATGATGTAGTTGCAGGCCATGAGCTTGGCGAGGATCTCGTCGCCGCGCTGGTCGATGCCCACCGGCACGCCCTGGAAGAAGTCGGTGGTGCCCTCCTCCAGCAGCGGCCACGGGTCGATCGGTCCGGACAGCACGCCCTGGTCAGCCACCCACAGGTCCAGCACACCGGGCTTGTTGCGCGGCTCGGTGGGCCACACCTCGCCGGGCTTGCGCACCAGGTTGTGCGCCAGGGTGGTCTTCTTGTCGGTGATGTCCTCGACGGTGACCTGCTGTGGCAGCTCCAGCTGGGTGCGCCACCCGCGCCCGTCCCGGGTGGTCGGCTCCACCCAGCGCGGCACCCAGCCCTCCTTGATGCGCTTGTTCAGCGCCGGGAGCCCCAGGTTGCGCAGCGCTTGCAGGATCGCGCCCTCGTCCGGGATCACGTCCTTGCCCGTGGGCTCTCCCATCGGCGCGAGGTAGCCGGGCACGTCGCGCTGGAGCCGCCGCCGGTTGTAGCTGGTGATGACCACCCCGGCGCTGACCGCGACCAGCAGCGCGGGCACACCCACGGTGGCGGCCCACACGGTCCAGTCCAGCCCGGCTTCCACCGCGGTGAACAACCCGTTCCACACATCTGCGGCACTCAGGCCCTCCGGGCGGAAGAACGCCACCACCGAGGCGATCAGCGTGGCACCGAGCACGAGTGCGGCGGTGCCGGCCACCGCGTGCGGGGTGTACTTGAGGAACTGCCCGAACACCCGGATCCGATCCAGCAGCAGCTTCCGGTTCTCGGTGCGGGCACTCATCAACTGCGCGGCCACCCCGTGCTCCCCGGCGGCCTGCGCCGCGGCGATGCGCTCGTCGATGTCCCGCCCGGTCCACCGCTTGTACGCCCCGGCCACGGTGTCCCACGTGCCCGCCAGCAGGTAGAACCCGTGGCGAGCCACGAACCGGCTGCCGGTCTTGGTGTAGTCCCACCCGTGCTCGGCCAGGTGCGCCTTGGCTTGCTTCGCCCGCCGGACCAGCGGCGCCGGAGCACGCTCGGTGTCCATCGCCAGCTCCGCGCCCGGCGTACCGGCGGTGGTGGTGTCGTGCTCCTGCTCGACGGGACCGGGAGCGGGCAGGCTGGTCCCGTCGACCTCCGGCCGCTGCGTCGCCCGGTGCGGGAAGCGGATCAGGTCACCCATGTTGCTGACGTCCTCGCTGATGGTCATGTCGGTTCACCTCCCGTGCAGGGGTGGGGTTCAGGCCGGGGTCGGGGTGGCGGTGCCGCCGTCGTTCCACTCGTCGCGCAACTGCTGGGCGCGGTCGCGGCCGACGCGCAGCGCGGTGCGAATCGACTCGGCCGAAGTCGGGTCCACCCGTCCTTCGGCGGCGGCGGTGCGGAGCTGCTCGCGGAGCTGGTCCATCGACCTGTGCGCGGGCTGGCGGGCGGGCTTGGCAGGCTTGTTCCGGAGGGTCTTCCGGGGGGTATCCCGACGCTGGTCAGCGGTGGTGTCGGGGGTCTGCTCGACCGGCGGTGCGGGAGGGGTCTCCGGGAGGGTGGCCGGGGTGTCGCGGAGGAACGCCTCGACCTCTCCGGCCAGCGTCACGCCCAGGTCCTCGGCGGCGGTGTCCGGGCCGTCGTCGCCGAGCCCGGGCACCGTCCTCTTGGTCAGGGTGGTGCGGCCGGTCCAGGTCCGCCGCAGGATCACGGTGCCGGGGGTGTGCAGCAGCCGGATCCGCCCGTCGGTGTCGAGCTGCCCGACTGCGGTGCGCAGCGCGGCACGCTCCATCCGGGCCGCCCGCCCCGCCGCGCGCCGCTGGAGGGCGTCCTCGCGGCGCTGTGCCCGGGTGCGGCGGGTGCGCATCGGGGAGGCGGTGATGAGCTGGTGTGCCACCGGGCCGCCCATGGCGACCAGGGCCATCACCACACCGCGGGTCACGCTGCCCTCGTCGCCGGAGAAGCCGTGCAGGAAGTTCAGGACGCCGGAGATCGCGGTGAACACCCACAGCCCGACCAGCAGCCAGCCGCGGGGACGACCGGCCCGCCGCGCGGTGTGCGTGGCGAACGCGAACGCCCACATCGCCGCCTCGCTGAACAGCGGCAGTCCCCAGCCCATCGGGCCGTAGATCTCGGAGCCGTAGGCCGCCATCGCCGACCACGCCAGCAGCCCCGGCACCACCACGATCACGCTCAGCAGCAGCTCGGTCGGGTGCGCAGCCACCCACGCCAACCCCGCAGCCCGCCGCGCCCGGGCCGCCTGCCGACGCGCCTGCCGGGTCTGCTCGCGGTCGTGCTTGTCGGCGCGGTCCTGCTCCTGCGCGGCGGCCCGGTCGGCCCGGCGGATCTCGGCCTGCTGCGCCCGGTCGGCGCGCCGCTGCTCGGCCTGCTGGGCGCGGTTGGCCCGCATCTGCTCGTGAATGCTGCTCATCGCGTCCTCCCTCGGGTGCGGCGGCCGGTCGGGCCGGTGACGGTGCGGACGGGAACCGGCGGGATGCAGGCGATCCACCCCAGAAGCCGCTCGGCGGCCCGGTCCAGGACGTGCACCCCGAGGGCCAGGACGACCGCGGGAATGCGGGCCAGCACGGCGACGGTGAACAACGCACCCACCAGCACCGCCCGGGGCGCGGTGAAGCCGCGCAGGTAGTCCAGCGTCGAGTTCACGGCGTGCTCCCCTCTTCCAGCTCGGCCAGGCAGGCCACGAGCTCGGTCGTCGGGGTGCTGCGGATCCGGGCGCCCAGCAGGCCGACCGGGGCGGCCTCGGTGGTGTCGTCGAAGACCGCGATCACGACGAACATCTGCCCGTCGCAGTGGCCGCGGAGGGTGAACCGGCTGGTGGGATCGGCGCGGTGGTGCTTGCCGAGGATGCCGTCGAGGACGGTGAGCTGCTCGGCCCACCGCGCCAGCGCACGGGCCTTGACCGGCGAGTCCGCCAGCGTGATCTCCAGGACCGGCACCCCGCTGTACTCGGCCACCCGGGCCGAAGCCACCGGCCCCAGGCCCACCTCGTCCATCTCGGCGACGAGCCCGTCGCCGACGGCGGTGTCGTTGCGTAGCATCAGACTTCCCTTTCTCAGCTATGGGTTGGGGACCCGGCCCAGCAGGTGTTCTTGGCGGAATGGGCTGCTGGGCCGGGGCGGGGTCAAGCAGCCTCGGCCCGTCCGTCGAGGTCGTGGGCGGTGCAGAGGCGGGTGGCGGGCAGGCAGTACCCGGCGTCACGGCCGCAGTGCCGGCAGCGGCGGCGGGCGGCCATCGCCGCCTCCAGCGCCCGGCGCTGCGCCGCGGTCGGCGTGCGCTTCGGGCGGGCCAGGTCGAGCCGGTACAGCCCGGCCCACGCCGCACCACCGCGCCACACGACCTGCGCGACGATGTCGTGCCCACCCGGACACAGGCCCAACGCGCGGAGCTGGCGGCGGGTGACCAGGTCCCGCGGTGCCATGCCGAACGGGAACGTCGCCAACCCGTGGGCGATCCAGCCGTACTCGTAGCGCCCGTTCCACAGCTCGATGAGCTCCAGCTTCCGGCGTGGCATCAGCGGTCACTGCCGATCGTGATGCCGCCCCGGATGTCCTTGGCTCGGACAACGACGGAGGCGCACTCGGTGGAGGTGACCGTCTCGACCACCGCGTCGTCGACGTTGGGGTCGTAGACGATGTCCTGGATGTTGCTGTCGGTGTAGGTCCGGTCGCCGATGCGGATGCGGATGCTCATGGCGGTCCTTTCGTTGTCGGGCAGTGCTGCTCAGAGGCGGTTGCGGTACTGCTCGACCTGCTCGATCGCGCCCGCGACCAGCTGGTGCATCTCGGTGGCCAGCTGCGTGGTCTGGCTGAACGCGGCGATGCTGTGCTGCACCTCGTCCTGGGAGCTGCCGCCCAGAGCCGTCGTCAACCCGCCGGCCGCGCCCTCGGACCACTGCTGGATCAGGGCCAGCGCCGCGAGGATCTGCTCGCTGTTCTCCCTGGCCTGCGCGACCGCGGCCACGACGTCCTCGATCCCGGACATGCCCGTACCTCCTGTGCTGGTCGAAGTGGTGTGCGTGGAACCCGGTGCGCCCGCCTGGGTGGACCGGTCTGCCGTAGGCGTGTCTGCGCTACTCGCTGCCGCGGGCGCCGTCGTCACCTCGGGCGAGACCGTGCGCTTGGTCGGCAGTGGCTTGTCGGTGACCTGGGAGCGCCACGGGCCCTTCTGGCCCCGAAGACCCCGGACCTCCATCTCCAGGTAGTCACCCGAGGGCTGGTCATTGCCGTGGGGCGGCGGGGCGTCGACCTCGTCGCGGTACGCGCCGCACTTGCAGTACCAGCGCACCGTCATGCCCGTGATGTGATGGCCGTAGTCCTGGGTGTGGCCGGGGCAGGTCAGCTCGTCCCGACGTCGGTCACCCTTCGATCCGTCCCCCGTCGTCCAGAACGGCTGTGGCGGCATCAGCCAGCGCCACATCACGCCACCTCCTTGCGGTGCCCGGCGGCGTGGTGCTCGGCGAGGTCGGCCAGCGCCCCGAGCAGCAAGGGCGGGTCCTGCAGCCCGATGTGGGTGGTGATCACCGCGACCTCCAGCGACTCGGTGAGGTCGCAGTACGGGACGGTGAGCAGCACCGGCATCGCCCGGGCCTCGCCCCGCAGGTGCAGCAGGATCACCGGCTCCCGGCCCGGGCGGGTCCGGGTGGACATCTCCACGCCCCGCAGGTGCTCCAACCACCGCACCGCGGTAGCGGCTTTGCCCGGGTCGGTGCCCGGCAGGGTGACGTGGATACCGGCGATGCCCCGGGTGGTGCGGGTCCGCAGGGTCGCGATCGGCGCGAGGTCCTGCTCGTCGATCCAGGCGCTCCAGTCGCCCCGGAGCTGGTCGGTGAACTGCATCAGGGTGTCCTTCCTGGTCAGAGTGCGGCGGCGTACTGCTCGATGGCGTACCGGGCGGCGGCGATGGAGTTCTTCGTCTGAGCGGCGCTCTGACTGGCCATGCCCAGCACCCCGTCGGCCTCGAAGAGCCAGTCCTGGGAGCTGCCGATCTGGTGCAGCACGGCCTGCACCTCCTCGATGCCCTTCACCACGTCTTCCAGCGCGGCTTGCAGGTGCGTGGACTTCTCGGTGGCCTCCGCGGCGGCCCGGCGGAGCTCGTCGACGAGCGACATGGGTGTTCCTTCCGTTGCTGGTGCCGGTTCGGGGTTCAGAGATGCCCGGCGTACTGCTGGGCGGCGTCGGCGCTGTGGGCTAGCCAGTCCGGACAGCCCTTGTGCGCCGACTGGTGCGAGGTCTGCATCCAGTGATCAACCACGAGGTGAGCCACCAGCAGCCCCGGCAGCGTCGAGGTCCATCACGACGCATCCCGTTCCGCGGCATCGGCGGCTTCGCCCATCTCGACCGAGGCCATGAGGTCCTCACGCGCGATGACCAACGCCAGGCCCAGACCGGGCATGCTCAGTTCCAGCGCCCCGCACAACTCCCCGTACAGCTCGGCCAGCCGCCGCCGGGCGGCGTCCACGCGCGCCCTCGATGCCGCGTCCAGACCACCCAGGTACGCCTGCGTGTACTCCCTGTCGGCCTCGCGCAGCTCCGCGAGCAACCCCGCCGGAACTTCGATCGTGTGCTGCTCCCACTCGTTCACGCCGCCTCCTCAACGCCGGTCTCGCCCATGCGGCGAGCGCGCCGGATCTCCTTGCGGTCACGGCCGGTGGTGCCGCCCCAGATCCCCACCTGGTGCGTCCGCACCGCGAACTCCCGGCACGCCTCGCTGATCTCGCAGCGAGCGCAAACCGCCTTGGCCTGCCGGATCTCAGACACATCAGGGGCCCGATCCGGGAAAAACGCCTCCATGTCGACCTCGGCGCACTCCGGATGACCACCGTTCAAACGGGTCAACAGGTGCCAGAGCTGGTCCCCGCGGGCGATGCGCAGCTCGGTGCTCACGCGATCGCCCCCTCGTAGCCGTCGCCCTCGGCCAGTGGCGCCACGCCCAGGCCCACGAGGTAGGTGTTCAGGGAATCGGCCGGAATTCGGATCGCGCCCTTGCCGAACCCGATGCGCACCGAACCGAGCTGCCCGGACTCCACCAGCCGGTAGACGGTCGAGATGTGCACGTCCAGCACGTTCGCTACGGCTTTGACCCGGAGCATTCGGGTCTGCGTACCGTTGACCTGCATCGTTAGCGCTCCTTGCTTCTCGATGACCGCCCCGGTTGGTGTTGCCGCACCGGCCGGGGACCTCTGTCGTTGCCCTGGTGCTTGCGATCTCTGCGAAAGCTGACAACCAATGCGAGTACTAGTAAGACGACTAAAACTAGTCATGTCAAGCCCGACCCGGGCCAGGTACTGGAAGACCGGTCAGGATCAGGGCTAGTCTTGGCGGTGATATCCGCAGCTCAGGAAGGGTGCCGATGGCGAAGGACTGGGCAGCCGTTGCCGACGCGATTTCCGCCCGGATGGACGAACTGGAGCTCACGCAGCAGCAAGTGGCCAGCCGGGCGGGAGTGGCCTTGCAGACCGTCCGCGAACTGCAGCACAACCTCGTCGAGCGCAACCGAACGGCGCGAACGCTCGAAGCGATGTCCGCTGCTCTCGACCTGCCGCGGGGCTACCTCGGTGCCGTTCTCCGCGGACAGCCGCTGCCGGCAGACGGCCAACCGGCGGACTCCGCGGCGATCGCCGACTTGCGCGCGAAGCTGGCGAACGTCACCGAACGTCTGGAAGCCCTCGAAGAGCGGGTGGCTCACGAGTGATCGGCAAGTCATCCGAGCACACCGCCGAAGAACGTCGCCAGCGCGTTGACGAACTGACCGAGGAGCGCGAAGGCCTGCTTCGTCCATCCGGCCGCCGCGACCGGGTTGTTCACGACCAACACCAGTACGGCAAGCACGGCGGCCATGCCAAGCAACTTCTTCCCGGCGCCACCACCGGTCTTCATCATCGGAAACGTGTTCTTCGGCATGACAACCTCCACTTCGTTCAGTCCTCTGTCTTCGTTGTCATGCCTCAAGAATCGGGCTGCGCTGGCGTGCTGAGTAGATGAGTCCCTGGTGAGTCGGTGGTGAGTCGCCCCGACTCACCAGCTTTGACCTGCGGAAACGAGCAAGGGGAGACGCGAAGTGGAAGAGGCCTCAACGCCGCTCAAGCGCGCTCGCACCTCGAGAGGGATGACGCAGGGCGAAGTGCGCGCCCGGCTTCGTGAAGCCCGCCAACGGCGAGGCAAGATGGCACCGAAGGACGCCAGCCTCAAACGGATGTACACGGAGTGGGAACAGGGACGCGTCTCCCCAGCGGACTGGCGCGAGGAACTATCTGAAGTCTTCAACCTGCCCCCAGCGGCGCTTGGTCTGCTTGAGGCTCCGCCGCAGCCGCAGTTGGTTGTCCCCGCCGCACCTCCTGCCGTCTCGCAGTTCGGCGACGATGCTTACCTCGAAGCCGTACGCGGATACATCCAGAACTTGGTATCCCTGGACAACCAGTTCGGCGCAGCCGACCTCGTGAAGCTCTCCGTCCGGTTCTTCAACTCCATGCACAACCTGATCGGAACGGGCGCTTACGACGATCGAATTGAACTCGACCTCAACGCAGCGGCGGGAGAACTGGCGGAAGTCGTCGGGTGGCTCGCTTATGATGCCGAGCAGCACGACCTGGTGCGTCGGATGAACCAGGAATCGCTTCACTTCACGCGACTTGCGGGCGACAGAACGATTGAGCTTCTAACGATCCAGAACGCGAGTATGCACGCAGGTGCGATGGGGCGTCCGCGTGAAGCGCTCCAGCTGGCCAGATCCGTCCTTGAAGGCGGCTATTCGCTCTCTCCTCGCGTCCGCGCGCTCTTCTTGACCCGCAAGGCAAGGGCGCTGGCTCAGGCAGGAGACGAATCTGCGCTATCAACATTCGAGGAGATCCGATCTCTATTCCTCGATGGCGTCGCTGCCAGTGACCCACCGTGGGCTTGGTGGGTCGATGAACGGGAGCTGGCGTGGCATGAAGCCATGGCCAGGCGCGATCTCCAGCAGGCAGGGTCGGCCATCGCCGAATTCGAGCACTCCGTTGAAGCTACTGCCCCCACCGAGCTACGGAGCCAGTACCTACACCGGGCTTACCTGCTCGGCGCACAGGTTGAACTTGGCTCGTGGGCGGATGTGGAATCGACCGTAAAGACGATTATTCCGCTGGTCCCGCAGGTTGCTTCAACTAGAACCGCGGTGCTGCTCCGAAACACCATTGCCGAAGTCGCCGTCCGGAAATCCGTGCCAGAGAGCGTGTCGGCGAGCATGATGCAGCTGAACGCCGCGCTAGAATCTTCGGACCTCGACAACAATGGGAGTTACCTTGGATGACAACGAACTGGCCTCGCTCGCTGATCCCTCATTTGAACAATACTTCCTGGTTTCTCCCGAAAAGCTCGCGCTGATCTATGATGCCGCAGGAATTCGTCCAAGTGATCGCGTAGTCGAGATCGGGGCGGGCGTCGGGACGGTTGCGCGCACCATGCCGCCATGCCAGAGCCTGACGGTAGTCGAGTTCGACAGGAACCTGATAGATCACCTCCGCAGGAACGTGCCGCACGCCAACGTCATCCACGGGGATGGACTCCGCGCCGCTCGGGACATGGCCTTCGATGTTCTGGTGAGCAACCTGCCGAACCTCGTCACGGAGTCGCTGATCGACATCCTGCCGGAGCTGTCGTTCCGGGTAGCTGTGATGGCCGTCGGGGAGCACGCGGATCTCGGCCGCCTTCCTGCTGAGTTCAAGGTGACCGAGGTGGCCACGATCTCCGGAACCGACTTCCGCCCGGCGCAGCCCAGCGTGTCCCGGATCGTCAAGGTCGCCCGGTGAGCGAGCTTGGGGGCACCTACAAGTGACGTGTCGGGCCGGAGTGGTGGGCAAAGCGGCCCGTGCGTCCGATCCCTGGCGTGTCTTCTGGGGACCAGGTGGGGACCAAGAGCCATGCGACCGATGCGAAACGTGCAGGAAGCAGAGAAGTTGGGGAGTCGCTGACTTCGCAGTGTTCGCAGGTCACAGCA
>NZ_BAABII010000036.1:0-1455 GCF_039542665.1 Saccharopolyspora cebuensis
GGCCAATACCCCCGGCGAGGGTGGTGCCGACGGGATCGCACCGAAGTCAGGGAAATGGAGCTGCGGGGTGATCGTGAACATCTCCGGGATGCCCGGCCCGGCGGTCGTGAAGCTCAGTCCCAGCGGCGGTGCGGGTCCGTCCGCGCCGGGAGCCGTGCCGCTGGAGTCCGGTCGGCCCACCGAGGGCGGCGCACCATCGGTCTGGGCTCCGAGCGTGATGGACGGCGAACCGTAGAGGCCTTGGTGATCACCGGGTACGACCAGCAGCTCGTCGGCAACAGCGGGCAGCGGTGCCACACCGGCCACGCTCAAGCCCGCGGCCAGGAGGACGAGGTTTCGGGGGCGCATCAGCAGCTCCCTTGCGGGTAGTCGATCCGCGCGACCCGCCACGTCCCGTCGGCACCGCGTTCGAGGGTGCCCGAGACCGGATTGCGCGCAATCCCCACCGTGCGGGGCTGGCCCGTGGCGAGCTCGGCCTGCCCGGAACGGCTGGCGTCCTGGCAATCGGTCACCACGGCGCGATCGCCGTCCACCTTTACTGCGGAGATCCGGGCGTGGGTCTCGCCGTAGGGCGTGAGGCCCTGGTCCTGCTGCGCCGTCAAGTTCTGCAACATCGTGGCCGCCAACCGCTCGACGGCCACAGCGGTCAGCTCCGCACTCCGCTGCTCACCGGGCAGATGCGGCAGGGAGTGCGTCACGTCCCAGAACCGCTCGTACGCTTCGGTAACCCGTGCCTCGTCACCAGTGGTCTCCGGGGTGTGCGGTGGCGCAGCGATCGTTCCCTCGGGTGGCGGTGCCGCGTTCGGGCCCGCACATCCGACCAGGACGCCCACCGACACGAGCCCGCCTACAGCAACGGCAACCACGCGCCCAGCAACAGCCCCGGCCCCGCCGCGATCCTGGCCCCCGGCCCCCGTGATCCGGCGATCCACGCCACGCCCGCGAGCAGCCCGAGCACCAGGTGCGCGCACAGCAAGCCCGCCGCAACGGTCGACCAGCCGTGCCAGGCCCAGAACGGCGCCACAACGGTCAGCAGCAGGGTGTCGCCGAAGCCGACCTGTCCCGGCGCGAGCCACTGCACCAGCAGCCCCAACACCAGCACGACCGCGCTCGCCGCCACCAGGCGCACCACCACCTGCGGCTGGTGGATCGTCATCGCCTCGACGGCGAACACCACCGCACCGCCGAGCAGCAGAATCGCCAGCCAAGGATGCGGCAGGCGGTGGTGCATCTGGTCGATCAGCGCGAGCGCGGAGCCGACCACCGCGAGCCACCACCACGCCGCCAGCACCGGGGACTCCCCGAACCACCACCCCACGGCCGCCGACAACAGCACCGTGGCCGCTGCCAGGCCGGACAGGCTCCATGCCGAAGGCCGAGGAAGCCAGGACCACAGGCTCACCGCGACCAGCGGAGCCGCCACCAGCCCCCACACGACCGTGGCCATGTTCGTTC
>NZ_BAABII010000037.1:0-512 GCF_039542665.1 Saccharopolyspora cebuensis
AGGTTAACCCGTTGGGGGGTAGCCGGAGCGAAAGCGAGTCTGAAGAGGGCGTCGAGTCGCGTGGTGCAGACCCGAAGCGGAGTGATCTACCCATGGCCAGGGTGAAGCGCGGGTAAGACCGTGTGGAGGCCCGAACCCACCAGGGTTGAAAACCTGGGGGATGAGTTGTGGGTAGGGGTGAAAGGCCAATCAAACTTCGTGATAGCTGGTTCTCCCCGAAATGCATTTAGGTGCAGCGTCGTGTGGTGCTCGGGTGGGGTAGAGCTACTGGTTGGCTGATGGGCCTTCGCGGGTTACTGAGGTCAGCCAAACTCCGAATACGCCCGGGTTGGAGCGCGGCAGTGAGACGGCGGGGGAGAAGCTTCGTCGTCGAGAGGGAAACAGCCCAGAGCATCGGCTAAGGCCCCTAAGTGTGCGCTTAGTGGAAAAGGATGTGGGATCGCCGAGACAACCAGGAGGTTGGCTTAGAAGCAGCCATCCTTGAAAGAGTGCGTAATAGCTCACTGGTCAAG
>NZ_BAABII010000038.1:0-5850 GCF_039542665.1 Saccharopolyspora cebuensis
GGCCGGAACTTCGCCCGCGCCGACTTCACATAGCCCAGCGCGATCTCCAGCCGCCGCACCGGATCCGAGGCCGACCGCAGCCGCGCCTCCACCGTGCGCCGCGCCCCGCGATGCGCCTTGACCCGCGCGTGCACACGGGCCTGCCCCGCGGGCCGGTGCCGCCGCACCTTCCGCACCCGGCCCGCGGCGGTCCGCACCGCCGCACCGGTATCGACCGTGCGGGTATGCCCGGCCATCACCACCTCCAACTCACTCCACCCCCCGAAAAAAAGGGGGAAGGCCGGGTCCAGCGGCCTGGACAACACCCCCACCCACCACGGGGCGGGGGTGCTCCCCCGGTACTGGAACCGCTAGCTGACACCGAGCTCACGCTTGACCTCGGCGCACCACTGCTTGACCGCGGTATCCGACGCCGGCGACCACCACGCCTTGGCCAGGACCTCCTTGAGCCGCGACGGCGTGTACACCTCATGAGCGATGCCGTACGCGACACCGACCTCACGAGAGGCCTTGTCGCCCTTCTTGTCCGGCTTCGGCAACGACCCGAGCAGCTCCTCACGCTGCGCCGCCGCCCGCTCCGCCCGCTCCTTGCGGTCCCGCTCGGCGGCCGCCGCAGCCTCCCGCTCGACCTGCTCGCGGCGCTCACGCTCGGCGGCGAGCTCACGCTGCCGCTTGCTCCACGCGATCCGGGTCGCGATCTGCGACATCAGGCAGTGCACCAACACCGCCATCGCCGCGGGGAAAAACACCGAGAAGAAAATCCCGACCGGACCCATGTCCTCGGGCACCGCCGTGGTGTGCTCCTTCGCCGCGGCGATCTCGTGGCCGACGAGGTTGCCGTAGATGCTGGCGCCGGTGGCCAGGGCCAGCAGGAACCAGCCGATCCGCCGCAGCTCACCGTCCTTGGTGACCAGGAACGTCGCCGCGGCCAGGGCGGCGACGTCGATGGCCACCGCACCGAACGGCGCGATCGGCGGCGGCCACCCCATCGCCTCCATCACCAGCAGCAGCATCGTGAAGGACAGCACGAACGCGGACGCGGTCGCCGCGACCGCGAACACCCCGGTCGCGATGATGATCGGGATCGGGGTCGGCTCGACATCGGCGTCGCCGTCCTCCGGGTCCAGCCGGCGCCGCGCCGCACGCCGCAGCACGCGGCCCAGCAGCGCCCGGATCCCCTCCTCCCCCGGCCCGGCGGGTTCCGGAGCGGTCTGCCGCCCGGCCTCCACCGGCCCCGCGACACCCGCCTCGAGCTCCGGGATCGGCACCGGCACCGGCACCGGGGCCGGTGTTGGGGTTGGGGACGGGGCGGGCTCGTCCGCCGCGGGGTCCGGGCCGGGCGCGGGCGATTCGACCAGCGGCTGGTTGTCGGGCCCGTCGGTGGCGGGCGGGCGAGGCGCGGGCACCGGCTCCTCCCGTACCGGGGCGGGGCCCGGGCGGTCGACCACATCGAGCGGCGCCGTCGACTCGGCGGCCTCGACGTGGGGGATGAGCAGGCCGGAGTTGGTCCGGCGGGTGATCTGGTGGTCCCCACCAGCCAGGCCAGCAGTGGGGAGCAGCGTGCTGTTGGGGCCCACGGGGTGGCCTCCTTCCACATCAGCAGGAATCAGCAGGTCAGCTACGTCGATCAGGAGGTCTGGTGCAGCTCGAGCTGCTCGCAGTGCTCGCGCCACGGACGCTCGACCTCGTCGAAGTCCGGGCTCGGCGTCGTCCAGGTCTCACCGCAGTCGCAGCGGGCCGCCGACTGCCCGGTGCTCCTGATGCGCCATATCGTCAGACCATGGCCAGCCACAGCAGTGTTCGTGCCGCTCACGACGCCACACCCTGCTGCGGGGTGGCGGCGCTGAACGCCGCGAGGAACTCCTGCTGCACCAGCTCGGCCCAGCCGTAGGTGACGAACGGGCCGTGCAGCGGGTCCTGCCCATCGCACGGGGTGTCGGCCAGCACCGGGACGGTGCTGACACCGCCGAACCGGCCGCCGCGGCGCGGCACCGACAGCCCCGCCCACGTCATCTCGGCCTGGCGCCGCACCCGGCCCGCCCGCAGCAGCCGCGGGCCCGTGACCTCGGTGCCCGCCGCCCGCGCGGCGGCCGCACGCTCCCGCACCACCGCCAGGTAGGCCGCCTTGTCGTCGTAGGTGGCCAGCTCCGGCTCCTCGGCCACCCCGGCCTCCACCGGCTCGACCTCGGCAATCTCGGTTTCGATCATGTCTGTCTCCCTTGAAATCATTCGGGTCGTGATCCCCCGCGACGCGCACCCAACCCCCGGGACCAGCCCGGAAAACGGGTGCGCGACCGGCAAGCCACGAACACGGCTTGCGGCGGCGACGGAGCAACCCATCCGGCCGCTCCCCCACCGCATCCGCACCGAAGCCGGGCTCCGGCGCGGGTGTTCACGTCGCAGGACGTTCGCTGTCCACCCCGGACCCGCCTCGCTCACCGGCCGACCACTGCGTGATCGACCGGGTCCTCGCGCACGGACCCGTGGCCTTTGACGCCCTGCTGTATGGAGTTCTCAAAGAACACGCCGGCCATCGAGCGACCGCCCGTGACGTGAGAGCGGCTACCCGCCAGGTGGTACGGGCGGGATCCGTGGACTCCTCCAACGAGGAGGCCCGATGGGACCGACTAGCTACTGGGATCCAGCGGCCTGGGCAGAACTCAGAACCATTTCGGGGGTGATGGGGCGGTCCTGAGCGCTGCCCCGGTGCTGGAGCACCGGATCACGCAGCGCGCAGCACACCCACGTGGCGCGGCGCCGCGACGCACAACGGAACAACCTCCGACAACTCCTGCTCGGCATCAGCGTTGGCGCTGGCGAGGTGCCACTCGACCAGCTCCGCGGCCGGGACCTCCACCTCGCACAACAGCTCAATCAGCTCCGCCAGCCCGTCCTCGCCGAGCTCGGACTCCGCGACGACGAGCGCCAGGTCGCCCTCGTCCAACGCACCGAACACCTCGGCGATGGTGACCGTGGTTGCCGTCATCGCGAGCCTCGCAATCGGTAGGTTCTGTCTGCTCTGTAGGTACAGTAGCGACAGCAAACCGCCGACGCAACACCTCTGTAGGTTTTGTAGGTACAGAGGTGCCAGCAGGGGCCAGCTTCTGTACGGTCAGACCCAACACACAGGGAGGACACCGTGACGATCGGCCAGCGCCCGAGGTGGCGCTACATCTACGACGACCTGCGCACCGCCATCGAACGAGACGAGCTCCCCCCAGGGAGCCGCGTCCCCGCTGAGATGTCCCTCGCTGAGCAATACGGCTACGCACGAAACACTGTGCGAACCGCCCTTAACGCACTCCAGGCGGACGGATTGATCACGGCTGGTGCTGGCTCTCTTGGGCGCACGGTGCGACGCCGATACCAAATCTTTTTTGACGCGGCTGATTTCGAACGCGGCGTCTACCACGACAACCCAGCACGTGCTCAAGACCAATGGAAAGCCGACGTTGAACGGCAAGGGTGGACACCGCGGCAAATTATTCGCGTCGATTGGCTCCCAGCGCCCCGGGACGTCGCAGAGTGGCTCGACGTCCCTCCTGGTGAGCTGCTAGCTCGCCGCCGCCGTGTCCGATTGGTCTCACGCCCACCGAGCGATCCTGAAATGCCGCTGATGCTCGCGGACACATGGACCCCCGAAGACATCGCTCGCCGCGTCCTCACTGACGACCAGGGACAGGAGTACTGCCCTCTGCTGGAAGAACGTGACGTCGTAGTACGCGGCGGGATCATTCGGGCCATTGGGATCAACCAGGTTGAGTTCGAGGACATGATCGTGCCGCGGATGCCAAGCCCTGACGAGGTCGAGCTGCTCGATCTCCAGCCTGGCTCCCCCGTCGGCCAACACGCTCGTATTGGCATCGACGACACGGGGCGGCGCGTACGAGCACTGGTGTCCACATGGGCAGGGGATCGCCAGGTCCTCCGTTACCGCCTCCCCGTCCCCTCACCAGAGGAGTAGTGCCCCAGCAACTGCGACCGACAGTCCATTAGCAGGGAGGTACCAGAGTGACCGTCTACTACCTGAGTCTGGCCGAGGATTTCCGTGAAGTCCTGGAGTTGCGGGAGCGCATTGAGGCTGATCTACGCCAGCGCGGGATCGATCAATGGCATGGCACCCAGGCGCACGGACACGAGGCACTGCGGACCTGGATCTCCCGCCGGACGCTGACCACACTGCGGGACCGCAATGGCAACCTGATCGGAACGGTAGGTCTGGATGGCCCAGATCGGGATTTTTGGACAAGCGACGAAGCTGCGGAACCTGCGCTGTACGTCTACAAAATGATGATCCATCCGGACTTCCGTCGACGCGGAATCGGTGACGCCCTACTCGATTGGTGCGGCCTGCAAGCCCGTTCGGGCGGAAACAGCTTGCTACGGCTGGACTGCAATCGAAACAACACGAGTCTGCACCAGTATTGGAAGGATCGCGGGTTCGAGCAGGTTGCCCTCCGCTCCACTCCTGGACGCCAGTCCGGGGCACTATTCCAGCGCGCTGCCAACATCGCTACAGCGACGGATGCAGTCACATTGATGCCCGCAGAAGAATCCGGGGGCGACCGTTACGACCCCGAGGGCACTGCCGCCGTCTGGCTCGACGCATCCAACGCCGTCGGCAGCCTCCAACTATCGACGACGCCAGGTGGCGAGCACGACTGGAACTCAGCTATCACCCAGGCAGCTCGTGTCTTGGAGACCCGCGCTAGCGAGATCCGGCGCAACTGCGGGCTGAGCAGCCGCAGCCCCGCTCGGCGCCGCTCCCTGTGCGACGACACGCCACCTACCTAAATCAACCCGCTTCCTAGCCAGCCTGCTAGGGTCCAGTGATCAGCATCGCAGCACGCTCGAGCCTAGGAGAGCCAGATGCGCATGACAGTGACCGAGGTATCCCGCAACACCAGCGGAGCCATCAACGCAGCCGCGGCCGGCGAGATCGTGACCGTGACCGCGCGCGGACGTGAGCACGCGATCATGCTCAGCCCCGAGCTCTGGGATGAAGCCGAGCAGGCCCTGCGGACCATGCGCGGACTCCAGCGTCTCGGGCAGCTCGGCAGCGCACTGCCTGGCATGGAGGAGGCCAGGGTGGCCTAGCCATTGAAATGGCCCCCCGCCGGCGGCAACCGGCGGAGGGCCTCAAGTTGAAGCGTTTGCTCCCCATCACGAAAGCAACAGCACGCGACCATTTACGACCACGAGCACGCTCGGGTTCCAGGGTACGGCATGTGTTGCCGGACTGCTAGAGCTGGGGCGTGTCGGAGAGGTAGACACGTGGCTGACCAGCCATTCACCGACGACCCCTCGGTCAAGGCCTACGCCGGGAACTCGCCCGGTGGCGCGACTGTCCCGTTCTGGATCACCGCGTGTGTCCGGTTGTCCCCTCCCCTGGGACGGACGGGCAAGCCGCTCGGTGAGGCCGACAAGCTCCTGACAGGAGCTCAGGTGCTGCTCGCTGACCGGATCCGTGTTCACGGCCAAGACCGGGCCGTGACCAACCACGCGGACCTGGCACTGTTCCTCGGCTACTCACGCCGGGACAAGGTCAAGTGGGTCCTCGAGTACTTCAAGCAGATCGGGTTCCTCGCGGACCTCGACGAGTCCTCCACCGATTCACGTGGGCGCCGAGCCCCGCAGCGGGACCCCCGGACCGGGCAGACCCAGGCCGCGCCGCTCGTCGTCAACGAGCTCCCTCCCGCCCACTACGTCGGCCCTCGGACACTGCACGAACTCCGCAACGCCCTCCGGGAAGACCGGCTGCGGCCACTGCACGAGCTGTTCGTAGACCCGCAGATTTCCGCAGGTCAATCCTGTACCCCCCGGGAGGGACAGGGTTCGGAGGGCCTGTAC
>NZ_BAABII010000039.1:0-1344 GCF_039542665.1 Saccharopolyspora cebuensis
GACAGCCTTCCGGGGACCGTGGGCGCCCACCGGCCGGTCGTGGATAGCCTGC
The DNA here is from genome assembly GCF_039542665.1 of Saccharopolyspora cebuensis. Lineage (NCBI taxonomy): Bacteria > Bacillati > Actinomycetota > Actinomycetes > Pseudonocardiales > Pseudonocardiaceae > Saccharopolyspora > Saccharopolyspora cebuensis. The sequence goes on from NZ_BAABII010000039.1 coordinate 53, forward strand.
CGATCATGCTGACCGCTCAGGAGATTTCCGGGCGAACAGACGCGGGTCAGCGGGGCGGGATCGGCACCACGCTTGTCGGCGGTCGTCGTAGTGTAGGACCACCCCCCGACGAAAGGGGACATGATGAGCACTCGATCGCGCATCGAGTGGACTGAAACAACGTGGAATCCCACGACCGGGTGCGACCAGGTTTCGCGTGGCTGCGACCACTGCTATGCGCTGACGCTGGCCAAGCGGCTCAAGGCGATGGGCTCGGAGAAGTACTCCAACGACGGTGATGCCCGCACCAGCGGCCCCGGTTTTGGTGTGACCGTACATCCGGCCTCGTTGGCTGAGCCGCTGCGCTGGAAGCAGCCGCGGCTGGTGTTCGTCAATTCCATGAGCGACCTGTTCCACGCCAAGGTGCCCGTGGACTTCATCCGCCGTGTTTTCGCGGTGATGGAAGCGACGCCGCAGCACACTTACCAGGTGCTGACCAAGCGAGCCCGCCGGATGAAGCGGCTGGCGCCGGGCTTGAGGTGGCCGGACAACCTCTGGGTCGGAACCTCGGTGGAAGACGACGCCGTGCTGGATCGCATTGACGATCTGCGTGCTGTCCCCGCGGCGGTGCGGTTCCTGTCGTGCGAGCCCCTGCTGGGGCCCTTGCCGGAACTGGACTTGACGGGAATCGGATGGGTGATCGCCGGGGGCGAGTCCGGCCCCGGCGCCCGACCGATGTCGGCCGAGTGGGTCCAGGACCTCCGTGATCAGTGCCAACGCGCGGGGGTGCCGTTCTTCTTCAAGCAATGGGGCGGCCGCACCCGGTCCCGGTCGAGGAACATCCGCTCGACAGACTCATGCTTGAGCAGCCGGTCCAGGACGAACACCGGTGAACCCTCTTCGCCGTCTGCATACAGTCCCGGACCGGCGAAGGCATCGACATAGGTGACGCGCGGACGCAGGTAACCGTCCTTCGTCGGCTGCAGCATGATCGGCCACCACGCGTCCATGTACCGCTTGTACAGCCGGTGCTTGGCTTCCGTCGCCGGCTCCAGTTTCCACAGCAGGCTCATCCCACGTCCGGTCCTCATCGGTGATCACGGCCGCTCCGGAGACTAGCGACTGCACCTGTCGAGGAAAGGCTCTTTTCGGGCATGAGTCGGCACCAGCAGCGCTACGCACCGTCGCATACCGACCTTCTCGGCACCGGATCCCCACCCTGACCGTCGAGGCACGTCGGCGAACACGACGGTCACCAGACGGCTCCTGAGCTGCACTCGACCGGGCTTCCACCGCAGGATGTCCGGCCCCTG
>NZ_BAABII010000040.1:0-2740 GCF_039542665.1 Saccharopolyspora cebuensis
GCCAGCCGCGGTCGAACGCGGGCGGGGCACGTACCAGCACCCATCATCATCCGCCCGCACCCCTGACCCGCTTGGGAGGACATCCCTGTCATGAGCACCGACGTCACCGAGGCCGGCGAGGTCGAGGAGTACCTCACCCTCGCCGAGGACCTGCTGGCCGCCGCCCGGCACCGCGAACCCGAACGGATGCGGCTGACCCACGCCGCGCACGCGGCCAGCGACCTGGCCGCCGCCGCCCGCGACGAGCACTGCGTCGGCTCCGGCTACCTCGCCCGCGCCGCCGAGGTCCTGCGCGGCGGGCTCGACGGGCCGCTGGAAGCCACGGCGGCGCTGACCGCCGGGACCTATCTGTCCATGGCCCGCACCTGGGCCGCCCGGCGCCGGGAGGTGCGCTGATGGACCCGTTGACCGCCAGCCTGCTGCTGATCGCGCTGCTGGGCACCACCACCAAGGTCGCCGGTGCCGCGGTCACCGACATCGTCGCCAAGGCGAAGGGCGAGACCCCGCCGAGCCTGGAGAAGTGGCGGCTGCGCCACCAAGCCAAGCTTGCCCGCGGGGAGAAGTCCCATCCCACCCCCCGCTACACGCGGCGGTTGTGGGACAACGCCACCGAGGCCCGCACCGCCAAGGCCGCCCAGCGCCACGAAGCGCGGATGCAGATCATCCGCGAGGGCGGCCCGGAAGCGGTGGCCCGGCACAAGCAGCGGATGCGTAAGCGCGCCGCCCGCCGCGCCCAGGTCTCGGCCACGCTGGCGAAGTGGGGCAACGTCTCGTGGGACCAGGCCAAGCGCTCCGCCCGCGACACCCGCGAGGTCATCGCCGAGCGCCGCGCCGACCGCGCCGCCCGCAAGGACAGCAGCGCGGCCCCGGTCGAGGACACGCCGCTGGCCGGCGACCAGACCACCGACCAGACCGCTGGCCAGGTCACCGGGCAGGGCGAGGTCGCGGCGGCTGAGGGCACGTCCAGTGGTGAGTCCCCCGGGCCGCAGGGCGGTGCGGGCACCGAGGAGCCGACGGCCAAGGTGATCCCCCTGCGCCGCGACACCCCGGGCAGTGAGCAGGAGCAGCCCGATCCCGCCGCGGACCCGCCGACGACGGCGAACGAGCCTTCCGGCGCACCGGAACCGCAGGAGGACACCACCCCGGACCCGGCTCCAGGGGAGCACCCGGTCAGTGACTCCGAGCCCGCACCGCCGGCTGACGGGCCCGGCACCGAGCGCACCGACACCCCCCAGTCCGCCTCGGCGTCGTCCAGTACCGAGGCGGCGTCCCGTTCCACCGATCAAGGGAGCACCATCGTGACCACGCAGCACTCCGGCGAGATCACCGACCTGTCCACGGCGCTCGTCTATTCCCGCGACACCCAGGCCTACTGCGGGCTGATCGTGGGCACGTTTGAGGCCGCCTGCGCTCAGGCCCAGGCCACGTCCCAGGCCTTCAACGCTGAGCTGGGCAAGCTCGAGACCGCGCAGGCCACCCTGACCGAGAAGGGCTTCAACGGCCGCATCATCGGTCACCTCGCCGCCACCGGCGAGTCCTTCGCCGCGCTGTCCGGGGAGATGAGCCGCATCGCCGAGCAGCTCTCGGCCCTGCACGACTCCCTCGCCGAAGCCCAGTCCGGGCTCGCCGCCGCCGAGCGGGCCTTCACCGAGCAGCTCGGCATCCAGGAGCAGGTCCAGTCCCAGAAGGCCAACGGCGTGGCCCGCGACACCGACTTCTACGCCAACGCCTGAGGTCCTGAGCCGCACTCGGACCGGCACCCCCGTGGCCCGGGGTGCCGGTCCTGTGGGCCGCTCAGCCCTCACCCCCTTGTCCCTGAACCGACCCTGCCTGTACCGCTGGGAGGTAGCGCTGTGCCCACCGACACCCACACCACCGAGCCCGCCCCGGACGGGGCCACCGCCGCCGAGGACAAAGCCGAGCGCCTGGCCGCCGCCGCCGAGCGCCGCTACCGGCAGCTGCAGCACGACAACCTGCGGCGCCGCCCCGAAGACCGCGACTCCGACGAGGCGCTGTGGCGGCAGGCCCGCCGCGAGGCCCGCGCGGAACTGCGCTCCGCGGCGATCCGGGCCAAGGCCACCGAGACCGCGGTGAACCTCGCCGCGGACCTGGCCGCCGCCGAGCGCCGCAACCGCCGCCAGCTGCGGCCCTGGCTGATCGCCGCTCCCTATGCGGCACTGGGGCAGGCCGCGTGGGCGCTGGCCGAGTTCGGCTCGGGGGTCCCGGTGGGCATCTCCGCGCTGTGCGCGGCCACCACCGCCGGCGCCAGCGTGCTGGCCTGGCGCCGGCGGCTGGCCACCGCGTGCCCGGCGGCGTTCCGGGACCGGCTCAAAGCCGGGCTGGGGATGCTGTGCGCGTGGAGCGCGGGCATGCCGCTGGCCGCCGCCGCGCACCTGCCGGGGATGTGGCTGGCGCTGCTGGCCGGGATCGGCTACCTCGCGCTGCCCTGGTGGCGCCACGTCGCCCACCCCTACCCGCTGCCCGCCGAGCTCGACGACCTCGACACCACCGAGCTCGGCGAGCCCACCACGGCAGAGCAGGAGGTGCAGGTCGGGCGCGCCGAGGAGATCCAGCAGGCCTGGACCGACCGCGTCGCGACCCCTCACGGGGCGGTTCCGGGGGCCGAACTGCAGATCCTCGGTCCGATCGCCCGCGGACTGGCGTTCCGGATCCTCCTGGACGCCGCCGGGCGCACCACCGCCAACACCCTCGAGCGCGAGCGTGACCGCATCGCCCTGGC
>NZ_BAABII010000041.1:0-774 GCF_039542665.1 Saccharopolyspora cebuensis
CGGCGCGGGAGGACACCGAGCCGGGTGTGGCGGCGTTGCTGGCCGCCGGGGACCGGATCTTCCGGTCCGGTGCGGCGCTGGGGACCCAGTCCCGGCGGCGGCGCAGGCAGATCCGGGCTGGTCACCAGCAGCGGCGGCGCCGGGATGCGGCGCTGCGGGAGCTGGGTGCCCGGCAGGTACGTCAGCGGCGGGCCGCGGCCCGCTGAGTTTTCGACTGAGGCGAGGAGGTGCGCGGTGTCCGCGCTGCCCAATGACAACCGGTCGGGCGCCGCCCGACCCGACCCCGATCCCGTTGCTGGTTCCCGCACTGCCGAGGAGGAGACGGTGCGGCCGGTGCGGCACCTGTCGGCGGTCGAGGAGCTGGCACTCGACGACGAGGAGGTGCTGCTGCTCGGTGAGGCCACCGGCACCGAGCGGGGTGCTGGTGGTGTGGGCCGGGCTGGGCGGTGGCTGGCCGCGCTGCGGCCGCAGGCGGGGATCCTCAGCGATCCGCAGCCGTCGGTGACCGAGGAACTGCGCCGGGCGCGGTGTGGTGAGCACCTGGCCAGCCAGGGATGGCTGCGCCGGGCGGCGACCGGCTACGGCTACGCCGCGGCGGGCAACGCCGTGGTGGCGGTGACGTGGCGGTGGGTGGTGGATCACCCGGCGCGGCTGGCGGTGGTCAGCGTGCTGCTGGGGCTGGCGGTGCTGTGGGCGCCGTCGCGGCAGGTCCTGATCTGGCTGCTGTGGCCGCTGGCCGCCGCGCACGAGGCACTGGTGGCCCTGGACTGAACC
>NZ_BAABII010000042.1:0-1347 GCF_039542665.1 Saccharopolyspora cebuensis
TGCACGGTCAGGTGCAGCCACTGCGGCTCGACGGGGACGAGCACGTCGCGATGCTCGTGTAGGACCGGAGCGATCCGGTCCAGCAGCTCCTCCAGGTCGACGTCCCCTTCGCCTTCACCGACCTCGGGCAGGGCGTGGACCTGCCAAGACGTAGATCCACGCCAGATGCGGTCGCCGTCGATCCACCGTCGCATTCCCGGCCGCCTACGCCGGGGCCTGCGGCCGGTCGTCGAGGATGACCGGCGGGATCTCCTCGGTGGAGTGGTGCGAGCCCACGGTGTCGAGTACGGACCCGAACCCGATGTAGGTCCGTTCGGCGATGGCCTGCTCTTCCGGGCTGCCGTTCTTGCTGTTGTGGGAGGTCACCTGCAGGATCCGCACGATCTGGGGACCGGACAGCACAATCTCCAGCATCCCGTTCTCGCGTGCGGTGATGCGTTCCTCGGTCGCCTCGATACGGCGGTGGTCAGGGGTGTGGACGAGCGCCGAGGGCAGGGCCTGCAGCGCCGCCCAGGTGTCTTCGTGGCACAGCAGCCGCACCGTGCTGACTCCGGCCGCGCGCCGCATCCACCGGGTCTTCGAGGTCATATCGTCGACGAGAGCACGGATGAATCCCATGCCCGCTGATCTTGCCATCGGTGGGCGACGGAGCGGCCCCGGTCTAGAGGAGTCACCCTCTAGACCTAGAGGCCCGTGCCCCGGACCGCCCGAAGGCCCTGTCTTGCGGCGTCCGCTGCCGCGGTCGCGACCTTGCGCGGCCGCCCGTGCTTGGCGTCCTCGGTCCACAACCACCGTGGTGGTCTCGTGTTCGTGATGCCCCCTGCAGCAGTACTGCGCCCCCGGGCCACCGGATCGGGGGCGCAGCAGGTCACCGGACGCTGCTGTCGCTACCCGCAGGCGCCGAGTGCGGCGATCAGGGCGGTCCTCTCCGCTGCGTCGATGGTGAGTCCGTAGGTGGTCTTCACCGTTGGTTTTGGGGTGAGGTAGGTCTTGGGGTGGGGGTGCGCGGAGCGCTTGTACACCCTGGGGGGTTGTGGGTGGGGTTGTTTCGGGGGTTTTCACTCGTTTGTACTAGTGTTGTTGATGGTGTGGTGAAATCTGTTGCGGAGCAACGGTTTTCACCACGCACGAGAGTTTTCCCTTGCGTAGCAAGGGAAATGGAATGCTCCAAGCTTGTTGCAGAGCAACAAGTTTCGTCTTTAGACTGTACACAATGGAAACGCAACAGCATGAAAAGGCTTGCGGAGCAAGGCTTTTCATGTAATGTGTCTTTCCGCGCGCGCGGAGCGCAGCGCGTAGGCAACCGGAGGGCGGCAGAAGTCGGAGGCCAAGCGGTCTTAGGAAGAC
>NZ_BAABII010000043.1:0-5244 GCF_039542665.1 Saccharopolyspora cebuensis
CGTCGATGCCGCCGTGCGGGAGCTGGCCGAGGAAACCGGCCTGGCCGTGCGCGAGGACGACCTGCACCGGATCGAGGTCTACGACGAGCCTGGCCGGGACCCCCGCGGCCGGTACGTCTCCACCGCCTACCTGGTGGAACTTCCCACCCGGCCCGAGCCCCGCGCTGGTGACGACGCCGCCCGTGCCGAATGGGTCGCCATCGACGACCTGACCACCTCGTGGGAACCGATGGCGTTCGACCACGCCCGCATCCTCATCGACGTGCTGCAGGTACTCACCGCCCCGCCGCTGACCGGGCAGCAGCAGTGACCGCGCCGGCGGCCCCGGGCATCGACCCGGTCGCGGCCACGGACCGCATGCACCGCGCGGGCTGGGGCGCCGCGGATACCCGCGCCATCGTGACTCACGTGGCCGCCCGGCGACCCAGCACCGCCGACGGCCTGACCGCTGCGGTCTGCGATGCCCTCACCGAGCTCGCGAACAACGAGGGCCTCGGCGCCCGCGCGGTGACCGCGCCGCTGCGCGCCGGGGAAGTGATCAGCCTGCTCACTCCTCAAGAGGCAGACCGGGTTCGCTGCCCCCGCTGCCGCCGGGCGCGCCCGGCGGCGACCTTCACCGCCTGGTGGTGCCGCTCTTGCCACACCACCACGCCCCCGGTCGGGAACCGCCGCATCCGGTACCGGGTGTCGCGCCCTGTCGGTGTGGCTGTGGGCGCATGCGCTGCCGCCGTGCTCGTGCACTACCTCGGCCAGCTCGGTCAGGACCGCTCCGCTTCGTGACAGGAGCGCGGGTCCCCGCGCGGCAGCGTGGGGACCCGCGCCTCTCTCAACGCTTCCGGCCGTCATCCGTCAAGACCGCGGCCCGGAGGCGTCCCTTTGTGGAAGGAGGACCCCAGTATGAAGGACTGGACCCGCAGCGGGGCGTGCCGCGAGTACGACCCTCGCGTGTTCGAACCGACCGGCACTCCTGGGTCGCCGGGCTACCAGCGGCAGGCCCAGCGGCCCCGCGCGATCTGCGCTGGATGCCCGGTGCAAGGGCAGTGCCGCCAGTACGTCCTGACCGCGGGCGAGCCCGTGGGGATCTGGGCGGGCCTGGACCCCGACGACCGCGACGCCCTTTCCCGCGGCACCCACACCCGCCGCCGGGAGTCGGAGAGCGAGCTGCCCGAGCAGGTGGTCGCCATGATCCTGGCCGACCGCTCCCGGCACGGCCGCGTCCCGGGTGGCAAGCGACCCGTCGTCGCGTGAGCACCGCGCTGCTCGCACTGACCGCCGGTGTGGCCGGAGTCGTCCTCCTCGCTTCCGGCCACACCGTGCTCGGCCTCGTCGCGCTGGCGGTCATGGCCGCGATCTACCTGCTCGACCCCCACCGAAATGACCGCACGTGACTCGTGCGTCCGCAGAGTCCGCGCCACTCAATGACCGGCATCCCACCAATCGATTCACCTGCGACTGGTACGAGCCCAGGGAACTGGTTCGTGGTGAGGCCGTGACGCAGCGATGACCACCACGTCTCTCACCCGCCACATGCCTCCGTGCTGATCACAGCACTCGGGCGAGTGCGATCCAGGCCAGGGGCGTGGGCATCGCCCCGGCCACCCAGGTAGTCCGGGTGTGCTCGCAGCGCGCCGACCACGTCGCTGGTTCGGTGCGTTGCGGGGACCGCCCAAGGACGCGGCCATCCGGAACCGGAGCGCACTCAACCTCTCACCGCCGAGGCGCCCCGGTCCGGCCCACCACCCGTAGGAAGTGGGGTTCCATTGTCCATGACGAAGGCGCTGCCGCTGATGGTGCGCAACCGCCAGCCTGGCAGCGAGATCGACGATCCGCAGGTCACACGCCGCCTGGTCGACTGGTTCACCCGAGCACAGGACTACATCACCTCGTTCGTGCCGATCGACGATTCGCATCTCGACGACCCCGACACCCACATGTCCCCCACCCAGCTCCTGAGCCTGGCGATCGGGTTCACCGGGTGCGATACAGCGGAGACGCGGGACAACCGGACGTACACGCTGGTCTACACCGACCCGGCAACCGGGAAGAGAAATTTCCAAACGATCTGCGTGCCCTACTACGCCCCCAGCTCGCCGCTGGTGTTCGAGCGAGACCGCTACATCGACGTCGACGGAGAGCGTCAGTCCGCACCGACCTGCCGGATCGTCTGGAAGCCCACGGGCGAAACCCTCGCCGAAACGCGCTTCCACGCACGGATCTTCGGCGCCAGCAACCACTACTACAGCCGCGTCGCGCCCAACGGCGCCGAGCTGCCCACGGCCGCGATCATCTCCCCGTACTCGACCTGCGCGGGTGGATGTCTGGGCTGCAACCGCAACGAGGTCGGCTCGTGGACTCCGCCGCCGCGCGACTACATCGCCCAGCACGTCGCCGAGCTCGCCGCCGACTACGACCGGCGGGGTTGGGACCGCGCCGAGCTGGTCAGCGTGAACATCACCACCGGCTGCCAGCCAGACGAGTCCAAGGAACTGGACATGATGCTGCGACTGATCGCCGAGTATCGGCGGCAGGGCTTCGGCAACGCAGCGTTCTTCCCGTTCACCTACGCCATCCACAGCTCAGCTGCGATGGAGCAGCTGCGCGAGGCCGGGTGCCTCGGCTTCATCGGCACGGTGGAGACCATCAACGACACCGAGCGGATCCGGCAATGGGGCCGCAAGAAGGGAGCGATCACCTTCGAGATGCATCTGGAGAAGTACCGCCGAGCCCAGGGCGCCGGGTTTCCGATCGTGGAGACCGACTACGTCCTCGGTGCCGACAGCTACGAGGAAATGATGCACGGCATCGCCGAGTTCGACTCCATCGGCGTCGCCGTCGTCCCGAACATCAAGCGCAACTACTCCACCGCCCAGCTCGACAGCAACCACCCCGACATCTGGGACATGGGCATGGCCTACGTCGCTGACGGTTTCCACGCCTGCCTGGCGTCCTACCGACACGGCACCATCAAGCGCCGCGCCGCCCGCTACAGCATCGACTACCTGCGGCGACACGGCTGGCCGAGCCTGACGTTACGGGATCTGCCGATCCGGCACACCTGATGCGGGACCCGCGAGAGGTGGTCTCCTCGAAGGTTTCCTACACCGCCGCTCGCTGACTCGTCGCGGCCTCCCCTGTCCTGTCAGCAGGGGAGGCCGCGACGTTGCCCAGGTTGGTCACCGCGGGAATCGTGAGCACCACCAGCGTGCTCACCGTCAGCCATCCTGCGCCGACCAGCAGTACGGTCTGGCCGCCGACGGCGGCGGCGATCGGACCGGCCGCAGCCAGCGCGGTCGGCAGCAACACCAGATTGCCGAGCTGAGCCCAGGCGGCCACCCGCGACAGGGCGTGGTCTGGGATGTGGGTCTGCAGTACGGTGGCCTGGGTGGCAAGGAAAAACGCGCCCTGGATCCCGACGCCGAATGCGGTCGCGGCCACCAGCCACAGCGGTGCTCCGCACGCGAACAGCAGCAGGTAGGGCACCATCAGCAGCGAAATGGCCAGCCCGGCCCGCAATGGCCGGCGCGGTCGTACTCGCAGCGCCAGCGCGCCCCCGGCGAGGCTGCCGACCGCCTGCACGACCCCGATGGTCGCCCACCCTGCGGGACCGCCGTAGGACTGCTCACTCAGCAGGGGACCGGCGACCATGTGCGGGCCGATGACCAGCGCCTGCAGCAGCGCTCCATAACCCAGCACTACCGCCAGCCACCGGGTGGTGATCACGTAGTGGGCTCCGTCGCGCACCTGCCGCCACAACCCGACCCGCACCTGGGGATGCCGTGCCGAGGCCGGCAGACGCAGCCTCAGCAACGCCACGGTGCTGGCGGCGAACGTCGCGGCGTCGAGCAGCAGGGCCACACCCGGGCCCGTGACGGCCACCAGCACACCGGCCAAGCTGATCGACGTGATCTTGTTGGTGTTGCCAGCGATCCCCAACAACGCGTTGGCCTGCCGCAGCTGGGCATGAGGCACCAGCGCGGGCACCAGACCGGTGGCGGCCGGACTGAACAACGCGGTCCCCACCCCGGCCACGGCCTGCAACATCACCAGCAGGAGCACACTGGCCTGCCCGGACAGCAGCACCAGTCCGGTCGCGGCCTGCGCCGCGCACCGCAGCACGTCAGCGCACACCATCACCCGCCGCCGGTCCCACCGGTCTCCCAACGCGCCGCCCAGCAGCACCAGCAGCGCGATCGGCACCCGGTTGGCCGCCAAGACCCATCCCACGTCGGCTGCAGAACCCGACAAGCTCAACGCCGCGAACGCGATCGTCAGCGGAACCAGGCTGTCCCCGGCGGTCGAGAGCACATGCCCCGCGAAATAGCAGCGGAATCGGGAATGGCCCAGCGGCGCCCACCAGCGGCCGTCATCGGCCACGATGCCACGGGAAGAGGACGAGTAACGCACCGGCTCATCCAACCGCATCCCGCAGCCCGACTGGCGTTTCTCCACGCGAAACCGCGACGAGGAGTTCCTTCGCCGCACTTTGCCCCGAGCGCGCACCAGCAACACCACACCACCAGAGCTGTGCCATCCACCCCGACGACGAACGGAGAACCCATGGATGACCCGAAGACCATCGCCGCGCACCTGCGCACCCTCGACACCGTGGAGGAGGGCGAGGCCTACCTCACCGCGCAGGGCGTGCACCGGGACCGCGACGGGCTGGTTGCCGTCGCTACCGAGCTGCGGCTGACCCGCATGGAGCGGGCGACCAAGCCTGAGCTGGTGCGGCGGATCCTTCAGCAGGCGATCTCGGCGCGGCGCAAGTTCGAGGGCCTGCGGAAATGGTGACGGCCAGGTCAGCCTGAACGGGCAGGTGATCGCCCGCGCTGGACCACCGCAGATGTGACACTCACGCCGCAAGGTGGGCCCGCTGGTTTCCTGGCGGGCCCACCTTGCGCTTCATGGTGTTGCGCGGACACGGAGTCTGGGTGACCGCTGGTACCTCCAGAGGGCTCAGTACGCCGCGGAAACGCAACCGGCTGGGACACCCGGCTTGGACGCCACCCCGGCCGGTACCCGTGTTGGTACCCCGGCTGGTACCCCCACCGCGCGACGAGCGCTGCCGTACACGGTGGGGACGTGGTGAAACGCCCACCGTGCCTGAGCTGTGGGTTCCTGCCTGCGAGCGCGGTAATGTCCGGCGTCATAGCCTGGTGGTCCCCGCGTTGCCTGTGGAGGTGTCATCATGCACCCGCGTTTCGATGGACCGCCCGAGCCACGGGAGCTTGACTTGACCAGCCC
>NZ_BAABII010000045.1:0-512 GCF_039542665.1 Saccharopolyspora cebuensis
TCTGCGCGACGGCACCCGCGGCGAGACCCTCCCCGTCGATGGTTCGTCGCGGGGCGACGTGGTGTCGGTCGTAGACATAGCTCTCCCCCAACAAGAATTCGAGAACTTGAAATGAAAGCGCCTTTTCGTGTGGTTATTGCGTGATCAGGGCTTGGGCTTCGACCACGGCGAGCTCTGCCTCCGCGCGGGAGGTCATGGCGGGCAAGGTGCCGGTGACGGGGGCGGTGCCGTCGAACCCGTGCCAGGACACTGCCCAGGTGATCGCCCACCGCGCGCGGACCTGCTTCCCCGGCTGGCCGGCCGAGGAGCGCTCGTAGACCACGTCGCAGTCGGGCGAGGCGGCGTGCAACCCGAACGCACGGTCGTAGGGCGTGCCCGGCCCTGGACAGGACACCGGCTGTTGCCCGTTGCCCGGGTCGAAGGTCAAGGTCGTCGGGGTCGCGAGGACCTCGATCCACACCGGTCCTGCCTGCACCCGCTGGGTGTGCGGATGCCAGACGGCGGAGTCGGTC
>NZ_BAABII010000046.1:0-1495 GCF_039542665.1 Saccharopolyspora cebuensis
TCTGCGACGGCCGCCGGATCCACGACCGCTCTCAGATCACCCCGAACTCCAACGTCGACATCGTCATCGGCCCCTACATCGACGGCGAAGGCCTCGCCGTCTACCGCATCATCGAGGCCGGGTCGGTCAACTCCTCGTTCGTCCTCGGCTCCACCGGATCCGGCAAGACCATCCTGCTCGAGCAGCTGTTCCTGGCCCTGCGGTGGCTCGGCATCGAGATCTGGTACGTCGACGGGCAGGACGGCGCCTCCAGCAAGCTGATGAAACAGCACGCCTCCTGGGCACTGGCCTCCAGCGACCCCAAGCAGATCGTCCAGCTCTACGACGCACTCGAACGCGTCGCCGCCGCCCGCAACCTCGAACTGCGGGTCAACGGCGAGATGGAGAACCGCTACACCTACGACCCCGCCCGTCCCCCGATCATCACCATCGTCGAGGAATGCCAGTCGGTGTTCTCCGCGATCAACCCCAGCAGCAAGAACACCTTCGGTATGGAGTTCGGGGAGCTGGCCCGCAAGATCCGCAAGAACGGTATGGGGTTCGTCGCTGCCTCCCAGGACCTGGACATGGCCCAGACCTTCGGCGGCTCGGACATCCTGCGGGGCTGCCTGCAGGCAGCCGGGAACCTGTTCGTCATGCGGTTCATCTCCTCGGCCCGCAAGGGCATGCTGCCCGCCAACTGCGTGCCCCCGGAAACCATCCCCAAGCACGGCTACGGCTGTGCCCCGCTTGCTGAGCGGGGCGGGGCGCTGTGGCGCAGCTACAACGTCGACGCTCCCGGAGTCGACAAGCACGCCCTGGTCGAGGCCATGCCGCCCTCCGAGCTCGACGTCGTGGCCGCTACCGCCGCCGGCGTGGCCTACCGGCGCCGCCACGAGCAGGCCACCGCCCTGGTCGACAACGCCGAGCAGATCCTGTCCGCGTTGCGCAGCGGTACGCCCGAGCAGGCCGAGTCCCTCCTGCGCACCGGCAACGGCAAGACCGACCAGCACACCACCACCAGAGCCAGCTCCGGGACAGCATCCGCGGCGGGTGCGGTGGTGCCGTTCCCCTTCACCACCAACGACACCGCTACGGCGGCGGGGGTGACCGACCGGCAGCAGCACGTCCTCGATCTGCTCACCGAGGACACGCTCACCGCCCGCCAGCTCGCCAGCCAGTGCGACATCGGCCTGCGCAGCATCCAGAACGACCTGCGGGTGCTCCGCGAAACCAAGCACATCCGCTGCGTCGACGAGGCCAACGGCCTCTACACCGTGCTCTGAACCGCACCCCAGTCACCCGACCCCTGCACCGGGGTCGGGTGACTGGACGGGCAGTTCAGCCCACACCCCGCATCCCGGCAGGAAGGAACCCCTCTCCCGTGGCCCGCGACCCCGAGCACGCCGCCCGCGACACCTACGACCGCGCCGAAACCACCTGGCGCCGCTCGCCCGACGGCTCGGACCGGGAAGCCCAGGCCCTGCAGGCCATGGCGCTGGCCTCCTTGGCCTGG
>NZ_BAABII010000047.1:0-1858 GCF_039542665.1 Saccharopolyspora cebuensis
TGATCAGCCTGCTCGGAACGCTCTGGAACAAGTCGGGCCTCGGTGAGATCGCCGCCGCCGACGCCGATCCCCGGGGCCTGCAGCACATCTCCAGCCACCCCGCCCACACCGACGTCACCGACACGCTGGCCGACTGCGGGTTCCCGTTCGCGCAGGTCGACGGAGCCGGCCGGTTCGCCGCGCTGTGCCCGCGCTGCGCCGAGCACCACGCCGACCAGCCCTGGATCCAGCGGATCCACCGGACCTGAGCAGCCCCAACCGACGGAGGAAACCGCATGCCCCAGAACACTGTGAACCCCGGTCAGCAGGCCCGTTCCGAGGTGCCCACCGGCCCGGCCGGACCGGATCGGTGGCAGTGGCGGGCCCGCTACGTCCAGCCCGGCACCCCGCCCGCCGACGAACCCACCCAGCACCTGCCGGTCGGCTGGTGGATCACCGGCATCACCGGCACCGACGTGCCGGCCGACGAGCGCTGCGGCGGCATCGCCGCGATCCGGGTGCACTACGCCGTGGCCGATGACGGCGAGGACATCACCGCCGAGATCAGCCACCGCATCGCCGCCGCGCTGGGCGGCGCGGGCTCACCGGGCAACACCTGACCCCGCCCCATTACCCGAGGCATGGCAGGACATCCCGCCCTGCCGGGATCGCCGCTCCCTGACCGAGGAGGACCGTGAACCACCCCGACACCGACATCGACTTCGACGACCGTGCCGAGCACCCGGGCTTGGGGGCCCGGGTTCGGGCGACCATGGCTGTCTGGCTGCACGTGGCCGGGAACCACCTGGGCCGGACCCGGGAATGGGCCCGGCACCAGCCCCCGGCGCACCTGGCCACCGGCGCCGGACTCGTCCTCGCCGGGCTGGTCGTGGCCTGGCTGGTGCTGTGGCTGCTGGCCGCGGTGCTCAGCGGCCTGATCGGCTGGATCAGCGGCTCCACCACCGCACCACCCGCACCGGCCCCGCCCGCTGCCGAGACCCCACCGGGCTGGGTGCGGGACCTGGCCGGCACCGGCCTGTGGGACCAGCTCACCCATACCCTGCTCGGCTACGCCGCCCGCCACGCCCCCGCGGCAGGCATGACCCCACCGGTGCTACTGGGCACCTGGGTGGGCATCGGCGTCCTGCTGCTGCTCGCCGCCTGGTGGCACCACCAACGCCTGCTCGCCCTGCCGCTGTTCTGGGCCTGGACCACCGCCACCTGCCTGGTGCTGTGGACCCACACCCCCGGCGCCAGCCCCGTCCCGGCCGTGCTCGCCGCCGCCCTGGCCGCCCTGATCTCCACGGTGCCCTGGACCACCCTCCCGGTCACCGCGCTGATCACCCTGGCCTACCTGCCCCTGCCCCTGCCCTGACCTGGAGGTGTTCACCATGGTCGAACTCGTGTGCCGTTGCGGCCACTACGAATCCGCCCATGACGCCGGCGAGTGCTGGACCTCGCCCATCAACCGCCAGCATCCCGCCGTCCAGTGCCCGTGCGACTGGTACGAGCCGCAGGAGGCCCAGCGGTGAAGGTTGCGTCCATGCGGGCCAGGAAACGGATTGCCTGATCGCGAGGTTGGTGCCCGGACTCCGCCGGGTGCCTTCCGCCCGATCAGGCAAGCAGAAGGAGATCGTGATGAGCGAGATGACCACCGTCGCGGTGCCGACCGACTGGGCCGCCGTCTACATCGAACCCGGGACCGCCTACTACGACGAACCCAGCCAGATCATGCCCGCTGGGTGGCATGTGAACAGCGCATCGTTCAGCCCCGAAGGCGAGTACGTGCACGAGGTGCTGGTCGGGACGGTCGTGGACGAGGCCGGCGAAGACATCTCCGAGCGGGTGGCCCACCGGATCGCTGAGGCCCTGAACGAAC
>NZ_BAABII010000048.1:0-818 GCF_039542665.1 Saccharopolyspora cebuensis
TATGAGCAGGCCGTCTTGTCGAACCGCGATGCGAGTCCTCGCCACTGTTTCAACGCGTTGAAGCACCGCTCGACGACGTTGCGGCCCTTGTAGCGTTCCTTCTGCTCGTTGCCGAAGTCGATCGGGCGGCCTGGCCGCGTGCGCCGGTTCGCGATCTGGTCGGCGCGCTCGGGGATGGTGGCCTTGATACCGCGCTCGCGTAGCCAGCCCCGGTTCGTCTTCGACGGGTACCCCTTGTCTGCGAGCACGCGGTCCGGGCGTGTGCGCGCAGGGCCCCGGCCGGGGACGTGGATCTCGTCGAGCACGTCGGTGAACATGCTCGTGTCCGCGACCTGCCCGCCGGTCAGTACGAACGCCAGAGCCCGGGCCTGCCCATCGCAGACGAGGTGGATCTTCGTCGTCACACCGCCCCGTGACCGGCCGATCGCGTGATCAGGCGGTTCCAGCCCGGCCTTCTTGTAGTTCGATGGAGCCCCCCGTGACCCGCCTCATCGTCGCTCCGTGCTGATGCACACGCGCGATCGACGAGTCCACCGACACAACCCAGTCGATCTCTCCTGCCAACGACGCTCGCTTCTGCACGTGAGTGAGCAGGTCGTCCCAGACGCCCGCGGCGGCCCACCGGCGGAAGTTCTTGTAAACCGTGTTCCAGCTCCCGAACCGCTCGGGCAGGTCCCGCCATGCTGAGCCCGTCCGGAACCGCCACGCGGTCGCCTCGACCACCGTGCGTCGATCTACCGGCGGACGGCCCCGCGTCCTCACCGGCGGGAACACGTCCTGGATCAGCTCCCAAACCTCGTCAGTGATGACATCTCGCG